>NZ_SPMY01000021.1 GCF_012939955.1 Candidatus Accumulibacter phosphatis
AGATCCTCAGAAACGTCTTCTCGGACGCGACGCCGTTCTTGAGCGGCAGGAACTGACGCAGCCAATCCTCCTTCTTGTACGCCCAATAGGCGATGTCTTCGACGGTGTCACAATCGGAGAGTACCGCGGCCATGGCAATCACCAGAATCTCAACGAAGTCGTGCAGCGTCCCATTGCTGGGTTTGCGCGGGTCGTCTACTTCCCTCAAGCAGCACATCAGGCTGGCTCCATTCGTCACACTCATTTCGGTTGCCCAAAAGACGAGAGTAGACCTGATTTCAGAGGGGTTTACAAGCTCTTGTCATAAGCCCATGAAAGTTAACGATTTTTCAATTGCCGAGTATGACGAAGGGAACTATGCTATCCGAGTGTCGAGGCCCTGAAGAAACCCCCTTGGTGGAGAGCGATCGCTTCTATAACTATCACCTCTATCCTGTATGGGGTGTGCCCAGTTACTTCAACGTGAACGTCGCAAGTGGTGGCTTGATCAATGGGATGTATGATGCTTGGTGCCTCGATCCGGTTGGAAGTATCTCCCGTGGTACGATTTACCCGGTCACTGTGTATTCAAGCTATTCAGCGTACGGCTCGATAGACGGCGTCCTTCCGTCAGGGCAAGTAGACCTTGACTTGGACGGTTACTACGATAGCCTCCAGGCTGTCAACTGGATATTCAATAATATCGTTGAACCAGGAAACGTTGTGCTGGAGCCGTCTCCATCTAGTGCGTTCACTAATTCCTACAGCTACAACATTGATGGTGTCGCTGGGAATGAAACATTCACCTCAGGCGATGTACAGTGGGCGATATGGAAGGTGCTTGGCGCTCCACCAGCAGAAATTAGCGCGGGCCTGGGTTCTTTGATAGATTACGATCATTCGGGAGTGATGGCCCAGAATATCGCGAATCTCGCTATCGCGGAAGGCGTCGCCTTTGTCCCTGTGGCTGGCCAGGACATTGGTATCATCCTCTCGCCGGGCGGCAATAATCCCAGTCACCAGCCGACCATCATTGAGGTCAAGACGGCAGGAATCGGCGACACGGTATTTGCCGATTGCAACCTTAATAACGCATACGATATTGGGGAAGGCATCAATGGCGTAACTGTCAAGTTGTTGGCTGATACCGATGGCGACGGCGATTTCGAGGTGGTGGCCACCACGGTGACGGGTGACAATCCGAACACTGCCAATGTCGTAGAGACGGGTTACTACTTCTTTGGGCCCCTGTTGGCTGGTCCCACTTATGACTCTACGGGTGGGCCTGGTTCCGGTATTACTTACCAAGTGATGGTGGACACCAGCACCTTGCCGCAAAATGGAGCGGGCTGGACGAACGTCGTTGATCCTGACGGCGGCAACGACAGTATGTCTACCGAAACGCTGACGCCGGGCGAGGTTAACCTCGCTCAAGACTTCGGCTACCGGTCGCCGAACTACGCGCCGGTCTGCATCACCTACGATTTCTCCGGCAACTCTTCTACCGACGGCCTGGATGGTAACTCACGCGTCTATACTGACGCGGGCTCTGGCGTCTCGGTGACGGCAACCGCATGGAGTCGTCAGGACAGTAACGGCAACTGGGCCGAGGCTTATCTGGGTGCCTATGGTGGCGGAAACGGCGTTACGGATACCAGCGAGGGGAGCGGCAGCGGAAACCGCCACACTGTCGACAACGTCGGCGGACGCGACAACTATGTGGTTTACCAGTTCTCCCAGTCCGTCATAGTGGACCGCGCTTACCTGGGCTATGTCGTGGACGACAGCGACATCTCGGTGTGGATCGGCTCATCAGCGATCCCGATCAACAACGTGAATGATGCCTTGCTGGCCAGCATGACGTCGTACGAGAGCAACAACGCGTCTAACGGCAGTTCGCGCTGGGCCGATTTCAACTCTGGCGACGTGAGTGGCAACGTGCTGATCATCGCCGCCAGCGTCGAAGATAAGACGCCCGACGACGAGTTCAAGATCGAGAAGCTGAAGGTCTGTACTGCGGTTAACTGCGAACCCGAGCAGCCAAAGGCCTCTATCGGCGACCGGGTCTGGCTGGACAGCAACGGCGATGGGCTTCAGGGCAGCGACGAAGCGGGTGTCGCTGGCGTAACGGTGAAACTGCTGAACAAAACCGGTGGCGAAATCGGCAGCACGACTACTGACAGCAATGGCTACTACCTTTTCAGCAATCTGACCCCTGACGACTACGCCATAAAGGTGGTCAAGCCCGTCGGCTACACTTTCACCACGAAGGATGCTGGTAACAACGACGCCAAGGATTCGGACGTCGACACCGGTAGCGGCCAGACAGTCTCTACCCAGCTGACTGCTGGCGAGAACGACCTCAGCTGGGACGCCGGACTGTTCAAGAAAGCGTCGGTGGGCGACAAGGTGTGGGACGACATGAACCACAACAATATCCAGGATAGCAGCGAGCCCGGTATTGGCGGTATCAAGGTCAAGCTGCTGGATGCCGTCACCGGTGCCACCGTCGCTTCTACCACCACCAACAGCAGCGGCAACTACCTCTTCAGCAACATTAACCCGGGCACCTACGTGCTGGAATTCGACAAGGGGAATGTTCAGTACTACCAGTACAAGCAGTGGAACAACATGAGCAACTGGAAGTGGGCGGTCCAGGATACCGGAAGCAACGATGCCGTCGATTCGGACGTGGCCGGCGACGCGACGGCGAAGACCAACGTCAGCAAGACAATGGCCTTTAGCCTGGTGTCGGGCCAGAACGACATGACCCGCGACGCCGGCATTACGCCGATCGTGATCGACCTCGACGGCAACGGCATACAGACCGTCAGCCGCGCCAACTCGACAGGTACCTTTGATCTGTTTGGTAACGGCAACGCGGTGCAGTCGGGCTGGATCTCGGGAGGTGAAGGTTTCCTGGCGGTCGACAAGAACGGCAACGGGCAGATCGACGACATCAGCGAACTGTTTGGCGGCACGGCCAAGGGCGCGGGCTTCGCGCAACTGGCGAGCTACGACAGCAACGGCGATGGCCTGGTCGATGCCGCCGATAGCGACTTTGTGAATCTGCTGATCTGGCGCGATGTTAACGGCAACCATCAGTCCGATGTCGGCGAGCTGATGACGCTGGCCGAAACCGGGGTGGCGGCGCTGAATGTCGACTTTAGCGAGCTGCCTTTCCTCGACCGAGAGGGTAACCTGCACTTCGAGCGCAGCAGTGCCACGATGGCCGACGGTCGCACGGTAGATATGACTGACGTGTATTTCAACGTGGCCGCGGATGATGCGGCGGCTGCCGGGGTCGTTCTGCCGGGTCTGGCCGATCTATGGCACGAGGGCTGGTCCGTTGGCGGGGACAGCGACATCTACTTCGACGCTGCGGCAAATGATGGCGCAGCAGCGGCGGAAGTGCCGGTCAGCGATCCGGGCTGGATGTTCGCCTAGGCGGTGGCAATCGTCGTCCGATAGCGATGGCCTGCAAGGCTAGCCGGGCTCGGATGACGGTTTTCGTGGCGCCGCCCGTGCCGAGTTTCCAACCGTCGCGGAGAAGGTGATCTGGCCAAAGCAGGTCTGACTTGAGGGGGCGCCCAGAGCGCCCCCCGTTTTTTTTGTTGCGTGCGCCAGGGGCAGGGCGAACGCAACAAAAAAAGCCGCCCGAGGGCGGCTTTTTTTGTGCTGCATCTACCTGATTCCTGGAGAATTCTGGTAGGCGCGATTGGAATCGAACCAACGACCCCCACCATGTCAAGGTGGTGCTCTAACCAACTGAGCTACGCGCCTTCGTCAAAGTCGGTACTGCTGAACTTCAAGGAAGGCCGCATTATACGGTGCTGGAAAATCAAGTCAAGCGCGCTGATGCTCATTGATGATCATGGATTGCCGAAAAGTGGCAAGGGCAGCAAACGGCAGCAAACCTAGCCGCCCGATTCAGCGGGCGACCGGCGTCTCACTCCCCGATTACGTCGGTATTGGCCGGCGGCGTGAAGCGGAACAGCGACGGGGCGAGTTGCGGGTTGCGTTCAATACCTGCGAAGACCAGCGAGCTGGTCTGGCCGAGGCTGTCGAGCAGGATCATGGCGCGCAGTTCATCGCCGGCAAAGCCGAGACTGACCTTCTCAAAGCCGCTGTCGGGCGCTTTGGGAATGGCCTCGACCCACTCCAGACCATCGCGCTGGCCGGCTTCGTGCAAGCTGAAGTCTTTTTCGATGCGGCTGTCGCCAGCGAGTAGTGCCGCCGGCGTCCCGCCCAGGGTAGGGCCCGCTTTTCTGACCGTCACCTGGCGCAGATCGGGGTCGTGGATCCAGATCTTCTCACCGTCGCCGACGAGCAACTGCGCGTACGGCTTGTCGATCTGCCAACGGAATTTTCCGGGGCGTGAAATGATCATCACGCCGCTCGATACCTGCCCCTGCCGCCCGTTCCTGGCGACGACGGTTTGCGCGAAATCGGCGCGCACGGTGCGCGTCGAATCGAGAAACTGGTGCAGTTTATCGATCGCGCCAGCGTTCGCCAGCGGCGCCACGAGCAGGCAGGCGCCTGCGCACAGGCTGCGCAGCACGCGGGGGGGGCAGCAGCGGGATTCGTGCCATCATTCGCCTTCCTTGCGGGCCAGGACTTCGCGGCCGCCGCGGGCGTCCATGGCGGAAACCAGGCCGGCTTTTTCCATGGCTTCGATCAGTCGCGCCGAGCGGTTGTAACCGATGCGCAGGTGACGCTGGACGAGCGAAATGGACGCTCGGCGGTTCTTGAGCACCACTTCGACCGCTTGGTCATAGACCGGATCGGCTTCGCCATCGGTATCGAGGCCGCCGCCTTCGCCACCGCCATCACCGTTAGTGTCGCCACCGGCGCCAGTCAGCACGTCTTCCAGGTATTCCGGTGCGCCGGCCTTCTTGAGATGGTCGACGACGCGATGCACTTCCTCGTCGGCGACGAACGCGCCATGGACGCGCGTCGGATAGCCGCTTCCCGGGGCCAGATAGAGCATGTCGCCCTGGCCGAGCAGGGCCTCGGCACCCATCTGGTCGAGAATCGTGCGCGAGTCGATTTTCGACGACACCTGGAAGGAGATGCGGGTCGGGATGTTGGCCTTGATCAGGCCGGTGATCACGTCGACCGACGGCCGTTGCGTTGCCAGGATGAGGTGGATTCCCGAGGCACGCGCTTTCTGGGCCAGGCGGGCAATCAGTTGTTCGACGGTCTTGCCGGCAACCATCATCAGATCGGCGAGTTCGTCAATGACGACAACGATGTGCGGCAAGATCGACAGCGGCTCAGGGGTATCCGGGGTCAGCGAGACCGGGTTGCTGAGCTTTTCGCCATTTTTCTCGGCGTCCTTGACGCGCTGGTTGAGTCCCGCCAGGTTGCGCACCCCGATCGCCGACATCAGCTTATAGCGCTTATCCATTTCCGCGACACACCAGTTGAGGGCGTTGGCGGCCTGCTTCATGTCCACCACGACCGGCGCCAGCAGGTGCGGGATGCCTTCGTAGATCGACAGTTCGAGCATCTTGGGGTCGACCAGGATCAGCCGCACCTGATCCGGCTCGGCCTTGTAGAGCAGTGACAGGATCATCGCGTTGATACCCACCGACTTGCCGGAGCCGGTGGTACCGGCGACCAGCAGGTGCGGCATCTTGGCGAGATCGACGACCACCGGCTGGCCAGCGATATCCTTGCCGAGCGTCATCGTCAGCGGCGAGTGCATGTCGTGGTATTCCTTGCTGGCGATGATTTCCAGCAGGCGTACCATCTGTCGTTTCGGGTTCGGCAGTTCAAGCGCCATCGACGACTTGCCGGGCAGTGTTTCGACGACCCGCACCGAGACCAGCGACAAGGAGCGCGCCAGGTCTTTTGCCAGATTGAGAATCTGCGCGCCCTTGACGCCGACTGCCGGCTCGAATTCGTAGCGCGTCACCACCGGCCCGGGGTAGGCGGCAGTGACGGTCACTTGAACGCCGAAATCGGCCAGCTTGCGCTCGATCAGGCGCGAGTTGTACTCGAGCGTTTCGGGACTGACGCGCTCACTTTGCAGCGGCGCCGGTTCGAGCAGGTGCAGGGGCGGCAGCAGGCCGCCGCTGACCGCCTCGGGGAACAGCGGTGCTTGCCGTTCGCGGTCGATCCGCTTCTCGACCTTCGGCGGCAAGGGCGCGCCAGCAATGACCGGTTCGCGCCTTTCGATGAGGATCGGTTCATGCGTTTCGACGCGCTTCTTCTCGACCTCGACGACGGCTTCGCGTTCGCGAGCGACTTCACGGCCGATGCGGCGGTCCTGCCAGCGCTCGAAGACGCGGTGGACGGCCAGCACAGCACGTTCGAACAGCGCACCGATGCCCTCGGCGGCGGCCAGCCAGGAGACCCCGGTGAAGATGCTCCAGCCCAGCGCCAGCAAGGCGGACAGCGCCAGCGTCGCGCCCGTGTAACCAAGATTGCGGACTGTGAACGCCGCCAGTTCGATGCCGATCATGCCACCCGGACCGACGGGGAGCGGTGCCTTGACCGTGTAGAAGCGCAGGGTTTCCAGGCCGCTGCTGGCGATGACCAGTACCAGAAAACCGGCCAGGGCGATGTACAGCGGCCGCCGATCGACGGGTCGCTGCCGGTTCAGACGTCGGTAACCCCACCACACGAAGACCAGCAGCAGAACAATCCACCACCAGGCGGAAAGGCCGAAAATGTAGAGCATCAGGTCGGCTAGCCAGGCGCCACTGCGGCCGGCCGGGTTGTGCAGCGTCGTCGTGTAGGCGGCGTGCGACCAGCCCGGGTCGTCGGGGTTGTAACCCCAGAAGGAAAGCGCCAGAAAGCTGGCGATAACGATCAGGATCAACCAACGCGATTCTTCCAGGAGGAGCGCGATTTTCTCGGGCAAGGGACTCGGCGTTCGCGCGGTATAGGAGATTCGGCCGGCAAGTTTGTTCAGTAGAGCCATTGGGGCGATTGAATGCCTGGTGAGTGGTAAGTGTGCTGCTTTGTCTGCGTCTTACGGACGGGCAGCGGCCGCGCCCGGGGCCGGTACGCGCTTTTCAAGGATCACGATGCGGCCATCTTCAACGCGGAAGTATCCCTGATTTTCGAGATCCTTCATCACCCGGCTGACCATTTCACGCGAGGCGCCAATCATCTTGGCGATGTCCTGCTTGGTCAGGCGACGGCGGATGATGCGCTCGCCACGCTCTTCTTCCGAGAAGTCGAGAAGCAGCTTGGCGACGCGGCCGTAAACGTCCATCAGCGCCAGGCTCTCGATATTGCGGTCGGCCTCGCGCAGGCGCCGGACGAGGCTCTTCATGATATTCAGGCAGAGATCGAAGTTCTCGGCCAGGCAACGCTTGAAGTCGTTCTTGGTGATCACCAGCAATTCGCAGGTCTCGGTGGACATCACGTCGGCCGAACGCGGGCTGCCATCGATCAGCCCCATTTCGCCAAAGAATTCACCTGGCCCAAGCAAGGTCAGAATCACTTCGCGTCCTTCTTCGTCGCTGTTAAGTACCTTGGCGCCACCGCTGATCAGCACGTAGAGCGAGTCGGTGCTGTCGCCCGCGCGAACGATCGTCGTCAAGCGAGGAACGCGGCGTTGGAAGGCGACCTTGGCGATCTGTTCGAGTTGCGCATCCGGTACACCGGCAAAAATCGGAATGCTGTGCAGCAAAGTCAGGCTTGGTCCTCGCCTGGGCTGCTCGACCTGAGTGTTCATGAGGCATTCTCTCGTCAAGTGAAGTGATTTCTATCAATGGCTTGCGCGGCGATTATAAGGCACTTTGCAGGATTCCCAAGCAAACGCGCGACAAACTTGGCGGCAGAACACGCGGCGTTGCCGGTTATAATTTTTGCGTCACCCACTACCCGAGCCCATAAAGATGACCGAAGCAACCCGCCATTGCCGCCTGCTGATCCTCGGCTCCGGCCCTGCCGGCTATACGGCAGCCGTCTACGCTGCCCGCGCCAACCTCAAACCGGTGCTGATTACCGGCTTGGCGCAGGGAGGGCAGTTGACGACGACGACCGACGTCGACAACTGGCCGGCCGACGCGCACGGCGTGCAGGGCCCCGAGCTGATGCTGCGCTTTGAGGAGCACGCGCGTCGCTTCGACACCGAGATCATTTTCGATCATATTCATACTGCCAGGCTGACCGAAAAGCCGCTGACGCTGATCGGTGACTCGGCTACCTATACCTGCGACGCACTGATCATCGCCACTGGCGCTTCGGCGCAGTATCTCGGCCTGCCGTCCGAAGAAGAATACGCCGGTCGCGGCGTTTCCGCTTGCGCGACCTGTGACGGCTTCTTCTACCGCGAGCAAGCGGTGGCGGTCATCGGTGGTGGCAATACCGCTGTCGAAGAGGCGCTGTACCTGGCCAACATTGCCAGTCACGTCACCCTGGTGCACCGTCGCGACAAGCTGCGCAGCGAGAAAATTCTGCAGGACAAGCTGTTCGCCAAGGAAAAAGCCGGCAAGGTCAGCATTCGCTGGAACTGCACGCTTGAGGAAGTGCTCGGCGATCACTCCGGTGTCACCGGCATGCGCATCAGGGACAAGCTGACCGACAGCGCAGAGGACATTCCGCTGATGGGTGTGTTCATTGCCATCGGTCACCGACCGAACACCGAGCTGTTCACCGGCCAACTGGAAATGGAAGGCGGTTACCTGATTACCCAGTCGGGACTGAAGGGAAATGCCACGGCGACGTCGATCCCCGGCGTCTTTGCTGCGGGCGACGTGCAGGATCATATCTATCGGCAGGCGTGCACCTCCTCGGGCAGCGGTTGCATGGCAGCGCTCGATGCCGAGCGCTATCTTGACAGCCTCGGCCTGGCCGGCTGAGGCCTCGCAGCGTCGCGTACGACACTCCCTTCGCGAGGGGGTAGGGCCGGCACCAACAGGATTTTTTGCAATGACTCAGCAACAGCTACCGAGCAGCGAGGATTTGGCCGCTTTTCTGGCCGCGGTTGACGGCGCGACACCGCTGTCCAAGCCTGATCGGGTAAGCTTTGAAGCACCGAAACCCAGCCCACGCCCGCGTCAGCTGGAGCGCGACGAAGCGGCGGTGCTCGCCGAGCTGCTGCAAGCGCCATTGGCCATCGACGACTGGCTCGATCTCGGCGATGCCGACTCCTTCCTGCGTAGCGGCCTGCCGCGGACATTGTTGCGTGACCTGCGCAGAGGCCGCTGGAGCATCCAGGAGCATGTCGATTTGCACGGCATGAACCGCCATGAAGCGCACCAGCAGGTGAGCCTTTTCCTCGCCGAATCACTCGCTTCCGGCAGGCGCTGCCTGCGCATCGTACACGGCCGTGGCCACGGTTCACCGGGTCGCGAAGCGATCCTGCGCCAGCTGGTCAAGGTCTGGTTGGGTCGCAGCAAGGATGTGCTGGCCTTCTGTCACGCGCCGCCCTGCGACGGCGGCGATGGCGCCCTGTGGGTGCTGTTGAAAGCGGCCAGCAAGCCGCGCTGATGTTCCTCAGATCGCCGATTCGTCGAGTTCGCCGGTGCGAATGCGCACCACCTGTTCGACCGTGGTCACGAAAATCTTGCCGTCACCGATCTTGCCGGTGCGCGCCGCCTTGACGATGGCGTCGATGGCGCCTTCGACGACGGCATCCGAAACAACGATTTCGATTTTCACCTTGGGCAGAAAATCGACCACGTATTCGGCGCCGCGGTAGAGTTCGGTGTGTCCTTTCTGGCGACCGAAGCCTTTGACCTCGGTCACGGTCAGGCCGGTGACGCTAATTTCCGACAGGGCTTCGCGTACTTCATCGAGTTTGAATGGTTTGATGATGGCTTCAATTTTTTTTCATGGCCTTTGCTCCCGGGAAAGTCGTAAAGAAATGCTATCAGAAATAGGGCATCGATAAGTGATCACTGCGATCATCGCTACCGACGATCAGTAGGGGTCGCGGTAGCGATTGGTGATCGGATAGCGCCAGTCCTTGCCGAAACCACGTTGCGTGACGCGAATCCCGATCGGTGCCTGGCGTCGCTTGTACTCGCTGATCTTCAACAGATGCACGACGCGCCGCACGTCCGCTTCGGCGTAGCCGCTGGCGATGATTTCGCGCGGACTGATGTCTTTTTCCATGTACGCGGCAACGATCGCATCGAGCACTTCGTACGCGGGCAAGCTGTCCTGATCGGTCTGGCCGGGCTTCAACTCGGCCGACGGCGGACGGCTGATGATCAGCTCGGGGATCACCGCGGAGCGCGTGTTGCGCCAGCGCGACAAGCGGTAGACCCAGGTCTTGGCGATGTCCTTGATGACGGCAAAGCCGCCGGCCATGTCCCCGTACAGAGTGCAGTAGCCGACTGCCATCTCCGACTTGTTGCCAGTGGTCAGGACCAGCGAACCGGTCTTGTTGGAGAGGGCCATCAGAATCATGCCGCGGATTCTGGCCTGGAGATTTTCTTCGGTGGTATCCGCGGGCAGGCCGGCAAACTGATCCTGCAGCAGGCTGGCCATGGTCTCCATCGCCGGCGCGATGCCAATTTCGTCGTAGCGTACGCCGAGCAGGCGGACCATTTCGCGGGATTCCGAAAGGCTGATCGCCGCCGTGTACGGGGAGGCCATCATCACCGCGCGCACGCGGTCGGCACCGAGTGCGTCGACGGCGATGGCCAGCGTCAGGGCGGAATCAATGCCTCCCGAAAGGCCGATGATGGCGCCCGGGAAGCCGTTCTTGCCGAGGTAATCACGCACGCCGAGGACCAGCGCCTGATACACCTCGGCTTCGATGCACGGCGCGGCAACGATGGTCCCCGGCTGTGGCTCGCCGTCGACGATGTCGACGATGGCCAGAGCTTCCTCGAACTGCGGTAGTTGGCAGCAGAGCCTTCCCTGCGAGTCGAGAACGAAGGAACCGCCGTCGAAGACCAGTTCGTCCTGGCCGCCGGCGAGGTTGGCGTAGATCACCGGCAGGCGGGTACTGGCGATACGCTGGCGGAGGACCTCGGTACGTCGCTCGCGTTTGCCGATGTGATAGGGAGAGGCGTTGAGGACCAGCAGGATTTCGGCGCCCGCCTGGCGGGCCAGATCGGCGGCGCCGGCCTCCCATACGTCGGCGCAGATATTCACGCCGCAGCGCACGCCCTTGAGCGTCAGCACGCACGCGCCTGCGCCGGAATCGAAATAGCGTTCTTCGTCGAATACCTCGTA
This sequence comes from Candidatus Accumulibacter phosphatis, assembly GCF_012939955.1. Lineage (GTDB taxonomy): Bacteria > Pseudomonadota > Gammaproteobacteria > Burkholderiales > Rhodocyclaceae > Accumulibacter > Accumulibacter delftensis. The sequence goes on from NZ_SPMY01000021.1 coordinate 11,131, forward strand.
GCTCGGCAGCCGCTGCTTGTGGTAGGTGGCGACGCGCGCGCCGTCGCTGATCAGCGTCGCCGCGTTATAGCAACGCTCGCCGCGCCGTTCCGGATGGCCGACGAGAACGGCGATTCCCGTGAGCTTGGCGGCCAGGGCGTCGAGTTCGATTGCGCAGGCGGCACAGAAATCCTCGCGTAGCAGGAGATCTTCAGGCGGGTAGCCGGAGAGCGCCAATTCCGGCGTCAGCAGTAAGTCTGCTCCTTGTTCTCTGGCGCGTTCGGCAAAATCGAGGATACGCGCCGAGTTGCCGGCAAAGTCGCCGACCGTGGCGTTGATCTGGGCAATGGCAATTCTGAGAGACATGGGCACAGGCATCAGCGAAAGGGGCGCTTGCGCGCCCCTTGATCAAAGTAAGGTAAGGACCTGCTCAGAAGTTCGGTTTGTCTTTGGCATCGTTGAAGCGCTGCACGCCCTCCATGATTTCCTTCTTGGCCTCGTCGACGCCTAACCAGCCGGCGACTTTGACAAATTTGCCGCGCTCCAGATCCTTGTAGTGAGCAAAGAAGTGCGCGATCTGGTCCAGAATGACCTGCGGGAAATCGCGCGGCGACTCGATGTCGCGATACATCTGCGTCAGGCTGTCCACCGGAACCGCCAGCAGCTTGCCGTCCTGACCGGCCTCGTCTTCCATGGCCAGCAGGCCGATCGGCCGGCAGCGGACGACGACGCCCGGGGGGCAGCGCAAACTGGGTCACCACCAGGACGTCGACCGGGTCGTCGTCGCCCGCGATGGTGTGCGGGATGTAACCGTAGTTGCAAGGGTAATGCATGGCCGTAGACATGAAACGATCGACGAAGACCTGTCCGCTTTCCTTGTCCACCTCATACTTCACGGGATCGGCATGCATCGGGATTTCGATGACGACGTTGAAATCATTCGGGAGTGCTTTGCCCGAGGGCACGCGATCTAGGCCCATGTAAGTTCTCTCTGCTGGTTGTGGGAGGGGTCATTATACGCGCCAAAGTTGCGGCGGGTGTTCCCCGAAGACATTGGCGTACCGCTTAGTGTCAGACGGTGGCGGGACAATGGCCGCAGCGCCGCCCAGGCGGGAGCGCGCTCGCCGTCAGACGACACCGGCCAGCTCCTTGGCCTGGTCAGAATTGGCGGCCTGGCGTTGTTCGAGCTGTTCCAGCCAGCCGAGCACGGCCGCGGCACAATCGCTCCAGTGCTCGTCGAGAATCAAGGCGTGTCCGGTAGCAGCCACGATCTGTAGTTCGGCGTTCCAGCGCCGGGCGAGCGGGCGGACCAGCTGCGGCGGAAAAACCGTGTCGAGTTCGCCAGAGACGACCAGTACCGGCTGCGCAGGTGGCGGCTTCGGGGACCATCGCCAGCAGCCGAGGAGGGCCAGGTCGCAAATCGCCCGTGCCGATTCCGGCTGCACCAGTTGTGCAAAGCGCAGCAGCGTTTCCGGCCGTGTCGTCGGCGAAAAATAGACTTCCTTGATCATGTGCAGGGCGGTCGCACTGACCCTCCCCCTGGTTACATTGACGACTTCGCCAAGGAACTTCGGGTATTTCAGCAACAGTTTCGTCGCCGACTCCAGGGTGCCGTTAGTCGGCACAGGCGCCAGCAGGACAGCGGCCGCCACGAGCGATTGTTCAAGGAGGCGTTCGGCGATAAAGGAACCCATCGAATGCCCGATGACGATCGGTTGTTGGTCGAAGCGGGCGACGATCTGCTCGGCGTCGGCGAGATAGTCGTCGAGGCTCAGGGCATCCAGATACTCGCGCCCGTCGCTGCCGCCGTGGCCGGAGAAATTGAGGGCGTGGCAATCGTAGCCGTGGCTGGCGAAAAATGGCAGGAAGTGGGCGTCCCAGGAGCGCGCATCGACATAGCCACCGTGCAGGAAGAGCAGCGGTGGACGGTTTGCCGGCGAAGGGGTAGGCGGTGGGCGATGAATGGTCTGCAGAATGGGCTGCCTGGGGCTACGAAGCGGGGTCATGGGTGGTCTCCGGAAGCAAGCCGACACTATAAGGCCAGATCGCGTTGCCACGGCCAGGGTATTGCTGCGTTGCCACGCTGGCAATGGCGTGGCGCAGGCGTGCCCCGCCAGTCGGACCGCCCGCCGAGCGCTTCCGGCGTGCCCGCCGGAATGCGCACTGCCGGTGCAGGGAAACGGTCATGGCCTGCATCATCAGTGGTGTCTCGACAGCTCATGACCCTTAGGCTTATGATATTCGCAGGATGTTGCCTGAGGCTTGATCTGAAATGACTCATAGCGCTGCCGCACCTCCCCCGGCGAGCAAGGCCTCCAAACCGACGGCGGTGTTCGGTAAGGGTCAGGCTGACAATCGTGCGCTCGCTTCCGCCGTAAATCCCTATCCTGGCCTCGCCGCCTTCACACCCGAAGCGCATCGACTTTTCTTCGGGCGCGACGAAGATAGCGAACGGATTGTCGGGCGCCTCGCCGAATCGCGCTTGATCAGCGTCGTCGGTCGTTCGGGCACCGGCAAATCTTCACTCGTTGCCGCTGGTGTCGTGCCGCGCCTGGCCGCGCTTCACGGCCAGCTCGGCTATCTGCGTTGCGAGCCGCAGGGCAGTCCTTTTCGCCAGCTTGCCGAAGCGCTTTGTCGCGAATTCCCGGTAGCCGACACGGCGGCCGATCAGCAGGCCATCGATCGCCTGCGGCGCGCGCTGGCGGAAACCGGTGAGTCGAGAGCGTCGGAAGACCGCCTCACCGCAGCCAGCATCGATCTGCTGCGCCAGCGGAAGCATCCCATGCTCCTGCTTTTCGACCAGTTCGAAGAGTTATTTACGCACACGCCGACTACCTGCGCGCGCCGCTTTCGTAAGCTCTTTGGCTCATTGCTCGACATGGAGGGCTTGTTTCTGGCGTTGACGCTACGCAGCGAATTCACCGTTCGCCTGATGGAATGGCTGGGCGAAGATCTGTTTCGGGCATCCTTGGTAAGCCTCGAAGCGGTCACTGGCGAAGAGCAGTTGCAGGCAATCATCAACGGCCCGGCGCAGGCCTGCGGGGTGCCGGTGCAGGCCGAACTGCTTGCCACGCTGCTTGTCGCGGCGGGAGCAACCCGGGGCGCGCTACCGCTGATCGCCTTGACCCTTGAACGACTTTTCGAGCAGCGTGACGCCGAGCAGGGACTGACCCTGCAGGCCTATGAACGCATGGGTGGGCTGGCGAGCATTGTCGATAGCGCGGCCGCCGGTATCGAACGTTTGATCGACAGTGAGCCAGCACTCGAACTCGCTTGCGCCCGCCTGTTTGCCGAGTTGGCAACGGTGGTCGACGAGGTGCCGACGCGGCGTACGGCCGAGATTGCACCCCTGCGCGCCGACAGGCAGATCAGCCGGCTGGTCGATGCCTTGCGTGGGCAGGGCTTTCTCTCCGACCCGGACGATCAGCACGTCGAGTTAGCCCACGAGACACTGCTCATCCACTGGCCGCGCTTGCGACAGTGGTGCGGTCGCTATCGCGACAGCCTGGCGCTGCGCCGGCAGGCGAAAATGGCCGCCAGGGAGTGGTGGCCGCTTGTTGCGCAAGCGGCCGCTTTGACGCCTGGTGACCGGCCTGGAAGCGATTCTCTCCTCTGGGGTTGGCAGCGGCAAAAGCCGGTGCTGCTGGCGCTGCTTGACCTCAGTCACCGCCTGCCGCTGGCCGATCCCGACTTTTGCGATCCCGGCATCGCGGCATGGCGCACGCTCGCTGCCAGCCTGGACAAGACTCTGCACCGCTTTCTGCGACCCGAACCGCTGCTCTTGCTCGATGAGTTGGCCAGTGACAAGACGCCGCATCATCGCCGCGAAGAGATCGGCCTGCGTCTCAATCAGATGGGCGATCCACGCCGTGGCGTCGGGCTGACCAGCGCAGGCTTGCCGGATATCGTATGGATCGACATTGCCGGCGGAGGGGAGGTGACGCTCGAAGGCCGGGCCACCGAGGTCTTCGTGGTGAAGCCGCTGCGCATTTCCAGGTACCCGATCACCTGGCAGCAGTACGGCGCTTTCCTGAGCGCTGAGGACGGCTATCACGACCGCCGCTGGTGGCGAAAGCTGGTCCAGCGCAAACAACCGGGCGACACGCGTTGGGGTTTCCAGAACCACCCGGCAATCAACATCGCCTGGAGCGACGCCGTCGCCTTCTGCCGCTGGCTAAGCGAACACTGGCAACTGACCGGTCCGGAGACCCTTCGCCTGCCCACCGAATGGGAGTGGCAGTGGGTCGCGCAGGGCGGCGTCATGAAGCGAAAATACCCCTGGGGCAGCGACTGGAACCCGGCCCGTGCCAACAGCCACGAGAGCGGTACCAGCAGGACCATGGCGGTCGGCATGTATCCGCTGGGCGCGCCCGACGGAGAGCTGCTTGCCGACCTCGCCGGTAACGTCTGGGAGTGGTGTCTGAACGAGTATGACCATCCTGCCAACACGCAGATCGGCGGCGACATCTCGCGCACCCTGCGTGGCGGATCATGGCTGGATTTTCCGGGTGACCTGCGGACGGGAAAGCGTGAAGAGTTCTCGCCCGACGACCGTGATGGCGACATCGGTTTCCGGGTAGTTCTGGCGCCGCCACTCGAATAGATCGAGTCGTTCGCAGACAAGGAATAGGCACCTGTGGGCCGGCTTTCCGGCCGCGGCGTCGGAGAGGGCGCACTCCTGGTGACCGCCACCCACCTCTTCGTGCACACTGGCGAGCCAGTTTGCTTCAGACGGCCTCAAGCGGGCGGTGAGCGATTGCGCATCTCGACGGCGCGGATGGGTGCCCTCTGACGACGTCGATTACAATGGCGGAATAGTTGCAAACATTCATCTCGAGACTTCTCGCCGCTGGAGCCAGCCGATGATCATCGTTCTCTCACCCGCCAAAACCTTCGATTTCCAGACGCCATTGACGCTTGACGAGCATTCCCAAGCGCAATTTCTGGAGCAGTCAGAAGTCCTGATCGCTCGCCTGCGTGAGCTGTCGCCGGCGGCGATCGCCAGTCTGATGAAGATCAGTGACAAGCTCGCAGCCCTGAATGCAAGCCGCTACGCCGAGTGGACGCAGCCGTTCACGCCGGACAATGCCAGGCAGGCAATCCGGGCCTTCGACGGCGATGTCTACGCGGGCTTTGACGCCGAGACGCTGTCGCTGGCCGACCTGCAGTTTGCGCAGCAGCATGTGCGTACGCTTTCCGGGCTCTACGGCGTTCTTCGTCCACTCGACCTGATCCAGCCCTATCGGCTGGAGATGGGCACGCGACTGTCCAATCCGGCCGGCAAGGACCTCTATGCCTTCTGGGATGAGCGCATCAGCGACGCTCTCAACGCAGCCCTGAGCGAAGCGGGTGCGTCGGTGCTGGTCAATCTTGCGTCGGAGGAGTACTTCAAGGCGGTCAAACCGGAAAAGCTGTCGATGCCCGTGCTGCGGCCAGTCTTCGAAGATTGGGGAAGCGGCAAGTTCCGCGTCGTCAGCTTCTACGCCAAACGCGCACGCGGGCTGATGGCACGCTTTGCGATCGTCAATCGCCTCACCAAGCCCGCCGGCTTGAAGGATTTCACGGTTGGCGGCTACGCCTTCGCCGCCGATGCCTCCAGCGACAGCGTTTGGGTTTTTCGGCGTGGCCAGTAGCCCAAGCGGGTGCTCGCCGACGCTGCAGCAGGCAAGCACGCCGTGACTAAGGGTCACGACTTTGATGATCTGAGGTATCTTCTCGACGTGTCATGACCATCAGTACTGCTGCCGCCGTAGCGCTGACAATCGCGCACGATGGCGCTGGACGACGGCGGCCGGCCAGCCTGAGCAACTCGCGGTCGCGGGTAATCAGCAGATCGGCGCGGCAGCGCAGCGCAAGAATCAGGAATTTCTGATCGTCGGCGTCACGGCAGCGTGGTAGCCGATAGGCCTCGACATCCTCGACTCCTTCGGGTTCGCAAAGCGTCACGAAGCGACGGTAGCGCGCGAGCAAGGCCTGTTGCGCCGCGCCATCGAGAGAAAACTGCGGGTAGGTGGTGACGCGTTCGAGTTCGTCCAGGCACTGCCGATCACTGAAGCACTGCAGCGAGCCGTCATCAATGGCAGCGCGCAGCAGCAGCGCTTCGGGATCGGCGAAGTGCAGGAGGTCGATGATTACGTTGGTGTCGAGGACCGCGCGCATGCCGTTAATGTGAAAGTCGCGTATGCGACTCACGAAACTCCCTTCTCCCCCTGCGGGAGAAGGGCCGGGGGTGAGACGGGGAATTCGGGGAGCATGCTCCCTGCCCGGCGAACGATTCCGGCGTGTAAGCCGGAATGCGCACTGCAAGTGAGAGGGGGGCGGTCATGACTTTCATGATCAGGGGTGTCTCGACACGTCGTTACCGTCAGCCGAAGCGCCCTGCGTGCTGCTCGCTGGCCGCCCCGGCCACGCCAACCGCGTGCGCGGCGATTGCCAGACACGCAGTCAAGCCCGGCGATTCGATGCCAAACAGGTTGACCAGCCCGGGGATGCCGTGTTGCGCCGCTCCCTGGATCAGAAAATCGCCTGCCGGCGCGCCGGGTCCGACGATTTTGGGACGAATTCCAGCATAGGCCGGCGTCAAGGCCTTGTCCGCCAAGCCTGGCCAGTAGCGGCGAATCTCGGCATAGAAAGCGTCGGCGCGGCGGGGGTCGACGCGGTAGTCGAGTTCGCCGATGGTCTGGCCTGGCGTCGGCTGCGGCAGCCACTCGACGTCCGGGCCGAAGCGTGCCTGGCCGCCGCGATCGAGCGTCAGGTGCACTCCCAGGCCGCCGGCCTCGGGCAGCGGATAAACCAACCGCGAGAACGGCGCGCGCCCGCTCAGCGCGTAGTAACTGCCCTTGGCGTGGAAGTTCGCCGGGATCAGCGCTTTTGGGAAGCCGGCCAGCGAAGCGGCCACCTGCGGCGCCCACAGGCCGGCGGCGTTGATCACCAGTCTGGCCTTGAAGCGCAGGCTGTCGGCGCCACCGCTCTCGAGCACCATGCCCGCCGCGTTCGCGTCAAGTGAACCGCGCTGCAGGGGACTGTGCAGCACCAGCGAAGCACCGGCGCCCTCGGCGTCGCCGAGCAGGGCCAGCATCAGGCCGTGGCTGTCGACGATGCCGGTGGAAGGTGAGAGCAGGGCCGCCGTACAGGCCAGATCAGGTTCGAGCGCGCGCGCCTCGGCGGCACCGAGACGCCGCAGGTCGTCAACGCCGTTGGCCTCGCCCTGCTGCTGCAGCGCTGCCAGCGGGCTCTCCTGGGCTGCCGAGGTGGCGGCGATCAGCTTGCCGCAACGTTGGTGGCTGATCGCGTGCGTCGCGCAGAACTCGTAGAGTAGCTTGCGCCCAGCCACGCACAGCCCTGCCTTCAGCGAACCGGTCGGGTAGTAGAGCCCGGCATGGATCACCTCGCTGTTGCGGGCGCTGGTCTCGGTGCCGAAAGCCCCGTGGCGTTCGAGAATCACCGTCTCGAATCCGCGTCGGGCGAGTTCGCGCGCGCAGGCCAGGCCGACGACGCCGGCACCGATCACCACCGCTTCGATGCTTTCCATGGGTCGCTCTCCCGCTATCGAGCGGGCATTGTAAGCGCTGGCTGTCGCGCTTGCTCAGGCAGATCGGCTGGCCAGCGAAACTGTCGCTGGCTTGGCTGGCAAGCGCACCTGGATGCAGGTGCCTTCGCCGTCCGCACCGCTGGCGACGGTGATCGAACCGCGGTGACCACCAACCGTCTCCCGCGCGATCGCCAAACCCAGCCCGCTACCGGTAGCCGGGGCGTCGGGCAAGCGATGAAAACGCTCGAATACGCGTTCGCGCTCGTGCTCGGGAATACCGGGGCCGTTGTCGGTGACGTCAATTTCGACGACGTCACCGACGCGTTCGCAGCGCAGGGTGACCTGTCCGCCGGCGGGCGTGTATTTGAGCGCGTTGTCGACCAGATTGGCGATCAGCTCGCGGAGCAGCGTCGGATCGCCGGCCAGCGTCGAAATATCGCGCTGCATGCCGAAGTCGATCTTCTTCTCGTCGGCGATGCGTAGCCAGTCGTCCAGCATCTCGTCGATCAGCTTTGCCAGATCAACCGACGATGCATTCGCCATCAGATAGTGCGCTCCCTCGGCGCGGGCCAGCGCCAGTAACTGATTGGCCAGGCGAGTGACGCGTTTCACCGACTGGCGCAGATTCGCGGCCACCGTCTGGTCGGTCTGCTGGCTGCGCAGCAGCTCGATCTGGACTTGCAGACCGGCGAGTGGTGTGCGCAACTGATGCGCGGCATCCTGCAGGAATTTCCGTTGCGCGGTGTGCGCGTCCTGCAGGCGCGTCAGGAGTGCATTCAGCGCTCGCACCAGCGCGTGGATTTCCAGTGGCACCTGGTTCAGATCAACCGGGGCGAGATCCTCGCCGGAACGCTCGGCAAGCTCGGACTGCAGGTGATGCAGCGATGCCAGGCCGGAGGTGATTCCGTAGCGCACGACGGCGGCGATGGCGGCGAGCACCAGAAACACCGCCAAACCGAAGCCGAGCAACAGATCGCGAATGGCCGCACGGCGCTTGCCCAGTGTTTCGGCGACGGTGACGTAGATGCCTTGGCCGTCGACAACCGGGTGGAAACGCACCCCGCGTATCGATTGATCACGGAACTGGGCGTCAAAGAACGAGATTCTCGACCCCGTGGCGGTGGCACCAGCGCTCGTCGAGGTCTCCACAAACGGTGTCGGCGAGCCGGCCGCAGTGTCGCTTTCGGAAGTCTCCGGCGGTGGCAGATCGGCGTCTCCGGCGATGATTCGGCCGAAGTCGTCGCGCACCCGGAAGTAGATGTCGTCTACCGTGTCGGTGTGCAGGAGCGCTTCTGCCTCAGGCGACAGGGCGATGGTGACCTCGCCATTTTCCACCCGGGCCCGGTTGGCGATGCCGTTCGCCAGGTTCGACAGGCTCTGGTCGTAGGCACTGCTGACCACTTTCTCGGCCGCTCGATAGCCGAATACTCCACCCGTCAGCAGGGCGGTGGCGATCGGCAGTACCAGCGCGCGCAGCAGACTGCGCCGGAGACTGGTACCAGCCCGCCTTGTGGTCGCGCCGATCTCGCTGCCTGCTTCTCCGGAATTGCTTGCAACTCCTGCCTTGCTCGCGCTAGTGGTTTGCATCGCGCCGCGTCTTGTTGGCCACACCGCCGGTGACTTCCAGACGGTAGCCGAAGCCGCGCACGGTGCGAATACTCAGGCCAGCTGCTTCCAGCCGGCGGCGCAGGCGGTAGACGTAGACTTCCAGGGCGTTGACACTGCCATCACCTTGCAGCCGTTCCTTTGGCACCGTGTGCCCGTCAGCCGCGGCAAGAGTGCTCAGCAGATCCCATTCACGGCTGGAAACGATCAATGGCTGTTCTGCCAGCGAGGCGAATCGCCCCTGCATGTCCATCAACAGCGGGCCAAACTCGATTCGCCGGGCAACGCTATTGGCACCACGACGCGTGGTCGCTCGCATGCGCGCGGTCAGTTCGGCGAGTTCGAAGGGTTTCGACAGGTAGTCGTCCGCACCGAGGTCCAGCCCGTAGATTCGATCGTCGAGGGCATCACGTGCGGTAATCATGATCACCGGCAGCGCTTGGCGGCGCTCCCGGATGCGGCGCACGATTTCGTAGCCGCTCAGTCCTGGCAGGCCAACATCGACGAGAACGATGTCGAAGTTCTTTTCCTGCAACAAGCGATCCGCTGCCATGCCATGGGCTTCAACGACAACACTGTCTCCTTGTCCGGCGAGGAAGGTGGCAATGCCATCAGAGAGCTCCGGATCATCTTCTATCAACAGGACAAGCATCAAGGACCTCAATGGGCAGGCGGGCAAAGACAAGGGTAAGGGAGCGCGGCCCTCCCCGGAAACATGCGTAGGGCATCGCGCTGGCAAGCGCCGCGTCAGCGATTGTACGCGGCGAACGCGGCGCGGACCATGTGCTGTTATGCGCACCAGCAGCGCCCCGCGCAAGTCGGCCAGGCGAAATCGATCAGAACACCAGCGGTCATTTTAAGGACCTGTTAAGAGTTTGCTAAGAATCGTGTAAGTAACTGTTAATAAACGAGAAAAATAACCTATGTAAGCCCGGCGTAAGTTCGGAGGCCTACCTTCGCCGCGGCAGTCAGCGTGAATGATTCGACAAACCGTTCCCCTCCGAGGAGGCAACATGAAAGACGACGACCTGGTTGTGCGTATCGCCGCCAACCCGAAGTACAAGAAACTGGTGAGCATGCGCTCGACCTACAGCATCGTCATGACCGTCCTGATCATGGCTATCTACTATGGATACATTCTGCTGATTGCCTTCGACAAGGAGTTTCTGGCAAGGAAGCTGGCCGATGGCATGGTCACTTCGATCGGTATTCCGATGGGCGTTGGGGTCATCGTTCTGACCATCGTCATCACCAATATCTACGTCCGCCGTGCCAACTCCGAGTTCGACGACCTGACCGCCGAAATCATCCATGAGGCCCATCAATGATGATTGCCAAAACCATACGCAACAGCCCGGTGATCCTGCTTGGCTTGCTGATCGCCGGTGTCGCCGTGGCTGCTGGCGGCGATCTCGGTACCACGGTAAAGCAGGAAACCAACTGGGTGGCGATCGCCATGTTTGGCGCCTTCGTGGTCATGACCCTGTTCATCACCAAGTGGGCGGCAAGCAAGACCAAAACGGCGGCTGACTTCTACACCGCCGGTGGTGGCATTACCGGCTTCCAGAACGGTCTGGCGATTGCCGGCGACTATATGTCTGCCGCGTCCTTCCTGGGAATTTCCGGCCTGGTATTTGCTAACGGTTTTGACGGCCTGATCTTCTCGATCGGCTGGCTGGTCGGCTGGCCGGTGATTACCTTCCTGATGGCTGAGCGACTGCGCAACCTCGGCAAGTTCACCTTCGCTGACGTCGCTGCCTACCGTTTCGCGCAGACGCCGATCCGCATCTTCGCGGCGTCCGGTTCTCTGGTCGTCGTCTGCTTCTACATGATCGCGCAGATGGTTGGTGCGGGCCAACTGATCAAGGTGCTCTTTGGTCTCGAGTACCAGTACGCAGTGATCATCGTCGGCGCGCTGATGATGTGCTATGTGTTGTTTGGCGGCATGACGGCAACCACCTGGGTGCAGATCATCAAGGCGATCATGCTGCTTTGCGGCGCAAGCTTCATGGCCCTGGCCGTGCTCTGGCAGTTCAGCTTCAATCCCGAGGCACTTTTCGCCAAGGCGGTTGAAATCCACACCAAACACGATGCCATCATGGGGCCTGGTGCGCTGATCAAGGATCCGATCTCGGCGATCTCGGTCGGCATGACGTTGATGTTCGGCACCGCCGGTCTGCCGCACATCCTGATGCGCTTCTTCACCGTTCCAAGCGCCAGAGAGGCACGCAAGTCGGTGGGCTGGGCAACCACCTGGATCGGCTACTTCTACATCCTCACCTTCATCATCGGCTTTGGCGCGGTCGTCCTGCTCACCCAGGATCCCGGTGCGTACTACGTCGATGGCGATCTGGCCAAGGGTTTGAAGGGCGGCGGCAACATGGCGGCCATCCACCTGGCCAACGCCGTCGGTGGCAATGTCTTCCTCGGCTTCATCTCCGCGGTCGCTTTCGCCACCATCTTGGCCGTGGTTGCCGGTCTCACGCTGTCCGGCGCCTCGGCGGTGTCGCACGATCTGTACGCGACGGTGTTCTGCAAGGGCAAGGCGGATTCGGCTGCCGAACTGCGCGTCTCGAAGATCACCACCATCTGCCTGGGCATCATCGCCGTGATTCTGGGTATCGCCTTCGAGAAGCAGAACGTCGCTTACATGGTGATGCTCGCTTTTGCCATCGCCTGCTCGGCCAACTTCCCCGTGCTGTTCATGTCGGTACTGTGGAAGGACTGCACGACCAAGGGGGCTGTTGCTGGTGGATTCGTCGGTCTGATTTCATCTGTTGGCCTAACCATCGTTTCGGCGTCGGTGTGGGAGGCTGTCCTGGGCAATCCGAAGGGCTCGGCGTTGTTCCCATACTCATCGCCGGGCCTCTTCTCGATGTCGGCGGCTTTCCTGACCATCTACCTGGTTTCCAAGATGGATACCAGCAAGCAAGCACAGCTCGAACGCTCGCTTTACCCCGCGCAGAAGGTTCGCTCGGAAACCGGCGTCGGTGCCGCAGGTGCGTCTGGTCACTGAACTGCAGTCAGGCGCTCGTTGAACGGCAAGACGGCCCGCGTTTCGCGGGCCGTCTTTTTCGTGAACCCGGCAGGCCGCGTGCCCGGTGAGTCAAGTTGGTGAGGCAGCGTGCTCAGGGTTGCCGCGTGCTGCCGCGCATGCGTCGCTGATCTACATTTTGCCCGCTGTGCGCTGAATCGCTACACTGGCGGGGTGCTGCAGTCTGGCGACGAATGTGGTATCAATGTCGGCCAACGCCTTGCCAAGCCGACCGACGAGAGAACGCGACCGCCACGACGCAATAACGAGAGAACGCATGACCATGACCCTCCCAGCCAACGCCAGCCACGAACAAGCCATCGCCGCAACGCGGCACTGGCTGGAACGGGCGGTGATCGGCCTCAATCTCTGTCCTTTCGCCAAGGGAGTGCACAGCAGGGGACAGGTGCGCTACGTGGTCAGCGATGCGACGGAGGACGAGAGCCTGCTCGCCGATCTGGAACGTGAGCTGCACGCCTTGGTGGCCGTGGCGCCGGATGAGATCGACACCACGCTGCTCATCCACCCGCGGGTGCTCAACGACTTTGAGGACTTCGTCGCTTTTCTCGATCTGGTCAATGTCGTGCTCCGAACGCAGCAACTCGAAGGCATCCTGCAGGTCGCCAGTTTTCACCCCGCCTACGCTTTCGCCGAGACCGACGCCGACGACATCACCAACTGCACCAATCGCGCACCATTCCCGACCCTGCATCTGCTGCGCGAAGCCAGCCTCGACCGCGCGGTCGCCGCTTTTCCCGACGCCGCCTTGATCTACGAGCGCAATATGGAGACCCTGCGCGAACTCGGCAGCGACGGCTGGCAGGCGCTTGGCGTCGGCGCGCCGGCGGGCGAAGGGAAGTAGGTCGCCGATGTCAGCGCCACGCATCGAACTGCGCGAGAGCGAAGTCGAGTTCATTGCCATCCGCGCCCAGGGCGCCGGCGGCCAGAACGTCAACAAGGTCTCGAATGCCATTCATCTGCGCTTCGATATCGCGGCCTCTTCGTTACCCGAGGAAATCAAGGAGCGCCTGCGGCAGCTGCGCGATCAGCGCATCAGCGCCGACGGGGTGGTGATCATCAAGGCGCAGGCGCACCGCAGCCTGGACCGCAACCGCCTCGACGCGCTCACCCGCTTGCGCGAACTGATCGCCCGCGCGGCGTTCATCCCGACGCCGCGGCGCCCGACCCGGCCGACGCGCGGCTCGCAGATCAGGCGCGTCGACAGCAAAGTGAAGCGCGGCGCGGTGAAGCTGCGGCGTGGGCGGGTCGACGAGCACTGATCGATCATCAGCATGGCCAAGAAGGGAGCCGCAATGTTCATTTGCCATTCAGCAGCGAGTGCCAGCGCATGACGCCCGCCGATGTCCTCGCTTTCTGGTTCGAAGAGACAAGGCCAGCGCAATGGTGGGCCAAATCCGCCGACTTTGACCGCCTGATCGAGGCGCGTTTCGGTATTCTTCTCGCCGCGGCCAGCCGTTGCGAGCTATGTGCCTGGCGCAGCAGCAGCGACGGCCGCCTGGCCGAGATCCTCGTCCTCGACCAGTTTCCACGCAACATCTTCCGCGATCGCCCGCAATCCTTCGCCACCGACGCGCTGGCGCTGGCCCTCGCCCAGGAAGCCGTCGCCGCCGGCGCCGACAACGCCATCGACCCGGCGCGCCGGGCCTTCCTCTACATGCCCTACATGCACAGTGAGTCGCCGCTGATTCACGCCCGGGCAGTCGAGCTCTTCGCTGCGCCGGGAATGGAGAACAATCTCGCCTTCGAACTGCGCCACCAGGCGATCATCGACCGCTTCGGCCGTTATCCGCACCGCAATGCCATCCTCGGGCGGCAGTCGACCGTGGACGAGATTGAGTTCCTGAAAACGCCGGGGTCGGGGTTTTAGGCAATTGCCGGAAAAGAACGTACCAGATTGCGCCGGTTTTTCGGTCGGCTTAAAGGCGCGACAACAGGCGCATAGTCGAACGATGTAACTGTTGTCGTAACACAGAAGACGGGCGAAAAGACAAGCAAGATGGTATGTTCTTTGACAGAAATCGCCTTAAGTGGGCGCGTTAGCGCTGGCCAAGGAAGGTAGCACTGCGCGTATCGGTTTTCGCATGCCGCTCTGCTGGCCCGAGAAATTACAAATCTATTTCAGCGCCTCGATGCCGGCACCAAAATTGATATGGAACACGGTGCCATCGAGTACCAGTGCCGGTACCGACTGGACGCCAGCGGCTTCGGCTTCCTGGACACGTGACTTGCTCTCGCCGAGGTGGACGACCTCGACGTCGTAGCGTGCGGGATCAAGTGCCTTGGCCAGGTTTTGTTCGGCAGCGACACAAACCGGGCAGCCGGCGTGATAAAAGGTGGCATTGGTTTTCATGATCGTTTACTCCTGAGTGGATCGGGGTTCGTGCCAGAAGCACACGATCATTGTAGGTAGGGATCTGGTACTCCAAAAGCAGGCACTTTTCGGTGCCCCGGTAACTTTCTGGTGTAAATCATTGGCCATGAACGAAATAAATAATTCATCTCGATCGGCGCCATCGCTCTACCGCCACCTGGAAGAAGTGGTGGGTTGCAAATGGTCGGTGTCCGTCCTGATGGCCATTGCCGAGGGTGTTTCACGGCCCGGTGGTCTGGAACGTCGCGTTGCAGGAATTTCGAAAAAAAATCCTTTCCGAGCGCCTGCGCAAGCTGACTTCATACGGCTTGCTGGACAAGCAGGTTTTTCCGGAAGTACCGCCGAGGACCGTCTATTCACTGACATCGAACGGCCACAAACTGATCACTATCATCGCTCAGATAAAATCCCTGGATGTTCAAATGGCCAGTGATCGATAGCGCGCGTTGCCGCTGGAATGGCGTGCGGGCTGCTGTGGCGCCCGCCGCGTTCCCGACGAGGCTTTCGCAGCAAGCCTGAGCGCTGCGATGCCCTTATACTTTGCGAGGGCCCGCAAGGAGCGCGCGCCGGCAAGCGAGGAGGGAAATAGACATGGCTTACCAGCAGAGTTTTGACGTTCATAGTCGTGGTCGCGGCAGCATCGAGATTACTGCCGAAGTGGCGCGGATCGTTCGCGCTGCGGGGATGCCGATCGGTCTGGCGAACATTTTTGTCCAGCACACCAGTTGCTCGGTGGTGTTGACCGAGAACGCCGATCCCTCGGTACGCCGCGATCTGGAAACGCTGGCGGCGCGCTGGGCGCCCGATGGCGACGCCGCCTACCATCATGACAGCGAGGGCGACGACGACATGGCGGCGCACGGGCGCAACATCCTGGCCGGCAGCTCGGTGAGTGTGCCGGTCGGGAGCGGTACGATGCTCCTCGGGACCTGGCAGGGGATCTACCTCTGGGAGCACCGCACGCTCGCGCACCGCCGTCGGGTGGTGGTCACGGTCGTCGGCTGATGGCTGCTACACTCGACCGTTTTATCGTCTGGCGACTGGAAGAGGGATAGCAATGAAAATCGGATTCATCGGCCTGGGTATCATGGGGCGCCCGATGGCGCTCAACTTGCTGGGCGCGGGGCATGAACTGACCGTCTGGGCGCGTCGTGCCGAGTCGATGCAGCCCCTGCTCGACGCCGGCGCCAGGGCGGCTGACAGTCCCGCCGGGGTGGCCGGCGCGGTCGATTTGCTGATCTCGATCGTCGCCGACGCCCCCGACGTCGAGCAGGTGATGCTTGGCGAACAAGGCGTGGCCAGCGCCGCTCGGGCTGGGCTGGTGGCGGTGGACATGAGCACCATCCGCCCGGCAGCGGCACGCGACATCGGCGCTCGCCTGCGCGAACAAGCTGTCGACTTCCTCGACGCGCCGGTTTCCGGCGGCGAAGTCGGGGCCATTGCCGGCAGCCTGTCGATCATGGTCGGCGGTAGTGTCGCCGCTTTCGAAACGGCACGACCGGCTTTCGAGTGCATGGGCAAGAACATCGTGCATGTCGGCGATGCGGGGGCCGGGCAAGTGGCCAAGGCGGCCAATCAGATCATTACCGGCGCGGGTGTGCTGACTGTCGCCGAAGCGCTCAATTTCGCGGCCAGGAGCGGGGTTGATCCGGCCAAGGTGCGTGAAGCCCTGCTCGGCGGCTTTGCCTATTCGAAGATCCTGGAGAACCATGGCCAGCGCATGCTCGACCGCAACTTCAAACCGGGCTTCAAGTCCTGGATGCATCAGAAGGACATGAACATCGTCATGCAGAGCGCGCACGAACTGGGCATGTGCCTGCCGGTGGCGGCGGCGACTGCGCAGATGTACAACGCGATGGTCGGTTCGGGGCTTGGCGAGGAGGATTCGGTCGCCATTCTCAAGCTTCTGGAGCGCCTGTCGGGCGGCGAAGACTGATGCACATCGGTTTCATTGGCCTCGGCGTGATGGGTCAAGCCATGGCGTTGAACCTCTTGCGTGGCGGCCATCAACTGGTGATCTGGGCACGCCGACCGGAGTCGCTGCAGCCGCTACTCGCCGCCGGTGCCGTCGCTTGTGCGACGCCGGCTGCCGTCGGCCAGCGTAGTGAAGTGGTCTTCACCATGCTCACGGCCGGTGCCGATGTCGAGCGTGTGGCGCTGGGGCTCGATGGCCTGGTCGACGGACTCGCCGCGGCTTCGCTGCTGGTCGACATGAGTACCATTGCGCCGGGCATGGCGCGCACGCTGGCCCAGCGCCTGGGCGAGCGTGCTATCGACATGCTCGACGCACCGGTATCCGGGGGTAGCCAGGCAGCCGTCGCTGCCAGCCTGGCAATCATGGTCGGCGGCAGGGCCGCGGTACTCGAGCGGGCGCGCCCGCTGCTGGCGCTGCTCGGCAAGACGATTGTCCATGTCGGCGACAACGGCGCCGGACAGGTCGCCAAGGCGTGCAATCAGATGATCATGGTCGGCGCGATTCAGGCGATTGCCGAGGCCTTGCACTTCAGTGCTGCGGCCGGTGCCGATCCGGCCAAGGTGCGCCAGGCGCTGGCGGGTGGTTCGGCCGGCAGCCGTGCGCTGGAAGCCATGGGCGGGCGAATGGTCGATCGCGAATTCGCCGCCGGCGTCGAAGCGCGGCTGCATCACAAGGACTACGGCATCCTGATGGACGAAGCGCATCGCCTCGGCGTGCCGCTGCCGCTGGCCGCACAGGTCTGGCAGCAACTCAATGCGCTGATGGCCATGGGCTGGGGGCGCTCCGACACCGCCTCGCTGCTGCGCGTTCTGGAAGCAAGCCGACGCGCTGCCGGATGAGACGATCTGGCCGTTGCCGGGCTGGCCTGGCTGGCAACGCTAGTCGACAGGGATGATCAGCTTGTCCCAGCCTGAGCCTTCTTCGTCGCTGTTGGCTTTCTTGCTGCGGGCAAGCGCTGCCAGG
Organism: Candidatus Accumulibacter phosphatis; assembly: GCF_012939955.1. GTDB lineage: Bacteria > Pseudomonadota > Gammaproteobacteria > Burkholderiales > Rhodocyclaceae > Accumulibacter > Accumulibacter delftensis. The sequence continues at coordinate 28,610 of NZ_SPMY01000021.1, forward strand.
CGCGCTTCCATTGCGGCGATCGACTGATCGGTAAACGTGAGTTTGCGCCGGTCGCTACCGCAGCGGCGTTCAGGTGCACCTTGTGGGCGCTGCAGTTGCCCCTGGCGTCGGTCTGGCCCTCGTTGCGTGCGCATTTTTTACTCACCCCTTGAAAATCGCGACATGATCGCCGTAGTGAAGTGGTACGCCGAAGGCCGTCCGCCATACCCCGAGGGCCCGTGTCCACTTTTCGCAACCGCCATTGCCGCGATGCGCAAGGCGATTACCGATAGTGTAATTGCGTTCATGTCGCTTAGCCTTCAGCATTATCCAGAAAACACCGCGTGAATACCAATGCGGTAAGCTTATGGCACGGATTTGTGGCTTATGACCTCCCTCTCCAGCGCCAGCCGCCTGGCTCGTCCTGCGGGCGACGGATCACACGCAGCATCGCACCGTGGCGTGGCAGTATTGGCGTGGCTCAGCTCCTACCCGCTGGCGCAGACTGGGCTGCCGCCGCTGTCTGTGCTCGCCCTTCGTCGTGAACCAGGCGCAAGCCGGCCGGCAAGGACTCGCCAAAAGCACGGCGTTCGTCGGCTTTGTCGAGTTCGACGACGTTACTGATCTGCTCGATCCAGTGACCATTGGCATTGATCGCACTCAGCCGCGCCACGACGCCCTCGCGGATGCTGTCGGGCAGGTCGCGTGAGCGATCGCCGGTCAGGCGGGCGAGTTGAGTGGCCGCGAAGGCGGCCGGCTCGACCTTTTTCCAGTCTACGGCCAGCAGGCCTTCGAGCCAGCGACAGGCGTCTTCGACCGCTACCACCTGGTGGGCACTGCCGTAGAGCGGTTGGCGCGCGCCGAGGCGGCCGAGGGCCCACCAGCCGAGTGGCTTCTCTGACCCACTGGCCAGGCTGTCGAGCAGCCAGTCACCAACTTCGATCTTGCGTTCGACCGGCAATCTTTCGAGCGAAGCGACCAGGCGCAGCATGTCGTCGTGGCTACCGCTGATCGGCGCCGGCTGGCGCTTGCGGGCTTTGACGGTCTCGGTTTGTAGCGCAGGCAGGAGTTCGGCGAGCAGAAGCTCTTGCGTCTCCGCCGCCAGGCCCCCGGCGGCACGCCGCCACAGCGTCCACCACTCGGACCAGTTCTGGCTCTCATTCACATACTGGATGCCTTGCGACAGCAGCGCAGTCAATTGCTCGATCCGCCAGTCGTCGATAGCGTCGCCAAGGCCCGGGCGCAGGCAGTAGCCAGCAAGGTTGAGCCACAGACGCTCGTGTTCCGGCGAGCGCCGCCGGCGGCGGGCGCGTTGCAGCAGGGCGTCGAAAAGGGCGCGCAGCAGCGGCATCTCCCAGTCGTCGCGCTTGCCGAGCAGATGTTCGAGCTGGCCGCGCAGGCGGCGCACTTCCTTGTTGTCGACGGCCTGCGAACGGCCGCCGAAAATATGTTCGATGGACTTCACCGCATCGGCGAAGCGCGGTGGCAGGGCTTCGGACGAGGCCGTCGTCGCTTCGCCGTCGCTGCGTAACTGGAATTCGAGCAGCCAGCGACGAGCCGGGTTGTCGATGCTGACGCAGTGCAGTTCCAGGCTGCCGACTTCGGTGATCCCGGTGATCAGCTCCACACGCACTTCGCGCTGCGTGCTGCCGGCCTGTGGCTGCACGACGGTGGCAATCGGCGGCAGGCGGATGAAATCTTCATCGTCGAGGGAGGCGATTTGACCCGGCTGATAGCGCGTGTCGGCCACCGACGAGGCGAGATAGAAGCGCACCGGCTGACCCAGGCGCAGGCTGAAGGTACGTTCCGGCAGGCGGATTTCGTGCCCTTCCTCGCTGCCGCGCGGCAGGATGCAGATGCCGCGTCGCTGCTTGCTGCCTTCTTCGAGGACCAGGAAGTAGCTGCGCGCCGAGCCGCCGCCGATGCGTCGCCCGTGCCCTTGGCGGACCAGCGCGTAGGCGACTGCGCCGCGGGCCACGGCAATGTCCGGGTTGTCGTTGTGCAGCAGGCGCAGCGGCGTGCCGCGCCAGTCGGCGAGAGTGGCTTGCAGGCGCTCGCTCAGCGCCTCGGCACGAAAGACGCCGCCGTTGAAGAGCACGGTATCGGGTACCGGCAGGCGCGGTTCGGCCGGCGGCTGTTCGTCGCCCGCTTGCTGTACTGTTTGTTGGGCTTGCGGTTCTTGCGCTGCAAGCGGCTCTTCTGGCTCGGCGAGGGCGCGCTGCGCCGCCTCTTTGTGGCGCCTGAGAAAAGCGGCGACATGGCGGGTGATCGCCGCATCGGCGGGGTAGGGCAGTCCGAATTCGACCAGCCCGGCGCGCCGCTGCAGTATCGGTTGATCGACGGCGACGCGCGGCATGAAGCCGTCGACGATCATGTTCAGCACTTCGTCGCGCTGCAACTCGATGCTGCGAGCGCCGCCGATCAGCTTGGCGCCGCCGCCGAGCAGGGTCAGCAAGACCGATTCGGGTGCGCCATGCGCCAGCAATTGTTCCTTGGCTGCCCGGCAGCGCGCCGTCAGCTGCGAAAAACGCGCCGCCGACAGCTTCTTGCCGCCACTCTCCGGCAGGCGTGACTCGACCAGGTGGGCCAGCGCCAGATCCATATTGTCGCCACCGAGCATCAGGTGGTTGCCGACACCGACGCGTGTCAGCTCCGGCTCACCGTCCTTGAACGCTACCTGAATCAGGGTCAGGTCAGTGGTGCCGCCACCGATGTCACAGACCATCAGCAGCCGCGTTTCGGCGAGCTCCGTGTCGAGGCTTTCCTGATGACGGAACAGCCAGTCATAAAACGCTGCTTGCGGTTCCTCGAGCAGACGCAGCCTGGGCAGGCCGGCTTGCCGCGCGGCTTCGACGGTCAGCGCCCGCGCCCCTTCGTCGAAGGAAGCGGGAACGGTCAGGATCACCTGTTGCTGTTCGAGGGGTGCCTGCGGGAAGCGGTGCCCCCAGGCGGCGCGAACGTGCGCCAGATAACTGGCGCTGGCGGCGACCGGCGAAACCTTGGCGACAGCGGCGTCCGCACCCCAGGGCAGGATGGCTGCCATGCGGTCGACCGAGGCGTGCGACAACCAGCTCTTGGCGCTGGCGACCAGGCGACCGGGAACCTGCGCGCCGAGTTCGAGGGCGAAGCGGCCGGTGAGGGCGAGTTGAGCGCCTTCGCCAAGGTCGCCACCGTCGCCATCATCGGCACTTTCGCCGTCGCCAACGCTGTCGCCGACTTTCCCGCCACCCGCCTCGGCCGGCCATGGCAATTGCAGATCGCCAGGTCTGAGCTCGCCGGCCGCCGGATGAAAGCGCACCGAAGGCAGTAGCGGCCGGGCGGCGACTTCGCCGGCGCCGACCAGTTGCTCGATCTCGAAAAGCTCGACCTGCTGCCCTCCGGGCGCGGCATAGGCGACGACGGTATTGCTGGTTCCGAGATCGATACCGACGATGTATTGCTGCTTCACGGCCCTCAGTCCGTCGCGTTGGCGACATCGCCGGCACTACTGCCAGCGTCGCGCGCGTCAAACTCGACTTTCCAGCGCTCCGGGCCATCGTGCGGCAGTGCTTCGAGTTCGAGCGTGCCGGCCTCGGTAACGCGCGCGTGCAGCTTGACGCGGACCACTTCGCCGTCGGCGCGACCTGCGGCGGGCAGCGTCGTCTGGATCTCGGCGAGTTCCTGCAGTTCATCGGGTTCCCAGTCGGCGAGCAAGGTGCCGACCTGATCCTGGCGGCGAACCGACGAGCCGAAGAAGCGGAAGCGTACCGCTTCGCCGACGACCAGCCCGAACTCCTGCTCCGGAAGCGCGGCGTCGCTGCCTTCCTCCATGCCGAACGGCGCCAGGCACAGCGCCTGCACCGGTGGTTGCATGCCGGGTACTGCCGGCATCACCGATTCGATGGCCACATAGTAGGAACGCGCCGTGCCGCCACGGATGCGCACCCCCTGGCCGCGGCGCACGTAGCCGTAGTAGGCACCGCCACGGGCGACGGCCAGATCGAGGTCGGCGCCTTCGAGCGGACGGGCCGGTGGCGCGCCTTCCGCAGCGAGCCAGGAGTTGATCGTCGCCAGGGTGCGCTCGGCGAGCAGCTCCGACTTGAAGACGCCACCATTGAACAGCACCGCCGTCGGATGCAGGAAAGTCGCGCCATCCGGCAAGGTACCGGTGAAGCCTTCGAGATCGGCCGTCGCGGCGACCTGGCGAGCCAGGAAAGCGGCCAGGTGACGGGTGATCGCCGCGTCGTGGGCATAGGGCAGGCCGAGCTGTGTCAGACCGGCGCGACCGCGTACCTGCGGACGGTCGCCGATGGCGGCGTCGGGGAAGAAGCCTTCCAGCAGGGTGGCAGTCAGTTCGGCGCGCGTCAGTTCGCTGCGCAGCGAGCCGCCGATCAACTTGGCGCCGCGGCTGGCGATGATCAGCGGCACTTCGCTGAGCGAGGCGTCGTTGAGCAGTGCTTCCTTGGCCGAGCGGCAGGAATGGGTCAGCGCTCGCAGCTGCCAGGCGTCGGTCTTGATGCCCTGGGCGCCGAGCTTGCTGGCGACGGCGAAGGCCAGGGCCAGATCCATGTTGTCGCCACCGAGCAGGATGTGCTCGCCGACCGCGACCCGGTGCAGCTCGAGGACGCCATCGCGTTCGAGAACGGCGATTAGCGAGAAGTCGCTGGTACCGCCGCCGACGTCGGCGACGAGGATGATCTCGCCCGGCCGGACCTGCTTGCGCCAGCTGCCGGCGCTTTTCTGAATCCAGCTGTACAACGCCGCCTGCGGCTCTTCGAGCAGGATCATGTGTTTGCAGCCGGCCGCCTTGGCTGCTTCGGCACTCAATTCGCGTGCCGCCGGATCGAAGGAAGCCGGGATGGTGACGACGATTTCCTGCTCGGCGAAAGGCGCCTCGGGGTGGGCGTCGTCCCAGGCGGCGCGCAAGTGGCTGAGGTAGCGCAGCGAGGCTTCGAGTGGCGACAGGCGTGCCACTTCCGGCGGTGCGTCGTGCGGCAGGATGTCGGCGCGCCGGTCGACGCCGGCGTGGCAGAGCCAGCTCTTGGCACTCGACACCAGCCGTATCGGCGTCGCCGCACCGCGGCTGCGCGCCATTTCACCGACGGCATAGTCCTGCTCGGCGGTCCACGGCAGGCCGAGGTCACCGGGCGCCAGTTCGCTGGCATGCGGCAGGTAGATGAAAGACGGCAGCAGTCCCGGCGACTCGACCGAACCGGGGGCCGTCAGTTGTGGGATCGGCAGTACGTCCTGCGCGACGTTCTCGCCGTCGCTGTTGGCGATGTCGACGTAGGACAGGGCGCAATGGGTGGTACCGAGATCGATACCAATGGAGAATTTTGCTTCGCTCATAGTTCAACCTCCGCCGGCGCGACGATATGTAGATCGTGGCTGCCGGAAAGTTTGGGCAGGCGGGTTTCGACAACCCGCCAGCCGCGGTGGGTGATGTGGCCGTTGAAGGGCGGCTCGCCGACGACATTGCCGGTGATGCGAATCGCCGCAGCGTCGAAGCCTTCCGGCAGGGTAATCGCGCTGCCTTCGTCTTCCTCGCGCACCGGGTCGATGCTGAAATTGTCGACCAGCACTTTGCGACAGCCTTCATGGACCAGGCGGGCGGCCGCGCCGACATCGGCGTCGGGATAGGCGGCGACATCCTCCTGGATGAAATCGATGAAACGGGCCTCGCGCTGCAAGAGGCCGAGAAGTTGCAGGGCGCCGTCGGGCGCCGCTTCCTTGAGTGCCGGCGCCGCGGGCTTCGCCGCGGCGGTCGCCGCTGCCGTGCCGTTGGCTTTCTTGCGTTGGCGCTCGGCCAGCCGCAGCGCCTGGACGCCGCCAGCGAACTCGCTATTGCCAATAATCTTGAAGAAGCAGGCGATGGCAATGCCGATTCTGCTGAAAAAGTGTGGATTCTTTGGCTTCATGGATGGGTCCTGGTATTTGCCGCCGCAGCGGCTCGGTGACAGGCTTCAAGACCCGGCCGCGCAGCGCCAGGGCTGGCTGCTGCTTCGCGCCGGGTGTTGAGAAAGTGCGTAAAGAGGGACAAGGAATGGCAGGGCATTTCTTCTGGCTTGCGCATGGTAGCCATGGTCGCAGGGGTACGCAACGTCGGGCAGGAAGTCTGCCCAGGCGCCTGGCGCTGGACATTGTCCATCAGGCGGCTATGTTGCGGTGCAATATAAACCATTTTGGCGATTTCGGGTAGATGCCGCCGAGGCTGCGTCATTCGGCAAGCCGCTGTCGCTTGCCGCCTTCTGCGCCTTCCTGAAAGTGCGCGGGCACTGGTGCTGGCCGTCGACGACATCGAACAGTCGCTGAAGGTTGTCGACCTGGTGGGCGATCATTTCCCGACACTGGAAATCGTCGCGCGGGCGCGCGACGTGATCCACTGGAAGCAGTTGCGTGAGCATCGGGTGATGCGGGTCGAGCGCGAGCGACAGAAGGAGCCACCGGTGGATCGCTGAACGGGCGAACTTTTAAGGTGAAAGTCGCGCAAGCGACTCACGAAACTCCCTTCTCCTTGCGGGAGAAGGGGCAGGGGGAAGAGGGAAACGGGTCATGACTTTCATGATTTGGGGTGTCTCCACGTGTCATGACCGTTAATGTGAAAGTCGCGTATGCGACTCACGAAACTCCCTTCTCCCCTTGCGGGAGAAGGGCCGGGGGTGAGACGGGGAATTCCGGGCGCATGCGCCCAGCCCGTCGAACGATTCCGGCGTGCAAGCCGGAATGCGCACTGCAAGTGAGAGGGGGCGTCCTGACTTTCATGATCAGGGGTGTC
>NZ_SPMY01000022.1 GCF_012939955.1 Candidatus Accumulibacter phosphatis
CGGCCCCCTTGCCCGACAATGCCACGCCAGTACAGGCGATGTCCCATCGGCTGAAGACCAAGGATGGACGAGCGCGCTACGCCTTACGCAAGCAGACGATCGAGCCGGTCTTCGGGATCATCAAGTCGGTGATGGGCTTTCGCCGCTTCTCCCTGCGCGGCTTGAAGAAGGTCACCGGCGAGTGGACGCTGGTTTGCCTCGCCTGGAATTTGAAGCGCTTGGCCGTATTGCGTCCACAGTAGGGAGAATGAGGGGAAATCCCTTGGAAACGCCAGAAAACCAGGGAAATCCGGCTTTTTGTCCCACATGGTGAAACGCGCCGGCTTTGCCGACGGGTAGTCCGACAAGCTGCTAGTAAGCGCTGGGTTGGGGTCCTGCTTAAGTTCGGCGATACTGGAAATCGACGGACGGACGTTAAGGGTCACCGTGCCGTTGTCGCTGATCTGCGGCGTCAGGCTCATGAAGAAACCGATCGAGACTGACTGCGGCGTGGTTGTGGTACTCACGGTCGCGTTGGTGTTGGGACCTCCTGCCACGGAATCCTGCTTGACGCTGAAATAGACGAAGTCCTCGGAAACCTTGAGCGTCGCCGTCTGGTTGTTGAGCACCGTCAGCTTGGGGCTGGAGAGGACCTTGACGGTGCCAAAGGCACGCAGCAGTTCCACGCTTCCCAGCAGACTCGCCGGGTTGAGGCTGCTGTACTTGATGACGTAGGGCGTCACGGCCGTACCGACATTCGTCGTCACCGCCGGCTTGGTGATCTCGTAAGTGCTGCCACTGGTCAGGCGACTCCACTCGATACCCTGCTGGTAGCCATCACTCAGGCCCACCTCGACGATCGTTGCCTCGATCAGCACCTGGCGCCGGGCGCTGCTCATCACCCGATCGAGAAAGGCCTGCACTCTTTCGTGTTGTCGAGCGGTCGCCCGAATGTCGATCACCCCCGTTTCCGGATTGGCGATGACCGACGCAGCTTCACGAAAGGTCATCCGTTTGACGACGGTGGCGCCGGTGTTCTGCAGCGTCGCCGGATTCGGGCTGCCGGCCAAGCCTTGTGCGAGCTGCGTCAGGCGCGCCGCAGTGCCCTTTGCCTGTGCCGGCGCGCCAGCACCGGTACCGCTGGTACTTTGCGAGCTGGCCTCCTCGGTCACCGTCTCGGTGGAACCTTCCGGGAAGACCTTGTCGGTCTCATGCAGCAGGTCTTTGAGGTTTTTCTCGAGGGACGCCCAGAAACGGTTGTTCGACTTGTTCTCGATCTGAATCCGCGAGGTGTTCCCCGTTCCGGCCGCACCGCCAGCGCCGGTCGCCAACGCGCTGGTGGAAATCTGGGTGTTGGTCGATATCGTGGCGGTGGCGTCGCGAGAGATGTTGACGTAGTCGACCTTGTAGTTCTTCAAATAGGGGGCGTCGGGCATCACCGCCAGGTTCGGGCCATCGAGTTCGAAGCGCATATCCACCTGCTTGGAAATACGTGTAAGCAGCTGCGGCAGGGTCTGATCGATGGCGTTGAGAGTCACTTCTCCGACAATGCCGGGATGGATATCAACGTTCAGCTTGGCATCGCGGGCGAGGGCAAAAAGCAGATCGTGAACCGCGACGTTGTTGACCACCACGCTGTAGGTCTCGGTCTTGCCGGCCGGCCGTGGCCTCGGTAGAGAGAGGCTCTGTTGAACCGGTGCAGGAATAGTGCCCGGCGTGCTGACCACGCTGTCGGCTTGCAGGTGTGCAGGCGCCGGCCCGCCACTGAGCGTCGTCGGCGTACAAGCGCCAAGGAGAAGCGAAAAAAGGATGGCGCTGAGAGTTTGCAGAGGCACGCTCGGGCTTGCTCCGGTTAAGGGTTGACTTCATGATACCACGACAAAACTTCGAGGCAAGTGCATGATTTTTATTGTGTTACAACCCTATTCCGAGGCGCCCCGGAGAGCGTTGTCAGCGTAGTCGGCTGACCGCTCGAACGTAGGGCTTGCTCGCCGGGCTGACCTCGGCGAGCTTGGCCAGCGCAGCATTCGCCAGCTCGCGTGACGGATAGTCGCCATAAATGACGCCGAGCCGGTCGCGACCGCTCAGATTCGAGCGATAGACGCGAAGCTGCTGCAGGTCAAGCGTTGCGGCATGCTTGTCAATGAAATCCAGCACTTCTTTCTCACTTGCGGCATCGACGACGAGCAACTGAATGAAAAAATGACTATCCGGAGTCTTTGCCAGCCAGGCGGCGCTGGCCGCGCTACGCTCAGCCAGCGTCAGAGAAGCTGGCGCGCGCGGCAACTCGGTGCCTGGTAGCGGGGCCTCCGCAGCGGCGACCGAAAGCTCCGCCGTTGCGACACCGGACGTTGCGTCCAGCGCCAAGGCCGGCGCCGCAAGCGGTGCCTCGACGCCCTGTGCCACGGCCATGGCCGCGACGACCGGCGGCTCGGCGAGGGGAGCGCCGGCCGGGCCGCCAAGACTGGCGAGGTTCCGAGTGCCGGCGAGATAGGCGACGACGACCACTACGCAAAGGCCTGCTGCCGCGGCGCCCGCCCAGGCCCAGCCGACGCCAAAACGGCGCTTGAGGCGGCGGAACTCGACGTCGCGAATCGCCGCCCGGACCTGCCGCCGATCGATCTGATGCACACCTTCGGAGAAAGCGGCGAGCAGTGCCTTGTCGGCAAGAATGTTGATGCGTCGGCTGAGCCCTTCTGAGGCCTTGCTGATCAGCTCGACAGCCCCTTTGGTGAAGGGATCCGGCCCCCGATAACCGGCCGCGCGCAGGCGGAACAACAGATAGACCGAAACATCGCTGCGGCGCAGCGGTTCCAGCCTGAAATTGTGGGTGATGCGGTCATTGAGTTGGCGCATGCTCGTTTGCCGTAAGCGGGAATCCAGCTCGGGCTGACCGAAGAGAACGATTTGCAGCAGTTTGTGGCGGTTGGACTCCAGATTGGAAAGCAGCCGAATCTCTTCCAGAGCCTCGGGCGGCATGGCATGCGCCTCGTCGATCAAGGCCACCACCTGGCGACCGCTGCCGTAGATCTCCAGGAGACGCTCTTGAAGCGAACGGAGCAGCAGATGGTTACGCCCGTCCGCAAGGGGGATGCGCAACTCCTCGGCAATGGCGAAGAGAATTTCGTCGCGCGAGAGCAGCGGATTGGACAGATAGACCGTCTCGACGTTATCCGGGAGCTTCTCGAGCAACATCCGGCAGAGCATCGTTTTGCCGCTACCCACCTCGCCGCTGACCTTGACGATGCCTTCATCGTGAGTGATCGCGTAGATCAGAGCCTCGAGCGTCGCGCCGCGCTTGCCGCCGGCAAAAAAGAACTCGGTATGCGGCGTGATCCGAAAAGGCGCTTGATGCAGGCCGAAATGTTCTAGATACATCAGAGTTCCCGCGCCGACGATTCCATGCGGTTGTAGAGCGTCGTGCGATGGATGCCGAGCAGGCGAGCAGCCTGACTGACATTGCCATGCGCCAGCTTCAGCGCGGCTTCGATATAGCCGCGTTCGGTGGCATTGAGCAAGCCATCGAGACTGAAGGGCTCGCGTTGCCGCAAGCGCTGCGTTGCCGCGGCGATGATGACCTCGCCGTCGGCCTCCTCACCGCCGCCAGTGGCGACGCCGGTCGCCGCGGCCAGCGGCTCGTCAGGCACGTCAAGCTCGGCTTCGAGCGCAGCCACGTCGACCACCTGCCCCGAGTGCTTGCTGGCCAGACGAATGACAATGTTACGCAACTCGCGGACATTGCCGGGAAAAGAGTAGTCGAGCCAGAGGCGCCTTGCCTCGGCGGAAAGACTGAACGGCAGTTGCTGCGCTTGGGCCGCGTACAGCTGCCGGAAGTGTTCAAGCAGGAGCAGCTTGTCGTCGCCCATCTCGCGCAATGGCGGAGCGACGATGGCGCACACCGACAGGCGGTGGTAGAGATCAGCCCGGAAATTTCCGGTCCGCACCTCCTTGCGCAAATCGCGGTTGGTGGCGGCAATGATGCGCGCCCGGCTGACGCGCGGCTGTGTTTCGCCGACCCGTTGATACTCGCCGTTTTCCAGCACCCGCAGCAGCTTGGCCTGTAGTTCGAGCGCCAGTTCGCCAATCTCGTCCAGAAACAAGGTACCCTCGGTGGCGTCTTCGAAGTAACCCGCCTTGGTGGCGATGGCGCCGGTAAACGCGCCGCGCGCGTAGCCAAACAAGGTTGCCTCCACCAGGTTCGGCGAAATTGCCGCGCAATTCAGCGCCAGGAACGGCTTCTCGCGACGGCGCGTATCGTAATGCAGACAAGCCGAAGCGATGATTTCCTTGCCGCTCCCCGATTCACCTTCGATCAGTACCGCGAAAGGCAGGTCGGCATACTGTCGCAACTGCAACCGCAGTTTGTCGATAGCCGGGCTGTTACCGATCAGCGGTGAGGCAGCCGCGCCCGGCGGGCGCTTCTCGACGAGGGCGCGAAACGTCAGCGCCCCTTGGAGAAGCTGCTGCAGATCGGCGGGGTTGCACGGCTTGGCCACGAAATCGGCCGCGCCAAGCGTCCGCGCGTGACGTGCGTTGCCGTCCTCGCTTTGTCCGGAGAGGACGACGATACGCATTTCCGGCGCGACCTTGAGCAGCTCCGATATCAGCGCAAAGCCCTCGTCGGGACGATGCGGCAGCGGCGGCAGACCGAGGTCAAGCAGCGCCAGCTCCGGCGGCCGGCGCAACTGCCGAAGCAGCTGCAAGGCATGCGGGCGCGAATGGCTGGTGACCACTTCGAAGAACGAACTCAGCGAAAAACTCAAGCTGTCACAGATCAGCGGGTCGTCGTCAACAATCAGCAGCAGGGGTTTATCGGGCAGGGAGATTTCCGTCATGGGAAGAATGAAAAACGGGCCGTTGTTTCCGGGTAGATTAACACGTCACTGTTTCCCAGATACGCGGGCGCCAAGCAATTCACGCGGCTGACGCCGAGAGTCCGGTATAATGGTTTTTTTTGTCTCAGGATTCAACAGTGTCTGACGATAATCTGGTCGAAATCAAGGATCTTGATTTCGCCTATGACGATCGGCCGATCCTCAAGGGGATCAGCATGCAGATCCCGCGCGGAAAGGTCGTCGCGATTATGGGCGGCTCCGGCTGCGGCAAGACCACTCTGCTGCGGCTGATTGGTGGGCAGCTCAAGCCCAGCCGCGGCGAGGTGCTGGTCGACGGCCTGTCGGTGCCCAAATTGCGCCATGACGAGCTCTACGATCTGCGCCGACGCATGGGCATGCTGTTCCAGTTCGGCGCGTTGTTTACGGACATTTCGGTATTTGACAACGTCGCCTATCAGATGCGCGAGCACACCGACCTGCCCGAGGAACTGATCCGCGACCTGGTCCTCCTCAAGCTCAATGCCGTTGGCTTGCGCGGTGCCGATCAGCTGATGCCCGCCGAACTCTCCGGCGGCATGGCCAGACGAGTAGCACTGGCACGGGCGATTTCGCTCGACCCAATGCTGATCATGTACGACGAGCCTTTTGCCGGGCTCGATCCGATCTCCCTGGGAGTCATCGGGCAACTGATTCGCAAGCTGAACGATGCGCTCGGCGCAACCTCGATCATGGTCACCCATGACATTCAGGAGTCGCTGCAGATCGTCGACTACATCTATTTCATGTCCGACGGAAAAGTGGTGGCGATGGGCACGCCCGACGAGATCCGCGCTTCGCAACATCCTTTTGTGCACCAGTTCGTTTTCGCGCAGGCGGACGGACCGGTCCCCTTCCACTATCCTGCCAAGCCTCTTGTTGAGGAATTGCTTGGGAAAGCTGCCCATGAGCGAGCCTAGACGTGATGGTCGGAGTACGGCTGTGGCGATGATCACCCATTTGGGACACCGCGTAACTTCGGCGCTCCAGCAGTTGGGCTTTATCGCCCGTTTCTTTGTCGTGCTGCTGCTCTCGTCCGGACAGTCCTTCCGGCGTATACATCTGACCATCCGCGAACTCTATTTTTCCGGCTTCCAATCGCTGCTGATCATCATGGTTTCTGGTTTGTTCATCGGCATGGTGCTCGGCATGCAGGGCTACGAAACACTGCAGCGCTACGGCTCCGCCGACGCCCTTGGCGTTCTGGTAGCGTTATCGCTGGTCCGGGAACTTGGTCCCGTGGTCGCTGGACTGCTCTTTGCTTCGCGGGCCGGCTCGGCGATCACGGCCGAAATCGGCCTGATGAAGGCAACCGAGCAGCTCACGGCAATGGACATGATGGCGGTCAACCCGATTGCCCGCGTCGTGGCCCCGCGTTTCTGGGGTGGCGTGATCTCGATGCCCTTGCTGGCGGCGCTATTCTCGGTGGCAGGTATCTTCGGCGGCTACCTGATAGGGGTCATCTTCATCGGCGTCGACGAAGGCGCATTCTGGTCACAGATGGGGGCTTCGGTTGATTTTTACCATGACATCTGGAGTGGCATCATCAAGAGCTTTGTCTTCGGCATTGCGGTTTCGCTGATTGCCGTCTTCGAGGGCTACGATGCAGTACCGACAGCGGAAGGCGTTTCCAGCTCGATCAAGAGCACTGTCGTGCAGTCGGCACTGGCGATCCTGGCGCTCGACTTTGTATTAACCTCGTTCATGTTGCGGGAGGCTTGATGAGTCGCAAGTTACTCGACCTGTGGGTCGGAATTTTTGTTGCCATGGGACTGGCTGGCGTACTGTTCCTGGCGCTGAAGGTGGGCAATCTCTCGGCTGGCAATTTCGCCGAAACATACCCGCTGACGGCCAAGTTTGCTAATATCGGCGGCCTGAAGGTCAGGGCGCCGGTAAAAAGCGCCGGCGTCGTCGTCGGCCGGGTGGCTGACATCCGTTTCGACCCCAAGGACTACGAAGCGGTGGTCACCTTCCACATCAACGAGAGCTATCGTTTTCCAAGAGATACTTTCGCCCTGATCCTGACCGCCGGCCTGCTCGGAGAGCAATACATCGGCCTTGATCCAGGCGGCGACGAAAAGATGCTGCAGGCCAACGACGTGATCACGAAAACGCAATCCGCAGTGGTGCTGGAAAGCCTGATCAGTCAGTTCATGTTCAACAAGGCCTCGGAAAGTCCGACAGAATAACGGAAGGAAATCAGTGAAACCAACTTTTTCGCGCCCCCTTACCGCCTGCGCCTGCGCAGTGGCGATTCTTGCCGCCAGCGGTTGCGCAACGGTAGATCAGGATCCGGCAGACCCCTTCGAGGGCTTCAACCGCGCCATGTTTGCCGTCAATGAAGGCCTCGACAAGGTTGCCATCAAGCCCGTAGCCCAAGGCTACGACGCTGTGACGCCGCTGCCGGTCAAAGTCGCGGTCGGCAATTTTTTCGGCAATATCTGGGACTCGTGGACGGCAATCAACAACCTCCTGCAGGGCAAGGGAGCTGACGGCCTTTCCGATATTGGACGGGTGCTGATCAACAGTACCGTCGGTATCGGCGGCATCTTTGACGTGGCCGGCGAAATGGGCTTGGTCAAACACACCGAAGACTTCGGCCAGACGCTCGGCACGTGGGGCGTTCCCAACGGCCCCTACTTCTACTGGCCCATCATCGGACCGCGTACGACACGGGACACCTTCGGTTGGCTGCTCGACACCTATTACGATCCGGTCTGGCGCGTCGACAACGTTGCGCTGCGCAACAGCCTGGTTGCGCTGCGCTACACAGACATCAGGGCGGGCTACCTGCCGGCTGACAAGGTGGTTGAAGAGGCGGCTTTCGACAAATACTCGTATATACGCGATGCCTACCTGCAGAATCGTCGCAGCTTGATATTCGACGGTGTCGACAGTCCCCCGCCACCGCTTTCCCCTGACCATTGAGCGGCCGCGTCGGCTGCTGTAGACCATGCTGCGTTAAGCAGCAGTCCTTACTTGCACGGAAATATTCATGAGATCTCTACTGTCACTATTTTTTTCTCTATTGCTGCTGGCGGGCTCCGCGGTCGCACTGGAGCAGTCACCCGATGCACTTGTGCAACAGGTCACCGACGATGTACTGAACATCGTCCGTCAGGACAAGGACATTCAGAGCGGCGATACCGCCAAGGCTCTCAAACTGGTCGAAACAAAGGTGCTCCCGTACTTTGATTTCCGGCGCATGACGGCCCTCGCCGTCGGACGCAACTGGAACAAGGCCACACCCGAGCAGCAGCAACGCTTGGCTGAAGAGTTCAAGAACCTGCTGGTACGCACCTATTCGAATGCCCTGACCTCGTTCAAGGACCAAAGCGTCTCCTACCGGCCGAGCACCTTTGCAGCCGGCGCAACCGATGTCGTTGTCAAGACCGAAGTCGTGCAACCGGGCAGCCAATCGATTCCGCTCAATTACTCGCTCGAAAAGCAGGGCAGCGGCTGGAAGGTCTACGATGTCATCGTCTCCGGCGTCAGCCTGGTCACCAATTACCGGGGAACCTTCGCCCGCGAAGTCAGCAACAAGGGTATCGACGGGCTGATCCAGATGCTCAGCAATAGAAACATGCAACTGGCAAACGCCAACAAATGATCGAGCAAGCAGAAGGCCGGCTGCGTGTCACCGCGCCGATGCTCATCGCCAACGCCCGTGCGCTGCTCGAAGCAGGCTACCCCCTGCTGAATTGCGGTGCACAATCAGGCGAATTGCTGCTCGACCTTGCGGGCGTGGCCGAGCTTGATTCGTCATCGCTGAGCACCTTTTTCGCCTGGCAGCGCAAGGCTACGGAGCGCGGCGTCCAACTGCGAATTGCCCATCCGCCGGCAAGCATGATCAGCCTGGCAGAGCTATACGGCGTCTCCGAACTCCTCCCGCTCGCCTGAACGGGCGACGCAGCTTCGACCCCGTCCCCGATGCCATGAGCGTCGCAGTTTCTATTTCTCAAGTCGAAAAGCGCTTTGGCAGCTTGCGGGCGCTCGCGGGTGTTTCGCTGCAGATTGCCGAAGGCGAATTTTTCGGTCTCCTCGGCCCGAACGGCGCGGGTAAGACAACGCTGATTTCCTGCCTGGCCGGCCTCACCCGCCCGGATGCCGGCACGCTGAGCGTCATGGGCCACGACGTGCTCAGCGACTACCGCGAAGCGCGGCGAAGACTGGGCGTGGTTCCCCAAGAACTCGTTTTCGACCCCTTCTTTTCGGTACGCGAGACGCTGCGGATTCAATCCGGCTATTTCGGAATGCGCAACAACGACGACTGGATTGACGAGATTCTCGCCAATCTTGATCTCACTGCCAAGGCCGACATCAACATGCGCCGCCTGTCCGGTGGCATGAAGCGGCGTGTCCTGGTCGCGCAGGCTCTGGTACACAAGCCGCCAGTGCTGGTCCTCGACGAGCCGACCGCCGGCGTCGACGTCGAGTTGCGCCAGGGCCTGTGGCAATTCATCCGCCGTCTCAACCAGGACGGCCACACGATCATCCTGACGACGCACTATCTCGAGGAGGCAGAAGCTCTCTGCGGCCGAATCGCGATGCTCAAGCAGGGACAGGTCGTGGCCCTGGATACGACCCGCAACCTGCTGGCACGCTTCTCGGGTCAGACACTGAACCTCCGTCTCGCGGGCGGGCCAGCTTCGCTGCCCGCCGCCCTGCGCGCTCGCGCCAGTGAAAGTGAGCAGACCTGCGCCTTCCACCTGGCAAGCCTCGACGAGCTCGAACCGCTATTGGCGACCCTGCGCGCGGCTGGCTGTGGTATTGACGACCTGCGGCTGACGCAAGCCGACCTCGAGGACGTCTTTCTCGGCGTCATGCAGGAGAGTGGTAGCGCGCAGGACACCGCAAGATGAGCAGCGGCTTCCTAACCTTGCTCTACAAGGAGCTTTTGCGTTTCTGGAAAGTGAGCTTCCAGACCGTCGGCGCGCCGATACTCACCGCACTGCTCTACCTGATGATCTTCTCGCACGTGCTGGAGTCGCACGTGCAGGTGAACGGTGTGCCGTACGCTGCCTTTCTGATTCCCGGGCTGGTGATCATGTCAGCGCTACAGAACGCCTTCGCCAACAGCTCGTCGAGCCTGATTCAGTCAAAAGTGACGGGCAGCGTCGTTTTCGTGCTTCTGCCACCGATCTCTTACGTCGAGTTCTTCCTGGCCTACGTCGTTGCCGCAATGCTGCGCGGCGTGATGGTCGGCGGCGGCGTACTGGTGGTAACCATGTGGTTCGCACCCCTGACTTTCACTGCCCCGCACTGGATTCTGCTCTTCATCGCTCTCGGCGGCGGGATCATGGGAACCCTGGGGATGATCGCCGGTATCTGGGCCGACAAGTTCGACCAGTTGGCGGGTTTTCAGAACTTCCTGATCATGCCCCTGACCATGCTCTCTGGCGTCTTTTACTCGATTCATTCGCTGCCCGAATTCTGGCAACTCGTTTCGCGTTTCAACCCCGTGTTCTATATCATCGACGGCTTTCGCTTCGGCTTTTTCGGCGTCTCGGACGTGCCGCCGGGAATTAGTCTGGCGGTCGTTACCGCAACTTTCCTGCTGGTGTCCGCGGCAACGCTGGCGCTCCTCAGGAGCGGCTACAAACTGAGGTCCTGAATCATGATGCACCCTGAACAAGTCCGCAAAATCATCGCCGAAGGCATCGCCTGCGAGCATCTCGAAGTCGCCGGCGATGGCCAGCATTTCGAAGCCCTGATCGTCAGCGGCGAGTTCGCCGGCAAGAGCCGCGTGCAAAGGCAGCAGGCGGTGAACGAAATACTACGTCAGCATTTCAACAGCGGCGCACTGCACGCACTGTCGATGAAGACGCAAACACCTGCCGAATGGAGCGAGACGCGTGGATAAGTTGCTGATCGAGGGCGGCACGCCGCTGGCCGGCGAAATCGCCATTTCGGGTGCCAAAAACGCCGCCCTGCCAATTCTCTGCGCCAGCCTGCTGTCGTCCGAGCCGCTGCATCTAAGCAACGTACCGCGGCTGAAGGACATCTCGACGATGCTGCGCCTGCTCGAACAGATGGGCGTCGCTGTCGAAGACCTCGGCGCCGACGGGCTGCTCTTGAACAGCCGGGGGCTCGACAACCCGCTTGCCCCCTACGATATGGTCAAGACCATGCGTGCGTCGATCCTGGTCCTCGGCCCCCTGCTGGCGCGCCATGGTGAAGCGCGGGTGTCCTTGCCGGGCGGTTGTGCAATTGGTGCGCGGCCGGTCGAACAACACATCAGGGGGCTACAGGCGATGGGTGCCGAAGTGCTCGTCGAGCATGGCTACATCCAGGCCAGGGCGCAAGGCAAAGGTGGCCTCACCGGGGCGCGCATCGTCACTGACATGGTCACCGTCACCGGCACCGAAAACCTGATGATGGCGGCAGTCCTGGCCAAGGGCGAAACGATCATCGAGAATGCTGCTCGCGAACCCGAGGTGGTCGACCTGGCGAACTGCCTCGTTTCGATGGGTGCGCAGATCGCTGGCGCCGGCACCGCCAAGATTCGCATCCAGGGCGTCGAGCGCCTGCATGGCGCAAGGCATGCGATCATGGCCGACCGCATCGAGACCGGCACCTATCTTTGCGCGGCCGCGGCGACGGGTGGCAATATCCGGCTGACCAATACCTCGGCTGCCAATCTCGACGCCGTGATCGACAAGTTGTTCGATACCGGCTGTGAACTGCTCATCGAGCGCACGGCGATTACGCTACAGGCACCGCCACGGCTAAAGGCGGTAAGTATCCGCACTGCACCCTACCCGGCTTTTCCGACCGACATGCAGGCGCAGTTCATGGCCGTCAACTGTGTCGCCGAGGGATCGGCGGTTATCCGCGAGACGATCTTCGAAAATCGCTTCATGCACGCCGTCGAACTGATCCGCCTGGGGGCTGACATCAAGATCGACGCCAGCAACGCCATGGTCACCGGCGTCGGCCATCTTGATGGGGCGACGGTAATGGCCACCGACCTGCGCGCCTCAGCCAGCCTGGTCATCGCCGGTCTGGTAGCGCAGGGCGAAACCTTGATCGAGCGCATTTATCATCTCGACCGCGGCTATGAACGCATCGAGGAAAAGCTCGGCCAGCTTGGCGCACGCGTAAGAAGAATTGGCTGAGGAAGCGGGAGTGGCGGATGAGGGGATGCGGAGCGCCTGCGGCTGGGCGACGAACCGCTAAGCCGGCGAACCACTCGGCTTCCAGCTAAGGCGCATAGTCGAACTCGGTAACTGTGGCCGCTACACGGAAGACGGCTGGTCCTTTGACAGAAATCGCCTAACGGCCGGGCAGGACGCCTTCAATCAATTCGAGGTCGTTGTCCTGCGCGAAATGCAGCACGAATCTATAGGCCATGGGCTCAACTTCGTACAAGCCACCGTCGACAAAAACAGCCTTTTCTCCCTTGTAGTTGCGCGGCCCGACGTACGGTGAATAGCGCATTCGTTTCTCGGCGCCGAACGCCGAGAGAACGCCACACAAACGCTCGGCCCAGTCGCTTGGGCGGAACTTCTTGCCGGCGGTGGTCCGTCCGACGATGATGAAGGAGGAATGCGACGAAGTGGTCATGTCTTGGTGATGTCGTAACGAAGAAAAGCGCCAACGACTCTCCGGGATTGTCGTCGAATGACTAAAGCGAAGCGCAACACGCGGATTCTACCAGAAAGACGCCTGCTTGGCGGCTCTTGAAGAGCCTTGCTGGCCGATGTCAGGGTGATCAATGGCGTGGCCATGGGCGGCTGGCGGATAACTCGGGCCAGGCCAGTCGGGAATTGCTGGCGGCGGAAATGATGGTGGGCGATAGTGGGTTCGAACCACTGACTTCCACCGTGTGAAGGTGGCACTCTACCACTGAGTTAATCGCCCGATGTTCTGCGGCAGGGACAGGCTGCTGTCGGTACGCGGCGGCTGCAAGGCTGCCGAAAAAGAACGCCGACAGACGGTGCCGCCGAAAGAAGCGCCATCCGGGAAGCGGATCCACAGAAGGCGGGATTAGATCACAAGTCGATAGTCGGGTCAATGTCGATAACGAGCTACCAACGGGTGTCACGCACAGCAACTCCGGCCGCACGGGCAAGGCTTCTTGAAGCGCTTGCCGGGCGTGCCGAATGCGAACAGCGGCGAGCGCGCCAAGCGGGCTTCGCAGCCCCTTGTGAGCGCCCCGCACTGCCATCCCGTGGCTTGCCCTTGGCGCAGCCGATGAGGTTTTGGGAGCACTGTGCAAGCGCGCAGCAGCCGAGTCGCAAGCAGCCACCAAGAAACGTTCAGGCGGGCATAAGGAAGTCGCGACTGATACCCTCGCCAAGTTCATAGATGCGATCCATGAAATCCGTCAAATACTCGTGCAGCCCACCAGCCAGCACATCTTCGATACGCCCGAAGTGCAACTTGGCATGCAGTACACCCGCCTGGCGCTGGGTCTCCGCCGAAGCACTGTTGGCAATCAAGGGCAACATGCGGACAATGCCGTCCGCACAGGAATGCAGGGATCGCGGTAGATCCATGCGCAGAATCAGCAGTTCGGCGACCCGGGCCGGGGTGATCGCATCACGATAGACCTTGCGGTAGACCTGAAACGCCGACAAGGAGCGGAGCAAAGCGCCCCAGCGATAGAAATCACTGGCCCCCTCGTCGCCGTTGCGCAGGACGTGATATTGCATGTCGAGAATGCGCGCCGTGTTGTCACCCCGCTCGAGCAGCCCGCCGAGGCGAATGAAATGCAGCGCGTCGTCCCTGAGCATGGTGCCAAAGGTCACCCCGCGGATGACGGCCGAACGCAGCTTGACCCACTCGAAGAACTCGCTGACACCGCGCGCCAGTACCTGCTCGACATTCTGCTCGCGGAGTTCGATCCAGGTGGCATTGACGCTTTCCCACATTTCGGCGGTTAGCGTACCGCGCACCGCGTGCGCATTCTCGCGTGCGGCACGCAGGCAACTGAAGATCGACGAGGGATTGGCAGCATCGGCGACCGTGAACCGCAGGACATTTTCGGCGCTGACCTCGTCATAGACCTTGGCGAACGCTTCCTCCTGGCTGTTCAGGGCGAGGATGGCGCGCCAGTTCTCGTTCTGCGCCGCCAGGGGCTGCGGCACCATCGACATCTGGTAGGAGGCGTCGAGCAATCGGGCCATGTTTTCAGCGCGCTCGGTACTGCGTGCCATCCAGTAAAGGTGATCAGCTGTGCGGCTCAACATCTCGGTTCTCCATCCATCTCAGTTTTCCAACACCCAGGTATCCTTGGTACCGCCGCCCTGCGAGGAATTGACCACCAGCGAGCCTGCGCGCAGGGCGACCCGCGTCAGGCCACCGGGCACCATGCGGATGCTCTTTCCGGAGAGCACAAACGGACGCAGATCAAGGTGGCGCGGCGCGATGCCCGCCTCGACGAAGGTCGGGCAGTTGGACAGCGCCAGCGTCGGCTGTGCGATGTACTTCTCCGGCGCGGCGACGATACGAGCGCGGAAGTCCTCGATCTCGGCCTTGCTCGACGCCGGCCCGACCAGCATGCCGTAGCCCCCCGCTCCATGCACCTCCTTGACCACCAGTTCCGGCAGGTGCGCCAGTACATATTTGAGGTCCTCGGGCTTGCGCAGAATCCAGGTCGGTACGTTGTGAAGTATCGGCTCTTCACCGAGGTAGAAGCGGATCATCTCCGGCACGTAGGGATAGATCGACTTGTCATCGGCGACGCCGGCACCAATGGCATTGGCCAGATTGACGTTGCCGGCCTGGTAGGCGCCGAGCAAGCCCGGAACACCGAGCATCGATTCCTTGTTGAAGGCCAGCGGATCGAGAAAGTCGTCGTCGAGCCGACGATAGATCACGTCGACCCGCTGCGGACCCTGTGTGGTGCGCATGAAGACCGCCTGCTCCTTGACGAAGAGATCTCTGCCCTCGACAAGCTCGACACCCATCTGCTGAGCAAGAAAACTGTGTTCGAAATAGGCGCTGTTGTAGGCGCCGGGCGTCAGTACCACCACCGTCGGGTCGGCGACGCCTTTCGGTGCCACGGTGCGCAGGTTTTCGAGCAGCAGGTCAGGATAATGCTGAACGGGCGCGACCATGTGCCGCGAGAAGAGTTCCGGAAACAGCCGCATCATCATCTTGCGGTCCTCAAGCATATAGGACACGCCGGACGGCACGCGCAGGTTGTCTTCGAGGACGTAGGACTCACCTGCCCCGGCACGCACCATGTCGACGCCCGCGATATGAGCGTAAATCCCGGCCGGCAGGTCGACGCCGATCATCTCGCGCCGGAACTGCGCGTTGTTGCGCACCTGATCGTACGGAATGTGTCCGGCGCCGAGAATTTCCTGATCATGGTAGATGTCGTGCACAAAGGCATTAAGCGCCTTCACTCTCTGCCGCAAGCCCGCTTCCATCACCGTCCACTCACTCGCCGGGATGATGCGCGGGATGATGTCGAAGGGGATCAGGCGCTCGGTGCCGGCCTTTTCTCCATAGACGGCAAAGGTAATGCCAAGGCGGTGAAAGGCGCTATCGGCCTCGGCCTGCTTGCTCGCCAGACGCTCAGGCGAGGTCGCTGCCAGCCAGGCCGCAAAACCCTCGTAATGGGGTCGCAAGCCGCCGGCAGAATCGTACATCTCGTTATAGAAGTCTACATTCATGAGGCTCACCGACAGAGTGGATTAAGCAGTATTAAGCAGAAACCGTGCCATAAGCTAAACAAGCTTCAAGTGGGAGAGCGCCATGCGACGAACAGGCAACGGCGCCTACGAATGGTGCGCAAAACGCCCTGCGAAGCACCGCGACGGTGCATGACAGCCCCGGCCCGGGGCTTACACGCCCAGCGGCGTGAAGGCGGGCGAAGGCCTGCAACGCACAGGATGATCGCGCCGCCAGGCAGGAGCGCACGTCCCCGGCGAGGCCTTGTCATGTTATATTAGCTACCTCTTATACACTATCGGGAGCCATCATGAAGAAATCCACAGCCCTTATTCTCGCTCTTTCGCTCACCTCCGCCACACAGGTCGTGCACGCGCAGGATACCGCCGCACTAATGAGCGAAACGCGAAAAACCGCGCTGCCAATCTTGCCAAAAGTGGTGCAGGCGATGCAGACGGCCGTGCAGGAACAGGGTCCCGTCGCTGCCATAGCGGTCTGCAAGGAAAAAGCGCCGCAACTGCTGCGGGAGATGCAACAGCACACCGGCTGGGCGATCCACCGTGTCAGCCTGAAGACTCGCAACGCGACGACCGGCACGCCTGACGCCTGGGAAGCGCGACAGCTGGCCGAATTCAACATTTTGGTCGCCAACGGTGCGCAGCCTCAAGAGCTGGAAGTTGGCGAGATCGTCGTCGCCAGTGGTGGGCAACGCAGTTTCCGCTACATGAAAGCACTGCCGGTCGTCGAGGTCTGCCAGACCTGCCACGGGCCGGCCGATTCGCTATCGCCCGAACTCAAGGCAGCGCTGGCCAAGGATTACCCGCACGACCAGGCGACCGGCTATGTCGCCGGCGAGATCCGCGGCGCCTTGTCGGTCACGCGGCCGCTGTAACCCGCCGGACAGCTGCTGCCTGCTACGCGGGTATGCGCTCAGACCCACGCGCCGAAGCGACAGGGACATCGCGCCGTGCGGGGCCGATATAGAGCTGCCGCGGGCGGGCGATCTTGTATTCGGGGTCGGCGCGCATTTCTTCCCATTGCGCCATCCAGCCCGCCGTGCGTGCCACGGCAACGATGCAGCCAAACATCGAAGCGGGCAGACCCAGTGCTTTCTGCAGAATACCCGAATAGAAATCGACGTTCGGGTAGAGCTTGTTCTCGACGAAGTACGGGTCTTCAAGTGCGATCCTGTCGAGTTCTATCGCCAACTTGAACAGCGGATCATTCTCCAGGCGCAGCTCGGTCAGCACTTCGGTACACAATCGGCGCATCAGCTTTGCGCGCGGATCGAAGTTGCGGTAAACGTAAAGACCAAAGCCGGTCACTTTGGAGTGATCGCTCTCGATCCTGGAGCGGCTGATCATCGCCGCAACTTTCCGCACATCGCCGACTTCCTGGAGCATCGCCAAACAGGCTTCGCTGGCGCCGCCGTGCTCGCGACCCGACAGGCAAGCTATCGCCGCAGAAATGCAGGCGAAGGGGTTGGCCCCGGACGAACCCGCCATGCGCACCGTCGAGGTTGAAGCGTCCTGAGCATGATCGGCATGCAGGATCAACAGTCGGTCAAAGGCCCGCATCAGCACCGGGTTTAGCTCGAATTTCTCGGCCGGATTCGCGAACATCATGTGCACGAAGTTGGCCGCATAATCGAGGTCATTACGCGGATGTACCGGCGGATGACCCATGGTGTACTTGTAAGCCATCGCTGCCAGCGTCGGCATTTTGGCAATGATGCGATGAATGGTCAGGCTGCGCTGCTCGACATCGGAAAAGTCTGCCGCTTCACGATGGAACGCGGACAGCGCGCCAACCACGCCAACCATCACCGGCATGGTGTGCGCATCGCGGCGAAAGCCATGGTAGAAATTCACCATCTGGCCATGCACCGGCGTGTTCCTCTTGATGGTTTCCGCGAAGCTCAGCTTTTGCGCCACATTCGGCAGTTCGCCATTCTTCAGCAAATACGCCACTTCAAGAAAGTCGCAGCGCTCGGTCAGTTGCTCAATCGGATAGCCTCGATAGAGAAGTTCACCCTTCGCACCATCGACGTAGGTAATGCTCGATTTACAGCTGGCGGTCGACTCGAAGCCGGAGTCATACCCGAAGCGATCGGTGTTGCCGCCGAGCGCGCGAATATCCACGCACTCGTTGCCGTGTGTCGGCGTCAGAATCGGAAATTCCACCGGACCTTCTCCGGTAATGGTCAAAGTCGCCTTACGTTCGCTGCTCATCACTCAACTCCCCTTCAGATACTCGACATCACGACTTGCAGGTGGCGGACAATCCGCCGGCCAGCACCTCTTGCTCGCCTTTGCCAGGACCCAACACCAAGGCGCCTTCACCCCATTCGCCCTGCACTCAATTGGCACATTCCGCGGCTGCTGCAGCGCCGGTCGCCACGCTGACTGCCTCTCCGGGGAATTGCACGCCGGCGCCTGACAAGCACACGCCCCATTCTATCGCCACTACCGCCCCAAGCCTGTGCGAGCAGCGGATCGAAGCGCGCCAGCGCCTCGGCCCGCGGACAAACCTTGTCGCCAAGTGTAGCGTAGTTCCGCCAAGAAGAAACGTTTGCCGCCAGCGACCCAGCCCTGCGGAGCACGGCCGCTGACCAAGAGCGAAGGCGGCGGCGGTGCTCGCCAGCGTTACTGGCGCGACTTTTGCTTACCCCTGACGGGCCGCACCCGAGTTGGGCCAGACCGACAGCAATGGCCCGCTACCCGAAAGGGCTTTCCCCGATCAGCGAAAGACGAGATGACCATTCCGATGCTTCTCCCCTGGCTTGCACGCCGGGCATTGCTTGTCTGGCCGTTGCTGCCAGGATTCCTGTTACACCGCGGCTCACCCGCAGCGATGGGCGACAGACCATGAGCGCCGAACGCGCAGCGCGAAACAGGCTGATCAGCAGCTTCCGGAATCGCCTGCAGGAGGGTCAAAGAGCGATCTGCGAGCGATTTCTCACGACCGGGAACGCTCTCGCTCTGCTCCATGAACGCTGCCGGCTGATCGACGACACGCTCTGCGACCTCTGCCAGGCGGTGAACTTACCTGCCTCGCTCGCTGTGCTGGCCGTCGGCGGTTATGGACGCGGCGAGTTGTACCCGGCCTCCGATGTCGATCTCCTGATTCTTCTTCCGGAGCAGGCAGACGACGCCTTGACCGCGCAACTCGAAGGCCTGGTGTGCCTGTTCTGGGACATCGGACTGGAAATTGGCCACAGCGTGCGCACCATCGAGGAGTGCCTCGAGCAGGCCAGCGGCAATATTACCGTCCAGACATCGATGATCGAAGCCCGCCTGCTGGCTGGCAGCGCGTCACTCTTCGCAGGCTTTTCGGTGCGCATCAAAGCCGCACTGGACGCAAAAAACTTCTTCCAGACCAAGCGCATCGAGCAGGAGGACCGCCACCAACGCTTCGGCGAAACGCCCTACAGCCTGGAAGCAAACTGCAAGGAAGGCCCCGGCGGGCTGCGCGATTTGCAGCTGATTCTGTGGACCACACAGGCAGCGGGCTATGGCAACTGCTGGAAAGATCTCGAACGGCGAGGCTTCATCACCATTGATGAGAAACAACTGCTGGAGAGCAGCGAGGCCTTCCTGCGCGACTTGCGCACACGCCTGCACCTACTGGCCGGACGGCGCGAAGATCGCCTGCTCTTCGAGTACCAGACGGCTCTGGCTGAACAACTCGGCATTACCGCCACCGCCACCCAACGTGCCAGCGAACAGCTGATGCAGCGCTACTACCGGCGCGCGAAAGCGGTCCTGCAGATCAACGCCATTCTGCTGCAGAACATCGGTACGGCACTGGTACCTCCCCGGGAGGAGCCACCACAGCCGATCAACGAACGTTTCCAGAATGCGCACGAGCTCCTCGACGTGGTGCACGAAGACGTCTTCGACGTGACCCCGGGGGCCATCCTCGAGGCCTTCCTGTTACTCCAGCAGCATGCGGGCCTACACGGCATGACCGCCCGTGCGCAGCGCGCCCTGTGGCGTGCCCGCACCCTGATCGATGACGACTTCCGCCGCAACCCGACCAACCGCAGGCATTTTCTGGAGCTATTCACCTACGGAAATCGCCTGACCCAGGCCCTTCGGCGCATGAACCAGCTCGGCGTCCTGGGTCGCTATCTGCCCAATTTCGGACGTGTCGTCGGGCAAATGCAGCACGACCTGTTTCACGTCTACACGGTTGATCAGCATATCCTGCAGGTGCTGCGCCGCTTGCGCCGTTTCGCGATCGAGGAATTTGCGCATGAGTACCCGCTCTGCAGCCGCCTGATCAGTGACTTCGGCAATCCCTGGGTACTGTACATCGCGGCCCTCTTTCACGACATCGGCAAGGGTCGTGGCGGCGACCACTCGGAACTCGGCGCGATCGACGCTGCCCAGTTCTGCGCAGACCACGACCTCGCGGCGGACGAAAGCGAACTGGTCGTGTGGCTGGTTCGCCAGCACCTGTTGATGTCCAGAAGTGCCCAGAAAGAGGATATCTCAGACCCCACAGTCATAGCCAGGTTTGCCGAAATCATCGGTGATGAGAGACATCTGGTGGCCCTTTACCTGCTGACCGTTGCCGACATCCGCGGTACCAGTCCGAAGGTGTGGAATGCATGGAAAGGACAGCTGCTCGAACAGCTGTTCACCGCCACCCGGCGACATCTGCGGTCGAGTGAAGCACCGCCCATGCCCGCGGGAGTCATCGCCCAGCGGCAAGAGGAAGCAAGGCGCGTAATGCGCTTTCTGGCGCTTCCCGAAACCATCCATGAACGCTTGTGGGAGCAGGTCGATACGGTCTATTTCCTGCGCCAATCAGCCGAGGAGATCGCCTGGCATGCTCGCGTGCTGCACGACCGCCGCAAGACCGACACGCCCCTGGTCAAGGCACGCCTCAGCCCCCTCGCCACAGGACTCGAAGTCATGGTCTACGCGCACGATCAAGCCGACTTGTTTGTGCGCATAGTCGGTTTCTTCAGCAGCGCCGATTACAGCATCGTCGACGCCAAGATCCACACCACCAGCGATGGCTATGCCCTCGATACCTTCGTCCTGCTCGACGTCACCAATCGCCACAGCGAGCGTGAGATGATCAGTTACATCGAGCACGAACTGAGCCAACGTCTGTCTCGGCACTCGGCTGGCGAGGCACCTGCGAGCGGGCGCGTTTCGCGCCAAGTGAGACATTTTCCCTTGCAGCCACTGGTCAGCATCCAGCCCCTGGTAAGCCTCGAAGCCGATGAAACCGGAAAGATGTTCGTGCTGACCGTCGTCGCAGCGGATCGCCCCGGCCTCCTGTTCACCATCGCCACGCAGCTGGCGGCACATCGCGCCAATCTGCACACAGCCAAGATCGTCACCCTTGGCGAACGCGTCGAAGACACCTTCCTGATCAGTGGCGGCCATCTCGAGGAAAGTGCCTGTCGTGTGAAACTCGAGGCCGATTTGCTGAAACAGTTGCAGCTCTGACGATGCGACTCTTTCTTGCCCACAGCCGTCCTGCTGCTGCATGGCCTGCGCGCACCGCGGTGATCACCCCCGCGATCTGCGCAGCCTGGCGTATGCTTTGCCAACAACCCTCTTCGCCTTCCCCCAGGAGTTAACCGTGTCCATCCATGTTGCCCTCAACCATGTCACGCACTATCGCTACGATCGGCCGATCAGCCTCGCACCGCAAGTCGTCCGCTTGCGGCCAGCACCGCATTCGCGCACGCCAATTCTGAGCTATTCGCTGAAAATTACGCCCGCACAACACTTCATCAACTGGCAGCAGGATCCGCAGGCCAACTACCTGGCGCGCCTGGTATTCCCCGAGAAGACCCGCGAATTTCGCGTTGAAGTCGATCTGGTGGCCGAGATGTCGGTGATCAATCCCTTCGACTTCTTTCCCGAGCCCTACGCGACGAGCTTTCCATTTGCATACGAGGCCTGGCAGCGAGAAGAGCTCGAGCCCTATCTGACCCCCTTGCCGCGGACCCCGCTACTGACTGAGTTCCTGGCAACGATTCCCCGCGAAGCGCGCGCCAGCGTCGACTTTCTGGTCGATCTCAACCAGCGGGTGCAGCACAAGGTCGCTTACGTCATTCGCCTCGAACCCGGCGTGCAGACGCCGGAGGAAACACTGACGCTGGCGCTCGGCTCGTGTCGTGACTCGGCCTGGTTGCTGGTGCAGGTACTGCGCAATCTCGGCCTGGCGGCGCGCTTCGTTTCAGGCTATCTGATCCAGCTGGTACCTGACGTGAAGTCACTCGACGGGCCTTCAGGAACCGATCACGACTTCACCGACCTGCACGCCTGGTGTGAAGTGTACCTGCCCGGAGCAGGCTGGATTGGCCTCGACCCGACCTCGGGCTTGTTCGCCGGCGAGGGGCACATCCCGCTCGCCTGTTCGCCGCAGCCATCGTCGGCGTCGCCGATTACCGGCTTGACCGAGAAATGCGAATGCCAGTTCGAGCACCACATGCAGGTCGAGCGTGTCTGGGAAGCGCCAAGAGTGACTCGCCCGTACAGCGACGAGCAGTGGCAGACGATCGAGGCCCTCGGCCACCAGATCGATGCCGACCTCGTCAGCGATGACGTGCGTCTGACGATGGGTGGCGAACCCACTTTCGTCTCCATCGACGACCACGACGGCGGCGAATGGAACACCGAAGCGCTCGGCCCGACGAAACGCGCGCGCGCAGCGGAAATCTTTCACCGCTTGCGCGACAAATATGCGCCGCAAGGACTGCCACATTTTGGCCAGGGCAAGTGGTATCCGGGAGAACAGCTGCCGCGCTGGTCGCTGAATTGCTTCTGGCGCCGCGACGGCCAAGTAATGTGGAACAATCCGGCACTCTACGCCGACGAGAGCCGCGACTATGGTGCCGACGCTCAACTGGCCGGGCGCTTCCTGCGAAGACTCGCGGAGCACCTGGCCATCGACCCGAAGTACGTATTCGCAGCCTACGAGGATGTTTACTATCACCTGTGGCGAGAAGATCGCCTGCCGGTCAACGTCGACCCCTTCGCATCCCGCCTCGATGACCCGCTGGAACGTGAGCGGCTGGCCAAGGTCTTTCGCCAGGGCCTCGATGCGGTGGTCGGCCATGTGCTGCCGCTGCAGGCGCGCGCACAAGGCGGCTGGCAAAGCGGACCGTGGTATCTGCGCGGCGGCCGCTGCTACCTGGTCCCGGGCGATTCGCCGGTCGGCTATCGCTTGCCGCTCGACTCGCAGCCCTGGGTAGCCAAAGCCGACTATCCTTACGTGCACGCGCCCGACCCGACGCAGGCCTTCCCGGCGCTGCCCGCACACAGCGAGATGCACGCGCAGTTCGCCATCAGCCGCAGTCTGGGCTTGCCTGCCGTCAGCGCGGCAGTGAGCGGCGAACACTTCGCCGAGAAGGCCCTGGAACGTGTCGATGAAGCCCTTGCCCACGGCGCCGGTGATGGCAATGAAAGCCCGCCGCGCGCCGGCGAATCGGCAAGCCTGGTCACCCGTACCTCGCTTTCGGCACAGGCCCGCAAGGGCGTGCTCTACATCTTCATGCCGCCAACCGAAACGCTCGAGGACTACCTCGAACTGATCACCGCTGTCGAAGCCACCGCCGAAGCGCTCGCTGCGCCGGTGATCGTCGAAGGCTACGAGCCACCGTCCGATCCACGACTGACCAACTTCCGGGTCACTCCCGACCCGGGCGTAATCGAAGTCAACATCCAGCCGTCGGCAAGCTGGGACGAACTCGTCGCGCGCACGACTCACCTCTACGAGGCGGCGCACCTGTCGCGTCTGTGCACCGAGAAGTTCATGCTCGACGGTCGCCACACGGGTACCGGCGGTGGCAACCACTTCGTCTTCGGCGGTGCGACGACACAGGACTCCCCCTTCCTGCGCCGACCCGACCTGCTGCGCAGCCTGATCAGCTACTGGCACAACCATCCGTCGCTTTCCTACCTCTTCTCGGGTCTGTTTATCGGCCCGACCAGCCAGTCGCCGCGCGTCGACGAAGCCCGTAACGATTCAGTGTACGAGTTGGAAATCGCCTTCAGCGAGCTTTCCAGGGCGACGGCCGAGGCTGCCGAGCTTGCCGAAGGCATTGCGCCCTGGGTGATCGACCGCGCGCTGCGCAATTTGCTCATCGACGCGACCGGCAACACCCACCGTGCCGAGTTCTGTATCGACAAACTGTACTCTCCGGACGGCGCCACCGGCCGCCTCGGGCTGCTCGAAATGCGGGCCTTCGAAATGCCGCCGCACGCACGCATGTCGCTCGCTCAGCAGCTGCTCCTGCGCGCACTGATCGCACACTTCTGGCGCACGCCCTATGCGCCCGAGCGGCTGGTCCGCTGGGGAACCGAGCTACACGACCGTTTCCTGCTGCCGCACTTCGTGAAGCAGGACTTCGACGATGTGATCAGCGACCTGCGCGGCACCGGCTACGCACTCGACAGCGCGTGGTTTGCCCCCCATTTCGAGTTTCGTTTCCCGGTACATGGCAGCATTTCGGTGCTGGGCATGGAACTGGAGCTGCGCCATGCGCTCGAGCCCTGGAACGTGATGGGAGAACAAGGCTCGGTCGGCGGCACTGCGCGTTACGTCGACTCGTCGCTCGAGCGTCTGCAGGTCAAGCTGAGCGGTATGGCAGCCGAACGCTACGTGCTCACCTGCAACGGCCGCCGCGTGCCGCTGCGCTCGACCGGCAAAGTCGGCGAATTCGTTGCCGGCGTCCGCTACCGCGCCTGGAACCCACCATCCGCCCTGCATCCGACGATCGGCGTACATGCGCCGCTGGTTTTCGACCTGGTCGACACCTGGATGAAGCGCTCGCTCGCTGGCTGCCAGTATCACGTCGAGCACCCCGGCGGTCGCAACCCCGACCGCTACCCGGTTAACGCCAACGAGGCCGAAGGCCGCCGTCTGGCGCGATTCACGCCCTTCGGCCACTCCCCCGGAGAGATTGACGTAGCACCGCTGCCGGACAATGCCGGCTTCCCGTTTACGCTAGACTTGCGGCGTTCCTGAAACCGGTCGGCCCGGGCTAACTCCCGGGCCTGTTTGCTTGATGCCAAGATCCTTGCTGTCGACCTATCCGCAGACGCCTGATCGCTTCGACGAAATGCTTGCCGAAGATGGCAGCATCCGCCGCGCCTGGCAGCCATTCTTTGCGCACCTGGAGGCGGCGACGCCCGAACAGATGCGTCACCGCCTCGACTACGTGCGCCGGCGCATCCTCGAAAACGGCGTCACCTACAACGTCTATGCGGATCCCGAAGGCGCAGACCGGCCGTGGGAACTTGATCCTCTGCCGCTGATTCTCTGCCCCGACGAGTGGCAGGCGATAGCCAGCGCTGTGCAGCAACGTGCGCGCCTGCTCAACGCCGTGCTGCGCGACCTTTACGGCGAACAGACATTGCTCAGGGACGGCATCGTGCCAGCGGCACTGATCTACGGGCACAACAATTATCTCTGGCCATGTCAGGACATCAAACCACTCGGCGACACCTACCTGCACCTCTACGCCGCCGATCTTGCGCGTTCGCCGGATGGCCGCTGGTGGGTCATCGCAGACCGCACCCAGACGCCATCCGGCGCGGGCTATGCGCTCGAAAACCGGACCATCATTGGCCGCCTCTTTCCAGAACAGTTCCGCGACCTGCACGTCCAGCACCTGGCTTCGTTCTTCCGCAAATTTCAGCAAGCCCTGGCGCATTGGGCACCGCACGGCGACGAGCCGCCACTGATCGTGCTGTTGACGCCAGGCCCCTACAACGAAACCTATTTCGAGCACACCTACCTCGCGCGCTATCTCGCTTTTCCACTGGTCGAAGGGCAGGACCTGACGGTGCGTGGCGAATGCGTCTACCTGAAGACACTCAACGGCTTGCGCCGTGTGCACGCCATCATGCGCCGGCTCGACGACGACTACTGCGACCCGCTTGAGCTGCGCGGCGACTCGGCGCTGGGCATTCCCGGCCTCCTGCAGGCAGTGCGCGCTGGCAATGTGCTGGTCGCCAACGCCCTCGGCAGCGGCCTCCTCGAGTCCGCTGCCCTACCCGGTTTCCTGCCCGGCGCCTGTAAAAAGCTGCTTGGTGAGCCACTGGCAATGCCTTCCGTAGCCACCTGGTGGTGCGGCGAGCAGGAGGCGCTCGACTATACCATCGCCAACCTTGAGCATCTGGTCATCAAGGGCGCCTACCCCTCGCAGACGTTCGACCCGCTCTTCGGCAACGAGTTGACCGCTGGCAGCCGCGACGAAATGATTGCCCGTCTTCGCGCGCGGCCGCAGGCCTACGTTGCGCAGGAGCTGGTTAATTACTCGCAGGCGCCAAGCTGGAGCCCGGACCACAAACGACGCCTGCTGCCGCGCGGCGTTGGCCTGCGCGTCTACGTCGCCGCCACGCCCTCTGGTCACGTGGTGATGCCGGGCGGACTGACGCGCGTATCGGCAAAAGCGAACGCGCGCACCATCTCGATGCAGCGCGGTGGATCGAGCAAGGATACCTGGGTGCTCACCAATGCCGCGGTCAACACCTTCAGCCTGCTCAAGCACTCCGTCGGCAAAGCCGATCTGGTACGCGGCGGCCTCAAGCTTTCGTCGCGAGTCGTCGAAAATCTCTACTGGTTCGGCCGTTACTCCGAGCGCTGCGACAAGACGGCCCGCCTGTTGCGCGTCGCGCTCGCGCGACTGGTGGACGCGGGCGACGACGCCGCCCCGGCGCTGAGTTCAGCGCTCGACCTGTGCCTGGCGCTGAAGCTCCTGCCCGTCGCCGAAGCCGACCCGGAGAGCAACGCCGGGGCCAAGGTCCCCGCCTCGCGGGTGCAGCGTGAGGCGCTGATGCTGACTGCGATTTGCGGCAAGGAATGGGGCGCCGGGCTGGCCGGCGACCTACGCCGCCTGCTGTGGGTTGCCGCACAGGTGCGCGAACGCTTCTCGCTCGATAACTGGCATGCCCTGAATCGCCTGCAACACCAGTTGCAGGCCTACAGCCGGCTGCGCAGCAGCGAAGCGCTAGCCGAGGAACTTGGCGACGCGCTTGCTTTTCTCGACCAGGTCCTGCTCGCCTCGTCCTCCCTGGCTGGCTTTGCGATGGACAACATGACGCGTGACGACGGCTGGCGCCTACTGATCATCGGCCGGCGCATCGAGCGACTCATCTTCCTCGCCAAAGCCTGCGCGCAGTTCCTGCGCCTGGAATCAACCCGCGCTCCCGGCGGCCTGGAGTGGTTGCTGGAGTTCACCGACAGCATCATTACCTACCGTTCGTCTTACATGACGCAACCGGAGTTGCTACCGACGCTCGACCTGGTCGTCTTCGACGACGCCAACCCGCACTCGGTTGCCTTCCAACTGCAGATCCTGCTCCGTTACCTGGACCAGCAGGCCCGCCTGCTCGGTGGCCCGCGCGACGAAACCCTGCGGCAAGCGCAGGAACGACTGCAAGCCTTCGACCTCGGCCTTTTCGAGGGACAAAGCTTCGGCGATTGCCGCGCTTGCAACCCCTGCCTGCAACTGGCGACGATTCTCGAGCAGGCGGCCACTGCCGCGGCAGCACTTTCCGACCGCCTGGCGATGCGCTATTTCAGCCACGTCAGCGACGTCAGTCACTACACACTCACCTCATGACCCCCGCGAACCTGCCTGCCAGCCGCTATCACGTCGTTCACGAAACGATCTACCGCTACGAGAGCCCGGTTTCATTGTCGCGCCAGATGCTGCATCTGACGCCGCGCGATTGCCATTGGCAGCGCTGCCTGAGCCATCAGATCACGGTCGCTCCCGAGGTCAGCGCAAGCCGCCAGCGGCACGACAGCTTTGGCAATCCGATCCGGGAACTGGCGATCGAATTTCCGCACGACAGCCTCACCGTTCGCGCTCAGAGCACCATCGAAGTGCTGCCGCACCTGCCGCTTGACCCACAGTCGACGCGGCTTGCCGACGCACCATACGCCGCTCGCCAAGCCGTTCGTGGTGCTGCGGGGCAGAGGCCTGGTTTCCTGACGTCCTCGCCAGCTTGGGAAAGGGTACGCGAAGCACTGGCCTATGGCTCGCGTCCGGTTCTCGTCGACGCCAGCCGTTTCCAGTTCGAATCGCCGCACGTGCGCGTAAAGCACGAGTTCCTGAGTTACGCCAGCAAATGCTTCTCGCCGCAACGGCCGCTACTCGAGGCCGTTCAGGCACTGATGAGCTGCATCTACGAGGATCTGGAGTTCGACCCGGAAGCGACCACGATCGCCACCCCCGTACTGCAGGTGCTGGCCGACAAACGCGGCGTCTGCCAGGACTTCGCGCACCTGATGCTGGCCTGCCTGCGCTCACAGGGCCTGGCGGCGCGCTATGTCAGCGGTTACCTGCTCACCCACCCGCCAGCTGGCCAACCACGGATGGTCGGCGCCGACGCGTCACACGCCTGGGTGTCGGTGTACTGCCCGGAACTCGAAGGTGGCCGCTGGGTCGACTTCGACCCGACCAACAACCTCCTGCCAGACACCCAGCACATCACGCTGGCCTGGGGGCGCGACTTTGCCGACGTTTCACCGCTGCGGGGAGTGATTCTCGGCGGCGACGCCCACGAACCGGACGTCGCGGTCACCGTGACGCCGCTCGACGAAGTCAGCGATCAAGGCAAGTAGCTCGCCACCCGCAGCAGCATCACCAGAACGCCTGCGGGCAGAGGCCTTCCAGCCCATGGTCCCGCGCAGTGGGCCACACCCAGCTGGCTGGCCCGGTCTACCAGAGGATCTGCACTTCCTGGACAACCTGTGGCGTCGCCCGCTGGACGGTAAACTTGATACCCGCCACTTCGATGACCGTTCCCACCTTCGGGATTTCGCGCGCATGTTCGAGGAGAAGACCGGACAAGGTATCGTAGTCGCCCTCCGGCAGCTTCAGCCCCAGCTTTTCATTGAGCATTGCCGGATCGGCCCGGGCGCTGACCAGGTAGTCATGGTGGCCAAGCTTCTTCAACCACTCCGCCGGCTTCTCCTGGCGATCATACTCGTCCTGCATATCCTCCATCACTTCCTCAATGATGTCCTCAATGGTGATTATCCCCTCGGCACCGCCGAACTCGTCCATCACCACGGCCATCGCATCGCCATCCTTGCGCAGCTCGACGAGCATCGACTCGGCACTCTTGCTACCCGGAACGTATTGCGTCGGGCTGATGTAAGACTCGATCGACGCGGACCCGTCCACGCCCAGCAAATCCATCGTGTTGAGCACTCCGACGACGCGGTCGATACGCCCGTCGAAGACCGGCAAGCGAATGTGCGAGCCGGCCACAGCCAGGCGAATCGCCTCGGCAACGGTACAGGTCTTCTCGACCGCGTCCACGTCAATCAAGGGCACCATCACCTTCGAAACGGTGGTCTCCGAGAAATTGAACATGCGCCGAATCATGTTCTTTTCGATCAGCTGGATGTCGCCCCCTTCGTGCGGTGGCATCTGCACCATGCTCTGAATCTGCTGGCGCAGGGTAAAGGGGTTTTGTTCCTCCGCGCCGCCAGCGAGCCGGGAAAGGAACTTCGACAGCGTCACGAAGAAGATCAGGATCGGCGAAAAGAGAATTGAGAAGAAGTGCAGCACGTAGATCAGATACGGTGCCATGACATCGGCGCGCTGCTGAAAAATGCTCTTCGGGACGATTTCTCCAAATACCCAGATCAAGGGCGCGACAACGAGCACCGCCATCCAACCGCCGGCGTCGCCAAACAAGGAGATCATCATCGCCGTGGTGATCGTCGAGTTGGCGACAACGGCGATATTGGTCCCGACCAGGGTCGTCGACAGCAACCATTCGGGCCGCTTCTCGAGCATATCGAGAGCCAGGCGTGCACCCCGTGAGCCCTTAGCCGCATCGTGACGAAGCTTCATGCGGTCGGCGCTGACGATGCCGAGTTCCGAGCCGGAAAAAAATGCCTCCGCGATCAGGCAGGCGAACATGAACAGAACAGTGAGCCAGATATCGGACATTTAGACGCCCTCCGCTTTCTTCGGCGGCTCGACTGGGCCGCTGTTCGCATCCCTTGCCGCGGCTTGGTCGCCGGGCTCCCCGCCACTGGTCCCGGCGGTTTCGACCGCGGCCCCCACCTCAGTGCTATCAACCGCGCCAGCCGTCGACGCCACTGCCGGCGGCTCGATCAGCACCCGGCTGATGCGATTGAATTCGACGCTCTCGACCGTCAGCTTCATGCCGCAGAGAACAATCGACGCGCCCGTCGCCGGCAGTTCGCCGAAAGCTTCGAGCAAAGCACCGGCGATTGTCTCGGCGTCTTCACAGTCGATAGTCACACCGAAAGTGCGGTTGAACTCCTCCAGAGACATACCGGCGTCGATCAGGCGGCGGCCATCGTCGAATTCGCTGACCATGTGCCGGTCGGGTGCCTCGCTATCCGATGGGCTGGCAATCTCACCGAAGACGCACTCCAACAAATCCTCCATGGTCACCAGACCGGTGACACCGCCGTACTCGTCGACGATCAGCGCGAACGAGAGTTTGCGCTGGCGGAAGGTATGGAACAGCTCGACCGCCGGCTTGGACTCAGGGAAGAAGTTCGGCTGCCGCAGGAGCTTGCGAAAAGCATGCGGGTCGCGCTCCAGCCTGCCGAGGTCGACACCGAGCAAGTCACGCGTGTGCAAGATGCCGAGGATGGTATCCCGCCGCTCGCGATAAATGGGATAGCGTGACTGACGGGTAGCCTTGATCTCTGTAATCAGCTCGGGCACCGAAAGATCCGCCGACAAAAATTCGATGTCCGAGCGCGGACGCATGATGTCGCGCAGCGACTTGTTGCCGAAGTCGAAGATTTTCTCGATGTAGCGCGCTTCCTGGCTGTCGAGAGCGCCTTCACCAACGGCGTCGGTCACCAGGGTACGGATCATGTCTTCCGTAACCAGATTGCCCTGCGAGCGCTGCTTACCGACGATGAGCGTGATGAAAAACTCGGCTACATGGCGGATCACTTCGCGCAGCGGGGTGATCAGACGCGCAAACAGATGGATTGGGCGTGCCTGGAAGCTGGCAAACGCCATGTTGTTGCGAATCGCCAGGACCTTGGGGGTGATCTCGCCAAACAGCAGCAGGATCGGCACCATGACCAGGAGATTGAGCATGTCGTTCTCGGCGCCGAACAGCTTGATGATCACTGCGGCAGAGATCACCGAAGCGGCGACATTGACAAATTCGTTGCCAATCAGAATGGTGACAATCAGCCGGCGTGGCTCGCTGCGCAAACGCTCGATGAGATCGATGCGCGGGTTCTTGGCCTTGCGCATCTGATCAAGGTGGAAAGAACTCAGAGAAAACAGCGCGGTTTCGGTGCTCGAGAAGAAACCCGAAAACACCAGCAGGACGACAAAAACCGCCAGCTCTATCCAAAGTGCTGGATCCATTCTTCACTCCTCGAGAAAAATTGCATGCCGCCTTCGGAACCCCTTGAAAGCGCACGATGCCAGAGCGGACAAAACCACGGCAGCAAGCTTCCTGACGGCCACACCGGCAATTCAGCGGCGGCATAAGCGCCCGTAGCTGCTTCGCCCAAATGCGAACTTGCCCGCAGCTGCGCACGACCCGCGATTATCAGCGAGTTTGATGCCAAAGTCAAACTGCGGCGCCCACGGCGCGTGACCCGCCAAAGCTGGCCCGCAGACCGCTAGCGTGGCTGACACAGCCGCAGAGGAAAGCCCGGGTGCCGCTCGCCCGTTCACCGCAGCTAGCGCTTTGCTGCCAAGGCCTTCGCGGCCAGAATTAGCGAACGTCGACGAGCTTGCGGCCTGGTAAAGGCACGCAGCTCGACAGCGCAACAGCTTCGGCAGACACGGGCG
The DNA here is from genome assembly GCF_012939955.1 of Candidatus Accumulibacter phosphatis. GTDB lineage: Bacteria > Pseudomonadota > Gammaproteobacteria > Burkholderiales > Rhodocyclaceae > Accumulibacter > Accumulibacter delftensis. Next base: position 31,279 of record NZ_SPMY01000022.1, read on the forward strand.
CACCACATCCACCGCCCCGAACATCCGGCCAGTGCCTCAAGCCGGCAATATTGCACCGGCCTTGCAAGTAGTGTATCAACGCCGGGAAGTCCTTACCCCGGCCTCTGGATATCGCGAGCCGGGCGCGCCAACTCTGGGAGCCATCTCACCGTGTTTGAAGCGTTTCTGCTGCTGATCATGCTCACCCTGTCGGCCTTCTTCTCGGGTTCCGAAACCGCCCTCACCACACTCTCCAGGGCACGCACCGAGTCGCTGCTTGCCGAAGGACGGCGAGGTGCCAGGGCGCTGCATCGCATGAAGAGCAACCTGAATCGGACGCTGGTCATCATCCTGATCGGCAATAATCTGGTAAACACGGGCGCCGCGACCCTGGCCACAGTGGTGGCCACCGAGCATTTCGGCCACCTCGGCCCCGGCCTCGCCGTCGGGGTCATCACCCTGTTGCTCCTGGTGTTTGGCGAGATCACGCCGAAGACTTATGCCACACGCTACGCCATAGTCGTCGCCTTGCTGGCAGCAACGCCACTGGAGATTCTTGGCAAACTGCTCTTCCCGCTGGTCTGGGCAATGGAAAGACTGATCGAATGGATGCGACAGTCTCAGCAGCCCGCCAAAGGATCCAAGCATCACCGAATCAGAGCTGATCGCCCTAGCCGCCCATGGCACCCGGGAAGGATCGATCGAGGCAGGCGAGCATATGATGATCCGGCGAATCTTCGATTTCAGCACGCTACGCGCCAGCGACATCATGGTGCACCGCCACCAGATCTTTTCGCTCGACGGCAACCGCTCTATTCGCGACGCCCTGGACGAGATCATCGCCAGCTCGCACTACCGGATCCCTCTTCACTCAGGCGACCCGGACGAGATCAACCAGGTGATCACTCTGCAGAGCGTCCTTGGCGAGGTGGCCCAAGGCAATCTCGACAAACCCCTCAAGGAAGCTGGCAGAGAGCCGCTGTTCGTACCGCCGAACCAGCCGGTAGACAGCCTGCTGAGGATACTGAAAGCAGACAAGGAGCGCCTGATGGTGGTTGTCAACGAGTTTGGCGGCCTGCTTGGTATCTTCACGCTGGAGGACATCCTCGAGGAACTGGTCGGCGAAATTCATGACGACACGGAAGCTTCGCAAGCAGATCAGACGCTCGTCGGAAAGCCGAACGGCAGCGAGCTGTTGGTCGATGGCATAACGGAACTGCGCGTCCTGGAAGATCACTTTGGCCAGGAACTCGCAGGCAAACCGTATGACTCGGTAAATCTCTGGGTGATCACCCACCTCGAACGCCTTCCCACAGCGGGCGAGCACCTCGTCCTCGAGGGCCTTGAAGTAAGAATCGAACGCGCATCGCGGCGCCGCATCCATGAGGTGCGAATCCGCCGCCAGCAGAATATCGCTCCCGGGCCCCAAGTCGAAAAACCAGCGGCGCCAGAACAGGGGCCAAACGAGAAGGGCTGATCCAGGAACGATACCTCGGAGCAGCCATCGCGAGACTGGCGTATCCTGAATTGCGAAATTGACGCTTGGCGTCGCACGGCAAGCATGTATATAATGCGCGGCTAAGCTGTACCATACCCACCTGAACCTTGGATGAGTCTATGCCTGCCATTCGTGTAAAAGAAAATGAGCCTTTCGAAGTTGCCATCCGGCGCTTCAAGCGCACCGTAGAAAAAACGGGCCTATTGACCGAACTGCGAGCGCGCGAGTTCTACGAGAAGCCCACCGCCGAGCGCAAGCGCAAGCTGGCCGCCGCGGTCAAGCGCCATCACAAGCGCATGCGCAGCCAGACCCTACCTCCCAAGCTGTTTTAGAGATCGTCAGCGTCGTTTGAACGGCCGCCTGTCTGCAGATGGGCGGCTTTTGGCGTTCCTGCAACGCCCGCATTCGGCGAGCGCAAAAACGCCTTCGCGCAGCAATTATGTAGACCTGGAGGTGCTTGGCGATGACCCTCAAAACACGCATCAACGAAGACGTCAAGGCAGCGATGCGCGCGCGCGACGCGAAAACGCTCAGCACCTTGCGCCTGCTGCTGGCGGCAATCAAGCAGAGAGAAGTCGACGAGCGCATCACACTCGACGACGACGCGATCGTCGCTGTCATCGGCAAGATGCTCAAGCAACGCCGGGATTCGATCACCCAGTATGCAGCAGCCGGGCGCAAGGACCTCGCCGACGCGGAGCAATTCGAGTCCGAACTCCTCGGCGCCTACCTGCCAGCGAGCCTGTCGACAGAAGAAATTGTCGAAGCAGTTGCACAGGCCATTGCAGAAACCGGCGCGGCGAGCCCTGCTGACATGGGCAAGGTGATGGCGCAGCTGCGACCCGGACTAGCGGGGCGCGCCGACATGAGCGAGGTTTCGCGGCTCGTGAAAATGCGCCTTGTTGCTGGCGCCTGAACGCCACCGTCAGGGCCGCCAACCACCCGTCCGAGGGAAGCCCGGATGATCCCGGACACATTCATTCAGGATTTGCTGTATCGCGTTGACCTGATCGACCTGATCGACAGCTACGTCCCGCTGAAGAAAACCGGTGCCAATTTCGCGGCCTGCTGCCCGTTCCACAGCGAAAAATCACCCTCTTTCACCGTCAGTCCAAGCAAGCAGTTCTACCACTGCTTCGGCTGCGGCGCGCACGGCAACGCCATCGGCTTCATCATGGCCTACTCCGGGGCCGGCTTCATTGAAGCGCTCAAGGAACTCGCGGCGCGCTGCGGTTTGCAGCTTCCCGACGATCAAGGGCACGCACCGCAGCACGGTCCGCAACGCCAGCAACTCGCCGAAAGCATGGGCAAGGCCGCGAAGTTCTACTACGAACAACTCAAGCGCTCGGAAAACGCAATCCGCTACCTCAAGGAACGCGGCGTCAGCGGCGAGATAGCCCGCCGCTTCGGCGTTGGCTACGCGCCTGCGGGAGGGCAAGGTCTGGCTGCTGCTTTCGAAGACTATGGCCATCCGGAGCTGCAGCAGGCCGGCCTGGTCATCAAGAACGAGCAAGGCCGCCTCTACGATCGTTTTCGTGACCGGGTAATGTTTCCGATTATCAGCCAAAAGGGCGAGGTGATCGCTTTTGGTGGCCGCGTCCTTGGCGCGGGTGAGCCGAAGTATCTGAACTCGCCCGAAACCCCCCTCTTCGAAAAAGGCCGCGAGTTGTTCGGCTTGCCGCAGGCGCGCACGGCAATACGTGACCGAGAAACGGTGATCGTCGTCGAGGGCTACATGGACGTCATTGCGCTCGCACAACACGGGGTCGACAACGCGATAGCGACGCTCGGCACAGCGACTACGCCAATGCACGTGCAAAAGCTTCTCCGTCAAGCCGACCGCGTCGTGTTTTGCTTTGATGGTGATGCAGCTGGTCGCAAGGCCGCGTGGCGAGCACTGGAGAACAGCCTCGAAGTTCTTCCCGAGCAAAAGAGCATCGGCTTTGTCCTCTTGCCGGAAGGCGAGGACCCCGACAGCCTGGTACGCAAACGCGGCGGCGAAGCCTTCCAGCGGATGATCATCGAAGCGACACCCCTCTCTGATTTCCTGTTGCGTGAACTGAGCCAGCACTGTGATCTGAGCAGTGCCGAAGGGCGAGCCAGACTCGTCGCCGACGCCAAGCCGCTGCTTGGCCGGATGCTGTCGCCATTGTTGCGGCTGCAACTGGTCAAGCGACTGGCTCAGGTCAGCGGCTTCTCACAGGCAGAAGTGGAACGTCTGTGCTCGCTGCGTGCAATCGTCAAGCCAGCGCCGGCACGGGCGCCGCGACAGGCGCCCTCGCTGCTGCGGCCCTTGCTGCGCCTCCTGCTCCAGAATCCCGCCCTGGCTTCCCGCTTGCCACTCGAACTGCTCCCCGAGCATGCGCCGGAAGCGCGCGCGATTCGCCTGCTCTGCGCAACCATTGCCGGCGCCGGCGCGCAACCACTGGCCTATCCCGCCTTGCTCGAAAAGCTGCGCGGCAGCGAGGACGAGTCAATGCTGCACGCCGCGGCAGCTGAACTAATGCAACAGCCTTTTGCCGAAGACGAAATCGACAGCGAATTTGACGGTACGCTTGCACAGCTGCAGGAGAGTGAGCACAAACGCGCGTTCACTCGACTACAGGACAAGATCCAAAAACTTGGTGTCGGCGGTCTATCGAACGAAGAAAAACAGGAGTACCTGCAAGCACTCAGCGCGCGCAGCAAAGGCAGCCATACAGTGTAAGCTATGGTAGAATTTAGAGTTTTTCCAGCATAACGCTATCCGGGAATTGGTCATGGCAAGGGAAAAGGTGGCAACTACGGCGACGAAGGCGGCAAAAGCCAAGGCAGCGGCGGATCTATTGGCGGTTGGCAACCAACCGCCCCCGATCGACGACGAGACGCGCAAGACTCGCCTGAAGACGCTGATCAAGCTCGGCAAGGAGCGCGGTTTCCTGACCTACGCCGAGATCAACGACCATCTACCCGATGATGTCGTCGATGCCGAGCAGATCGAGAGCATCATCAGTACCTTCAACGATATGGGGATCCAGGTCTACGACGAGGCCCCCGACGCTGAAACTCTGCTGATGTCGGACGCTGCACCAGCTTCCGGGGCAGACGATGCCGACGTTGAAGAACAGGCGGAACAAGCGCTGTCCACCGTCGACTCCGAGTTCGGCAGGACAACCGACCCGGTGCGCATGTACATGCGCGAGATGGGTTCGGTGGAACTGCTCACCCGCGAAGGCGAAATCGAGATCGCCAAGCGCATCGAAGACGGCCTGAAACACATGGTTCAGGCAATCTCGGCCTGCCCGACAACGATCGCTGAAATCCTCGGTTGCGCCGACAAGATCAGCCGCGAGGAAATGCGAATCGAGGAGTTGATCGACGGGCTGATTTACCCCGAAGAGGAAAGCTCCCCGGAAGATTCCGCTGAGAATGCCGACGAAAGCGACAACGCCGACGACGGTGACGATAGTGATGACGACGAAGACGACGACGACAACAACAGCGAATCCACCGAGGGCGCGGCGGCCGCAGCCTCGTTGCTGAAACTCAGGACGGAAGGACTCGCTCGCCTTGAACTGATTCGGGAGCACTACAGCAAGGCGCACGCTCTGCTCTCCCGCAAGGGCTCGCAGGACAAAGCCTATCTGATGCTCCAGGAACAGATCTCGAACGAAATGATGGGTATTCGCTTCACCTCGAAAACCATCGAGCGCCTCTGCGACACGGTGCGGGCGATGGTTGACGAAGCGCGGCGCTGCGAGCGCAAAATCCAGAGGATCTGTGTGGACACCGTACGCATGCCACGCCCGCATTTCATCAAGGTCTTTCCGGGCAACGAACTCAACCTCGAATGGGTGGACAGCGAAATCGCGGCAGCGGGCAAGACCTACGCCGCGATCCTCACACGCAATGCTCCGAACATCACCGAAGAACAGCGCAAGCTGCTCGCCCTGCAAGACCGCATCGGGATCCCGCTGAAAGAGCTGAAAGACATCAATAAGCAGATGTCCACCGGAGAAGCCAAAGCCCGTCGCGCCAAACGCGAAATGACCGAGGCCAATCTGCGTCTGGTCATCTCGATCGCCAAGAAATATACCAACCGCGGCCTGCAGTTCCTCGATCTGATCCAGGAAGGCAACATCGGCCTGATGAAAGCCGTCGACAAATTCGAGTACCGTCGCGGCTACAAGTTTTCAACCTACGCCACCTGGTGGATTCGCCAGGCGATCACCCGCTCGATTGCCGATCAGGCGCGAACGATCCGCATCCCGGTGCACATGATCGAGACGATCAACAAGATGAACCGTATCTCTCGGCAGATTCTCCAGGAGACCGGCCTCGAAGCCGATCCGGCGACGCTGGCCAAGAAGATGGAAATGCCGGAAGAGAAAATCCGCAAGATCCTCAAGATCAGCAAGGAACCGATCTCGATGGAAACGCCGATCGGCGACGATGATGACTCGCATCTGGGCGATTTTATCGAGGATCAGGCAACCCTTGCACCTACCGAGGCCGCCCTCTACTCAAGCCTGCGCTTCATTACCAAAGACGTACTGGATACCTTGACACCGCGTGAAGCCAAGGTGCTGCGCATGCGCTTCGGTATCGAAATGAATACCGACCATACCCTCGAGGAGGTCGGCAAGCAGTTCGACGTCACCCGCGAGCGAATACGGCAGATCGAGGCCAAGGCCCTGCGCAAACTACGCCACCCGTCGCGTTCGGACAAGTTGCGCAGCTTCCTGGATAACGGCAACAACTAGGGCGCTCGGCACACACCAACACACGACCTTACCAGCGCGTTGCCACAGCACCTGCGAACACAGCGCAGTGCGCGAAACGAAGGGGACTTTTGTGGTCCCCTTCGCGCCTTCCGACCTGCCTACCCAGGGCGTTTGCCGATCCACAAGGCCGGCGGATGGAAAATATGGCAGCGTCTCGCCACGGGCCAGCGCGAACTGTCAGCGCTTTTAGTGATCAGCCCCGCCCGCGCTCCTTCGGCTCGCTTTGCCTTCTTGGCCGTCACGCAATCGACCCTTGAACCGGCAGCAGCCTGGCAATGATCGAATCCATCCTCCTTGCCGCCACGCGCATCACGACCTTTCTTCAGCAGCAAGCGCTGACCAACGCCAGCGGCTTCTTCTTCAGGCGTGATGAGCAGCTGTTCCTGGTCACCAGCCGGCACGTGCTGTTCGACGAACCTAGCCAGCACACCCCCGATCGCATCGAGATCGAGTTGCATATCAACCCGGACAATCTCGCCGAGTCGACCGCATTCTCGATTCCGCTGTACGCTTACGGTCAGCGCGTCTGGCGGCAAGGCCTCGATATGGCCGGCGCGATCGACGTCGCGGTGGTCGCGATCGATGGCGCCGCGCTGCCGAAAACGGGGGTATACCGTGCCTTTACCCCACGCCATCTGCCGGAGCGCTTCGATCAGGTGGAAGTAGGCAGCTCATTGCTGGTGGTAGGCTTCCCGCTGGGCTTCCAGGACAGCCTGCACCACATGCCGGTGGTACGCCAGGCAATCGTTGCATCTTCGTTCGGGCTCCGTTTTCAGGGGGAAGGCTACTTCCTTACCGACGCCCGCACACACCGCGGGACCAGCGGTGCGCCGGTGGTCATGCGCGTCGCGGCACAGGATTTCGCGTCCAGCGATTTGCCGTGGATGCTTCTCGGCGTCCACTCCGCCCGCCTCGATGTCGGTTTCCGCGACCCGAACCAGGACGAGGCACTTGGGCTCAATTGCGCCTGGTACGCTGACATTCTGCTGACCTTGACCGAGCGCTGAACGAACGCGCTCCACCACCGCTGCACCGCAGCGCCGACGCGGGCTGGTCGCCGCCGACAGCAGGCCATCGGGCACCAACCTCCGTGGCTAGTTGGTGGGGCTAGGCGCCTCGGCAAGCTTTTCCTCGATCTTGGCAAGAGGGATTGCACCGGGGATACGCTCGCCATCCGCAAAGAAGATCGTCGGCGTGCCATTGATGGCCAACTTACGGCCCATTTCGACGCTCTTCTTCACCGCTGTGGTGTCGCAATCGCCCTTACCGCCCGGCGCCTTGCCGTCAATCATCCAATCGTTCCACGCCTTGACCTTGTCAGCCGAACACCAGATCTGATTGGACTTTTCCAGTGAATCGGGCGACAGGATCGGGTAGAGAAAGGTATAGACGGTGACGTTGTCCAGCTTGGCAAGGTCTCTTGCCAATTTCTTGCAGTAGCCGCAGTTCGGATCCTCGAAGCTCGCGAAGACGCGCTTGCCATCACCGCGTACCTGTTTGATCGCATGCGTCAGGGGAAGATCCGAAAACTTGATCGCGGTGAGCTTCTGCATCCGCTCGCTGGTCACGTTCTTCATCGTCTTGCCATCAATCAGGGAGCCGACCAGCAAGGCCGAAGCCTTCTCGTCCGTGTAAACGATCTGGCCATCCGCATACACTTCATAGAGCCCCAGATAAGGCGTTTTGGTGACGCTGGTGACCGGAGCACCGAGCTTTGCTTCGAGTGCCTTCTTGACGCTTGCCTCATCTGCCAGGGTGGGCAGGCTGAGCGCGGCAGCGACGACAACAAATGGCACGAATTTCATATACATCTGGTTTCTCCGGGTTTAGGTAGGGGTGTTTCAGAAGGCGCCGATTGCGTAGCGCACAAGAGAGTTCTTTAGGACTGGCAAAGCGTTCGCCAGGTTCATTCCCAGGTTGCGCAAAGGCCTGAGGCCGGGGAAGTCGTCGTGGAAGAGTTTGTGCAAAGCGTGCGTAGTCGTCTGCATAAGCAGGGTTTCCTCCCGCCGTTCGCGTTGATAGCGCAGGAGCAGGCGCTCGTTGCCAATGTCCTTCCAGTCGGGCGTCCCGGCGAGCAGGCGCGCAAGCACTTTGGCATCTTGATAGCCAAGATTGATGCCGTGGCCGGAGAGCGGGTGGATGCCATGTGCTGCATCGCCAACCAGCGCCAGCCTGGGGGCGACGATTCGCGGCACCTGCATCAGGCGCAGCGGAAACGCCGCGGGAGGAGTGAGCAATTGCAGGGCTCCCAACTGGTGGCTGCCGGCAGCTGCGACCCGGGCGCACAAATCCTCGGCAGACATCGCGAGCAACCTCCTGGCGTTCTCGTCGGGGGTAGACCAGACGATCGAGATACGATTTCCGGGCAGCGGCAGCCAGGCAAGGACCCCGTCCGCACGAAACCACTGCCGGGCAATACCGCCATGCGGGCGCCCGCATTCGAAATTGGCCACCAGACCCATCTCGCCATACGCGGTGTTGATTGCCGGCAGCTCAAGCGCTTCGCGTACCCATGAATCCCTTCCATCGGCGCCAACCAACAACTTGGCCGAAAGTGTGTCGCCGTTGGAAAGGGTCAGCACGGATGCCTCGGAGGTAATTGCCAACGACTGCGGCGCGGCCGGGCAACACAGGCTGAGATTGCCCTGCCGCTTGGCGTTCTCCCAGAGTTCGCAGGCCATCAGCGACGACTCCAAAATCCAGCCAAGCTCCGGGATGCCCGTCTCATAGGCCGAAAAGTCAAGCTCGGCGTCACCGTCACCGAAAATCTGCATGGCGTGAAGCGGGGCAATGCGCTCGACGGCCATGTGCTTCCATGCGCCGATCTCCCGCAGGAAGGCGGCATTGGCCGGCGAAACCGCATAAACGCGCGCATCCCAGCCCGCAGGCCTCTGCGGGGGACGTTGCTCGACCAGGCCAAGCCTGAGGCGGGTGTCACGCAGCGCACAAGCCAGCGAGAGACCCGCCAGGCCTCCACCCACTATTAGAACGTCGAACGCGCTAACTTGCATGTCGATGGGGCTCAGAGAAGAACTGTACAACGGTGCGCTCGTCGTACGCGGCAGATTTTACAAATGCAGCCGAGCGTGTTAGAAGCTCAAAGTCATGACATCGCTCGCCAGACAAGCTGCTCACCTTTACTTCCCGGCAATTGTTCGTTCCGAGCATGATTCCCCGCTAGACGCGTTGGTCGCCGCGTGCGTGCCGCGACCCGAGGCCATGGACCTGGTGGCCGCTTCCTGGGCCGACCGTTATTCGAATTGCCTCCTGGCCTTTGTCGACGGCGGCCGCCCGGTTGTCGTGTTGCGTACGCCCGCGGGGCGGTGGGCGGCGTGTAACGCTTTTCTTGGCAGCCTATATGCAACGGCGCAGGAGGCTGATAAGCACCTGGGAAAACTCCGTCAGCCCCGCCGCGAGGCCTACGTGGTCAGCCTTCCAAGGGACCACATTCACACCGCCACGCCGGGCAATCTGCTTGGCAAGCTGGCCGCTGACGACGCTGATGAAGAAAGGTCAGCGCGACGCAAAACCCCGAAACGCCGGCCTGCAACCAGCGACAGCAAAAAAAAAGCCGGCTGCGGCCTGAGAGCTGGCGCCGAAGAGCGACGCCCGCATGCCGCTTGGCTAGCCCTTGAGGCACTCGCTCATGAAGGCCTTGCGCTCGTCACCCTTGAGCGCCTTGCTGCCAGCCTTGGCGTTGCAGTCCGTCATCTTGTCCTGCTGACTCGTCTTGGCAGGCGCTGCAGCTGCCGGGACTGCTTCCGGAGTCGCCACGGCCGGCGCTTTCTTGAGGCAATTACTCATGAATTGCTTGCGCTCGTCGCCGCTCAAAGCCCTGGTCTTGGCCTCAGCGTTACAGAAGGTCATCTTCTCCTGTTGTGCCTTCTGGGCTGCAGAGGGTTCCTTCTTTTCGTCGGCAGCAAGAGCGCCGCTGGAGGCGAAGACAAGAGCGACAATAGCGATCAAAGCTTTCATCGGAATTTCTCCTAGGTTGAGGAAACGCTGTGATTAGGCCACTGCTAAAGATCTTCGTCAAGCAGCGCCTGCTGCTGGCGATCGATAAAGTCGCCCATGCTATCGATCCCGCGTAGCTGCAGGATGCTGTTGCGGACCGCAGCTTCGAGCAGAACCGCAATGTTCCGACCGGCGGCGACCGGGATGACGACCTTGCGTATTGACACACCGAGGATGTCCTGCGACTGGGCATCGAGAGGCAGGCGCGGGCCATCGCTGCTGCTCAGCGGCCTCTGCAGATGGGCAATCAATTTGAGCTTCATTTTCCGGCGCGATGCCGTCTCGCCGAAAATTGTACGGATGTTGAGCAAGCCAAGTCCACGCACTTCCAGATAGTCACGCAACATACTCGGGCAACGTCCTTCGATCGTCGTCGGGGCGATACATGCCAGCTCAACGACATCGTCGGCGACCAGACCGTGGCCGCGTGAAATCAGCTCCAATGCCAATTCGCTCTTGCCGGCACCGGAATCGCCGGTAATCAGGACACCCATTCCGAACACATCCATCAACACGCCATGCACCGACGTCGAACCGGCCAGGCGGCGCGAAAGATAGATGCGCAGCAAGTCGATGACCGCCGAACAGGGCTTCGAGCTGACAAACAGCGGCGTTTGCGTGGACTCGCAAGCGTCGCGAATCTCCGCCAGGATGTCCAGATTGTCGGCGATGATCAGCGCCGGTGGCCTCGCCGCCATCAGTTCCCGCACCTGTTGGCGCAGGCGGTCCACGGTGACGCGTTGCGCCCAGGCATGCTCGGCACGGCCGATAACCTGTAGCCGTTCCGGGTGAATCAGGTTGAGATGACCGACGACGTCAGCACCATAATTACTCTGCTCTTTGAGCGCGATCTGGCGGTCAACGCCGACTGCCACAACCCAGGACAGCTTCAGCTTCTCGCGGTGATCTTCATACAGCTGAATTACGCTGAACTGGCGCAGGGCACTCATGTTCCGCCGGCAAAGATCTGGCGAACACAATTCGCGTCGATGGCACTGGCAAGAGCCTCGCGGCACGTGCGGTCGGAAAAGTGCTGTGCCAATTCGGAGAGGATTTGTAGATGCTGTTCGGTGGCAACTTCGGGAACCAGCAGGACGAACAAAAGTGAAACCGGCTTGCCGTCCGGGGAATCGAAGGGCACCGGCGCAGCCAGACGTAGGAAAGCACCCGTGGCATCTTTCAGGCCTTTGATACGGCCATGCGGAATGGCCACGCCCTGGCCAAGCCCGGTCGAACCAAGCTTCTCGCGCGCGAACAGGCTGTCGAACACAGCACTGCGCGCAATGCCGAGATAGTTTTCGAAAAGGAGGCCCACGTGTTCAAAGACGCGTTTCTTGCTGCTTGCGTCAAGATCAAGAATGATATTTTCAAGGGGAAGTAACTGGGTAATCTGGCTCATGCGACAAAAACCCGAAAAAGGCTGACGTGGATTAATTCAAACTGGAAAGCGCACGGACTGGCCGGCGATTGCTGCCGAGCCTGCCGTGCGCCGACGAAACATCAATCACTCGACGACGATGTGGTCGATGATCTTGCTCCCGCGGTGATGATCCTGCAACTTCTGCTTGTACTTCTGGACCTGGCGCTCGAGCTTGTCGGCGAGGGCATCCACGGCGGCATAAAGGTCCTCATCGACCGTTTCCACGTAGACGTCTTTGCCAGCCAGGTGAACGGTCACTTCTGCTTTCTGCTTCAGTTTTTCCACCGACAGAATCACGTTCACGTCTATCACGTTATCGAAATGACGGGTGATCCGCTCGAGTTTGGCGGTGACGTAATCGCGCAGTGCTGGAGTAATCTCGAGGTGGTGTCCACTGACTTGCAGGTTCATGATGTGGCTCCTTCTTCTAAATGGACTTGCGTAGGTTGACCGACGGAATATTGAGCGCCTCACGGTATTTCGCAATTGTTCGCCGTGCAACGACAATGCCCTGCTGGCCAAGGACTTCGGATATCTGGCTATCCGAAAGAGGTTTCTTCGGTTCTTCGGTGCTGATCAGCTGCTTGATCAACGCACCAATGGCCGTTGCTGAACATGCCCCGCCAGCGTCCGTGCCGACGTGACTGCCAAAAAAATACTTCAGTTCAAAAATCCCGCGCGGCGTTGCCATGTACTTCTGCGTGGTTACCCGCGAGATGGTCGATTCGTGCAGCCCCAGGACATCGGCAATTTCACGCAAGACCAGTGGCCGCATCGCGACTTCACCGTGGTCAAGAAACTGACGCTGACGTTCGACGATAGCCTGCGCCACACGCAGGATCGTGTCAAACCGTTGTTGCACATTGCGGATCAACCAGCGCGCTTCCTGGAGCTGGCCGGCAAGCCCGGAGCCCCGTTGCCGGGAGAGGATCTGAGCGTAGAGACTATTGATTCGCAGACGTGGAAAGGCATCGGCGTTGACGCTGACCGACCACTGCCCCCGCACTTTGCGCACCACCACGTCGGGCGAGATGTAGCGAGTGTCCGCCGAAGCGTACGCTGCGCCTGGCCTTGGATTCAGGCTGCAGATCAACAGATGTGCCGCACGTAGTGCATCGTCGTCGCAACCCGTCTGCTTCTTGAGCTTGACAAAGTCGTGACTGGCCAATAGATCCAGACAGTGACGGACGATCTCCAGCGCCAGCTTACGCGTCGGACCTGCGGGCAAGGCTTCGAGTTGTAACGACAGGCACTCCTGTGCGCTGCGTGCGCCGACCCCGGTGGGGTCGAAATGCTGCAGGTGCTTGAGCGCAATCTGCAGTTCTTCAGGCTCGATCTCCAGCTCCGCCGGCATGGTTTCCGAAAGCTCCGCCAGCGACTGGGTGAGATAGCCGTCGTCATCCAGCGCATCGACCAGGCAGCGTACCAGCACGCGGTCGCGGTCGGGCAGCGTCATCAGGCCGAGTTGCCACAGCAGGTGTTCGCGCAGGGAAACCGTCGCTGCCTGGACATCCTGATAATCGCTGTCTTCGTCGTCGACAGAAGCCGTTGAACTGTGCTGGCTGTTTTCGTCACCGGGCCAGGCGTCGTCGTCGGAGAACGATTGTTCACTGTGCTCGGAGAGTTCCGGACGTTCTGCGTGCTCGTCCGCCGCCACCGGATCGGCGGCCGCTTCCTCGCTACCGTTCGTTGGTGCCTCGGTCCGCGCGTACTCCTCCTCGCGCTCAAGCAACGGGTTCTCCAGCAAGTACTTTTCGAGCTCTTGTTCGAGTTCGATCGTCGACAATTGCAGCAGCCGAATCGATTGCTGGAGCTGTGGGGTCAGGGCAAGATGCTGGGTAAGCTTGAGCTGGAGGGACGGTTTCATTTACAGAACCGGGGAAGTCGCCGCATTGTGGTCGGGAAACTGCCCATAGGGTTCTCGAATTGTGGCTGAAAAACCGGCGGGCTCAGAGGCGGAAATTCTCACCCAGATATACCTTCCGGACGTTTTCATTATAAATGATTTCCTCGGGCCGGCCAGCGGCCAGAACGCTCCCTTCGTTGATGATATAGGCGTGATCACAAATGCCAAGGGTTTCGCGCACGTTGTGATCGGTGATCAACACGCCGATGCCGCGCTCCTTGAGAAAACGGATGATCTTCTGGATATCGAGCACGGCGATCGGGTCCACGCCAGCGAAGGGCTCATCAAGCAGAATGAAACGAGGCCCGGTGGCCAGGGCACGCGCGATCTCGACGCGCCGACGCTCTCCACCGGAGAGTGAGGTCGCCGGACTGCGACGAAGGTGCCCGATATGCAGCTCGTCGAGCAGCTCCACGGTACGCGCCTCGACTTCGTCGGCCGACAGCTTCTGCAGTTCGAGGACCGCTTCGATGTTTTCGCTGACCGTCAGCTTGCGAAAAACAGAGGCTTCCTGCGGCAGGTAGGAGACGCCCAGTCGGGCACGCTTGTGCATCGGCAAGTGCGTGAGCGCCTGCCCGTCGAGATGAACGTCACCACCATCACAGGCGACCAGGCCGACGACCATGTAGAAGCAGGTCGTCTTGCCGGCGCCATTCGGGCCGAGGAGGCCAACGACTTCCCCGCTGAGCACTTCGAATGAGACATCGTGTACCACGGTACGTGACTTGTAGCACTTCTTGAGATTCTGCGTGGAAAGTGTGCTCTGCGTATCTGACATTTCTCAATCGTCTTCAAGATCGCCGCGCAGGACGCGTCGGATGGTTTCAGCGGAAAACCCGCGGCCGGCCAGAAAGCGCATCTGACGGCTGCGCGCCACAACATCGTCGGCGGCCAGCGCTGGTTGGCGAGCGAACTTCCGCTGCCAGACGCGCCACGCCCGCGACAACTCGTCGTCGCCCGTCGCCAGTGCAGCGCTCACCAGCTCGCCGGCAACGCCTTTTGATCGCAATTCATGAGCCAGTTGCGCGTCACCAACGCGCCCGGCACGAGCACTTACCCGCGCCAGTGCGTAACGCTCATCCGACAGCAGGCCGCTGGCGTTCAGGGCGTCGAGCAAGGCTTGCACCTGTTCCGCCGATTCCGCGTGCGGCGCCAACTTGCCGGCAAGCTCAAGCCGCGCGTAGTCGCGGCGCCCGAGCATCCGCAGAGCCCGCTCGCGCAAAGCGTCGCCCATCGCGGGGGGCTCTAGGCGACCGTCTTCGCCGACGGTGAGGGAACGTTAACGGCGGCACGAATTTTTGCTTCTATCTCCGCGGCGATCTGCGGCTTGCTCTTCAGATACTCACGCGCATTATCCTTGCCCTGGCCTATCTTTTCGCCATTGTAGGCATACCAGGAACCCGATTTCTCGACCAGTTTGTGCAGCACACCGAGTTCGATGATCTCGCCTTCGCGCGAGGTTCCTTCGCCGTAGAGGATATCGAAGACGGCCTCGCGGAAGGGCGGCGCAACCTTGTTCTTGACGACCTTGACGCGGGTCTCGTTTCCGACGACTTCGTCGCCCTTCTTGATGCTGCCGATACGGCGAATGTCGAGACGTACCGACGCGTAAAACTTTAGTGCATTGCCACCCGTGGTGGTTTCCGGACTGCCGAACATGACCCCGATTTTCATGCGAATCTGGTTGATGAAGATCACCAGGGTATTGGTGCGGTTGATGTTGGCCGTCAGCTTGCGTAGCGCCTGACTCATCAGGCGCGCTTGCAGGCCGGGCAGGGAATCACCCATCTCGCCTTCGATTTCGGCCTTCGGCACCAGCGCGGCGACCGAATCGATGACCACCACATCGACACTGGCAGAACGCACCAGCATATCGGCGATTTCCAGCGCCTGTTCGCCGGTATCGGGTTGCGAGATCAGCAGTTCGTCAAGGTTTACACCAAGCTTCTGCGCGTAGCCCGGGTCGAGCGCGTGTTCGGCGTCAATAAAGGCTGCCGTACCGCCAAGCTTCTGCATTTCGGCGATGACCTGCAGGGTCAAGGTCGTCTTGCCTGAGGATTCCGGGCCATAGACCTCAACCACGCGGCCACGCGGAAGGCCTCCGATGCCCAGTGCAATGTCCAGCCCCAGCGAGCCGGTGGAGACCACCGGGACATCGGTCACCACGCTGCCCTCGCCCATTTTCATGATCGAGCCCTTGCCAAACTGCTTTTCGATCTGGGCCAGCGCTGCTGCCAGCGCCTTTGCCTTGTTATCGTCCATTGCCAGTCCCCTTGCTTGAGTGAGCGGAATTATCCCATGTTCGACGGCGCTGAAGATGGCAACCTCCGCACCAACGTTGACTGGCATTATATACAGTCACCAGGGAATGATCTGCCTCTACAAACGGTGGCTGGGAGCTGCGGCTGGGCGAGGCGCTGGTTCAAGCGGTGCGAGCGAGGCGACTTTCCATGCTGCCGATCAGCCATAGCAGCTCGCGCACCGCCCCAGCGGTAAAACCTTGTCGCTCGCCATTGCGGTTGTCGCGCAGGAGTTTGTTCAGGTAAATCAGGCATTCTGGCGAGCCCCAGGTGCGTGAAATCTCCGTGCTGATGCGTGCCACTCCGCCAAGCGTTGGCAGCTGCGGCAGCAGCTGGTCGATCGATGCGCTCCTTTCTTCGCCAACAAAAGCCAGCGCTTCAAAGGCTTCGCCGAGCGACTCCCATTCTGGCGAAGCCACGTTGAAGTGGCGTCTGAGTCGCTGGCCCAGCGCTTCGAAAGGCTGACGCTGCCCATTCTGTCGATAGAGTTCGAGGAGTTTCAGCCAGGGCGTCAGCGCCGCCAAGGGGTGGGCGCTGACAAAGCCCTCCAGCGCCTGCTCTGCGCCTCGGGCGCGCCCGAAGCAGAGCATGATCTCGGCGAGTTCGAGGACCGTAGCGACCTCGGCGTCACGGCGCTCTGGCTGCGGCTGGGCCGGCAACCCCGGCACGCCATCGCTCGCCGGGACAGCATCGGCAAGCATGCTGCTGTCGCCCTCGACAGGCGGCACATCGAGCTCGTTGTTGGCCTGCAGCTCCCAACCGGAATCGTCGCTGCTGTCAAACGGGGGGACGACAGAAAGCAGGATCTCCGGCGGCTCGAATCGCTCCTCACGGCAACGGCGAACCAGCCAGCTGACGCCGCCAAGCAAACCGAGGAGGGCCGCCAGCTTGAGCCACCAATTGCGGTGATCGAGCACGGCCGCGGCGCCACTCGCCGCGACGAAGGCAATCGCCAGCAGCGAACAAATACCCCATATAACGAGAGGAGTGTAGATTCTCGAGCGCATGGTCCGAAATGAAGACAGAGCAGATTCTGGTGGCTCATTTTATTCCGAAGCGCCCGCCTCTGACGCACCTAGCTGTCACATTACTTTATTTTATTAACGCTCTAGCAGAATTCCACAGAGCTGGCTGTGGGCCTCAGCCCAACGGCCTCCTGATGCGCTGCAGCAGCCCTTGCAGCGCATGCGCTACCGACTGCGCGCGCACCGCGGAGCGGTCGCCAGCAAAGCAGCGGGTTTCGGTCTCGAGGCGCCCTTGCGGCCCAGCCCAGGCGAAGCAGACTGTCCCCACGGGCCTGCCCGGAGACCCCCCAGCCGGACCGGCAACCCCAGTGACCGCCAGAGCCCAATCCGCACGGCTGCGACACAAGGCGCCGAGCGCCATGGCCGCCGCGCCGGCCTCGCTGACCGCCCCGTGTGCGGCAAGGATTTCGGCGCCGACGCCGAGCATCTCGATCTTGGCGTCGTTCGAATAGGTGACAAAACCCCGCTCGAACCAGCGCGAGCTGCCGGCAATCGCCGTCGCACACTGCCCCACCCAACCACCGGTGCAGGATTCGGCGGTCGCCAGGCGCTCGCCATTGGCCAGCAACTGCTCGCCGACTTCGGCAGCCAGCGCTTCCAGCGAAAATTGATCGCTGGCGCTCATGACAAGACAAAACGCAGAATCGCCAGCACCAGCAAGGTATAGCCAGCAGCGACCAGATCGTCGGTCATCACCCCGAATCCGTTCTTCACCTGCTCGTCGAAGTAACGCGCCGGTTGCGGCTTGCTGATGTCGAAAAAGCGGAACAGGCAGAAAGCAGTGGTCTGCCACAACCAATTATCGGGACAAAACAGCAGCACCAGCCAGAACGGTACGATCTCGTCCCAGACGATGCTGCCGTGATCGACGACACCCAGGTCGACGCCGGTCTTATGTACCGCCAGCACGCCGCCGACGAAACAGACGACAATGAAAGCCAGTAGTTCGAAGTCGCTCATGTACGGACGCAACAGCAGGAACGACAACCAGCCGAAGAGCGTACCGAACGTCCCCGGCGCGCGCGGCGACAAGCCACTGCCGAAACCACAGGCAAGCAGGTGCGCGGGATGCGCCATGAGAAACTGCAGGGAAGGCGGATGGGACGGATTGTAAGGATTGGGATCAGGCAAAGTGGTCGAATCCTTGGCCATCGACGGCTAGCTCCTGGCCGTCTTCGTCAAGCAGCGTCAGGCGCCTGTCGGCCGCAGCGACGATCCGGCCGAAGCGCCAGAGCGGCAGATCAAGCTCGGCGGCCAGCGCGGCAAGCTCGCGCCGTCTTGCCGGCGCTGCCGAGAAAACAAGCTCGTAGTCGTCACCGCCGGCCAGCTGGCATTGGCGCGCGAACGCCGGGTCGGCGCCGGCCGGTCTCGATGGCAGCTGCCCCACCTGGACTTCCGCGGCAACCGCAGAGCGTTCAAGGATATGCCCGAGATCCGCGAGCAAGCCATCCGAGACATCGATGGCCGCGTTCGCCAGGCGACGCGAGCGCAATTCCAGACCCAGTTCGACGCGCGGCCACGGTTGCTGCAAGGCCGCCAGACAGCGTTTGGCGAGCCCCTCCGCGAGCTCAGTCCGTCCCTGCAAATGGGCCAGCCCCAGGGCCGCCAGGCCCGGCCAGCCGGAAACCCAGAGGTCGTCACCGGGCAAGGCCCGATCGCGACGAAGCGCCTCGCCGGCAGGCAGCTCACCGAGCACAGTGAAGCACAGATTGAGCGGGCCGCGCGTCGTATCGCCGCCGACCAGATCAACGCCGTAGCGACTGGCGCATGCAAAGACGCCTTCCGAAAACGACGCCAGCCATTCCGCGCACGCTTCCGGCAGGCTGCCCGCAAGTAGCGCCCAGCGAGGCTTGGCGCCCATCGCGGCGAGGTCGGAGAGGTTGACCGCGAGAGCTTTCCAGCCGAGCTGGCGGGGGTCGGTATCGGGCAGAAAATGACGGCCAGCAACCAGCATGTCGGTGCTGATCGCCAGTTCGCAACCTGCCGACGGCACGAGCAGCGCGCAATCGTCACCGGGGCCGAGAACCGCCTGCGGCGTCGGCCTGGAAAAATACGTTCGGATCAGTTCAAACTCGCTGGGCATCACCGCCCCTCCTCCTTGCCAATGCACGACTTGCCGGGCTTGCTCGGCGACGCTGCTCAGCGTGCTTTGGCGCGTGCCGCGCGCTTGGCTTCGACCTCGGCCGGACGCAATCTGGCAGCCAGCTTGTCGAGTACGCCGTTGACGTACTTGTGGCCGTCGGTACCACCGTAAGCCTTGGCCAGTTCGATTGACTCGTTGATGATCACCCGATAGGGGGTCTGCGGATAATTACCCAGCTCGAAAGCTCCCGCCAGCAGGACGCTGGCCTCGATCGGTGACAGCTCGTCAAAGGGCCGGTCCAGATACACCTGTAACTGCTCCTGCAGCACCGAACGCTGGACGAGAACACCGCGCAGCAACTTGACGAAGAACTCACGGTCAGCCTTGTCGAAGCCTTCGACGTCGCCGAGGTGCGCTTCGATTGCTGCTTCGTCGTTGCCACTCAGCTGCCACTGGTAAAGCCCCTGCAGGGCGAACTCGCGGGCCCGGCGACGCGGCGACCTGACGGCACTGGCGTTGGCCTTGTTCGGCAAACCCCCGGCCATCACGAGCGCTCCCCGAGTGCCACCAGCAGATTGGCCATCTCGACCGCCACCTGTGCGCAGTCGGCGCCTTTCTGGTGCATGCGGGCCAACGCCTGATCGTCGTCTTCGCAGGTCAGAATTCCGTTGGCGATGGGCACGCCGCTGTCGAGCTGCACTTCCATCACTCCCCGGCTCGAGTCGTTGGCGACGATCTCGAAATGATAGGTTTCGCCGCGGATGACCGCGCCGAGTGCGACCAGCGCGTCGAAACGCTCGCTTTGTGCCATCGTCTGCAGGGCCAGGGGGATCTCCAGAGCGCCCGGGACGGTGGTCAGCGTAATGCGCGCTGCGTCGACGCCGAGGCGCTGCAACTCACTGAGGCAGGCACTGAGCAGGCCTTCACCAAGTTCCGGGCTGAAGCGGCTCATGACGATACCGATCGCCAGCCCTTCGCCGTCCAGCGAAGCCGCACATTCGTCGATGGCCTCGTCGCGACGCACGGGCGCGGTGTTGGTAGGCGTTGTCTGGATGCTCATCAGAGTCCTTCAAGGTCGGTCAGTTTGGCAATATGCCCAGTGACTTCGAGATCGAAGCCGGTCATGCTCGGCATCCGCCGCGGACTGGCCAGCAATTTCATCTTGCCGACCCCCAGATCACGCAGGATCTGCGCCCCGATACCGTAGATGCGCGGGTCCCAACGGGCAGCCGGACGTTTGCTCGCGGCTGGCTCACGGAGCATGGCGAGAATATCCTGACCGCTTTCGGGACGGTGCAGCAAGACGATCACCCCCGCCCTCGCCCGCGCCAACGCCGCTTGTGCGACGTCGAGCGAAAAAGTATGCCGCTCCCCACCCGGGTCAAGGAAATCGACGACCGAGAGCGGTTCATGCACCCGCACCAGCGTCTCCTGATCGGGGCAGATCTCGCCCTTGGTGAGCACCAGATGCACCTCGTTCGAGGTGCAATCGGTATACGCGTGCAGCATGAACTCGCCGTGCGCTGACTGTACCGCTTTCGACAGCGTGCGCTCGACCAGGGTCTCGTGCTGGCTGCGGTAATGAATCAGATCGGCGATGGTGCCGATCTTGAGGCCATGCTGGCGAGCGAAGTCGACCAGGTCGTGCAGACGGGCCATGCTGCCATCCTCGTTGAGGATCTCGCAAATCACCGCCGCTGGTTCGAGCCCGGCGAGCAGCGCCAGATCACAGCCAGCTTCCGTATGCCCGGCACGCACCAGGACACCGCCCGCGCGCGCCATGATCGGAAAGACATGCCCGGGCTGCACGATGTCGGTCGGCTCGGCGTTACGCGCCACCGCCGCCTGGATGGTCAGCGCGCGGTCCTGCGCCGAGATCCCCGTGGTCACCCCTTCGGCGGCTTCGATTGAAACCGTGAACGCCGTACTGTACGGACTCTTGTTGTCGCGCGCCATCTGCGTCAGGCCCAGTTGCCCGCAACGCGCTTCGGTCAACGTCAGGCAAATCAGGCCACGCCCGAAACGGGCCATGAAGTTGATCGCTTCCGGCGTAACATGCTCGGCGGCGAGAATCAAATCGCCTTCGTTCTCGCGGTCTTCCTCGTCGACCAGAACGACCATCCGTCCGGCACGCATTTCGACAATGATTTCTTCGATCGGTGATACATCGCCAGAAGTGCTCTGTGGTGCCATTCTTTACATCCTCCACGCCGGGCTTGCGCGTAAATAGGCCCACGCCAACTGGCGACAGGCCATCGCCTGCTAAGACGGGCAGGTTCCTCGGACGCCGCACCGCTCCAGCTGCGTCTGGAAGGGGCAAAGCTCGCCTGGCAAACGCCGCCCCGGCCAGCGTCGCTCCCGAGCCCGGCATTCTCTCAGTTTCCGGGCTTGACCGCTATGCAGGGATGAGGCAGATGCTGCTATTGCGGCTATTCGTCGACCAACGCCCTGCCCGGCGATCGCCCAACAAGTCAATTATTCGTTTTATCATGGTCGACAGCGACAGCCCAGGGCAGTCGGCTGATCAGTTGAACGGTAACTGGGTGTGCGTCGGCACATTCCGACGAGGGTGAATGCCAAGAGGGCGAAGGATCAGTTCAATGTCAATCAATGAGAGCTTGCTGTTGATCGCCGCGGGAGTCGGCGTGGCCTTTTTCGCATGGCGCTCCTTCAATACACGTCGCTCAGCGAACGAGCAAGCGGAACGGACGGCAATTCAAGACGCTGCCCGTGCAGAGGCCCAGCGCAAGGCCGCCGAGGAAGCCGCTCGTGCCGAAGCCGAACGCAAGGCCGCAGAAGAAGCCGCTCGTGCCGAAGTCGAGCGCAAGGTCGCCAGGGAGGCGGCGCAGGCCGAGGCCGACCGCCAGGCCGTTGAGAAAGCCCAGCGCCTGGAAGATGAGGAACGGCTGGCGGTCGACCAGGCCATTGCTCGAGAAACCGAGCGCCAGGCAAGCGAGGAAAATGCCCGCCGAGCGGCTGAACGGAAAGCTGCCGAGGACGCACGGCAGCTAGCCGCGACCCGCACCGCGACTGTCGCGCCGGCAAAAGCGAAGACGCCAGAAGAAACAGTGGTCATGGTCGCAGACGATTCCAAGGTGGTCCGCGTCAAGACCGGCCGGCTGTTGGGCGCGCAGCACTATCAAGTGGTAATGGCTGAAGACGGACTGGACGCCGCCCGGCAAATCGAGAGAGCCTTACCCGATGTACTGATTACCGACGTTGATATGCCCGGCATGAGCGGCTTGCAGCTGACACGGCAGCTGCGTGCCCATGCGGCGACCGCAGGGCTGCCGATCATCATGGTCACTTCGGACAGTGAGCAGTTGCGCGGTGAAGCACACGCCGCGGGCGTAAACGTGCTGCTCGGCAAACCCTACCCCGAGGCGCAACTGCTCGCCCATATTCAGAGCTTGCTTAGCGGACAGAGCTGCACTTGAGGCAGCACGCAACGAGCAGCGGCGAGATGGAGAGGGAGAGCACAGCAAGGTCCGAACAAGCGCCGACGCACGCGGAACGAAAACCCGCGCTGGCCGAGTTCGTCATCGTCTGCCTGTGCGCTGAGTGGTGCGGCGTTTGCCGCGAGTACCAGGACGGCTTCGCGAAGCTTGCCCGCCAGTTTCCGGGAGCCGGATTTCACTGGCTGGATATCGAGGAACACGCCGACGATCTGGGCGACATTGACGTGGACAACTTCCCAACGCTGCTCATCAAGCGCCGGGAGCTGGTCCTTTTCTACGGGACGATGCTACCCACAGCAAGTCACCTGAAACGGACAATCGAAGCCTTCCTCGAACAAAGCATTGAAGAAAGTGAGGAATACGCTTTCTCGAACGTCGAGCGGCACGGCTGGCAGGACGACCAGGACCTGCGCCGACTCAACGCAACGAGCCTGGGCGAACTCTGCCCACAGGTCTAGCCAACGCGACGTTGTAGCGCACCTACAGGGCAACCAGCACGCCCTGCTCGTCGCGTAGCGTACCGACGCGAATCAGGTCGCGAACCAGGCGCTGCGCCAGCGCCTGGTTACTGAGATTGAGATAGCGCGTGTTCACGCTCTGGCAGAAACTCAGGCCGGCCAGAAAATCAGGCAGATCGGCACGTGGCAGTTGCCGCCTTTCCAGCAAGGCAAAAGCAAGGATCACCTTGAGCGCGTGCCAGGCGAGCAGATCGATATCCTGTTCGAAAGCCGCCAGCCGCCGATAGGCCCGCTCAAAAGCATCGTCGACCTCGATGAACGGCGCGCCATGACCGGGAATCACCAGCTCGACCGGCAGGCGAGCCAGCACGTCGAGCGTTTCACGGGCCGCCTTCAGGCCGCCGGCACCTTCCGGATGGCCGAGAATCTCCGAGAAGATGACCCCGAAGCCGTTCCGCCACAGGGCGTCGCCGGAGATCAGGATGCGCCGCTCGGGGTTGTGAAAAGCAAGCGCGTCCATATCGTGGCCGGGAACCGCAATGGCCCGCCAGTTGAGACCGCCGAGCTCGCTTTCATCGCCAGCGGCAATCGTCGCGTCGTGGCGAAAACGCGTAGCGGACTGGCCAAGCGGCGATAGCAAGAGCGCCTCTTCGTCCCACTCGGCAATCGTCGCATCAATGCCGTGCGGAACAATGACCTGGCAGCCGAAAGCCGCGCTCACCGCCGCGTTGCCGCCGATATGGTCGGAATGCGAATGGGTGTTCAGCAAGCGGGTCAGCCGCCGACCCGCTAGTGCGTGTTCGAGCAAGGCGACGGTCTGCTGGGCCTGCGTGACGTAGCCGCTGTCGATCAAGGCCGCCTGCTCGCCTTCAAGAAAGACGATATTGTTCGACGACAACCAGCCGCGCTCGAGAACCAGCAGGTTCTCGGGCAGCATCAGGGACCGTCCGGAGAATCGTCGGGAGACATCAGCGACTCCCCGGAGGATCGTCGGGCGACATCAGGACTCACCCGGAGAAGCGCCGGCAGCATCAGTGCTTGCCTGGAGAATCGCCGTCGGGGCCCGCATCGACGACCCGCAGCGGACGCGCTTCCTCGGCGACGATCTCCTGCGAAGCCTCGGATACCGGCTCGGGCGGGCGTCCACAGCCAAGGCAGTAACCCGAATCGGGGTCGAACATACACACACCGACGCAGAGATAGTCGTCTTCAGTCGTGCTCATTCGCGATGACCCTGCTCACGTAACCCACTGCCGCCCGGTCTATTCTTCACGCGCTCGCTCCTCGCCTCTGCTGCTGCCCGTCGGCTCACAGTCGTCACGGAAGTCCTCGCCTGCCGCACAGGCACTGTGCTCGATGCGGCGACGCTCGACAGCGACCAGTATGTTCAGGCGCTGCTCGTCCCGCGTTCGGCTCCAGACGGCGATCTCCGCAATGGTCCGGAAGCAGCCGATGCAGAAACCGCCGTCGTCGTCCATTTTGCAGACGTTGATGCACGGCGAAGCGACGCTTGGCGTCGGCGGTTGACTCACGACAATCTCCTCCCCATCAAAGACCTTGCTCCTGCTTTTCGCCAGCCCGCTGGCGGGCGAGCAGCGCGCGCGCCGCTTTCGACGCAGATTCGCGGCCCAGGTGACTCGAGATGAACTGGCCGGCAGCGAGCAACTTGTCGATATCGACACCGCTCTCGATGGCCAAGCCCTGCAGCAGATAAACGACGTCTTCGGTAGCCACGTTACCGCTCGCGCCGGCCGCATACGGACACCCACCGAGCCCGGCGATCGAGCTGTCGAAGACCGCCATGCCCATTTCCAGCGAAGCGTAGATATTGGCGATCGCCATCCCGTAGGTGTCGTGGTAATGGCCCGCCAGGCGCTTCATCGGCACCACTGCCGCACACGCCGCCAGCATTCTCTGCACCGACGCCGGCGTCCCGGCACCGATGGTATCGCCGAGCGAAACCTCGTAGCAACCCATGTCGAGCAGCTGCCGCGCGACCGCGGCAACACGCTGCGGATCAACGGCGCCTTCGTAGGGGCAGGCGACCACGCATGACACGTAAGCACGCACGCGTATCTCGAGCGCGCTGGCGGTGTCGACGACGGCAGCGAAACGCTTCAGACTTTCGGCAATGCTGCAGTTGATGTTCTTCTGCGAGAATGACTCCGAAGCGGCACCGAAAATTGCAACTTCCTGCGCCCCCGCTTCTACCGCCGCGTCGAAACCCTTGAGGTTGGGCGTCAGAACCGGGTACGCCACCTGCAGCCGGCGTCGCGGACTCGCCAAGACCGCGCGCAGGACCTCGGCGTTGTCTGCCATTTGCGGCACCCATTTCGGCGACACGAACGAGGTCGCCTCGATGGCCGGCAGGCCGGCGTCGGCGAGACGCTCGATGAGTTCGACCTTGATCGCCGCCGGGACGATCTGCGCCTCGTTCTGCAGACCATCGCGGGGACCGACTTCGACCAGTTTGACCTGTGCCGGCAGCGCCATCTCAATTCTCCGCGGCAAAATCGAGCAGTTCGGCGCCATCGGCCACCTGATCGCCGGCGGCGTAGCAGAAGGCCTTGACGATACCGTTCTTCGGCGCCGTAATCGTATGTTCCATCTTCATCGCTTCGAGAATCAGCAGCGCGGCGCCCTTTTCCACCTGCTGCCCGACCGCCGCCAGCAAGGCCACCACCTTGCCCGGCATCGGTGCCGTCAAACCGCCACCCTGTGTTCCGCCGGCTTCAACCAGATGCAGGGGATCGTCGCGCAGAATGACGTAAGTGGTGCCATTGAGGAAAACGTGCCGTTTCTGTTCCTGCTTCTCATTGACGGCGACGACGCTGGCCACCAGGCGACGGTCGTCCAGCTCGACCGCCAGCTGGCCGGCAAAGCGACCGCTTTCGAGAACCCGGCCGCGCGCCAGCACCGACTCGCCAGCCAGCGCCAGGCGCCAGCCGTCGGCCTCGTAAGCAACGGCCACTTCGTACACCGAATCGCCGCTGCGATAGGTTAGCGTGCGTTGCGACTGGATGTTCAAGCGCCAGCCGTCGTGCGAACTCCACGGCGACCAGGGGTCGCCCGAATGGCTGGCCCTGTTGAGCGCCGCCGCCTGCTCGCGGAGCAGACCGGCGACCGCGGCGACAAAGAAGACATTTCGCGGTGGTTCGCTGCGCGCCGGGAACAGGAACTCGCGGCTACGCTCGATCAGGCCGGTGTCGAGATCGGCGTCGGCGAAAGCCGGGCAGACCACCAGGCGTGACAGGAAAGTGACGTTGGTACTGACGCCGACGATGCGATAGTCGGCCAGCGCCTGCCACATGCGCGCCAGAGCCGCGTCGCGGTCGACATCCCAGACAACGAGCTTGGCGATCATCGGATCGTAGTAAGACGAGATTTCGTCGCCTTGTTCGATGCCCGTATCGACGCGCACATTGAGGCTCTCGGCCGGTGGCGAGAGATGCACCAGTCGCCCGGTTGACGGCAGAAAGTCCTGCTCCGGATTCTCCGCATAGATACGCGCCTCGAGCGCGTGTCCACGGATTTCCAGTTGCTCCTGGCGCAGCGGCAGCGGCTCGCCGCTGGCGACGCGCAACTGCCACTCGACAAGGTCCTGCCCGGAAATCATTTCGGTCACCGGATGCTCGACCTGCAAGCGGGTGTTCATTTCCATGAAATAGAAACTGCCGTCGCGCACGAAAGTGTCACTGGCGATGAACTCGACGGTACCGGCACCGACGTAGCCGACCGCGCGCGCGGCGTCGACCGCCGCCTTGCCCATTGCTGCACGCCGTGCCGCGCTCATTCCCGGAGCTGGCGCTTCTTCGAGGACTTTCTGGTGCCGGCGCTGCACCGAGCAGTCGCGTTCGAAGAGATGAACGTAATTACCCTGCGTGTCGGCGAAAATCTGGAATTCGATATGCCGCGAACGGCTCAGATACTTCTCGATGAGCACCTTGTCGTCGCCGAAGGATGAGGCTGCCTCACGCTGGCACGAAGCCAGCGCCGCGGCAAAATCCTCGCCGCGCTCGACCAGACGCATCCCCTTGCCACCACCGCCGGCCGCGGCCTTGATCAGCACCGGATAGCCGATCGCCTCGGCCTCGCGCTGCAAACGCCCCGGTGCCTGGTCGTCGCCATGATAGCCCGGCGTCACCGGAACGCCGGCAGCGCTCATGATCGCCTTGGCGGCGGACTTCGAACCCATGGCGCGGATCGCTGCCGCCGGTGGGCCAATGAAGACAATCCCCGCCGCAGCACAGGCGTCGGCAAAGACGTCGTTCTCGGACAAAAAGCCGTAGCCCGGATGAACCGCCTGCGCAGCGGTACGACGGGCCGCATCAAGAATGCGCTCGCCGACCAGATACGACTCGCGGGCGGCAGCCGGACCGATGCACACCGCCTCGTCGGCAAGGCGCACGTGGCGGGCGTTGGCGTCGGCCTCCGAGTAGACGGCGACGCTGCGCACGCCCAGACGACGAGCGGTCTTGATCACTCGGCAGGCGATCTCGCCGCGATTGGCAATCAGAATCTTGGTAAACATCGGAGCACCTTTCACCTTCACGCCGCCAGGGCAGCGCGAGTAGCAGAGTCAGCAGCGGCAAGCCGCAAGACAATAGCTCTTGATCTCGGGGCATCGTTTCCCGGCAAGTCGGCAACTCTGCGCCTCACTCGAGCAGCCAGTTCGGCCGCCGCTTTTCGAGAAAAGCGGCGAGACCTTCCTGGCCTTCCGGGCTGGCGCGCACGCGGGTAATGCGTTGCGCCGTTTCGGCGATGGTCTGCTCGTCGATCGGCTGCCCGGCAACGACACGTATCAGCGCCTTGCACTCGGCCTGCGCGCGCGGGCCATTGGCCAGCAAACCATCAACAATCTCGCCAATGGCTTCGTCGAGTTGTTCGTCACCGGGGACGATCTCGTGCAGCAAGCCTATCCGATAGGCTTCGGCGGCCGAAAAGCGCTCGGCGGTCAGCATGTAGCGCCGGCTGTAGCGCTCGCCTATAGCCGCCAGAACGTAGGGGCTGATCACCGCCGGAATGATTCCCAGCTTCACTTCGCTAAGCGAAAAGACGGCATCGTAGGTGCCGACGGCGATATCACAAGCGGCGATCAAGCCGACGCCGCCGCCATAGGCAGGCCCCTGAACACGCGCGATCGTCGGCTTCGAAAGTTCGTTGAGGGTCGACAAGAGTTCGGCGAGGCGATTCGCGTCGCGCAGGTTTTCCTCCTCCGAGTAGTTGGCAGCCGCGCGCATCCAGTTCAAGTCGGCACCGGCGCAGAAGCTCTTGCCGGTCGATGACAGGACGACGGCGCGAACCGCGGGGTCGGCGTCGAGTTCACGCAGGCCGGCGGTGATCTCGGCGATCAGTTGCTCGTCGAAAGCGTTGTGGCGCTGCGCCTTGTTCAGGGTCAGGATGCCAACACCGCCGTCGACCTCGGTCACTATGGATTCGTAGTCGCTCATCAAAGCCTCGTTCATCACATCCGGAAAATGCCGAACTTCGTCGCTTCGGCAGGAGCGTTCATTGCCGCCGACAGGCCGAGTCCGAGGACGCGGCGGGTGTCGGCCGGGTCGATCACGCCGTCGTCCCAGAGACGGGCGCTGGCGTAGTAGGGGTGACCCTGGAGCTCATACTGGGCGCGGATGGGTGCCTTGAAGGCTTCTTCGTCGGCAGCGCTCCACGACTTGCCGGCGGCTTCGATGCCGTCGCGCCTGACCGTTGCCAGAACTGCCGCTGCCTGCTCGCCGCCCATCACCGAAATACGCGCGTTCGGCCACATCCACATGAAACGCGGTGAGTAGGCTCGACCACACATGCCGTAGTTGCCGGCGCCGAACGAACCGCCGATGACGACGGTGAATTTCGGCACCCTGGCACAGGCGACAGCGGTCACCATCTTCGCACCGTCACGGGCGATACCGCCGTTTTCGTACTTGCGACCGACCATGAAGCCGGTGATGTTCTGCAGAAAAATCAGCGGGATGCCGCGCTGCGCGCAGAGTTCGACGAAGTGGGCGGCTTTCAGCGACGATTCGGAAAACAGGATGCCGTTGTTGGCGACAATGCCGACCGGATAGCCCCAGACGCGCGCGAACCCGCAGACCAGGGTTGTTCCGTAACGCGCCTTGAACTCGTCGAAGTCCGAGCCATCGACGATGCGGGCGATGATCTCGCGGACGTCGAAAGGCTTCTTGGTATCGGTCGGGATCACTCCGTACAACTCTTCAGCCGCGTACAGCGGCAGGCGCGGCTCGCTCAGGGCAAGCGCTGGCCGCTTGCGCCAGTTGAGGTTGCCGACGATGCGGCGAGCGATGGCCAGTGCATGCGCATCGTTTTCGGCGAGGTGATCGGCGACCCCCGAGATACGCGTATGCACATCGGCGCCCCCGAGGTCTTCGGCGCTGACCACTTCACCGGTCGCCGCCTTGACCAGCGGCGGCCCGCCGAGAAAGATCGTCCCCTGATCCTTGACGATAATCGATTCGTCGGACATCGCCGGCACGTAGGCGCCGCCCGCGGTACATGAGCCCATCACCGCCGCGATCTGCGGGATACCGGCCGCCGACAGATTGGCCTGGTTGTAGAAGATGCGACCGAAATGTTCCTTGTCGGGAAAGACATCCTCCTGCATGGGCAGGAAGGCGCCACCCGAATCGACCAGGTAGATGCACGGCAGGCGGTTCTCGCCGGCAATCTCCTGCGCGCGCAGATGCTTCTTGACGGTCAGCGGGTAATAAGTGCCACCTTTCACCGTCGCGTCATTGGCGACGATCATGCACTCGACGCCGTTCACCCGGCCGATGCCGGTGATCAGCGAAGCGGCCGGCACCTCGAAAGGATTCTCGGCACTACCGCCATACATGCCGTAGGCCGCCAGCTGCGACAGTTCGACGAAGGGCGAGCCGGGATCGACCAGGGCGTTGACGCGCTCGCGAGGCAGCAATTTGCCGCGTGCCAGATGTTTCTGGCGCGCGCTTTCAGGCCCCCCGAGGGCGATGCGCGCGACCGTTGCGCGCAGATCGGCGACGACGCTGCACATGGCCTCGGCGTTGGCCCTGAAATCGGGGCTTCGCGCGTTGAGCTGGGTTTGCAACACGGGCATCAGAAACCTCCAGAGGTCAGCCAGCGGTCCATTTGTGGCAGGCGGTCAACGCCAAAAAATGGCTCGCCGTCGACGATCATATACGGTGATCCACAAACCCCCCTGGCCAGCGCTGCATCGCATTCACTTTTCAGGCGCTGCTTGAGCGCGGCACCGGCGAGCGCTTCCGACAGCGTAACGCGGTCGACACCCTGCTGCGCTGCCAAGTCAAGCACCACATCGAGAGAGGAAACGTCGCGACCATCGACATAAAGGGCACGAAAAAACCGCCGGTGCGAAAGCGCGCGCAGCTTCGCAGGCCTGCTCGCAATCCTGATCGTGGAACCAGTAAAAGGCGCGCGCCGCGTGCTGCGTGGCAAGCGGAAAGTTCGCCGGATGCGTGTAGGGCAGCCCGAGGAAGCGCGCCGAGCGCGAGAAATCGCGCACCGAGTACTCGCCCTTGAGCGGCACCAGGGTCAATGGTGCCGCACCGGTGTGCTTGAACACCACGCCGAGCAGAATCGGCCGCCACCTGACCGTGCGCCCGTGGCGCGCGGCCAGTTCGTCGATTTTCTCGGACGCCAGATAGCCGTAGGGGGACGAGAAGTCAAAGTAGAAGTCTATGGGTTCGGACATGGTCTGTTTCTCCCAAGGCATTTAGGTGTTTGTGGGCCTGCGGTCGAGTTGCGCCCGTCCGTAACCCTTTCAGCAGCTTCTACAAGCGATCACGGCGCGAGCCCAGCCCGCCGGACAAATGCCGCGGCGAGTGTGCGTTGCGCCAGGCCGGTGTCCGCCCGCACCCGGAGCGCGTAGCGACTCATGTCAGGCGTCGGCAACGGCGCGACCGATGACCAGGCGCTGGATGTCGTTGGCGCCTTCGTAAATCTGGCAGACGCGCACGTCGCGGTAGATGCGCTCGACCGGGAAGTCGCTGACGTAGCCGTAACCGCCGAGGATCTGGATGGCGTCCGAACAGACTTTCTCGGCCATTTCGGAAGCAAACATCTTGGCCATCGAGGCTTCCTTCAGGCAGGGCTTGCCGGCATCCTTGAAAGTTGCGGCGCGCCAGACCATCAACCGTGCGGCGTCGATCTGGGTGGCCATGTCGGCGAGACGAAAGCTGACCGCCTGGTGCTCGATGATAGGCTTGCCGAACGTCTCGCGGTCCTTGGCGTATTGCACCGCGCATTCGAAAGCGGCGCGGGCCATGCCGACCGACTGCGCGGCGATGCCGATGCGGCCGGCTTCGAGATTCGACAGGGCAATACGATAGCCGTCGCCTTCCGTCCCAAGCAGGCAGGAGGCGGGAACGCGGCAGTTTTCGAACAGGATCTGGGCGGTATCCGAAGCGCGCTGACCCATTTTTTCCTCGATGCGGGCGACGATGTAGCCAGGCGTATCGGTCGGCACCAGGAAACACGAAATGCCTTTCTTGCCGGCCGCCTTGTCGGTGACGGCGAAGACGATCGCCACCTGCCCGTATTTGCCGGTGGTGATGAACTGCTTGACGCCGTTGAGGACAAAATGGTCGCCGTCGCGGTCGGCCCGAGTGGTGATCGCTGCGGCATCGGAACCGGTGTGCGGTTCAGTCAGGCAGAAGCAGCCGAGCTTCTCGCCGCTGGCCAGCGGTTTCAGCCAGGTCTCCTTCTGCTCGTCAGTGCCGTATTTCATGGTGATGCCGCAGGCCAGCGAGTTCTGGACGCTGACGATGGTCGAGGTGGCGCCGTCACCGGCGGCGATTTCTTCGATCACCAGCACCAGCGACATGTAGTCCATGCCGGCGCCGCCCCATTCTTCAGGAACGACCATCCCGAGCGCACCTAGCTCGCCCAGTTCGCGCAAGGCTTCCGCCGGGAAAGTGTGATTACGGTCCCATTCGCCAGCGAAGGGGGCCAGGCGCTCCTGCGCGAATTCACGCAGCGATTCGCGGATCATCTCCTGTTCCTGAGTCAGAATCATGCAGCTTTCTCCTTGAAATTGGCACCGGCCGCGAGTTTCGCGCCGGCGCGATTGGTAATGTAGACACCGGTAATTACCAGCGCCCCACCGCTCAGCACCGCCATCCCGAGCCGCTCGCCGAGCAAAACGGCGCCAAGGATGACCGCGCTGACCGGCACCAGATTGATGAACGCGGCCGAGCGCGTAGCGCCGATGCGGTGCACGGCTTCGGCGTACCAGGTGAAGGCCAGGGCGGTGCCAAAAAGACCCAGAAAGGCGATCGCACTCCAGCCACGCCAGCTCGTTTCTGCCAGCGAAAACAGCGACCCCTGCAACAACGCCGCAGAGGTCAGCATCAACCAGCCGGTAAGGCTGGCGCCGAAAGTCATCGCCAGCGGCGACAGCGAGCGGGTACCTCGCCGCCCGAGGAAAGTGTAGACCGTCCACATCACGGCACAGCCGATGATCAGCCATTCGCCAAGACCCACCTCACCGGCGATGAGCAGGTAGGGATGGCCATTGGTGACCACCAGCAAGCAGCCGAAAGCAGCCAGGCCGATGCCGAGCGCCTTGCTCGGCGACATCGGCGCGCCGAACAGCAGGCAGTCGCTGGCAGCGATCAGCGCCGGCGTCAGGGCCACGACCAGAGCGCCGCGACCGGCCTGGATCATGGTCATGCCGTAGAGAAAGCAGACGTTGTAAAGGAAGATGCCACTGGCGCCCATGGCGCTCAGCGTCAGCCACTCGCCGACTGACCAGCGCGGCCAGCCTTCGCGAACGACCAGCAGCGCGCCAAGGACCAGCGCAGCAAGCAGGAAGCGCCAACTGGCCACGGCCAGCGGCGCGGCCTCGCTGACCGCGACGCGTGCCGCGACCCAGGTTGCCCCCCACAGTGCGGCGGTAGCAATCAGCTTGCAATAGGTTGCCAGCGACGCGACGGCGGCGCGCTCGCGGGCCACTGGCAAGGAAGCCGCCACGCTCAGCCCTGCAAGGCTTCAAGCGCCGTCAGATAAGTGGGCAGCAGATCTTCCGGGCGATGCACGGTAAAGCCCAGGTCGCGCATCAAGCCGTCCTTGAGGCCGTAGATCCAGCCGTGCACGGTCAGCGGCTGGCCGCGCTGCCAGGCGTCCTGGACGACGAAAGTCTGGCAGACGTTGGCCACCTGTTCGAGGACGTTGAGCTCGCACAGGCGATCGTGGCGCTGTTCAGGTGGCAGGCTATCGACGCGCGCCAGGTGCTTGTCATGGACATCGCGGACGTGCCGCAGCCAGATGTCGACCAGCCCGACGCGATCGCGATTGAGCGCCGCCTTGACGCCGCCACAGCCATAGTGGCCGACGACCATCACGTGCCGCACCTTGAGCGCATCAACTGCGAACTGAATCACCGACAGGCAGTTGAGATCGGTGTGCACGACGACGTTGGCAACGTTGCGATGCACGAAGATCTCGCCCGGCAGGAGGCCGACGATCTCGTTGGCCGGCACCCGCGAGTCCGAACACCCGATCCACAGATACTCCGGCGTTTGCAGCTGCGACAGACGCATGAAATAGTCGGCATCGCTTTCCTGCATGCGATTCGACCAGGCGCGGTTGAAGTCGAAAAGGTGAAAGAGGTTTTCGTTGGCCACTTCTTGCTCGGTCCAGTTCTGCAGATCGAGAGCCAGGAACATCGTCCCTTCGATCGGCGTCTGGTAGTAGGCTGGCGCTTCGTGAAACCCCAACTCGCGATACAGGCGCACAGCAACGCGCATGGCCGGCAAGGTGTCGAGCAGCAGTCGCTTGTAGCCGATTTCCTTGGCCGCCTTGATCGCCGCCAGCGCCAGCTCGAGGCCGACACCGGCACTACGCTGACTGGGCTCGACATACAAGCGCTTCATTTCGCACAGTCCCGCGGAGAGCGGCCGGATACCGACACAGCCAGCCGGCTGGCCGTTACGCTCGGCGTAGAAAAGACGACCGGCGGGAGCAGCATAGGCGCCCGGCAGCGAAGCCATTTCCTCCTCGAAACCCTGGAACGACAGATCGACGCCCAGCCAGGCGGCGTAATTGCGAAAGAACTGGCGAACGTCTTCGACCGCGGCGGTATCGTCAGCAGTGAGGTTACGCAGAGTGGTGGTCATGATCTTCTCGAACGTTACGTGCAAGGGTTGAAAGATAGTGGCTGAAAATGCGTGCAGCGCTGGCGCAAGAGAGGCGCCCTGCCCGCTTGCACAGGCTTCACGCGCTGCGTTTTGCGCCTCAAAGGGTGTCGGCGAATAGTTCGCGACCGATCAGCATACGGCGGATTTCCGAAGTACCGGCGCCGATCTCGTAGAGCTTTGCGTCGCGCCACAGCCTGCCGGCCGGATACTCGTTGATGTAGCCATTACCGCCGAGCGTCTGGATCGTTTCGCCGGCCATCCAGGTTGCTTTTTCGGCAGCGTAGAGGATGGCACCGGCGGCGTCCTTGCGCGTCGTTTCGCCACGATCGCAGGCCTGGCCCACGGCATAGACGTAGGCCCGACAGACGTTGAAAGTGGTGTACATGTCGGCGACCTTGCCCTGCATCAACTGGAACTCGCCAATCGCCTGACCGAACTGCCGGCGGTCGTGCAGGTAGGGCAACACCAGATCCATGGCCGCGGCCATGATCCCCAGCGGGCCACCGGCGAGCACCGCGCGCTCGTAGTCGAGGCCACTCATCAGCACGCGCACGCCGCCGTTGACCTGGCCAAGCACATTTTCCAGCGGTACTTCGCAGTCGTCGAAGAACAGCGGGTAGGTGTTCGAGCCACGCATGCCGAGTTTATCGAGCTTCGATCCGCAAGAGAAACCCTTCATCCCCTTTTCGACGATCAGCGCGCTGATCCCTCTTGGCCCGGCGTTGATGTCGGTCTTGGCGTAAACCACCAGCGTGTCGGCGTCACCGCCGTTGGTGATCCACATCTTGCCGCCGTTGAGAACGAAGTGATCGCCCCTGGCTTCGGCGCGCAGTTTCATGCTCACCACATCGGAGCCGGCGTTGGCTTCGGACATCGCCAGCGCGCCGACATGCTCGCCGGAAATCAGCTTCGGCAAGTAGCGGGCTTTCTGCGCTGCGTTGCCGTTGCGACCGATCTGATTGACGCAGAGGTTGGAGTGCGCCCCGTAGGACAGGGCGACACTCGCCGACGCCCGCGAAATTTCTTCCATGGCGATGATGTGCGCCAGATAGCCGAGCCCGGTTCCGCCGTACTCCTCATCGGCGGTCATCCCGAGCAGACCCATGTCGCCGAGCTTGCGCCACAGGTCGGCGGGGAACAGATTGTCACGATCGATGGCCTCGGCACGCGGCGCGATTTCGTCGGCAGCAAAGCTGCGAATGCTTTCCCGCAGCATGTCGATCGTTTCGCCGTGGGCAAAATTGAGGCTCGGATATTCCATGTCTCTCGCTCCTTGGGTGGGCTTGGGGGTGGCTTAGCGCGGGTGCTTGCCGTGCACCGTCATGATCGTTTGCTGCATCAAGGCACACAGGGTCTTGCGACCGTGCAGAACAGCGAACACTTCGGCGCGAGTGACGATCAGCGTCCGCCCGTAGCGGACCACCGATCCCTCGGCAATCAGCAGGTCCCCTTCGGCCGGCGCCAGCAGGTTGAGCTTGTACTCGACGGTCAGCACGCTCGTTTCCGACGTGGTCAGCGTACTGGCGGCGTAACCGGCCGCCGAATCGGCGATCATGCCGACCACACCGCCGTGGATGTAGCCATGCTGCTGCGTGATTTCCGCTTTGTGCGGCAGGTGGATCTCGGTGTAAGCGGCCTCGATCACCGGCATGCTGGCGCCGATCAGCGCCATCGCCTGCTGGCGATTGAAGCTGGCGCGAACACGTTCGGCGAAATCGGGATCCTGAGCTTTGTGCATGGCCGCCATTTAACGTTACGTTGTCCCGATCAGATAGGATATCTCGACCAGACTGAAACCGAGACGCCTGCCGCGCAGGGCAAGCTTCAGACGCGTGCGGTTACGGCGCGTGAAGACACGTGTCCGCCCCGCGCGCTTTGGCGACAGCAGGCCCTGATCTTCGTAGCAACGGATCGTTCGCGGCGTGATGTGAAACTCTCGCGCCAGATCGGAAATGCTGAAGGTCGTCGCTTGCTGGTCCACCGCAGGGCTGTCCAGAGTCTGATCACGTGTAGAATGCTTCGCTGCAGAGGCCATCAGGGGCCAGCCTCCTGAACGGCCAAGTTTATAGATTTCGGACGTTTTTACAATCCACGGCCAAATGCTCCCCGACTACCCTTTTGCCACGCCGCCGGCTGCCGGAGAAACCTTTTCCGTCGCTCCCGGAATCCACTGGTTGCGGATGCCGCTGCCCTTCGCACTGAATCACATCAATCTCTGGCTGCTCGAGGACGACGACGGCTGGACGATTGTCGATACCGGTTTCGCTCTCGATGCGGTAAAAGCGTGCTGGCAGACGATCCTTTCCCGGCTGAACACCAGCGAGCGTGGCGGGCGTATCGTGCGCATCATCGTCACCCACTTTCACCCCGATCACCTCGGCCTTGCGGCCTGGCTGCAGGAGCAGACGGGCGCGCCGGTGTGCATGACCCTGGGCGAGTATCTGACCGCGCACGCCGTCTGGCACGAAATCGGTGGCCACGGCAATCAGCCGATGCTGCGCCAGTTTCGCGCCCACGGACTTGACGCCGACCGCTGTGCGGCGCTGGAACGCCGCAGTGGCAACTACAACCGCGGCGTGCCGAGCCTGCCGACCAGTTACCAGCGCCTGTTTGGCGGCGATGAACTGCGCATCGGCAAGCACCGCTGGCAGGTCCGCCTCGGCTTCGGCCACTCACCGGAACACGCAGCCCTCTATTGTCGTGAGTTGGGAGTGTTGATTTCCGGCGACATGCTGTTGCCCAAGATCTCGACCAATATCAGCGTCTTCGCAGTCACCCCGCGGGCCGATTCGCTAGACGATTTCCTGAGCTCGATCGACCGCTACCGCGAACTGCCTCCCGAAACGCTGGTGCTGCCGTCGCACGGATTACCGTTCCATGGTATCGAGAACCGGGTCAATGCCCTGCATGCGCATCATGAAGAGCGGCTGCAGCTTCTCGAAGATCAGTGCACCAGCCCGCGCAGCGCGGCTGATTTGCTGATGACCCTGTTCTCGCGCGATCTCGACACCCATCAGACGATGTTCGCCATGGGTGAGGCGATCGCCCATCTCAACCGACTCGAGCACGCCGGCCGACTGCTGCGCAGCGAGGACGACGACGGCCTGATCCGCTTCGTCAGAGCGCAGGATGCCGCCAGGCCACCGGGAAAACCCGCAGGACACTGACCATGAAATTGCCGCCAGCGAGTGCCCAAGACCGATCTCTGCCTGCACCCGCCGAGGTCGCCGACAGCTATCTCGAAGTCGCCCAGCGCGCGTCGCTGCTGCTGCGTCGGCACATGAAGAAAACCGCCAGGAAAGGCATCTGGTTCCCCAGCGAGGAATTCGCGCTCGCCAAGGCCTACATGGATCTCTCGGCACGCCTGCTGGCCAGCCCCTACCGCCTGGCGCAAACACAGATGGCGATGATGCGTGACCATATGCATCTGTGGCAGCAAACCACGCTGCGCAGAATGGGCCTGCCTTTCCACAGCGTGGCCAGCCCGGACGCTGACGACCTACGCTTCGACGACCAAGCCTGGGAAGACAATTTCCTCTTCGACTTCATCAAGCAATCGTACCTGATCACGGCTCGCCACCTGCACCAGACGGTGGCCAGCGCCGAGAGGCTCGACGACACGACTCAGCACCGAGTAAACACCCTCACCCGGCAATACGTCGACGCGCTATCGCCAAGCAACTTTGCGCTCACCAACCCCGAAGTGCTGCGCGAAACGGTGAACAGCAAGGGCAAGAACCTGCTCAAGGGTTTTAAACACCTACTCAAGGATCTGGCCGCAGGCGACCAGCAAGGGCTGCCACGAGCGGACGACAGTGGTCGCTTGCGCCTCGGCGCAGACCTGGCCAGCACCCCGGGCAAGGTGATCTACCAGAACGAACTGTTACAGTTGATTCAGTACCAGGCGGCCGGCAGCCACCAGCACCGGAAGCCCTTGCTAATCGTGCCGCCGTGGATCAACAAGTACTACGTCTTCGACCTTGGCGAACGCAACTCCTTCGTCCGCTGGGCAAGCGAACAAGGCTTCACGACCTTCATCATCAGCTGGGTCGACCCCGACCAGCGACTGGCGCAGAAAGACTTTGCCGACTATCTCGTCGATGGCGTGCTGGCAGCGATCGACGCCGTTGAACAGGCGACCGGCGAGAAACGGATCGACCTCGTCGCCTACTGCCTCGGCGGCACGCTGCTGATGGCCACCCTCGCGTGGATGGCCGCCCAGCGCGACACGCGCGCGGCTTCGGCGACTTTCCTGGGGACACTGATCGACTTTTCCGAACCCGGCGAACTTGCGACCCTGGCCGAGACGGAGGCTCCCGCGGAGAAAAAACCCGACGCCCGCGCGCGCGCACCACGGCGCAGCGCTGGCCAGCACTTACCAGATGTTGCACGCCAACGACCTGATCTGGTCCTTCGTAGTCAATACCTACCTGCTCGGCAAGGATCGCTTCCCGCTCGAACAGCTGCACTGGAACAGCGACTCGACGCGCATGCCGACGGCACTGCACCAGTTCTATGTAGAGAACTTCTACCAGGCCAATAAACTGTGCCAGCCGGGCGGCGTTGCTCTGGCCGGTGTCGACATCGACGTCTCCCGGGTGAAACTGCCGTGCTATTTCCTGGCCACCATCGAAGACCACATTGCCCCTTGGAAGAGCGCCTACCGCGGCGCGCAAGTGCCGGGTGGTGCGAAAAGGTTCGTGCTCGGCGGCTCCGGCCACCTGGCCGGAACGATCAGTCCACCCGCCGCCAAGCGACACGGCTACTGGACCAACGACACGACTCCCCTGCCCGCAAAGGCAGACGATTTCCTGCGCAGCGCCACACGGCACCACGGTTCATGGTGGACCGACTGGCAACAGTGGCTGCTCGCGCAAGC
Organism: Candidatus Accumulibacter phosphatis; assembly: GCF_012939955.1. Taxonomy (GTDB): domain Bacteria; phylum Pseudomonadota; class Gammaproteobacteria; order Burkholderiales; family Rhodocyclaceae; genus Accumulibacter; species Accumulibacter delftensis. Next base: position 70,212 of record NZ_SPMY01000022.1, read on the forward strand.
CGACGCCAATACCCTGGTCGTCGCCCGCCAGCCGGGTGAGCGGGCCCTGAAAGTAATCGAGGATGCTCCCGGCAGCTACGCCGCCGGTCGCGGCGACCCGCCAGCGGCGGGCTAGGCAGCCTGCCGCTGCTTGATAAAATGACTGCCTGATGAGCTCGACCCTACTCCCCGACTACAGCGGCGGCAGCATCGTCAATCTGATGCAGAGCATCGCCACTGCCTGCGGCAGCACGCGCTGCGACTACCCGCCACTGGCCTTGCTGTCGGCGGCGCAACTGGCCCGCGCACGGCATATCGTGCTGATGGTCGTCGACGGACTCGGCCAGCGGACCTTGAGCCGGTACGTCGCCAAGCTGCATCTGCAAGACCACCAGCTGGGCAGCATGACCTCGGTTTTCCCGTCGACGACCGCCAGCGCCATCACCACCTTCATGACTGGCCTGGCTCCGGCGCAGCACGGGCTGACCGGCTGGCACATGCATCTCGACGAGATCGACCAGACGCTGGCCATCCTGCCGCTGACTCCCCGCACCGGGCCGCTGCTTGCCCCGCCCGAGCAGCTAGCGCCACGACTTTTCGAACATCAGTCGCTGTTTCAGACGCTGAACCGAGAATCCTGGGTGATCGCGCCACAAAGTATTGCCAGCAGCGCCTTCAACACCTGGCACGCGCGCGGTGCGCAGAGCATCGCCTATCGCTCCTTGCCCGAAATCTTCGCCACCATCAGCGAGCTGACCAAGGAAAAGCTCAAGCCGCGCTACATTTATGCCTATTATCCCGATCTCGATTCCCACTCGCACCGTTACGGAACCGACAGCCGCCAGGCACAACAGACGCTGGCTGCGTTTGATGCCCATTTCGGCGAGCTGCGGCGGCGGCTGCGCGGCAGCAATACCTGGCTGCTGGTCACCGCCGACCATGGTTTCATCGATTCGCCGGGTCGCCGAGTGATCGACCTCGGCGACCATCCGCAACTCGCCACGCTCCTGCAACGGCCGCTTTGCGGCGAGCGCCGCGTCGCCTATTGTTACGTTGCCGAAGCCAAGCGGCCAGCTTTTGAAACCTACGTCCGCCGCCATCTCGGCCGCGCCTGCCACCTCTACACCAGCGAGCAGTTGATCGCCGCCGGCTGGTTCGGGCCGCCACCCTACCATGCCGCTCTGGCGTCGCGAGTTGGCGACTACACCTTGCTGATGAAGGACAACTGGACGATCAAGGACTGGCTGCCTGGCGAAAAGCGCTACACCATGCTCGGCGTGCACGGCGGCACCAGCAGCAGCGAGATGCGCGTCCCATTGATCGCCGTACGCGTCTAGCAGCAGCGAGAAGTGGCGGCCGCCAACTACCATATTCATTCCATCAGGGGGATCCAGAAAATGGCCCACGAGAATAGCAAGAGCGCGCACACCGATCGTCTGATCGCCGACGCGGTGCGCAATCGTCAGAGCCGCGAGGATGGTTATCGCGAACGGGCGCTTAAAATTTATCCCTGGATCTGCGGGCGCTGCAGTCGTGAGTTCAGCCACCAAAACCTGCGCGAACTGACGGTCCACCACCGCGACCACAACCACGACAACAACCCCGGCGACGGCAGCAACTGGGAGCTGCTATGCCTGTACTGTCACGACAACGAGCACTCACGACAACTCGACGCCGACGCCGCGCGCCAGGCCGGAATCGATCCATCGGGCGCGAAAACCAGGGCCGTGGCGACCGGCCAGCCCTTTGCCAACCTCAAGGACCTGCTGAAACGCAACTAGTCGGCAAAGTCCCTGGTGCGCGACTTTCCCAGCATTAAAGGCGACGGATCTTCTCGAGCAGGGCGGTGGTGGAAGTCTGGTGGATGAACGGCAAAGACAGGACACGCCCCCCGCAAGCGCTCACTTCGCGGTTGCCGACGATTTTTTCGACCGCCCAGTCGCCGCCCTTGACGAGCACCTCGGGTCGGCAATCGAGGATGCGCTGCAGCGGTGTATCCTCGTCAAACCAGGTCACCAGGGTCACCGAGTCCAGCGCCGCGATGACCGCCAGCCGATCCGCCAAAGCATTCACCGGCCGCTCATCACCCTTGCCGAGGCGCTTGACCGAGGCATCCGAATTGACCGCCACCAGCAGCGCCGCGCCGAGGGCACGTGCCTGAGCGAGAAGCGTCACGTGTCCGCGATGCACGATGTCGAAGCAGCCATTGGTGAATACTAACGGCCGCTGCACAACGGCGAGGCGCTCGGCCAGTTCATGTGGGGCAACGATCTTCCTTTCGAAGACAGGGAGTGCTGTGGCTGTGGCTGCTGCGGCAGCCGTCGGCAAGGTCGAGTCGCTCATTCTTTACTCCAGGAAACGGGTCGGGGCTGCCGGCTGGCGCGGTTGCGACCAAGACTGATTACTTGGCGATGCGCGCCAGTTTCTCATCCGCCAAGCCGACCAGCAAGGCCTGACCGCCGGGGAGCACGCGAAATTCGCCGTAGCGGGCAGCGCTCCAGCGCTTATGCCCCGCCCCGTGAGCTTTCACACGGAGAGTCGGTAAGCGACTCGCTATAATCGGCGCTCAATTAACCAGCGCCTGCTCGGCTGGCCGAACGCGCAGCACAAAACACGGAATCTGAAACATCGAATGTTGAATGTTGAATGCGGCAGCAGTCGCGCTACAGGAGAGACTATGAACATCAAAGACGAGGTGGTCGCGGTTCTTGACGAGGTTTTGAGCCTCAAGGGCCGCGCCAGCACCTTCTCGCCGGAAACGCCACTGCTCGGCGCCATCCCGGAACTCGATTCGATGGCTGTGGTGGCACTGATCACAAGTCTGGAAGAACGTTTTGGCTTTGTCGTGGACGACGACGAAATCGACGGCACGGTCTTTGCGTCGCTCGGGACGCTGCTGGACTTCGTGCACGGCAAGCTGGGCGTCTGAGAACACCGACCGTGCGCCGCGAAGCCTTCTTCCTGCCCAGCACCGTCGGCCAGCGCTTGGTGCTGCTCTACTCGCCAGAGCCGGCGGAAAAACTACGTGGCGCGGTGGTCTACGTGCATCCCTTCGGCGAGGAACTCAACAAGTCACGACGCATGGCGGCCCTGCAGGCCAGGGCGATGGCCAGTGCCGGCTACATGGTCCTGCAGATCGACCTGCTTGGTTGCGGCGACAGTTCCGGTGATTTCGGTGACGCCACCTGGGAGGCATGGCTGGCGGACGTTAAACTCGCCAGCGCCTGGCTGCAGGAGCGAACGACAGCGGCGCTGTGGTTATGGGGCCTGCGCAGCGGCTGCCTGCTGGTCAACGAAGCGGCACACCGCATGCAAGGGCCGGTCAATCTGCTGTTCTGGCAGCCAGTTGTCTCGGGCAAGCAATTTCTACAGCAGTTCCTGCGCCTGAAAGTGGCCTCCGAAATGCTCGCCAGCGATGGCAAAGGCGTCATGGAGCGCCTGCGTGGCCAGCTCCGGCAGGGAGAAGCCATCGAGATCGCAGGCTATCTGCTCGCCCCTGCGCTGGCGCAGGGTCTCGAACAGGCGGACCTGCTGCTGCCGCACCGCTCGGGCCGCGTCGAGTGGATCGAGATCTCCGGACGAGCCGATGCCAGCCTGTCATTAGCCGCCACGGCACGGCTCACGCAGTGGCAAGCAGCCGGGCAGGAAGCGCGCGGTACGGCAGTGAGTGGTCCCGCCTTCTGGCAGACGACCGAGATCAGTGAATGTCCGGCGCTGCTCGAAGCCAGCCTGCGCGCGCTCTCCGAAGAGGTTCCGGCATGAACATCGTCGAACAAGCCCTGCTCTTCCCTTGTGCCGGCGAAGACCTGTCGGCGATCATTGCCTGGCCACAGGCAGTCCAGTCCGCCGGCGCTCAGGCTGCTGCTGTCAGCTGCGGCGTGCTGATCGTCGTCGGCGGTCCTCAGTACCGGGTCGGAAGTCACCGCCAGTTCCTGCTCCTCTCCAGGCGTCTCGCCAGCGCCGGTTATCCGACGATGCGCTTCGACCACCGCGGCATGGGTGACTCCGGCGGCAGCATGCGTAGCTTCGAAGACCTGTCGACGGACATCGCAGCGGCCATCGAAGCCTTCCAGCGCAACTGCCCAACAGTGCAGCGCATCGTTCTCTGGGGGCTTTGTGACGCAGCCTCGGCCGCCCTGCTCTACGTCGAATCCAGCCATGACCGGCGGATAACCGGCCTGGCCTTGCTCAACCCCTGGGTACGCTCGGAAGTCAGCCTGGCGCAGACGCACATCAAACACTACTACGGCCAGCGCCTGCTGCAAGGCGAGTTCTGGCGAAAACTGCTCAGCGGCCGAATGGAAGTCATGAAGGCGCTAGCTTCCCTGCTCGATAGCGCCCGCCTGGCGCGGCGTTCACGCACGCCCGGCGAGGCTTCGGAAAAGCGCGGCTTCCAGGATCGCATGGCGGCTGGCTGGCGGGAGTTTCCCGGCGAGCTGCTGCTGATCCTCAGCGGGCAGGACTACACCGCCAAGGAGTTTATCGAGTTTTCTGCCGCCGACCCGGCCTGGTCAGGCCTCGCTGACGCGGCCAAGGTACGCCGCGTCGATATTGCCGATGCCGATCACACTTTCTCCTCGCGGGCGCAACGCGCACTGGTCGAGGATGCGACGCTGGCCTGGCTTGACAAGCGCCTGAAGGGCGTTGTTGAAGCAGGCCCGCAAACAGCGAGGGATTTTTCGGATGCGCACGCAGATGAGTAGCTCCTATGGCAGCCGACGCCTCAGTCGTGGCAAAGCGCACGCCGGCTCGGCACGCTGGTTCCGGCGCTATCGATGGCTGGTCATTGGCGGCTGGCTGGCCCTTCTGACGGTCGTCGTGTGGACGCTTTTCATACCCGCGGCACCGGGACCAGTAGCGACTGGTGCGGCTGGCCAGGCAGCGGCAGCGGCAAGCGCGAACGCCAAAGCCGGCAACCTTCCGGCGGTGGTGTTACCGGCCGACGACGCGGTGCACGACAAGCTCACCGAGTGGTGGTATTACAGTGGCCATCTGCAGACCAATTCTGGCGAAAAGTATTCCTTCCATCTGGCCAGCTTCCTGCGCCGCGGCACGCTGACCCATACCGTATTCCACGGCTCACTACTCGACCATCAGACCGAGAAGCGCTACACCGAACAGGCACGGACAGCGGGCAACCCTTCGGATGGGCGCCTGGACGGCTTCAACTTGCGCTTCGGCGACTGGCAGCTGCAAGGAAACAGCGAAAAACACCAGGCGAAAATGACCGGCAAGGATTTTTCGCTCGATCTGCAATTCGTCGACAAGAACCCGCCAGTCCTGCACCAGGCTCCGGGAACACCGATCGCCGGCCTGCTCGACTTCGCAGCCGCCGGAAAAAGCTATTACACCTCGCGCCCACGCATGAGCGTACAAGGCACGCTGACCCTCGACGGCGAGCAGAAAGCAGTGCTCGGCGAGGTCTGGTTCGACCACCAATGGGGCGACTTCGAAGCGGCTAAGCTGCGCTGGAACTGGTTTGCGCTGCAGTTGACCGACGGCGCCGACATCATGATCTTCGAACTCTTCGACCGCCAGGGAAAACCAGTCCAGCGCATGGGAACCTACGCCAGGAACGGCACGCTCAGCGCGCTCGGCGATGACGACATTGCGCTCAGCTCCAGCGGCAGGTGGAAGAGCCCGGGGTCGGGAGTGAGCTATCCGCTGGACTGGACCCTCTCGATTCCGTCGAAAGGCTTGCAGCTACAGGTGGATCCGGTCATCCGCGCGAGCGAGTTTGATGCCCGCACGACGACCCTGAACGTCTACTGGGAAGGGGCCATCAAGGTGAGCGGCTCGCACAGCGGCGTCGGCTTCATGGAACTGAGCGGCTACGAAGCGACGAAAGAGGCGCAGCAGGAGCAGCCAGCGGCGAAGCGCAAGAAGTAAGGCGATTTCTGTCAAAGAACATACCATCTTGCTTGTCTTTTCGCCCGTCTTCTGTGTTGCGACAACAGTTACATAGTTCGACTATGCGCCTGTTGTCGCGCCTTGAAGCCGACCGAAAATCCGGCGCAATCTGGTACGTTCTTTTCCGGCAATCGCCTAAGACGATCAACAGAAATGATCCGATCGTCAGCCTCAGGCCTTGCCTTCGAGCCGGCGCACCAACTCCGCTTTATTGTTGACCCCCAGTTTGCGAAAGCAGTGTGCAATATGATTGCGCACCGTTGCTGGCGAAAGCAATAGGCTGCCGGCAATTGCCGAATAGGTCTCCCCCGTCGCATAGCGCGTGGCAATCTCGCCTTCCCGCGGCGAAAGTTGCGCCAACACGCCATCCAGGCGCGGGCTGAGGTAGCGCAGCTCACCGCAAGATGTGACATCCACACGCAGCTCCGACGAAAGATACGCCTGCCCCGCGCGCACGCAGGAGAGCAGTGCCTCCGGCAGGGCACTCCCCTGCCAGTGTGGCCAACGCATGCTGACCAGGGCTATGAACGCCGGCGAAGCCTCGTGCACTATGCCGCGCGCGTCAACCACGGCCCACTCCCGGTTGATCCCGTTGGGGGTTTTCAGGAAATGACGCAAGCGTACGGCACGATGCATTTCCACGAGATGGGGCATCAGCAATTCCTTGATCTGCCGCTCGGGCTCGGAAAAAGGGCGCTTGTGGTCGTGACGCCAGACCGTGAGGAACTCGTGTAGCGACGAGGAGGGTTCGATCAGCAGCGTCCCCAACGACCATTCCACCTTGAAGCGCCGACCCAATCGGCGATACAGGGCGGTGCGCACGTAGCGTGCACGCGTCGTGAGGTCGCTCATGTTGACCGCAACACCGGGCGAAGCGAGCAGGGCCGCACAAAAGAAATCCTGTTCCAGCCAGGGCGCGTATTCGCGCAGGATGCTTTCGTCGCAGTTGTGGAGAAACACGTTGTGCAGCGCTGGCGGGTCCGCCGCGACGTTACCCCACCAAGCCGAATCGAACGTCAGCAGCGACTGGAGCTGTTCCAGGGCCCAAGCCTGATAACTGCCGAGCGGCACTTCGCGACCCTCGCGATACAGGCGCAGGATCAAGCGGTTCAATGCGTAGGCGTCGGCTATCAACATCCTGCGCATTCTGCAAAAAAAAAAGTAGCGCCGCAACAAGGCCTTCCGGCAATAGTGCAAGTGCATCATTGTGGTGTTTTACAGTCTCCCGCGGCGAGACGACGCGAGTCGCCACAAAGCATCTCGTACCGGCTCATGGCTTTTCACACAAGCCATTGATAGAAAACGTAAATGCATCGCAAGGCGAGAAGCGACTGCTGTCGGGCATAAGACTTGCTTTTCTGTACAGCATTGAATCGTTCTATCTTGTTGGCCCCCCCCCACGTCGGCGTCCAGCATCCCACCAAAGGAGACCGTCATGCGCACTTGTTACCCCATGCACCGGAAGCTGATTCACGTCGCGGTTCTCGGCGCACTGGCGGCAACGGCCACCCCCGCCTCCGCCCTCGACTTCGTCTGGAATGGCGGCACCGCCAACTGGAGCCCAGGAACGTGGAGTCAGGCGGGCCTGCCCGGCGCCGCGGACAACGTCTTCATCGACAACGGCAATTTGACCAACTCGGTGGTGAGCCTCAACGTCGGCGCCACCATCAATGATCTCAACATAAGCAGTGGCGACAGCCTGGGGGTGAACAACAACCAGTCTTTGACCACCCTCGGCAATGTCAGCAACAACGGCAATCTGGGCCTGAATTCCGTTGGTAACACGACGGACTTGCGCATCGGCAGCACGACGACTTTTTCGGGTACCGGCACCCTGACCCTGAGCAACCACGCCCAGAACCGGATTATCGGCAACTCCGGCTCGACCACCGAAGTGCTCACCAATGCGTCGGGCCACACCATCCAGGGCGCCGGGCAGTTAGGCGTCAACCAGATGGGCCTCAGCAACCAGGGCTTGGTCGTCGCCAACCAGTCGAATGCACTGACCATCGACCTGTCCGATGGTGCGGGTATCACCCGCACCAACACCGGCACGCTGCGTGCCGCGGGCGGCCAGCTCACGATCACCGGCAGCAACCTCAACAACGCAGGCGGAGTGATCGACGCAGTCGGAACCAACGTCGTCATTAACGCCTCGACCATCACCAACGGTACCCTGCAAAGCAGCGGCGGTGGCAAAATCCTCGTGCAGGGCTCAAGCAACCTGAGCAACGTCAGCAATTCCGGGCAGACAGAAATCGCCAACGCCCAGGCCGGCGTATTGACCGGCACCTTCACCAACACCGGCAACCTGCAAATGGCTTCGGCCGGCAACCAGACGGATCTCCGACTCAACGGTGATGTCACGCTGGCCGGCGCCGGCACGCTGACCATGAGCAACAACGCCCAGAACCGGATTATCGGCAACTCCGGGGCGACCACCGAAGTCCTCACCAACGCTTCGGGCCATACCATCCAGGGCGCGGGACAGCTGGGCGCCAACCAACTCGGCCTCAACAACCAGGGCTTGATCCTGGCCAACGGCTTGGCCGGACTGGTCATCGATGTCAGCCCCACCGGGATGACCAACAGCGGCACCCTGCGAGCGGGCACGGGTGTGCTCACCATTCAGAACTCCACCGTCACCAACACCCCGAGTGGCGTCCTCGACGCCGCAGGCAACGACATCATCGTCTCTGGATCGACCATCAACGGCACCGTGCAAGGCTCTGGCGGCAACAAGATCTTTTTCCAGAATTCCAGCAACCTGGTCGACGTCACCAACAGTACGCAACTGGAAATTGCCAATGCCCAGACCGGCCTATTGACCGGCACCTTCACCAACTCCGGCAACCTGCAGCTGGCTTCCGTCGGTAATCAGACGAATCTCCGACTCAACGGTGATGTCACCCTGACGGGTCCGGGTACGCTGACGATGAGCAACAATATCCAGAATCAGGTTTTCGGCCACTCCGGCTCGACCACCGAAATCCTCACCAACGCTTTGGGCCACACCATCCAGGGCGCGGGACAGCTGGGCGCCAACCAGATGGGCCTCGACAACCAGGGATTGATCCTGGCCACCGGGTCGGCCGGTCTGGTCATCGATGTCAGCCCCGCCGGGATGACCAACAGCGGCACCCTGCGGGCGGGCACGGGTGTGCTCACCATTCAGAACTCCACCGTCACCAGCACCCCGAGTGGCGTCCTCGACGCCGTAGGCAACGACATCATCGTCACCGGCTCGACCATCAATGGCACCGTGCAAGGCTCTGGCGGGAACAAGATTTTTCTCGAGAATTCCAGCAACCTGCTCGACGTCACCAACAGCACGCTACTGGAAATTGCCAATGCCCAGACCGGCCTATTGACCGGCACCTTCACCAACTCCGGCAACCTGCAGCTGGCTTCCGTCGGTAATCAGACGAATCTCCGACTCAACGGTGATGTCACCCTGACGGGTCCGGGTACGCTGACGATGAGCAACAATATCCAGAACCGGATTGTCGGCCATTCCGGCTC
>NZ_SPMY01000023.1 GCF_012939955.1 Candidatus Accumulibacter phosphatis
TTCCTGGGGATGCTAGGAAGCTGTTCGATGCGACGACACAGCACCGGCCAGTCCTCCTGCTTGATGGCGAAATTACGCCCGAGATTCAGCAGGGTGATCTGACGGACCTTGCCTGCGACGCGTTCGCCCCGCACCAGCCGAAAGGTGAAGTAGCCCTCGCCGGTGACCTTGTTGTTCGTTCGTGTCTGTCGGATATACATGCCCACGATCGTACAAGAAATGCAAGGGGAAAAACTAGGCTTGAAAAACTATTATGGCACAACATTGCGCCTCAGAAATGCGGCCTATTGAGAATCAATGACTTACAATCGCCGCAGCCCGGAAAAGGCCGCAATATGACAAAGAGTTGTTAAAGAGGGGTTAACCTCAGAGGTCATTCACCTCGCCGCGTCGATCCGCGCGAACGACCGGCAGCATCGTGGGGGAGTCGTCGAACCGGTCACGAAAAGACACGAATCCACCGTGAACGTCCGGAACGGTTCGTATAAACCACCGCTCAGACCTTTCTACCCACCGACAGCCCGCGAGAGATCGGCGACGTCCAAGCGGTATTGGGAGAGCATTGATCGTCGAACTGGCGTCAACTCGGGTAGCTGAAGAGACGATGGAACGTCTCCAGAAAAAACTGGCTTCCCCAGGCTGCTGCATCACCGTCGCAGGCCGTCGGCAAAGAGAATTTCTTGATTGACTTCGGCCATGGCGGTTAAGGATACTTCCGGACGTGACTTTGGCGTACGCTTTGTCAGGTCATCATTCAACCAACGGTCAAGGGGCCATGAACATGCCAGAGGAAAACGGGTCGTCGCTTCACGACGATCATCTTTCGGAGAAACACGACGACCCATTGATACGGGGATTGCATCGAGTCATCCGTCAAGCGATTCGCTTGCTGGCCGTCCTGATGACGATGGTAATCCTGTGGTGCGTTGCCGATGTGGTGCTGGAGCTCTACAAGGGGTTGTCAAGCCCGCCGGTGCTGCTTCTTGACCTCAACGATATTTTCGTCGTCTTTGCGGCCTTTCTGGCAGTGCTGATCGCCATCGAAATCCTGGTCAATATCACCCTCTATCTACGCGACGACGTCATCCACGTCCAGCTTGTCGTAGCGACTGCACTGATGGCCATCGCCCGTAAGGTGATCGTGCTTGACCTGAGCACCTTGCAGGCCGAATATCTCTACGGCATGGCAGCTATCCTGCTGGCGCTCGGTGTTACCTACTGGCTGGTTTCTTCGCAGCCCAAGAAGTGAGAGCACGGGGGCAAGTGCTTCGCGACGGCTAACGGACGGTCGCGGATGGTGCCGACTTACTGGATGCGGGCGGACATCGCGCAGGTGTTTTACCGGTTGCGCAGGCACAGGCGCCACTCGCCAGACCACCGCAACTGCCACGCGGTGGCGGACCGCCGAAGAACATGCCGAGTGAAAGCCCCAGTCCGGCCAGTACAATCACGGCCAGCGTCGCGGCCATGATCGGCCAAAAGGTATTGAGAAGCGTCATGTTGCTCCCTTGCGGCGCCTGTGGCGCTGCTCAGCCACCGAAATCGTCGAGCAGGATGCTTTCGCGTGCGACGCCGAGATCGGTCAGCATCCTTGTCACCGCACTGTTCATCATCGGCGGACCACAAAGGTAGTACTCGCAGTCCTCCGGCGCCGGATGGTTGTTCAGGTAATCGTCGAGCAAGACTTGATGGATGAAGCCAGTGCGGCCCTGCCAATGGTCGCTCGGCAGCGGATCCGATAGCGCCAGGTGCCAAGTGAAATTGCTGTTGTCGCGGCTCAATTGCTCGAACTCCTCGACGTAGAATGCTTCGCGCAGGGACCGTGCGCCATACCAGAAGGCGATTCGGCGCTTGCTCCCTCGGCGCTTGAGCAGGTCGAAAATGTGCGAGCGTAGCGGTGCCATGCCGGCACCGCCGCCGATGTAGATCATCTCGGCGTCGGTCTCGCGGGCGTGGAATTCTCCGAAGGGGCCGTAGAGCGTCACCCTATCGCCGGGTTTGCGGCCGAATACCCAGGACGACATCTTGCCCGGCGGAATGTCGTTTCTGCCGGGCGGTGGCGTGGCGATACGGATGTTGAATTTGATTAGGCGCTTAAGCGGGTGTTGACGCAAACATGTTGGTGTTAATGTAGGTGCCAGGACCAACGGTGATGTGCAGGGTGTCGAAGGTGCTGCGCAACTGGCGCTGGAGATTTTCGTAGTGCTGGTCAAGGGCCTGGATGTTCTTGGGTGGGGGTCCCAGGTGTGGTTTGCCGGCGCCGGCGAGAACGGGTTTGATGACTTTCTCGCGCAGGATGAGCCAGCCAGCCAGAATGCTGATGCCCGTCGGATGGGGCCGGTAGCGGCGCGTTGTGGCGATGCGCTCGATGAGTTTCTTGCCACGGAACTTCATGAGATCGTAGGCGGCCTGACGCCCGGTGTAGCCGTCGCGGGCGACTTCAGGCAGCGAAGGACGCACTGCGTCAGCAAGCTCTTGTACCGTGAACCCGTCGGGATTGGGCGCGAGATGCAGGACGGCTTCGGCGACAGAGCGCATGCGCGGCTTTTGTAGATCGACGCCGGACAAGCGGCGATTGCCGCGCTCGGTCGGTTCGATGAGGGAGTCGAGCACGCCATCGGGAAGGAAGCTGACATGTGCGGCCTGCATGGCGTTGAGAAAGTCGATCGCCATGTGCTGGAGCTTGGCCAGCATGATCGAGAGTTTCTCCAGCGAACGCCCGCAGCGCAGTTCCTTGATGTTGTGGGCGATGGCCTCGGCGCGCAGCACGCGCGCTCCCTTGTCGTAGAGCTTGAGGGTCAGCGCTCCGAAATGTACCTTGAAGACCGTCAGGTCGTAGGCAGACTGATCCACGATACGAGCCACGCCGTGGCTTCTGTCGGTACGCCAGCGGGGTCTTTGTTTGCGGCCGAATAGCGTGCGCAGGACCGGCACGTCGAGCAGACGCCGGGTACGATCGATCAAGCCCTGGAAGATCGCATCCAGGGTGTTGCCACGAACGAACAAGAGATTGCGACTGTACTCGATCTGATAGACCGAGTAGCGGTACCGAAAGCGGCTGCGCTCTTGCTCCTCGATCGTCAGAGCGAAGCACAGGCAGCTCGAGTACACCCAACGGTCACAGACCTCGGCCAGTCGCCCTATGGCGTGCTCATCGCACAAGGTATCTGCGAGCTGATCCAAAGCCTGGAACGAACCCCCGACGAAGCAGTTACCCTCCTTCTCCAAGGAGATGGTCTGCGCGCGGGCTTGCCGTTCGACCCATTCGTGACCGTTGAGCATGATTTGGACACCGAAAGGCGGATGTCCACTCATTTTGATGGTGAGGTGACCCCACTCGGGGTCGATCAGGTGAAAGTGGTAATGATTGACGTAGGGCCAGGGCTTCTTGCGCTCCAGGTGGGGCGAACCGTTCTTGCAGGTCGTCACCTCCCAGACCAGGGCAGGTGCCTTGGCGACGAGGATCAGGAACAGGCCGCGAAACTGCGGATCCGCGGGTAGGTATTTCTCGGCCAACTCGTGCTTGCGCAGATCGGGAGGGCAATGGATCAGGGGAATGTCGTGCTCCTTGGCCCAGGCATGAACCCGACGGCTGAAGCGCCCGGCCATCTGCATCAGGTGATCCGCATCCAGGGTCGCGTCCGATCCGGTGAGCGCTCGCCACCAGGTACGGAAAGCGCCCCCTTGCTGGCCGAGGGGAAAGTAGCCATTGAGCACGATGCGATCGATGCAGTCATAACGACCTTCAAGGAGCTCTTCGTAATACGCGGACAAGTCATCGGCTTGTTTCATCGCAAGAACCTCGGTGGGCACCGGAAAATCCCGTCATCCTTTGACAGGCGCGGCGCGAACGGGATTCTTTTCTTTCGCCCGGCGAGGCGTGACCCTCTGTTTGCCCGGAACCACCCCTGAGTGTGGCACCCCTCGCACGGTCTGCGTACCATCACGAATACCCATCCCATGGCGTCAGGACCGCACCATTCCGACAACTCAGTTCGCGGCTGTTCTCCGCAGGAGAACCTCTTTTCCCAAGCGCAGTCTTGGGAAAAGCCTAGCCCCTTCTCTTGCGGATAGTTGGCCATCGAATAGGCGCGTATCGTCGATTCGCCTACGTGCGAAACATAGCGCCAGAGATCCAGGCGATCCCAGTCTTCGCGGTATTCCGGGGCGACATCGATGTCGGCGTAGCGTTGCTCGTGCGGGGGGCATTCGAGCTGCATGTAGCTGCCGGCGCGAAAGCTCACCGCCTCGCCGTCGGGCATGGCCAGGGTCAGTTCCTTGATGAAGGTGGCTACGTTGTCGTTGGCGATCACCCGACAGTCCCAGCGCCGAACACCGAAGACCGACTCCGGAACTCGGATGCTCATATCCTGGCGAACGGGCAACTGGCACGAGAGACGCCAGCCCTCGCGTTCCTGCCGACGAGTGAAATGCCCGCGCTCGGTCGGCGTCATGTCTCCGCCACCGGCCTCGACCAGGCATTTGCACTGGGCACAGGTGCCACCGCCGCCACAGGCCGACGAGAGGAAGAGATTCTGGCTGGCCAGCGTCTGCAAGAGCTTGCCGCCGACCGGGACGAGCAAGGTACGCTGGCCATTGACCTCCAGCCGCACGTCGCCGCTGGGGACCAGTCGCTGCCGTGCCAGCAGGATGACCGCCACCAGAAGGAGCACGGTGCCGGTGAAGACAGTGATGGCCAGCGTGATTTCGGCAAGCATGGAGGGCAGTCCTCAAAGCTTGATGCCGGCAAAGGACATGAAGCCCAGCGACATCAATCCAATGGTGATGAAAGTAATGCCGAGACCAGAGAGACCGGCGGGCGGATCGCTGTACTTGAGCTTTTCGCGAATACCGGCGAGCAGTGCGATGGCCAGCGCCCAGGAAAACCCCGAAGCGAGTCCATAGACCGCGCTCTCGGCAAAATCGTAATCGCGCTCGACCATGAATAGCGTGCCGCCGAGGATTGCGCAATTGACGGTGATCAGCGGCAGGAAAACGCCGAGCGCGTTGTAGAGTGCCGGCACATAGCGGTCGAGCAGCATTTCGAGGATTTGTACCAATGCGGCGATGACGCCGATGTAGGTCAGCAGGCCGAGGAAGGCAAGATCGCTTTCGGGCAGGCCAACCCAGGCCAGGGCGCCTTCGCGGAGCACGTGCGTGTAGATCAGGTTGTTAACCGGCACAGTGATCGTCTGGACGAGCATCACTGCGATCCCGAGTCCGATTGCCGTCTCGACCTTCTTCGAGATGGCTATGAAGGTGCACATGCCGAGAAAGAAGGCCAGCGCCATGTTTTCGACGAAAACCGCGCGGACAAAGAGAGCCAGTAGATGTTCCATCTCAGCGGACCCTGGAATTGCTGTTCGGGAGGCTCATGGTTCTTGCTCGCGCACCTGTGGTGCCATACGGAAGGCCGGCGATTCGACCTGCTCCGGCTTCCAGCTGCGCAGTGCCCAGATAAACAAACCGATCAGGAAAAAGGCGGAGGGTGGCAAAAGGAGCAGGCCGTTCGGCAAATACCAGCCACCGTCGGCGACGGTAGGCAGTACCCGGTAACCGATCAGCGTGCCGCTGCCAAAGAGCTCGCGGGTGATACCCAGGGCAATGAGTAGCGCGCTGTAACCCAGCCCGTTGCCGATGCCATCCAGGAAAGACGGCCATGGCGGGTTCTGCATGGCAAAGGCTTCGGCGCGGCCCATGACGATGCAGTTGGTGATGATCAGCCCGACGAACACGGACAGCTGCTTGGCCAACTCGAAGGCGACCGCACGCAGTACCTGATCGACGACGATGACCAGAGAGGCAATGATGACCACCTGCACGATCATGCGGATAGCCCCGGGGATCTGGTGGCGGAGCAGCGAGATGAAGAGGTTCGAGAAGGCGGTCACCAGCGTCAGGGCCACGGACATGACGAGCGCCGTCTTGAGGTTCGCCGTCACCGCCAGCGCCGAGCAAATGCCGAGGATCTGCAAGGCAATTGGGTTGTTGTCGAAGACCGGGGCGAAAAGTACGGTGAGCGCACGCGGTTTCGTTGCCGAAGTGCCGGTATTCACGATTCAACTCCCTCTTGTCGCAGACGTTTCAGATAGGGGCCGTAGCCCTGCGGACCGAGCCAGAAGCGAATCATGTTGTTGACGCCATTGCTGGTAAGCGTCGCGCCAGCCAGCGCGTCGACGCGCCATCTCGAGTCCTGGTTATCGCTACCGGCCTTGCCGACGCGCAGCTTCAGCTGCCCGTCGCTATCGAACAGGTGCTTGCCTGGCCAAAGCGCCTTCCAGCGCGGGTTGTCGACTTCTCCGCCCAAGCCCGGCGTTTCAGCGTGCTGATAAAAACGCAGCCCGAGGACGGTATTGAGGTCGGCGTCGACGGCGAGAAAGCCGTACAGGGTCGACCACAGGCCATAGCCGCGCACGGGCAGGATCAGCGCCTCGACGCGCTCGCCCTTCATCAGCTTATAGACCACTGCGTAGCGCTCGCGCCGCTGGATGCCGGCGATGTCCTCGCTACGCGACAGTGCTCGTGAGAGCGCCGGATCGGTGGCGGCGCGGGCGCCCTCCCAGGTCAGTGGGTCGAAATTGTCGTGGCCTGGTGGGGAAGCGATGTAGGCGCCGGTGTTCAGATCGACGAGGCGCGGCGTGATGCGTTCGCGAAAGCGTTCGCCGACCTCGGTGGCCGACAGCGCACGATCGTGCAGACCGACGATCGCCAGCAGGTGACGCTCGCGGTCGACGCGGCGATTTTCCAGCTGCATCGACTTCAAGCCCACCGCCGTCCCGGCGACGACCATTGAACAAACCAGGCTGACCAGCAGCGCGATGCGCAGAACGGCGAGCGGCGTTTCCCTAAGGGCAGGCATCACGTTGCTCCCGGCGACGAATGTTGGCGCGCACGACGGCGTAGTCGATCAGCGGCGCACACAGGTTGGCGAACAGGATGGCGAGCATGATTCCCTCCGGAAAGGCGGGATTGACGACCCGTATCAGGACCGCCATCACGCCGATCAGGGCACCGAAGATCCACTTGCCGGCGTTGGTCATGGCTGCGGAAACCGGGTCCGTGGCCATGAAGAACATGCCGAAAGCGAAGCCGCCAATCACCAGATGCCAGTACCAGGGCATGGCGAACATCGGGTTGTCGGACGAGCCAACAAGGTTGAGCAGCGAACTCATCGCCACCATGCCCAGGAAGACACCGAGCACGATGCGCCACGATGCAACGCCGCTGGCGACGAGCAGGCCACCGCCCACGAGAATCAGCAGCGTGCTGGTTTCGCCGATTGAACCGGGAATGACCCCGAGGAAGGCAGCCGACCAGCTGTAGCCAGCTGCACCGATGCCGTCGGCACCGGACTGCGCGGCGATGGCCAGTGGCGTGGCGCCGGTGTAAGCATCGATCACCGTCCACACCGCGTCGCCGGACGACTGTGCCGGGTAGGCGAAGTACAGAAAGGCGCGCCCGGTGAGCGCCGGATTGAGGAAGTTCTTGCCGGTACCGCCGAAGACCTCTTTTCCGATGACTACGCCGAAGCTGATGCCCAGCGCCACCTGCCAGAGTGGGATCGACGGCGGTAGGGTCAGCGCGAAGAGCACCGAGGTGACGAAGAAACCCTCGTTGACCTCGTGCCGGCGGATGCTCGCAAAGAGCACCTCCCAGAAGCCGCCGACAATAAAAGTGACTGCGTAGATCGGGAGAAAGCACGCCGCACCGTAGACCAGATTGTCCCATGCCGACGACGGGTCGAAGCCGGCCATCAGTCCGATCAGCGACAGCCGCCACCCGTCTTGCGCCGATAGCAGCGCTGGCTGTGCCGCCAGGATTTGGTTGGCCTGGAAACCGATGTTCCACATACCGAAGAAAAGTGCCGGCAGGGTGCACGCCCAGGTCATGATCATGATGCGCTTGAGGTCGATGCCGTCGCGCACGTGGGCCGTGGTGCGGGTCACCGAAGCCGGCCGGTAGAAGAAGGTATCGACGGCCTCGTAGAGCGCGTACCACTTTTCGTGGCGCGCGCCGGGCGCGACATGTGGTTCGATGCGGTCGAGCAGTTCGCGCAGTCCCATCACTCAGCCCTCCTTGGCGATACGCGTCAGCACATCACGCAGGATGGGACCGTATTCATACTTGCCAGGGCAGACGTAGGTGCACAAGGCGAGGTCCTCTTCGTCGAGTTCCAGGCAGCCGAGACTCTGTGCCATTTCCGTATCGCCGACGATCAGCGCGCGCAGCAGTTGCGTGGGCAGGATGTCCAGCGGCATGACCGCCTCGTAACTGCCGACCGGCACCATTGCCCGTGGACTGCCCTGGGTACTCGTGGTCAAGGCCAGCGGGCGACGGCCAAACAGGCTGGAGGTGAACACGCGCAGTGCCGAATGCTTGTTCACCCCGGCTCGCAGATAGTGCATGAACTCGCGGTCGTCGCCCTCCGGCAGCACGCTGACCTGCAGATGCAGGCCGCCGAGGAAGGTGTTCGGCGCACTGACCGTGCGCCCACCGAGCAGTGAACCCGAGACGATGCGCTGGCGACCGGGGTGGAGCGAGCCGGCCGTCAGCGCCAGCAGGTCGGCGCCGGGTAGGGTACGCAACAGGCGTGGTGAAACGACCCCTGGTCCGGCCAGCGAGACGATTCGTTCGTACCACGGGCGACCGCTGGCAAACAGGCGGCCAATGGCAATGCAGCTCTGGTAATGCAGATGCCAGACCGTGCGCGTGGCACTTGCCGGATCGAGATAATGGATGTGGGTTCCAGGCAGCCCTGCCGGATGTGGGCCAGCAAAAGCCGCGCAGTGCACATTGGTGAGTCCGGCCGCGGCGTCGGCGGCTGGCGAACGCCCATCGCCAGCCGCCGGAACGGCGACGAAAACCCGTGCCAGCCGCGACAAGGCGATGATGCCGCGGCGGAAATCGTCGGCATATGCGGCAATGATCAATGCCGGATCGGCTGCCAGCGGGTGTGTGTCGAGCGCGGTCACGAAGATGGAACGTGGCGTCGCGTCTGCCGCCGGCAACAGGCTGTAGGGGCGCGTCCGCAGGGCTGTCCATAGCCCCGAGGTCAAGAGCTGAGCGCGCACGACCGTCGCATCGAGCACGGCCAGTTCGGCGTCTTCGCGCGCTGGTCCCAACGCCGGACCCTCGCTTGCGCGGGCATCGGTTTCCAGCACCAAGGCCTGAAAGACACGTTGTGCGCCGCGCCAGATCTCCGCTACGGTGGCCGCGCATGGTGCGGTGAACACCACTCCCGGGCGATCCTTGCCCGAGAACAGCACCTGCCCGGCTTCGACCCGCTCACCCTCGCGAACGGCAAGGGAAGGTCGAAGGCCGTGGCAATCGGCACCAAGCAAAGCCACTGCAGGCGGAAAGAAAACAGCACCGGGGATTTGCTGCGCTGGCTCGCCCGCGACAGGTATTTCCAGTCCTCGCCGAATTTTCGTGATCGCTTGATCGAAGCCGTGACCGGCGTCTTTCTTGCCCATTGTGCTGTTCAGTCAATCAGGCTTCAGCCACCTGAGCCGGCGCTGGAACGAGCGGCGACAAGTGCTTCGCCTCGCGTACCTCGATGTGTGTCACCCGCTGCAGCTCGAGCCCCCAGCGACTCATGGCCTGCGATATCAGAATGGCTTCTCCGGAGTTGAGGCTGCCGTCCGCATTGACGATGTCGACGATCGCGGTCAAGGCCTTCTTTTGCAGTTCAGGCGACTGAATGTCATCCAGCAGGTGATCAACCAACTGTAAATCGAGCTCGATCTGTCCGATATTCGGCGCGCGGGCAGTTTGCATGAGGTCATTACAGAATTCATGTATTACTCGCTCAAGGGTTTCGGCGGGGAGGCCGAGATTCTCGCGCAGTTCGTGTTTTTCGAGTGCCGCGACTTCGCTGTGGTCGAGCGCGCCGTCAGCGAGCAGGGCCAGGGCGACGATCCGTGCCATGGCTTCCGCACTATCGATGGGATAATTCCGCATTCTTTTCTCCTTGTTGGAACGGTCAAAGGGTTTTTTTTTTGGCCGGTAAAAGACTTCTCGGCCAGAACAAAGTTCCGTTGTGCATGACAGCGACTTGCGCCACTGCACAAGCGGTCACGGCTGGCTGGCGTAGCGTCAAATGGTCATGAAAGCCTCCGGGCGATTGAGAAAAACCTCACTGGAGCTTCAACCAGATCTCGTTGCGGCGCAGGAACCACGGCATGAAAGGAGGGTTGTAGCGCGCCAGGACAGGCTCTCCGAGCCAGCCCACGTTTGCCGTACGCAAGACGGTTTCGAGTTCGGCGAGGTGCTCATCGTAATTGGCCTGGGTCCAGAAGCCCGAGTAGCGAATCACCGCGACGGTGCTTGCTGGCACTTCGCGCAGTTGCACCCGCGCATCGTCCGGTTCTGGCGCCAGGTCGAGCGTCACCTCGCTGGGCAATACGAACTGTACGCGATAGCCACCCGGGGCAGCGGCCTGGGTCACCGGTGCGGTCATTTCGAGTCGCATAGGCTCTGGTGCCTGGGTCACCGGTGCGGTCATGGCGAACTTCGTCGAGCCCTTGTTCTTGCCGAAGATATAGCCGGCAAGGATGGGGAACGCTTCACTGCCTGCGTCTTCGGCCGGCGTGTTGATGATCACCTCCGCTACAACATACGGCGCGTAGCGCCGGATCTCTATTTCGCCGATCTTTCGCTCGACTTCATAAGAGGGTTCCTCGATGGCGCTCGACAGGCTCGGTACGGCTGCGATGGCCAGGGAAAGCAAGAGCTTGCGCATGGTAGTCAGTCCAGCAGGGGTAGCGACCGGGCGCCGAGCGGCTGACCCGGAACACGCCCGCGTTGATTGTTGATAGGTCCGCATCGCCTCGCAGCTCATCGCAGCGGTCGCGCAGACCGCGACAGACCATGGCTTCGGCGCCGGTAGGCCTTCTCCAGTTCCATCGCCAGATAGATCGTCAGTCCGACAGCAATGATCGGTAACCAGTCGAAAGCCGCAATCGGCGCGGTGTGGAACAGGCGGTTGAACAGTGGCAGGTAGGTGAATGCGAGCTGGGCGAGCATCATGGTGCTGATGCCGGCCCAGATCCACGGGTTGCTCAGCAAGCCGAGGTGGAACATCGACCAGCGCAGCGAGCGGCAGTTGAGCAGGTAGAAGGACTGCCCGACGGCAAACACGTTGACCGCGATGGTGCGCGCCTGATCTTCACTGGCGCCGCGGAGCAGGGACCACTCGAACAGCCCGAAGGCGCCGACCAGAAGCATCACGCCGACCATCGCGATACGCAGCGCCAGTTCGCCATTCAGGATCGGCGAGCCGGGAGCGCGCGGCGGACGGCTCATGAGATGCGGTTCCTTCGGCTCGAAGGCCAGTGCCAGCCCGAGGAAGACCGCCGTAGTCATGTTGATCCACAGCGCCTGCACGGGCAGGACCGGCAGCGGTTGGGCGAGCAGCACGGCGACGACGATTACCAGTCCCTGGCCGGCGTTGGTCGCCAGGATCCAGGTGATGAACTTGGTCAGATTGTCGAAGACCCCTCGTCCTTCTTCGACGGCGGCGGCGATGGTGGCGAAGTTGTCGTCGGTGAGCACCATGTCCGCGGCTTCCTTGGCCACCTCCGTGCCGGTGATTCCCATCGCCACGCCGATGTTTGCCCGACGCAGGGCGGGTGCGTCATTGACCCCGTCGCCGGTCATCGCCACCACCTCGCCGCGCGTTTGCAGCGCCTGCACGAGGCGCAGCTTCTGCTCGGGAGTGACGCGCGCGAACACCGCCGTATCGTTCGCCGCAGCGGTCAATTCGCTGTCGGAGAGGGTCGCCAGTTGGGTGCCGGTCAGCGCCGCCGGAGCAGTGCCCGGAGTGGCGCGCTGATCGAGGCCAATCTGGCCGGCGATGGCGGCTGCGGTGACTGCATGGTCGCCGGTGATCATCTTGACGCGAATGCCGGCGTCGCGACACGCAGCGACTGCCCTGATCGCTTCCTCGCGTGGCGGGTCGATCATTCCCTGCAGGCCGACGAAGGTCATTTCCTCGGCCAGGTCCGGATGGTCGAGCGTCTCCTGATCCTTGCTCGCCGGCCGCTGGGCGAAAGCGAGCACGCGCAGCCCGGCCGCGGCCATTGCCTCCACCTGTGCGAGCACCACCTCGGGCTCGAGCGGCACCGTCTGTGCCCCGCCGTCCAGCGCGCCGTTGCAGCGCGCCAGCACGCTCTCCACCGAGCCCTTCATGTAAATCATTCGCGACCCGCCGGCGTGCAGGCTGGCCATGTACTGATGCTGCGATTCGAACGGCACTGCATCGAGGCGAGGCGCGCCGGCCAGGGCCTCCTGGGTATCCAGGCCGGCCTTGCGCGCCGCTACCAGCAGCGCACCCTCGGTGGGGTCGCCCTCGACCTGCCAGTGGCCATCCTTTTCACGTAGCAGCGAGTCGTTGCAGAGCAGGCCGGCGCGTAGCAGCGCCAGCAGGGCGGGATGATTGCCGGGTTCGACGGCCAGCCCGTTCTGCTGCAGGCTGCCTTCAGGGCCGTAGCCCACGCCGCTCAGGTCGAATTGAGCGCCCCCCGCAAACAGCTTCTGTACGGTCATCTCGTTGCGTGTCAGGGTGCCGGTCTTGTCCGAACAGATCACGGTCGTGCTGCCCAGTGTCTCAACCGCGGGCAGGCGGCGGATGATCGCGTGCCGTTGCGCCATGCGCCCGACGCCGATGGCCAGGGTGATGGTGAGCACCGCCGGCAGACCCTCCGGGATCATCGCCACCGCCAGTGCGACGGTCGCCATGAACATCGCTACCCAGGATTCCCCATGCATGAGTCCGACCACGAAGGTCAAGGCTGCCAGGGCGAGGATGACGTAGAGCAGGTAGTGGCTGAAGCGCCCGACCTGTCGCGTCAGCGGCGTATCGAGCTGCTGCGTGCCGGCAATCAGACCCGAGATGTTGCCGATCTCGGTGTCGTCGCCAATGGCGGTCACCACTCCGGTCGCCGTGCCGTAGGTCACCAATGTCGACGTGTAGGCCATGTTGCGGCGATCGGCAAGCGCCGTGTCGTTCGCCAGTTCGCCAGCCTGCTTGGCGACCGGCACCGATTCGCCGGTCAGAGCGGACTCGTCGACCTGCAGGTCGCGGACCTGCAACAGGCGCAGGTCTGCCGGAACCTTGTCGCCGGAAACCAGCATGACCAGATCGCCCGGAACGAGGTCGCGAGCGTTGATCCGCTGTTTGTTCCCGGCGCGCAGGACCGTAGCCTCGGTGGTCAGCGCGCGCGAAAGCGCTGCAAGGGCGTTCAAGGCCTTGTTTTCCTGAGCGAAGCCAAGAACTGCGTTGAGCAGGACCACGGCGAAGATCACAGCCGCATCGACATAACCGCCCAGAGCCAGCTTGACCACGATCGCAGCCACCAAAATGTACACCAGCGCCTGGTTGAACTGTTGGAGAAAGCGCTGCAGAGGGCTCTTGCCCTTGGCTGGGGTCAGGGCGTTGGCGCCGAATCGTTCCTGGCGCCCGGCGACTTCGAATTGATCGAGCCCGCCTTCGCCACTGGTATCGAGCAGGTCGATCACCTCGCTTGCCGGCAGATGGTGCCAGTGTTTCTCCAAGAGGTCTTGCACTGCTTTTACTCCTGTACGATTGGTTTTGCAGTCGCGCGTACGAGCTGAGCTCCTGGAAGCACAGCCACGCACAGGATGCGCCCATGATTGGAAGTAGGATTTTTTTATTTTATATGTCTAGGACAAAGAATAGACAAAAAGTTCAGAAGTCGCAAGTGAAGGCGGTTTTTGGTGCTGGTCGAGCGCTTGAAGGCTCGACAGGCATCGGAATGGAACTTCAGGACGCATGCTCGCTTTGCGTCACCAGATCAAGCAGGCGCGAACGATGCCTTGTGCGCCGCTTCGCGCTCGGCGCTATCAAATGCCAGGCTGCTGGAGTGAAGACGACAAGCCAAAACTGGGAACCCGGATCAGGGGGGGCGCCGCTATGGCGACAATTCACGTAGCAGTTGGCCGGCTCGCTCATTCGCCGACCCAGGTCAGCAAGGCTGCCCAAGCTTTCTCCCGCGGCTTGCGTGATGCTGCTGTGGTTCCTCGTACGCCTTGCTCTTGGCCCTCCGCCGGCTCCCTCGCTTTCCGACTCGTCATCGGGGTTCGGGTAGCAATGGAACAGCCGACCGAGTTGAGAGCTGGGCAGGCGCGTCGAATGGCGGTCATGCTCAAGAACCCTCTCTTTCCTCGCTGGGGATGACGCCAAGCCATACTGGCGTCTGGGATTCATTTGTCTGAAAGACGCTGCCGCCACCGGAAGGCGGCGCTGCCTCGGTGAAGGCGTTGATCACGACTTGATGAGTGACCAGAATCACCGGCGGGCCATCGACGGGCAAGCTGGCGAGAAACGCTCGCAAGGCGTCGAGAGTTTTTCGGCGATCGTCCGGCCGTGCAAAAAAGGAATTCAACGCCGGCAAGGACTCTACCGGCCCAAGGTTCAGTAGGCGGGCCGTTTCCAGCGCGCGGCACCACTGGCTTGAAAAGATCCTCGCATTGGTCAGGCCGACCGCCCGCAGACGGGCGCCCAACTGTCGTGCCTGAGCCCGGCCACTGGCATCGAGATTGCGTTGGGTGGAACAATCGCCGATGACGAAATTTGGCGGATCGCCGTACCCCGGCGCGTTGGCATGCCGCAGCATGAGCACACGGCCCGGCTTGGCAAGTTCGTCGAGCGGCACTGCAGGGTCATCGCCCCGCGCCGCAAAGGACAAAGACATGAACACAAGCGACAGGACGAGCAGCGTGCGCATTCTCCTCCTTCCTTCAGTCGACAGGTTCGATAGCGCGTAGATCGAGCTTGAACGGAGGGACCCATCTGTCGATCGGCGATCAGACGGCCGACTTGACCATCCGGTGTCTCGCTGCCGGTTCATGGCGGCAACTGCCTCGACGCGTAATGCAGGAACAGGGCGCGAATATCCACTCGTGCCTTCAGCTTTGCCGCCAGCAGATAAAGACCTCCTGCCTTGCGGTGCAAGAACAGGGCGTCCGCCGGTGGCGTATGCCAGGAATCCCTTTCGGTGCTCAATGCCAGAGCGGCGTCGCGGATTCGCGCTGGCAGATCCGAGTTACCGAAATCGTAGGCACCGGCGTAGCGCAAGGGGTCGCAGGCGTGCATGAAGACATCCAGGACGAGTTGCCGCTGCCGTTCCCCGATATCGGCCCCGAAATACCCGATGGCGCTGGCGGCCACGCTCATTTCCTGCCGGTTTCCGCCGACGGCACCCTCCATCAGCCGGCGATAGGCGTCAACGATGGCTGCTGGGTAGGGGCGGGTGGCGCCAAAGTCGAGCAGAATCAATTGCCGGGTGGCGTTGTTGTAGCGGTAATTGGCGAAATTGGGGTCGGTCTGGATCAATCGGAATTCGAAAATTTCCCGGAAAAGAAGCCTGAACAGCAGTCCTGCCACACGATCTCGCTCTGCTTGCGGGGCATGCAGCAGAGATTCGACCGGCACGCCGCCCATGCCAGACATGACCAGGACGCTCTCCGTCGTCAGGTCAGCGTGCACCTCGGGCAGCATGAACTCGGGCGCGTCGGCAAGCAGTCCGGCGTAGCGGCCGAGCAAGGCCGCCTCGCCGAGATAATCCGCTTCGGCGTGCAACTGACGTTTCGCCTCCAGTAGCAGTGGCCCGATCTCGATGCCGCGCGGCAGCAGGCCCGAAACGCGCAGCAAGGTCGCGACATTGTCGATATCGCTGTCGATACTTCGGCGAACACCGGGGTACTGGACTTTTATGGCCAGGCGTCGCCCGTCCTTCGTTTCCGCCAGGTGGACCTGTCCGATCGATGCTGCCGCCACCGGAGTGAAGGAGAACCGCCGGAATCGACGGTCCCAGCCCATTCCCCAGTTGGCATCGAGTACACTCACCAGCTGGCTCATCGGCATGGCTTTGGCGTCCGAGCGCAAGCTGGCGAGGATATCGCCAAACTCGGGCGGCAACAGGTCGCCTGCATCCATGGACAACAATTGCCCAAGCTTCATCGCTGCACCGCGCAAGCGGGCAAGCTGATCGGCAATACGGTAGGCGTTCTCAGGCGTCAGCAGCAAGTCGCCAATGCGCGGACGCTTGCCCTGGGCTAACTGCCGCGTCCCTTCTGCCAGCATACTGCCGGCAACACCGCTGGCGAGAACACCCAGCCGGGCAAGCCTGGACCACCGTCCGCCGGGAACGGCCGAGGTGCTTGCGTCGCGTTTGCTTCGCTCATCGTCGAGCATGTGGCCTCGCTTTCCATCTGATCCGACAGTTGCCCGGAACACTTGGCGAACAATTCTTCAGAACGAAGCCGGCTGCCGGCAACCGGGAGAATCCGGGGTTTCCGAATCCTCAAGGGGATAGGCGTCCGCCACATAAGCGGGACCTTTCATCACCATGACGATGAATGCAGCAATCGCTACCGTGAGCACCGCCGTCCAGTGCAGGACGACGATACCGAGCGCAAGAATGTCGACCATCTGGAGGCCAGTCGAGGCTTCCACCGCATCCCATTCGCCGAGAAAAATTCTCGCCGCAAGCGACGGCAGGGACAGAAGCAGCGTGCCGAAAACGAGCACCCGGGGTAATAGGCGGAGCACGTCGCGCTCCCGACCAGCAGGCGTCTGCACGAATCCCGGAAGTCTGTCGAAGGCGTTCATCGTGGCTCCTTTGCTCGATGGGTTTTGAACGATTACCAGGTTTCAGCGAAAGCACCAGCGGTCAGGCAAAGGCAGGCCACGCTAGTCAGCCGGAAGCGCAACGGCAGGTACCAGGCCGGCAAATGGCTGCTGGCGATCAGAAATCTATCCTGCCAGTAGTGGGCCAGAAACCCGGTCACCAAAAGAATGCTAGCCAGCATCGGCGAGAACAGAAACGCCGACCAGGCGATAAGCGCCGGGACGACACTCCAGACGAAGCACCACGTCCTCTGACTTGCGCTGAGATCGGTCAAAGTCATGGCGAATCCCCAATGCAGGGCACCGACGAAGGTCAGGATCACCGCGCCGTAGGCAAACAGCGCATCGCTCCAGAGCTTTGCGTGGTGCGGGTCGACGAGGCTGGCGGGGGCCAGGACGAGAAACGGCAGCAGTCCTCCGTAAGCGAGCCAGGCAACGCCGCGCGGCATGGGATTGGGCAGTGAGTGGTCCATCGTGTCCTACCGGACCAACGGTCGGATGCTGGAAAAGCCGGCATCCATCGACCACACCTGGCCGGTCACCCGGGCAGCCTTGTCCGAGAGCAGCCAGACCATCAGTTCGGCCAGTTCGTCGGGGGAACCAATACCCGGTAAGGGGTACTGGCGAGCCGCCGCGTCGCGGCCCATCGCGGTACCGAGAATGGCGGTGGAGGCTGGCGTGTCCATGATGCCGGGGGCGACGGCGTTGATGCGGATGCCATTGCTTGCGTAGGTCGCCGCCGCGCTGCGTACCAGTCCTTCGACGCCGGCTTTCGCTGCCGCAACCGCCTCGTGATTCGGAGTGCCAATCCGCGCTGCAGCCGACGAGACCAGCACCGCCGATCCGGGGGCCTTGGCATCGCGCAAGGCGCCGACAAAAGCGGCCAGCGTATGGAAGGCGCTGATCAGATTGGCGTTGAGGCAGGCCGCGAAGTCGACCTCGGACATGCGATGCAGCGCGCCCAAGCGGATGTTGCCGACGCAGTGCGCGAATGCCGTGGGCAGCATTTGATGTGCTTTGGCGACCTCGAAAATGTGGCGCGATCCGGCAACGCTGGAGCAATCAGCGACCACCTGAACGTGGCTGTCCCCGTAGCTGAGGGTCAAGCGCTCACCCTCCCGGCTGGTCACCAGCAGTTTCCAGCCTGCCTCTGACAGTCTGGTCGCCACCGATTGACCCAGTCCGCCTGACGCTCCAGTAATCAGGGCTACTTTTTCCATGGTATCTCTTCTCCAGTTTCACCGGCTTTTTGGGAGGCGACTCCCCTGAGCGCCGCCGAGAGCATCCGTTTGAGCGATCGAAAGATATTTTGTATTAGACAAAAAAGAAAAATGTAGATCACAAATCCCCGTCGTTTAGCGTATACTACGCATCAGACTTTCGGTTGTCCAGGACAAAAATGAAAAAGGCAGTGAAACCATCTTCCGCACCCGGATCCGAGGTGCAGGCGTTCGCTTCACAGGCTGCTCGCCGCCTCAACCCGAAGAAACTGCTGCTCAGCAAGTGGACGGCTGCTTCCCCGTATGGCAAGGAAAGGCACTTCATGGTTACCGAGGTGATTCAGCCCGGGCAGCCGGCTACCCGCATTGAAACCATCGTTCTGGAAGCCGTGTATTCTGGGCGATTGTTTTCGCTATCCTGGCGTGATCTAAGCGATGGCCGGCAGTGGCTGCAAGGCTGGCAATGACTTGTGCCGGGAAGAATCCACGCACCGGCTCGTCCGACCGATGATTGACAAAAAAACATGCGTCCGACTGTCCATCTTGCGCTGATCGGTGCCGGTATTGCCGGCCTGGCCTGCGCCACAGCACTTCAACGGGCTGGCCTCGAAGTCAGTCTGTTCGACAAGAGTCGCGGCCCCGGTGGGCGCATGAGCACCCGTCGGGGGCGCCGACTGGCAATGCGATCACGGTGCCCAGTATTTCACTGCTCGCGACCCCGCCTTCCGCGCCGAAGTGGCGCGCTGGCAGCGCGCCGGGGTCGCAGGCGTCTGGGAACCAAGGCTGGGGACGTTTGATGGAGCTTCGCCGCAAGGACGCGAGTCGACCGTCGAGCGCTTTGTCGGTGTGCCTGCCATGACGGCGCCTGCCCGTTATCTGGCCAGCGCACTGGCCGTGCACGCACTAACGAACATTGAGCAACTGAGGCAGCAGACGCACGGCTGGCAGATCCTTTCGGCTGAGCAAGGCTGGCTGGAGACGCGCTTCACTGCCGTTCTGCTGGCCGTACCTGCGCCGCAGGCGGTACCGCTATTGCAGCAGGCGGCCCCCGAGCTGGCGGCACTGGCCGGCAGCGCTGTGATGCGCGGTTGTTGGGCACTGATGCTGCGTTTTGCTGCGCCGGTCGACCTGCCCTTCGATGCCGCCTTCGTCAATCAGGGCCCACTGCGCTGGATCGCCCGCAACAGCAGCAAGCCGAGCCGCCGCGGCGAGGAAACCTGGCTCCTGCACGCATGCGCAGACTGGACTGAGGCGCATCTGGAGGAAAATCCCGAGAGCGTCGCCGCAGCCCTGCTGTCTGCCTTTGGCCAACTCGGCGGTCCGGCGCCACAGGATTGGACTGTGCACCGCTGGCGTTACGCCGACACCGAACCGGCTCTCCACGAGGGTTGCGCCTGGCGTCCGGACATTCGACTGGGCCTTTGCGGAGACTGGCTCAACGGCGGCAAAGTGGAGGGTGCCTGGCTCAGTGGTCAGGCGCTGGCCGAACAGGCGTTGCGGTCGTTCGCTCGATGCTGACGGCCGGACCTGGTCAGATGCGGCCTGGCACGATGACCAGCCGATCATGTTGACGCCCCAGGACCTGCGCCAGGGCAGCGGGCTTTGGCAGGAAATTGCATGAGTCCCGGCATAACCCTTCGGCTGATTCTCGGGGACCAGCTCAATCCATAGCACACTTGGTTCGAGCAACAGCGCGACGACGTGCTGTACGTGTTCATGGAAATGCGCCAGGAAACCGACTACGTGGTGCACCACGCGCAAAAAATCATCGCCATCTTTGCCGCGATGCGCGACCTGGCCCGTCAGTTGCGTGCGGCCGGACACTGCGTGCACTACCTGGCGATCGATGATCCGCACAACCGGCAAGCGCTGCCGGACAACCTAGATGCGCTGATGGTTCGGTTCCGCGTTCGGGCCTTCGAATACCAGGCCCCCGACGAATGGCGACTCGACGCGCAACTGGCCGACTATGGGCGGCGTCAATCCATCCCCACCAGAATGGTGGAAAGCGAGCACTTTTATACTCTTCGCGACGAGGCAGCGCGGCTATTTCCGGGACGTAAGCAATGGCTGATGGAGCGCTTTTACCGCCACATGCGGGTGCAACATCGCATACTGATCGATGGTGATAGCCGACCCGTCGGCGGTCAATGGAACTTCGACCACGACAACCGCAAGCCCTGGCCAGGGCTACCGTCCGAACCCGCAGACTTGCGGGCGTCTCACGACCATTCAGCGCTCTGGCAGACGATCGTCGCCGCAGGCGTCAGCAGCTTCGGCGAGGCCAACGCGGCACAGTTGGCCTGGCCGCTCAATCGCGCCGAAGCCTTGCAGCAACTTGACGCCTTCATCGCGAGGGCGCTGCCGCACTTCGGCGACTTTCAGGACGCGATGAGCCATCGCGCCTGGCGAATGTTTCACTCGCTCTTGTCATTTGCACTCAACACCAAGATGCTCGGCCCGCGCGAGGTCGTTGCCAGGGTAGACGCCTCCTGGCGCGCGGGGCGGGTATCACTGGCAACTGCCGAGGGCTTCATCCGGCAGATCATCGGCTGGCGCGAGTACATTCGTGGCTTCTACTGGGCGCACATGCCGGAGTATGTCGAGAACAACACATTCGGCCACGTCCGGTCGCTGCCGGAATGGTTCTGGGACGGTCAGACCAGGATGCGCTGTCTTGCACTCGCCATTGGCCAGTCTCTCGAACAGGCCTACGCCCACCACATCCAGCGACTGATGGTGATCGGCAACTTTGCGCTGCTGGCCGGCCTCGACCCCTCTGGCGTGCATCGTTGGTATCTCGGTGTCTATGTCGACGCTTTCGAATGGGTCGAACTCCCCAACACCATCGGCATGAGCCAGTTCGCCGACGGCGGACTCCTGGCCACCAAGCCGTACGTATCCAGCGCCGCCTACATCGATCGCATGAGTGACTACTGCAAGGGCTGTCATTACGACAAGAAGCTGCGTACCGGCGAGCGAGCCTGCCCCTACAACTCGCTCTACTGGGACTTCTTTGCGCGCAACGCTGGAAAACTCTCGACAAATCCGCGTCTCGGCATGGTCTATCGGCAGTTGGCGAAGATGGATGAGGCGACGCGAGGTTCGTTACAGGAGCATGCAGACGAGCTACGCCGCTCGCTGGATCGCCTGTGATCTTTCATCCCGATGGTTGGCGACCACGGCAAGGAGATCCCGCAACGCTCCGATCTTCGCGGCACCGGGCCTGGCGTCGTGATTCCCGAGTTGCGGGCCGGACCTTCCTTGTCATGCCGTGCCATACTGGCCCACTTCTAACTTTGGGGAAGGCCTTGCGAATCGTTCGAAAAAACACCGGATTTTTGATTGCGAGCCTGGCGATACTGCTCAGTGGATGTGCCTCGGATGCGCCGAAGCCCCACGCCAGCGATGCTTCCGACAGCATCTCTCCGCACCTGGCCTGCACGCTCTCCAGCAACTGTGCCAACTCTCTGGGCACTGGCAGCCTGGTCCCGCTGCGCTATACAGGCACCCCCGCGCAGGCCATGGCAATGCTGCAAGCCACGCTGAAAACCTTCCCCGAGGCAACAATCGTGCGCAGTGAAAATCTTGCGCTGGAAGTGATCTTCACCACGCCCGTTGGCTTCAGGGACCAGGTCAATTTCAGGATCGACGCGGCGATGCAGCGCATTGACTTTCGATCACGGTCGTTGTTCGGGTTTTTCGATTGGGGTAAAAACCGTTCGCGGATGCAGGAATTCGCTGTTCGCTTCGAGCGCGCGAGCGAGCGCTGATGGCCCGCTATTCGAAACCGGCGTCGAACCCGGCTTTTTTTACGGAATGGAAGCGATGAGCACAGATGTCGAGATGCAGAGGGTTCTGACGGACCTGTTTCAGGCGCAACGTTTCGCGGTGTTGGCGACCGATGACCACGGGCAGCCTTTCACCAGCCTGATGGCGTTTGTGGCCTCCGCCGATTTGCAGCAACTGGTCGTTCTGAGCGATAGGACGACGTGCAAGTTCGCCAACCTTGCGGCCAATTGTCGGGTCGCCATGCTGATCGACAACCGTGAGAACAAGGGCTCTGATACCAGGGATTCCGTGGCGGTAACCGCCATCGGAAAGGCACAGGAAGCGGGCCCTGGTGAACGCGCTCCTCTGCTCGAGTTGTTCCTCGCCTGCCACCCCTATCTGGCCGAGTTTGCAGCCTCTCCGACTTGTGCTGTTGTCCGGGTGAAGGTCGATTCGTACCTTCTTGTTTCCAGTTTTCAGAAGGTTGTCGAATGGCGCACCGGAGACTGATACCGTCGGTCGACTCGCGGCAGATTCGCAACTTCGGGGCAAGGCAACGGTCGATTGGAGTCGTCAAACCACCTTTGTTGGCCGTGAGGTCCCGCCATGAAATCTCTCAAGCTTCACATGCCAGCTGTCGCAACTGACAACGCGACACCCGCATCCAGCAGGCCGTTGATCAGAATCACAGCCGCCGCCGGTACCGCACTGTTGGTGCTCGTCCTGGCGTCGCCTCACCTCGCGGCCCAGGTGGTAGAGGTGCCGGTGGCCGTGCCCGCCGTTAACGCGTTGACGGAGAGTGCAGCTGAAGCGGGCACTACGAAGATCGTTACCCGTGATTTCGACTGGTTCGATAGGGCTCGCAACCGCGCCGTTCCGGTTCGCTTGTATCTTCCGGCCCAGACGGCGCCGGCGCAGAGACTGCCTCTGGTGGTTTTCTCGCACGGCATGGGCGGATCGCGGCGGGGCTACAGTTACCTTGGCGCGTACTGGGCCAGTCACGGCTATGCCAGTCTGCATCTGCAGCATGTTGGCAGCGACCGTTCGCTGTGGAGCGGTAACATCTTCGGCCTCGTCGGACGCCTGCAGGGGGCGGCCCAGGAAGAGGAGGCGATCGCTCGCGTCGAGGACCTGCGTTTCGCGCTGGACCAGGTTCTCGCCGATCAAGAACTGGGCTCGAGAATCGACGCCAAGCGCATAGTTGGCGCCGGCCATTCGTACGGCGCCAATACCGTTATGCTGGCCCTGGGTGCGCGCATCCTGCGCCAGGATCGCATCATTGACCTTTTCGAGCCGCGTCTCAGCGCGGCCGTTCTGCTTTCAGCACCGCCCTTCTACGGTGAAAGCAACATGGCTGGAATTCTCGCCGAGATCAGTGTGCCGACACTGCACATTACGGCGACTGAAGACATCATCCGCATTCCGGGCTACTACTCGGGGGTTGCGGACAGGATCGCTGTTTTCGACGCCATGCCTGGCGCCCACAAGGTTCTTGCCGTATTCGACGGCGGATCGCACAGCATGTTCACCGATCGTAATCGCACCGGCGGCGTCGCTCTCAATTCGTTGGTGAAGGCCGCGACAAGGGAGCTGTCGGTCGCTTTCTTCGAGAGTGCGCTGGGCGGCAGCAATGTGGCGCTGCGCAACTGGCCTGCACGCCACGACAGTATTCTCGCCAAGTTCCTTACCCCGGGCTACTAGGCCTTGCGTCGACGTGCTATCCCCTCTTGCTGACCGGATGCCGTGTGCCTCGCTTCGAATTCGAGCGTGTCAACCGCATCCCGATCGTCGCGCTCAATTGCGATGCCAAACAGACCCACGCCATTGGCGATAGGCGCCAGAGGCCGCTCAAAAGCGCGAGCGTGAAGGCTTCGGCCTGGCGGCGCCGACTGGCGAGGCTCGGCAGCACTGCGAACACGGGCTGAGCAATAGCCGTGCACAATCGAGTCTATGACTATAATTGATTGGAACAATGCCCCAGGCCGTCCTAGACTTGGATCGTCTGGTGGACATACGGGTGATTCTGCAGGCAGACCCGTTGGCGGCGCTTCGTTTGTTGATCGGTGCCCAAACTCCAGATTGAATCGGGTAGTCAATTTCAAACATCCAAAGGAGAGAACCATGTCAACCGAAGCAAAGTGCCCGTTCGCGGGCGGCGCTGGCAGCCACACTGTCTCCGGAACATCGACCAACGCAGGCTGGTGGCCCAAGCAACTGAACCTCAAGATGCTGCACCAGCAGTCGTCAAAGTCCAATCCCATGGGCGAGGCGTTCAATTACGCCGAGGAATTCAAGAGCCTTGATCTGGATGCCGTCGTCAAGGATCTCCATGCGTTGATGTCCGATTCGCAGGACTGGTGGCCGGCGGACTATGGCCACTACGGGCCGTTCTTCGTCCGCATGACCTGGCATGCTGCGGGCACCTACCGCATCGCGGACGGTCGCGGCGGTGCAGGCACCGGCGCGCAGCGCTTCGCCCCGCTCAACAGTTGGCCGGACAACGGCAACCTCGACAAGGCGCGCCGCCTGCTCTGGCCGATCAAGCAAAAGTATGGCCGCAAGCTGTCCTGGGCCGACCTGATCGTCCTCACCGGCAACGTGGCGATGGATTCGATGGGCTTCAAGACCTTCGGTTTCGGCGCTGGTCGACCGGACATCTGGGAACCGGAGGACCATATCTACTGGGGCCCGGAAACCACCTGGCTGGGGGACGAGCGCTACACGGGCGACCGTGAGCTTGACAGGCCGCTTGGCGCCGTTCAGATGGGCCTGATCTACGTCAATCCCGAAGGCCCGAACGGCAGGCCGGATCCTCTTGCCTCGGCGCGCGACATCCGGGAGACCTTTGCCAGAATGGCGATGGACGACTACGAGACCGTTGCGCTCACCGCCGGCGGTCACACCTTCGGCAAGGCCCACGGTGCCGGCGACGCCGCCCACGTCGGTCGCGAACCGGAAGGCGCAGGCATTGAGGAGCAGGGCCTGGGCTGGACAAGCAGCTTCGGCTCCGGCAAGGGCGGGGACGCGATCACGAGCGGTATCGAAGGCGCCTGGACCCCCAACCCGATCCAGTGGGATGGCGGTTACTTCGAGACCCTGTTCGGCTACGAATGGGAGCTGACCAAGAGCCCGGCTGGCGCCCACCAGTGGCAGCCCAGGGACCCGGCTGCGGCGACCACCGTGCCGGATGCCCATGATCCGGCCAAACGGCACGCGCCGATGATGACCACTGCGGACATGGCGATGCGCATGGACCCGGCCTACGAGAAGATCTCGCGCCACTTCATGCAGAACCCGGAGGAGTTCGCCGATGCCTTCGCCCGCGCCTGGTTCAAGCTGACCCACCGCGACATGGGCCCGCGCGCGCGCTACCTCGGCAAGCTGGTGCCGAAGGAAGCGTTGATCTGGCAGGACCCGATCCCTGCCGTCGACCATGCGCTGGTCGATGAGCAGGACATTGCGGCGCTGAAGGCCAGGATCCTCGCCTGCGGTCTGTCCATTTCCCAACTGGTCACGACCGCCTGGGCGTCGGCGTCCAGCTTCCGCGGCAGCGACAAGCGTGGCGGCGCCAACGGCGCGCGCATCCGCCTCGCGCCACAGAAAGATTGGGAGGTCAACCAGCCCGCTGATCTGGCGAAGGTGCTGCCGTCGCTAGAGGCCATCCAGAAAGCGTTCAACGGCGCGCAGTCCGGCGGCAAGAAGATCTCGCTGGCCGACCTTATTGTGCTTGGCGGCTGCGCAGCCATCGAGGCGGCAGCGACGAAAGCCGGCCACGAAGTAAAGGTTCCCTTCTCGCCGGGGCGCATGGACGCGTCTCAGGAGCAGACCGATGCAGACTCGTTCGCCGTACTGGAGCCGACCGCAGACGGGTTCCGCAACTACGTCCGCAATGGGCACGAGGGATCGGCGGCCGAGTTGCTGGTGGATCGGGCAAACCTGCTGACACTGACCGCTCCGGAGATGACGGTTCTCGTCGGCGGCATGCGCGCGCTGGGTGCAAACGCCGGGAAGTCCAAACACGGTGTCTTCACCAAACGCCCCGAAGCCTTGACCAATGACTTCTTCGTCAATCTCCTCGACATGAACACCAAGTGGCAGAAGTCCGCCACCTCTGAAGGCGTCTTGGAGGGGCGTGATCGGGCGACGGGCGACCTGAAATGGACGGGCACGATCGTTGATCTCGTCTTCGGTTCGAACTCCCAGCTCCGGGCCCTCGCAGAAGTCTATGCGTGCAGCGATTCGCAGCCGGCGTTCATGGGTGATTTTGTGGCAGCCTGGAACAAGGTGATGAACCTCGATCGCTTCGACCTTGCATGACTTCAGAGAACAGATCCCGAACGTTCTCTGCCGCGCAGCCACGACCTGGAATCGGGCTATCCCGGACCGGGTAGAGGCCGCGCGAATGCCAGCCGGGGACTGTTCAAGGAAAAGAGATGCAATGGCACTCTCGTGAGTAGATAGGCTCCCATCACGCGGCGTCCTTTGCAAACTTTTTGCATGAACCCCATGAAACTCATCTGAAATCCGCTTCGTTCAGCAGCGGTGTTTGCCCCACGATGGGCAATGACAACTCTTCTTACCTTGAGCCGCCCTAGCAGCCTGTCGGACTAACGGTCATGACATGGCGAGATACCCCGGATCATGAAAGTCATGACCGTTTTCCTCTCTTCCCCGACCCTTCTGCCGCGAGGGGAGAAGGGAGATTCGTGAGTCGCTTGCGCGACTTTCACATTAACAATGAATCGCGCCAGGTGATCCTGGTTCAGCCAGTCGTCTACCGACGGCGGTAGCAAGCAGATGGTCGGTCTGGCGGTCAGCGACGATAAACTTGGCCATGTGACGACTCGGTTGCTCGAAGAGATATGATTATATCATGCACGGATCTGGCGCCGGGAAAGTCCGACAGGCTGCTAGAGACGGCGCGACGCGGGCGAGTAGCGTTTCGCTTCATCAGTCGAAACGACCTACGGCGCGACGTCAGCTTCGTGGAACTCGCACGCCAGACCAACCGCTTCGCCAACGTGCTGCAGCGACTCGGCGTCGGCAAGGGCGAGCGCCTGTTCATTCTGGCCGGTCGGGTGCCGGACCTGTACACAGCGCTGATCGGCGCGCTGAACAACGGCAGCGTGGTCTCGCCGCTGTTCTCCGCCTTTGGTCCCGAGCCGATACGCACGCGCATGGCCATCGGCGAGGGCAGGGTGCTGCTGACCAGCGAGTCCCTGTTTCGGCGCAAGGTGGCCGGCATTCTCGGCCAACTGCCGGCGCTCGAGCACATTCTGCTGATCGGCGACGATGGCGGCCGGACCGACGTTCCCGGAGCCCTCGATCTGGCGACACTGATGGAGCAGGCCACGGATGACTGCGCGTCGTTGCAACCTCGGGCGAGGACATGGCCTTGCTGCATTTCACCAGCGGCACCACTGGCGCACCCAAGGCCGCGATACATGTCCACGCGGCGGCAATTGCCCACTATGCGACTAGCAAGTCGGGCATCGATGCCCGCCTGATGCGCAGGCGCGCAGGCGGCGGCATCGAAGAGGCCATTGCTGACGACGTCGAGGGAGAGCTTGCCCTGCGGGTCGGCTGGCCGTCGATGTTCCGCGGCTATCTCGGGCAGGAGGAGCGCTACCGCAAGTGCTTTTCCGGCGACCATTACCTGACCGGCGATCTGGTCAGGCGAGACGCAGAGGGCTGCTTCTGGTTCGTCGGCCGCGTCGATGACCTGATCAAGTTGGCCGGACACCTGATCGGCCCATTCGAGGTCGAGAGCGTCCTGATGGAGCATCCGGCCGTTGCCGAAGCCGGAGTCATTCGCAAGCCCGATCCGATGGCCGGCGCCGTGGTCAGGGCCTTCGTCTTGCTCAACCCGGCATTCGGCGAGAGCGAGTCCTTGCGCATGGAACTGCTCGGCCACGCATGCAGGCGCCTGGGCGCCGTCGTGGCGCCGAAGGAGATCGCGTTTTTGTCGACCCTGCCGCGTACGCGCAGCGGCAAGATCCTGCGCCGCCTCCTGAAGACGCGCGAGCTTGGACTGCCCGAGGGCGACAGCTCGGCGCTGGGCGACTCGGGGTGAGCGCGCTTCGGGCAAGTCCGGCGCAATCCAGTGCGCACGACGTCAATCCGCACGCGCCACTTTGAAGCCGGCGAAGGACTGATTCACGGGCATCAGCTCAAGGCGGTTGATGTTTAGGTGCGGTGGCAACTCAGCGACCCACAGCATCGCGGCTGCGATATCGTCACCCGTCATTGGCGCGGCGCCATGGTAGAGCGCGTCTGACGCGGCCTGGTTTCCACCCGTACGCACCAGGGTGAACTCTGTTTCGACCATGCCAGGCTCTATGGAAGTCACACGAACGCCTGTGCCGTGTAGGTCGCAACGCAGCCCAAGTGAAAACTGCTCGACGAAAGCCTTGGTGCCACCATAGACGTTCCCGCCGGGATAGGGATAGGTGGCCGCGACTGACGACAGGTTGATGATGGCGCCCCGCCGGGAGACCAAACCAGGAAGCAGCTTATGGGTCAGCGATGCGAGCGCGGTCACGTTGGTGTCGATCATGGTCTTCCACTGCGCGAAATCTGCCTGCTGAGCAGGCGACGTCCCAAGCGCGAGGCCCGCATTGTTGATCAGCAGATCAATGTCGCGAAAGCCCTCGGGTAGCCTCGCGAGCGCCGCGTCGCGCGCGATTTCGTCGCAAACGTCGAAGACGGCAGGATGCAGCCTGTCGGCCCCGAGAGCGGCCAGAAGCGCATCAAGCCGCTCCACGCGGCGGCCCGTCGCGACGACACGCCAGCCCGCGGCGACGAACGCGACCGCAGCGGACTTGCCAATTCCGGCGCTTGCACCGGTTATGAGAACGGTTTTGGTCATGATATTCCTTTCCCCGGCGACGCCCAAGGGCGCGCGCTGAGTGGTTTGAAGGCTTGCTACTGAGATACGGTAACCGCAGTCTGCCTCTGCAA
Source organism: Candidatus Accumulibacter phosphatis (assembly GCF_012939955.1). Lineage (GTDB taxonomy): Bacteria > Pseudomonadota > Gammaproteobacteria > Burkholderiales > Rhodocyclaceae > Accumulibacter > Accumulibacter delftensis. The sequence goes on from NZ_SPMY01000023.1 coordinate 28,603, forward strand.
GAGGCACTTCACGGTGGTATCGATCATTCTGTCCCACGCGTAGACACGCAGCTTTGGTACGGGCGCGATCGTCATCCGTTCTTCCTTGTTGATCTTGACGCTTATCCAACCGAACGCGCTCCTGGCGCGTTTGACCACGATTTCTCGATCTCCAGCAGAGTCCGCTAGGGCTCTGCCGTGCTGCGGGCGCCGAGAACTACGTGATGCCGGCAACGATCTCACCAAAACGGCGTCGACGCCCGCTTCGGTATCTTCATCTTCCGCTCGCGAAGTCACTGAATTTTACACCGCCCTTGGAAGGCTGAATTTCGGGGACGTTGCTGGTCAGGATATAGGCGATGCATTTCTTGATGTTGGAGAAAATGGTGCGCCCCGCCTCGATGGCTTGCACGATGGTCGCAAAGTTGTCGTCCATCAGCACCATGTCCGCCGCCTCTTTCGCCACCTCGCTACCGGATACGCCGCCGTTCAGCGCTGGAGAACTGGCGGCGGCGCGCCGTCGCCACGCACCTGCTTGAGGTTGGCACCAATGTTCGTACCATACAACTTTTTCTCGGGCACCGCCGTCTGGCCATCACCTCGCGGTACCTGAAGGTGACCCGCAGCACGGTTTGCGCCACGACCAATCCCTTTGACCCGTTGCCCAAGGTGGCGGAGCTTCCACCCCTGACACCGACGCCGCCGGCTCATTTCTGAGGCCGGCGTTGCGCGCCACCGGGCTCGAACTGGCGGACATCTTTCGTCAGGCCGGGCCCCGCTATCGCGAGGACCACGCTGGCACACTCAGCCGTGGGCAGCATCGCGTCATGAGCGCGATCGAGCGTTGCCGCACGGCCGCTCTCGGCGGACATGTCAAACGGTGTGACGCCTGCGGTCACCTGCCCATTTCCCTCAACGAATGTATGCCACGCCCCATCGACTCAAGGGATCGCCGCGAGCGTTGGCGAACACCTCCGGCGTTGAGAGGGCACCTCGCACCGCCAACCATTCCGGTAGTGCGGCGGCGGCTGGTTTCCATAACGGCAATGCTCGCTCTCGACGGCCCTTGCCAAGCACACGGACACTGGCCGACTGCGCGCCCACATCGGCAATGTGCAGGCCCGTCAACTCTGACGCCCACAGGCCAGCACACACCCCCAGATGCAGCATTGCCCGATCCCGCACTCCGTCGCGGGTAGTCGGGTCAGGCGCATCGAGCAAGGCCTGAACCTCCTCTTTGTCGAAATGCGCAACCAGCCGTGTATCGGTCCGCTTGAACGGTATCGCAAGGACGCGGCGGACTTGTTCGAGCGCTGCCGGTTCGCGATGTTGGAGGAAGCGGAAGAATGATCGAATGGCCGCCAAGCGGACATTGCGCGTCTGCGCCGTGTTGCCGCGGTCGACCTCCAGGTGCCCCAAAAAAGCTGCGATCAACGCCGCGTCGAGTTGGTCCAGCCGAAGGGCCGACGGCGCAACCTTGAGCTTGAACGCAGCAAACTCGAACAAGGCCTGGAAACTGCAGGCGTAGGAGTCACAGGTGTGTTCGCTCGCGCCGCGCTGCTTACTCAGGTGATCGCGCAAGAACGCTTCGATGTGCGGGGCGATCAGCTCATCGCTGCTCCCCCGACAAGAACCTCTCACCGGCGGCAGCAATATCCACGAGCAACTCGGCAGTCGCCTGCAAGTACCAGTACGTCGCATCGATGTTCACGTGCCCGAGATAAGTCGCCAACGCCACCATCTGCTGTCCGATGCCTTGACGACCCGCTGGCGCTGACTCCAACGCTCTGACGGCGAACGTGTGCCTCAGCTCCTGCAGCCTCGGTCGGTGCCGGCGAGCTGCGTTTCTTTAATGTGAAAGTCGCGCAAGCGACTCACGAAACTCCCTTCTCCCTTGCGGGAGAAGGGGCAGGGGAAGAGGGAAACGGTCATGACTTTCATGATTTGGGGTGTCTCCACGTGTCATGACCGTTAAAGCACTCGAACCGCTTCGGGTTCCGCGTGCGTTTGTCCGCTATCTGGCTCCGGTGCGACAGGCCGAGTGGGTGGTCTACGCCAAGCCGCCGTTTGGCGGCCCCGAGAACGTCCTCGAGTATCTCGGTCGCTTTACCCACCGGGTGGCCATCGCCAATAATCGGCTGACCGACTTTGCCGATGGCATGGTCTGCTTTCGCTGGGAGGATTACCGCCACGAGTCGCGGCAGAAGGTGAGGCGTCTCGACGAACAGGAGTTCATCCGCCGTTTCTTGCTGCATGTACTACCCGACGGATTTCAACGGATCCGGCATTACGGCCTCTTGGCCAATCGCCATCGGGCCATCAAACCGGCCCGCTGCCGGCAGCTGCTCGCTGAACCTGCGCCGGTGTTCGAGAAGCCCGATACGCCGCTCGACTACCGCGACCGTTATCAGCTGCTTACGGGGAAGTCGCTGCGTTGACTGCCCGAAGTGCGGATGTGGACACATGCTTTGCATTGAAACCTTCCAACCGGGCACTTTGCCACGGGGAGCGCCCCACCAAGGCCGGCCCCAAAAGTCGGGCTTTTGCTTTCCGGCTTCCGGAAATCGCCTGCTAAGCAGCTGAGCGCAATCCAAAATCAGCGCCGCCAAAAAAAACTCCGCGCGGTGCCGGGCCGGCTCTGCCCTGTCTGCCGCTGGTTCGGGATCAGAACATCACACCCCTGGCGACGATGCCATTGACGCCCTGACGCCAAGGACCTAGCATGGCCGGCCGGTTGCTTCCGGCGATGATTCTTCCGGAGACGCCCATGGATGTGGCGACAAACGATGCTGACCAGCGGGTCCGCCATTTCCGGCAGATCCTGATGTGGCCTTTGCAACTGATGCCGCTGGCCGAGGGCGGACCTTTCCAGAACCATAGTCAGCTGCTCGATCGGACCGATGCCGGCAACCCGTGGCGGGAACTGGCCGACGAGTTCAGCGGCGACCCCGAACAGTTTCACGAGCGCCATTACAGCGAGTTCGTGACCTTCCTGCCTTACGTCCAGCGCTTTCTCTACGGCGAAGGCGATGGCCAGAAAGGGAGCAATGCGCGCGACGGCGAATCGCCGATCCGCATCTTCCGTCGCCACGACGTGGCCAAAGTGCGCATGTACTACAAGGACCGCGACGAGCCGATCGATTTCGACATCGCGCACCTCGACCTCTATTTCTTCTACGACATCGAGGTGCTCATCCTGGTCGTCGAGATTTTCGCCGACGACCTCGAACTACGGCAGGTGCACGACACCCTGTACCGCTTCGGGCGGGCCTATCCGCCGTCCTGGGATGACGATGGCAGCGGTAGCCACTGCCTGAAGCGCAGCGAATGGATGGCGCCGGATGGCCGGGTGCTGGCCGCTTCAGACTACGAAAAACGCAGCAAGTACCTCACTTTCGTCTCGCGCTTTCGCGTTCCGTGCATCTCGTCCCATTGGGAGTTCCTGCTCCGGCCACTGGTGCTGCATCACTCCGACGAGGAAGGCCTGGTGCGCTACCGGCAGCTCGAGTATCACCGCATGCCGCTCCTCGCCTACCTGGCGATGGACGACCCGCGCGCCCTCAGCCGTGACGACTTTGCCCGTCTGGTGTTGGTCACCGGACCGGGGAAAATTGGCGCGCCGCCTGCTTCCGAGCTGCCGCTTGACGGTTTCGAAGCACGCTACTGCTACGACCGCTACTGGCACCCGCAAGCCGAGCAGCCAGGGAGCCGCCAGCTCTCCTGCGGGCACGCGGTAGTCATGGTCGGCAGTGCCCGCGACGCCTACTTCTGCGGCCTGGAGGACGGCCTGCTTGGGCAGTTTCGCCACCAGTTCTTCCTGCTGGCCTTGATTCCGCACTTTCACAAGGCTGCCTTGCTGATGCTCTCCGATCGCCTGGTGACAGCGCTCAATCACCTCCGCATCGGCCAGGCCGAGTCGGTCAAGGAATTCAAGCGTGCCATTCGGCAGATCCTCGAAGTCTTTCTGCGCTTCACCCATCGCTACTGGTTCTACGAGATTTCCGACCAGGCCCAGGCTCGCTCGATGTTCAGGCTGACCAGAAAACACCTGGGCACCGAGCGCCTGTATACCGAATTACGCGAGGAAATTCATGACATGAGCCAGTACCTCGACAGCGACAGCCTGCGCCGGCAGTCCAATACGGTCGTCCGCCTGACCGTGGTGACCACCGCCGGCCTGATCGCGACGATCACCACCGGCGTTCTTGGAATGAACCTGCTCGACGCCACGCACGTCCCCTTCGCCGACCGCCTGGCGCTGTTTGCGCTGGTCGCCGTGCCGTCGGCGCTACTCACCGGTTTTGCCATCGCCAAGTCGAAGGCACTCTCGGAGTTTCTCGAAGCGCTGTCCGACGAACGTCTCTCGCCGCGCGCCAAACTCGCCACGCTGACGGCCGTCTGGCGACGGCCGCGCCCACCCGCCGGCGGCTGAGCGGCGGGCTCTCGTCGGTCACGGCCAGGTTCGAACAATCGCTGCAACCCTCAGTCGGCGTGGTAGGTGGCGTTGATGGGAGTGCGCCCGTCGGGTCAGTTGCGTGATCTTGCGCTGTGCACCCTCTCCCGCTAGGGAAGTGGGGCTATTGGTGCTGTCGAGGGGAGTGCTGCGCTTCGTCGAAGCTGCGAGTCGCGCTGAAGAGGTGATGGCAGCCGGCGAGTCCGGCGTGTACCGTGGTATTTGGCGAACGCGTAGAATCACATTTGCACGAACGACATTGTCGGGTTCGCGCCCGCGTGAGGGAGTAGCCTGCGCCGTGGCAACGCTGAATGGGCGCAGGCAGAAATAGAGAGAGGTCTTGATGAATGATTTGTCACGTTCGCTGATTGCCGGTGTGGTCCTCGTGGGCCTCGCCGGAAGTGCTTACCTGTGGTGGCAGCAACGGCAAGAAGGACAAGCCGCAGCGCTGGCTCCGCTGGTGGCGCCAAATACACGCGCGGTGGAAGCGGTGGCGCCGGAGCCAGCGCCCGTACCGCTTCACCATGCCATCGAAGAGATCACGCCGCCGCTTGCGGAGCCTCTGCCGCCCTTGACGGATAGCGGCAGTGAAGTGAGTGACGCGCTGGTGGCCCTGCTGGGCCGCGAGCAGGTGCTGTCTTTCGTGGACGCCAGCGGTTTTGCGCAGCGCGTGGTGGCGACGGTCGATAGCCTGGCCCGTGGCCATGCGGCCTCACGCCTGTGGCCGGTGCATCCCGCACCCGGACGTTTTCAGGTCGTCGAGCGTGACGGCGCGACCTACATTGCCGACGACAACCGCGAGCGTTATAAAGCTTTCGTGCGTTTCGCATCGGCCATCGATACCGAGGCTGCGGTGGCCTTGTACCTGCGCATCTACCCCTTGCTGCAAAAGGCGTATGAAGACCTCGGCTATCCGGGCAAGTACTTCAACAACCGGCTGATCGAAGTGATCGACCAGTTGCTGGCGACTCCTGATCTGCTGAAGCCAGTTCGCCTGAGCCTGGTCGAAGTGAAGGGGCCGGGCGAGACGCCGTCGCCCTGGTTGCGATACGAATACGCGGACCCGGCGCTTGAGGCGCTCCCTGCGGGCCAGAAAATCCTGCTGCGCATGGGGCCGGGGAATGCTGGCGAGTTGAAGGCCAAGTTGCGCCAGTTCCGTCAGCGCGTTGCCAGCAGCGGCGTGACCGGCTAACGGTCATGACATGTCGAGACACCCCTGATGATGAAAGCCATGACCATTTTCCCTCCACTTGCAGTGCGCATTCCGGCTTGCACGCCGGAATCGTTCGCCGAGCGGGGAGTATGCTCCCCGAATTCCCCGCCTCACCCCCCGGCCCTTCTCCCGCGAGGGGCGAAGGGAGTTTCGTGAGTCGCTTGCGCGACTTTCACATTAACGCGCGGTAGCGGTTCAGGTCACTCTGCGGCCGGCCGGTCGGCAATCGGCGAGAAGGCGATTCCTTTGCCGGGCTTGAATCCCAGGCCCGTGGCAAGCGGCAGCAGCAGGTGACCATTGACGATCAGCGGTGGCGCGCCGGTATCTGCCGCTAACCATTGCGAGGTCGCCAGACCATGCGCCAGCTGATTGCCAATGGCGGCTGCGAGATGCGCGGCCGCCGTTACCCCGCAGGCGCTTTCCACGCTGCTGGTGACGACGCAATCCAGACCCGCAGCGAGCGCGCGCTGCGCGAGCCGGAACGCGGGCAGCAGGCCGCCGCAACGTGTCGGTTTGATCACCAGCCGGCGTACGGCTGACCTGCCCAGGAGGTGCTCGGCGTCGAGCAGCTCTGCCGATTCGTCGATGGCGATGGCGATCTTCGTTTGCGCTTGCAGGCTTAGCAGTCGCTCCAGGCTCGGCTCGGCGAGGGGTTCTTCGAGCATCTCGATCGGCATGTCGGCGCAGTGGCGCAGGAAGCGTTCGGCAGCCGTGCTGCTCCACGCGCGATTGGCGTCGAGTCGCAACTGAATGCCCGGCGGCAGGAGCGCGGTGACGCGTCGCAGGTGTTCGATTTCGTGGTCGATCGAGGCCACGCCGACCTTGAGCTTGAGTACACCGAAACCCGCGTTGCACGCGCTGCGTACGCTTTCGTCGGCAAGCCGGTCGATGCTGCCCAGCGCGGCGTTCACCGCCACCGCGGCGACTGCGGTAGCCGTTTCGAAGCCTTGCTGAGTGGTGCGCAGGTAGGTGGCGAGTGACAGTCCGGCGGCCTGGGCGGCGAGGTCGAGCAGCGCCATTTCGACCCCCAGGCGCGCAGCCGGCGCGTCACCGGGGGCGGGGCCGATGGCCTGGAGAGCGTCGCTTGCCTGCATGCCGAGCACGCGTCGTGCCTGCGCACATAGCCGCGATGCGGCGGCAGCGAGGGTTTCCGCAGCGCCTCCCGGTAGCGGCGCACAATCGCCGTAGCCACTCGCGCCGCTGGCGCTATCGAGGCGCAGCAGCCAGCCTTCGCGCTCGCTGAAGCCGCCGGCCGCGGTCTGCCAGCTGGCGCGCAAGGGCAGTCGATAGTGGTGGACGGCGGCGCTAGTGATCTTCATCGCTTGAAAGAAACGTTCAGCAACAGCAGAAGCTGCCACTGGACGCCGCATCGCGCTACGGGCGTTGCCGATATTTCGAGAAGTCCGGCGCCCGTTTTTCGAGCCAGGCGTTACGTCCTTCCTGGCCTTCCTCGGTCATGTAGAACAGGCCGGTGGCGTTGCCGGCGAGTTCCTGGATTCCCGCCAGGCCGTCGGTGTCGGCGTTGAAGCCGGCCTTGATCATGCGCAGCGCCATCGGCGACAGCTTGAGCATGTCGCGGCACCAGCGCACGGTCTCTTCCTCGAGTTCGGCGAGCGGCACGACGGTATTCACCAAGCCCATGGCCAGCGCCGCCGCGGCGTCGTACTGGCGGCAGAGCAGCCAGATTTCCTTGGCCCGTTTCATGCCGATGGTGCGCGCCATGAGGCCGGCGCCGAGGCCAGCGTCGAAACTGCCGACGCGCGGGCCGGTCTGCCCGAAGCGGGCATTGTCGGCGGCAATCGTCAGGTCGCAGACCAGGTGCAGGACGTGCCCGCCGCCGATGGCGTAACCGGCAACCATTGCCACCACCGGTTTCGGGCAACGGCGAATCTGCATCTGCAGGTCGAGGACGTTGAGATGCGGCATGCCCGCCTCATCATGGTAGCCGCCGTCGTCGCCGCGTACGGTCTGATCGCCGCCCGCGCAGAAAGCTTCGTGTCCGGCACCGCTCAGGATGATCACCCCGACCTGCGGATCGAACTGCGCCTGGTGGGTGGCGTCGATCAGTTGGGAGACTGTTTCCGGTCGAAAGGCATTGCGTCGTTCGGGCCGATTGATGACAATGCTGGCGATGCCTTCGGCGAATTCGTAGCGAATATCGGAGTAGGCCTTGCTGGCGGCACGTGGCTGCCAGTCGAGAGCGGGGCGGATCATGGGGACAATTTCCTCGGCAAGGGGGACGGCGGGCAGTATAGCCGCTGCCAAATAGCAAATAGCAAATAGCAAATAGCAATTGCCACCTACCCAATCACGATGGAGCGTTGGCAGGTTAATGTGTAAGTCGCGCAAGCGACTCACGAAACTCCCTTCTCCCTCGCGGGAGAAGGGTCTGGGGAAGAGGGGGAACGGTCATGGCTTTCATGATTCGGGGTATCTCGACATGTCATGACCGTTAGCACGCGGCGCCGCCTGGCAAGCTGAGCGCTTCCGGGGCCCATCTTTTTCGCGGCGGGAGAGAGAGATGCATCGCAGGATACTGGCAGGTGATCGACTGATCGCGGCTTTCCTCATCGGCTGCGTGCTGTTCAATTATCCCCTACTGTCGCTGTTCGACCGGCCGAGCGAGATCTTCGGCATTCCGCTGGTTTATGCCTACATTTTTGCTGCCTGGGCGCTGGTCATTGCCTTGATGGCCTGGGCCGTCGAACGGCGCTTCAAGTAGGCGGCGGCGATGCTCGAAGCGCCGGTACTGATTACTGTCTCGCTGCTCTATCTGGGGCTGCTGTTTGCGGTGGCCTGGTGGGGCGACAAGCGCGCCGATCAGGGACGCTCGCTGATCGCCAGTCCGACCATCTACGCCCTGTCGATGGCCGTTTACTGCACGACCTGGACTTTCTACGGCAGTGTCGGGCGTGCTGCCGTTTCGGGAATCGGCTTTCTGCCCGTTTACCTGGGGCCGACGCTGGTCATGGGGCTCGGCTGGATCGTGCTGCTGAAAATGATTCGCATCGTCAAGGCAAACCGCATCACCTCGATTGCCGATTTCATTTCCTCCCGTTATGGCAAGAGTCATGGGCTCGGCGGCCTGGTGACGATCATCGCCGTGGTGGGCATCATTCCCTACATCTCGCTGCAGCTCAAGGCGGTCTCGAACACCGTCAGCCTGCTCTTCAGCTATCCGGAAATCGTCATGCCGCACCGCAGTGCGACGATGTCCGTAGGGGCAGACATCAGCTTCTACATTGCCTTGATCCTGGCCGCCTTTACCATCGTCTTCGGTACCCGCCATCTCGACGCTACCGAACGCCACGAAGGAATGGTGGCGGCGATTGCTCTGGAATCGGTGGTCAAGCTGGTCGCCTTCCTGGCCGTCGGAGTATTCGTGACCTACGGCGTTTTCGACGGTTTCGGCGATATTTTTGACCGCGTCGCGGAGCAGCAGGAACTGCAAAAGCTGATGACTGCGATTCCCTCCGGGGCGGGTTATAGCGGCTGGTTTTCGCTGGTCGTGCTGTCCGGTCTGGCGTTTCTCTTCCTGCCGCGCCAGTTCCAGGTCGCCGTCGTCGAGAACGTCAATGAGGCGCACCTGAAGCGGGCGGCATGGTTGTTTCCCCTATACCTGCTGTTGATCAATATTTTCGTATTGCCGATCGCGCTGGGCGGCCTGCTGCACTTCGCCGGACAAGGGGTTGACGCCGATACCTTGGTGCTCACCTTCCCGATGTCACAGCGCCAGGAAGGGCTGACGCTGCTGGCCTTCATTGGCGGCCTGTCATCGGCCACCGGCATGGTCATCGTCGAAACCATCGCCTTGTCGACCATGGTCTGCAACGACCTGGTGATGCCGATGCTGCTGCGCCACAAGCGGGCCGCGCTGGTCGAGTCGAAAGACCTCTCGGGCTTGCTGCTCGCCATCCGGCGTGGCGCCATCGTGGTCATCCTGCTGCTCGGTTACCTCTACTTTCGGCTGGCAGGCGAGGCTTATGCACTGGTCGCCATCGGCCTCATCAGTTTTGCGGCGGTGGCGCAGTTTGCGCCGGCGCTGATCGGCGGCATGTACTGGCGCGGCGGTACGCGCGGTGGCGCGCTGGCCGGTCTGACGGCCGGTTTTCTGGTCTGGGCCTACACTTTGCTGTTGCCGTCGTTTGCGAAATCCGGTTGGCTTCCAGGTGATTTTCTCGCGCAAGGATTTTTCGGGATCGAGCTCTTGCGGCCGCAGCAGTTGTTTGGTCTCACCGGGATCGACGAAATCTCGCACTGCCTGTTCTGGAGTTTTTTCGCGAATATTGGTGCCTACGTCGCGGTATCCTTGCTGCGCCCGCCGATGGTCGCCGAGGCGACACAGGCGACCCTGTTCGTCGATGCGCTATCGGAAACCGGGCAGGGTGGGGCCGTGCTCTGGCGTGGCCGGGCGCAGGTCAGTGATCTGCAGGAGCTGGTCGGGCGCTTTCTTGGCCCAAGTCGTGCGCAATCGGCTTTTGCCGGTTTCGCGCGCCGCAACGGTCGCGACGGCGACTCAAAGCCCGAGGCCGATGCCAGGCTGGTGCAGTTCGCCGAATCCCTGTTGGCCGGCGCGATTGGCAGTGCTTCGGCGCGGGTGATGGTCGCCTCGGTGGCCAAGGAAGAGCCGCTGAGCATCGAGGAAGTGATGCATATCCTCGACGAAGCGTCACAGCTGCGCACCTACAGTCGTGAACTCGAGCGCAAGTCACGCGAGCTGACGGCGGCGACGCTGGAGTTGCGGGAGGCGAACGAGCGCCTGCAGGAGCTCGACCGTGTCAAGGACGACATCATGTCGTCGGTAACCCACGAACTGCGCACGCCGCTGACGTCGATCCGTGCTTTCTCGGAACTCTTGCGCGACGATCCGAAAATGCATCTCGCCGATCGCGTGCGCTTCCTGGGCTTGATCGTCAGCGAGGCCGGAGCGTTTGACGCGGCTGATCAACCAGACGCTCGACCTGGCGAAAATCGAGTCCGGGCGAGCCGACTGGAACGGCTGCGAACTCGATCTGAAAGAGGTCGTCGAACAGTCGATCGCTGCTACCAGTCAGCTGGTGCACGAGAAAGAGGCGCACATCGAGGTCGATCTGCCCGATAATCTACCGCTGATTCTTGCCGATCGGGATCGATTGATCCAGGTGATGCTGAATCTGCTTTCCAATGCGGTGAAGTTCCTGACGCCGGGCAGTGGCCTGATTCGCGTGACCCTGAGTCGGCGGGACGATGGCCTGCAAGTCAGCGTTGCCGACAACGGACCGGGGATTCGCCCGGAAGATCAGCAACTGGTTTTCGAAAAGTTTCGTCAGGTCGGCGATACGATGACCGCCAAGCCATCGGGCACCGGCCTTGGGCTACCGATCAGCCGGCGTATCGTGGAACACTTCGGTGGCGAGCTGTGGGTTGAAAGCGTCCCGGGCGAGGGTGCCACATTTCGTTTCACCTTGCCTTTTGCACCTGTGCAGCCGCCAGCGGCGGCACCAGCAGAGTAGTCCATTAATCTAAAAGTCGCGCCAGCGTCGCACGAATCTCCCTCCTCCCCGCGCGGGAGAGGGGTCGGGGAAGAGGGGGGAACGGTCATGACTTTCATGATCGGGGGTATCTCGACAAGTCATGACCGTTAGCGTAGTTATTTATGAGCGGAGTGTTGATGAGCACGAAAATACTGATTGCCGACGACGAGCAAAACATTGTCATTTCGATCGAGTTTCTGCTGCGCCGGGAGGGTTTCGAGGTGCTGGTCGCCGGCGACGGCGAAGAGGCTCTGGCGAAAGTGCGTGCCGAGAAGCCCGATCTCGTTCTGCTCGACGTCATGATGCCCAAGATGAATGGCTTCGACGTTTGCCAGGCCTTGCGCGCTGACCCCGAGCTCAGCGCTACGCGCATTCTGATGCTCACTGCCAAAGGGCGCGACACGGAAGTCAGCAAAGGCCTCGGACTTGGCGCCGACGGCTACATGACCAAGCCCTTCTCGACCAAAGAGTTGCTCGCCGAGGTGCGCAAGCTCCTGGAGACGTAGATGAAGGCCACGCGCCAGCTGTGCAGGGCCGCGCTGTTGGCCGGTCTGTTCGTGCTTGCCGTGGTGCTCGCGGCGGCGACCCTGATGTGGGTCACCGAAGCCGATGGCCGCGCTGGCGGCTGGTCCGCCGAAGGCAGGATCTTCGTCCTGCTCTTGCTGACCCTGGCCGGGGCGGGGGGCGCCTACCTGGTGATCGCCGGCTGGTATGCACGCTACGTCAATGGGCCACTGCGCATGGCCGAGGACTTGGCGGCGGTGGCTACCCACAGTGGCCTGCGTTTGCCCGAGCAGGTAACGCCCGAATTGCGCACTCTGGGGCAGGCGGCAAATCAACTGCTGGCCGCACGCGACGCGCTCGAGCGCGATGTCGCCGAGCGCGTGCGCGAAGCACGCGCTTCGCTCGAGGAGGAGCGCAGCCGTCTGGCTGCGCTGATGGCCGATCTGAGCCAGAGCGTTGTGGTCTGCAATCTGGATGGCCGCGTGCTGCTCTACAACCAACGCGCCAAGCAGGAGCTTTCTGCCGGGCCTGACGGCAGTAATGGCGAATTGCTTGGCCTGGGGCGTTCGATTTACACGGTTTTCGATCGGGCGCTGATCGAGCATGCGCTGGAACGTTTGCAGTCGGCCAGTCGCGATGCGGGCGGCGAGGCCGGTGTGGACCGCAAGAAACTCCTCGGCTCGGCGCAGTTCGTTACCGCCACCCGTGCCGGACGCTTGCTTCGCGCGCACATGTCGCCGGTCCTGGGTAGCGACGGACAGCCCGGCGCGCAGGTCGCCGGCCTGTCGATTACCGGCTTCGTGCTCGTTCTCGACGACGTGACGAGCACCAACGAGCGGCATGCGCGCCGCGACGCCCTGATCCAGTCACTGATCGAAGGCGGGCGCGGGCCCCTGGGGAGCTTGCGCGCGGCAGCCGAAATGCTCTCCGATTTTTCCGATATGCCAGCCCAGCAGCGTGATCGCTTTCTCGGCGTGATTCGCGACGAGGCCAGTGTGCTGTCGACGCAGTTCGAGACAGCGGCGGCAGCTTTTTCGAACGATCTGCGCGAGCGCTGGCTGCTTGAGGAAATCCTCGGCGCCGAGCTCGTCGAAGTCGCTGCACGCCGCATCGCCGAGCGCGGCAACGCCGGGCAGCACAAGCTGGCGGTCAAGTCCGAGCAAATCGATGACGGCCTGTGGCTACGCGTAGACAGCTTCGGACTCCTGCAAGCCCTGAGCTATCTGGCCCTGCGTTTGCAGGACGAGTACGAGGTGCGCGAAGTGCGCCTGTCCTTGCAACGCAGCGGTCACCTCGCCCAGCTCGATTTGTACTGGACCGGCACCTTCCTGAACAATGAAGCGGCCATGATCTGGTTGCAGGACCCGATGAATATCGGTAGCGAAAGCTCGCCGCTGAGCGTCGTCGATGTCATCGAGCGCTGTAACGGCGAGATCTGGTTCCAGCGCGAGCGTGTCTCGCATCGGGCTTTCTTCCGGACCATGCTGCCGGCGGCGGAGGCGCCCAAGGATCTGCCGCGGGCGATCATTTCCGCGGCCGAAGGCGAACGTCCCGAGTTTTATGACTTCGATATCTTCCACTGGTCGGGAGGCAGCCACGAACTCGACGATCGACCGCTGGCGGAGCTTTCGTACACCGTTTTCGATACCGAAACGACCGGTCTGGAGCCTTCTGCCGGCGACGAGATCATCCAGATCGGTGCGACGCGCATCGTCAATCGTCGCCTCCTGCGTCACGAGTGCTTCGATCAACTGGTCGACCCGAAGCGCCCGTTGTCGCAACAATCCGTCAAGGTGCACGGCATCACCCGCGAAATGCTCACCGGACAGCCGGTGATCGCGACCGTCCTGCCGACCTTCCATGCTTTTTGTGCCGACACCGTCCTGGTCGGTCACAACGCCGCTTTCGACATGCGTTTCCTGCAATTGAAGGAGCGGCAAAGCGGCGTGCGCTTCGATCACCCGGTGCTCGATACCTTGCTGCTTTCGGCGGTCTTGCAGCCCAACCAGAACACGCACCGCCTGGAGGCAATCGCCGAGCGCCTTGGCGTCTCGGTGTTCGGACGCCATACCGCGCTCGGCGATGCAATGGTGACCGGCGAAGTCTTTCTGAAGATGTTGCCCTTGCTTGCTGAAATGGGCATCACGACGCTGCGCCAAGCGCGCGAAGCCAGTGAGAGAACCTACCATGCCCGACTCCGCTACTGAGCAGACGGCACGCGTCACCCCGTTTTCGCCGTATGTCGGACTGCGCCATCTGGTGCGCAGTCAGCCCTTGATGGTCGGCCCGTCGACCAGCGTGCGCGAGACGCTACAGCTACTCGACAAGACGCACGGCGATGCGGTGGTAGTGGTCGACGAGGGCAGCCGGGTAGCGCTGGGCATCATCACCCTGCACGACGTCGTGCGCCGCGTGGCCATTGAAGCCTGCGATCTGAATGCGCCGATCGCGGCGGTGATGACCGGCGGCCTGATTACCGTGCCGGCGGACAGCACGGCCCACCAGGCCAGCGTGGTCATGGTGCGGCGCGGGGTGCACCATTTGGTGCTTACCGAGGCGGACGGCAGCTACTTCAACCTCGTTTCGCAGACCGATCTGTACACTCTGCCGGGCGCGCAGGGCACCGATCTCGTCAAAGCAATTCTGGCGGCACGCGACCTGCCGACGCTGGTCCACCTGGCTGCCGAGATCCGCGCACTGGTCGGGCGTCTGGTCGCCGAGCGGGTCAGCGCCGATGCGCTCTGCAATCGCCTCTCGTCGCTCAACGATCTGCTCACCCTGCAGGTCATCGAACTGGTCGCCGGGAAGCACGAGCTGCCCTACGTCCAATGGTGCTGGCTGGTTTTTGGTTCCGAGGGGCGGCTCGAGCAGACCCTGGCTACCGACCAGGACAATGGCCTGATCTTCGCCGCCGACTCGGACGAGCAGGCGGCGCATCTGCGCAACGCTTTCCTGCCTTTCGCCCGGGCGGTGAACGAGGCCCTCGACGCCTGTGGTTTTCCGCTATGCAAGGGCGATATCATGGCCAGTAACCGGCAGTGGTGTTTGTCTGCCGACGAATGGCGAACAGCCTTTTCAGGCTGGCTGGAAAGCCCGCAACCGGAGGCTTTGCTCAATGCGAGCATCTTCTTCGATTTGCGCGGCCTGTATGGGCAGGAGTCGCTGGCCAACGACTTGCGTAGCTGGCTGCTGGCGCGGGCGCACAGTTACCCGATTTTCCTGCGCGCGATGGTCGAGAACACGCTCAACTGGGAGTCGCCGCTGAACTGGTGGAAGGGGTTCCGAACCGATCTTGACAAGGAGTTCCCGAACACCATCGATCTCAAGAAGCATGGTTCACGCCCCTTGGTGGACGCCGCGCGGGTTTACGCGTTGGCCCGCCAGATTCCTGATACCAACACTGCCGAGCGCCTGCGCGTGACCGGCGAGCAGATCGGCGCTGGTGTCCACGAAATGGCGGCGCTGATCGACGCCTTTCAGCACATCCAGCGTCTCCGGCTCCAGCAGCAGGTCAGTGGCGCCGCCGACGCCGTTTCCAATCGTGTCGTGCCCGACGAACTGCACGAACTGGATCGCCTGATCCTCAAGGAAGCGCTCAAGCAGATCGGCTATTTGCAGAAGCGCTTGGTGCGCGAGTACGCCCCGGAATAGAGGCTGGCGGCAGCGCTTGCGCCGGAGCAGATGGGCTGCTGGAAAGGATGCGGGCGGGGAAACGCGGCCGCCGAGCGTTCAGGCTTGCGTGCGGGCGCGGAAGTTGGCCGGTACCGGCGCCACTTTGCGGGCCGCATAGTCGAAGAAGACGATTCCGGTCTTGCCGCGCGCGACTTCACGTTGGCTGAGTTTCTCATGCATGCGCCACAGCAGGTCGCAGCCCTTGCTGCCAAAATCGCCGGCGCTCATGCCAACGACCATCACTTCACCGTGAAAGGCTTCGGACTTGTACTGCACGGCCGCGTCGGCGACGACGATGCCCACCCCCTCGACGTTCAGCTCGGTATAGTCCAGAGACATGAAAAACCGCGCGCGGGCCTCGGAAACCAGGGACAACAACAAGGCATTGTCGAGGTGGCCGGCATAGTTCATGTGGCTGAGATAGAGCGTGATCTCGGTCGAGTACGCGAAATGCTCGGGGATGTCGATCTTGATTCTGGGCATGGTGGGGTCCGTCGTGGCTGGTTGGTTCCGGAGGCCGATCGTACGTCAATCCGCCGGCTCCTGTCACCGCTGGCCGCGGCCAGCGGTGAAGAGGGGAAGAGCTGAGCCCCCAAGCAGGTGCCTGCCTAAATCCCGAACCGTCGCCCCACCAAAAGCCAAACTCCCCTCCCCCCTCGCGGGGGAGGGGTTGGGGGAGAGGGGGCTCAGAGGGGGACGCAGAGAGCAGGTTCGCTTGGCCAGCTTCAGAAGCCAGCCCTGGCATCCACCCGGAGTGTGTTCACAAACTTCTCGAATCCTCTTGCTGTCGCATCGAGCACTTTGTCGGCGAAGGTGGCGATGAAGTCGGAGAGGGCGGCATTGCGTTCCCGGGTGGCACGTTCGACGATCATCGTCATCTGTTCGTGGCTGAGGGGGGTTTTCATTTTACTTTCTGTTCCTGTACTGTTTTGGACTATCGTGAGTCTGGTATAAGAGCGGTGTAAGGTTTTGTCTGCGCTTGCCTGGCGGCCAAAAATCAAACGAAGGCCGACGTATCGAAACCCTTGGGATGGCTGCCTTCGCTGCTCAGGTGGTAGCCACTCTGCTTCGGCGCGGTCGTTTGCGGGGTGTCCTGCTTGCCTTTTTCCAGCCAGTCGAGCAGCCTGTGCATGGCGGTGGCGATGTGTCTGCCAACGGCGAGACTACGTTCCTTGCGTGCGCGTTCAATGATCACTGCGATCTGGTCATGGTTGAGGTTGGTTTTCATTTGGGGTTCCTTCTGTCCTTGCGTTGTTCCCGGTTTCCGAGAGTTCGCCGTAACTTTATTTGTTGGCGGCTGCGCCGGCAAACGATCAAATGTCAGCCGATGCGTGAAAAAATCTCACCTATATGACTTACCGCCTGCCACCCCTGAGTTCGCTGCGCGCTTTCGAAGCGGCGGCTCGCCACCTCAGTTTCAAAGACGCGGCCGCCGAGCTGTCGGTGACGCCGACGGCGATCAGCCACCAGATCCGTGGTCTCGAGGAATACCTGGACTGTCTGCTCTTCAAGCGGCTGACGCGCGCCCTGGAACTGACGCGCGAAGGTCGGGCGATGCTCCCCAAGGTGCGCGAGGGACTGGAGTGCTTCGCCGCCGCGATCGAGAGCACACATCAGGTGGTTTTCGGCGGACGCCTGGTGGTGACTTCACCGCCGGCTTTTGCGGCGCGTTGGCTGCTCCGTCATCTGCCCGAATTCACTGCCGGGCATCCCGAGATCAAGCTGCGCATGGCGACCTCGCTGGATACTATCGACACCGGTGAGGCCTCGCATCTCTCGGGCCTTGCCAGTGTCGATGTGCGTGACGACAAGACCGAAACCTTTATCCGCTATGGCAATGGGCACTATGACGGCTGCCGCGTCGACCGGCTCTTTGCGCCGGCGTACACCGCCGTCTGTAGCCCGTTGCTGCTGAAGGGAATGCGGCCTTTGAACGTACCGGCCGACCTGCGCCGTCACAATCTTCTCCACCACGAAGATGAAGCTCACCTGGATCTCGACCAGCCCGCCCTGGCGACCTGGGACCAATGGTTGCAGGTCGCCGGCGTCACTGGCATCGATTCCGACGGCGGTACGCAGATCAGTGACCCCGGGCTGCTCCTCTCGGCAGCGATCGACGGCGTTGGCGTTGCGCTGGCGTCCAAGCAGCTCATCGAGGCAGAAGTGGCTGCCGGCCGTCTGGTGATGCCTTTCGACATCGTCATCCGCCCGGCACAGGCCTATTACCTGGTCGTCCCTGAAGCGGTCGCCGAGCGCACGGTGGTTACTGCCTTCCGGAAATGGCTGCTCAAGGAGGCGGCGAAGGTGCGCGAGGGATAGAGCTCAAGAAGCGCTGAGCATCATTGGCGCGTCGTCCGCTACGGTCGCCTCGGCTGCCGGCAGTGCGACTGTGGTGGCGGCCGCTTTGCTGCCTGGCTTGGTGCTTGCCGCGGCTTTCTTTGCCGTCGGCGCGTCACCGCTGCCGGTCAGCTTGCGCACTTCGGTGGACAGCTGAGTGAGCCCTTCCGCAAGCTGTTCGACATCGCCCTTGCTGGCCAGGAGCATGGAATGCAGAGGCCGTAGCAGTCGATCTCTGAGCAGCTGTTCGCCACGGTCGATGCTTTCCGTGGCCGTGCTGACCAATTCGGCCGAGCTTTCCTTGATCTGCCGACGTGCTTTGGGTCGCAATGCCTTGCCTTCTTCGAGCAGCGTTTCGAAGGCCTGGGCACCGGTCCTGGTAGCCAGGGAATAGGCGCCAAGGCCAAAAAGCCAGAACTTGCGCACAGATTCCTGGGCGCTGCTAATCCGTTGCGCGTTGCCACCTTGATCAACCAAGGTTGTCTTTGTCTTGCTCATTTTGTTTCTCCTTTATCCAACTGGAACTGAGAGTTTCTGCAACTGCCCGTGCAGCTGACGAAATGAAGTCTAGCGACGATCACTAGAGCACACACACTAAATGCCTGGGTGTTTTCTTCTAAAGTGCAGGCCTTTCGATGTTGTATCCTTGGCAGTCGACGTGGTTGCAGCCGGTCGCAGCCGGCCACCGCTGACCGTCGGGACCCGCTCGCCGCTGGCCGCAAGCTGCCGATCGCAGCTGCGCGCTCTCGCCGCTACGGATTCTCATCTCGCCGCATAGAGCACGAACAAAGAAAGGTGTCTCGATGAACAAACTCTCCTTGCTCGATCTCGCTTTCTTTGTCGCCGAGTCGGAGGCCAGCCCGAAACACGTCGGCGGGCTGATGATCTACAAGCGACCGGCCAGGTCGCCGGCCAGCTTTGTCGCCGATCTTTATCAGGAACTGCTCGCTTTCGACGACGTCCAGCCGCCGTTCAACCGCATCATCCATTTCTCGCTGACCGGCATGCCGACCTGGCAGGAAAGCGAGGCCGTCGACCTCCAGCAACACCTCTTCTTCCACAAGCTGCGCCGGGGCAAGAACGGCCGGCAGGAGCTTTATCAGCTCGTTTCCGAACTGCATCAGCCGATGCTCGAGCGCTCGCGGCCGCTATGGGAACTACATCTCATCGAGGGCTTGAGCGAACGGCGTTTTGCCATCTACGTCAAGATGCATCATGCCAGTGCGGATGGCGTGACCATGGTGCGCTGGGCCGCGGATTCGCTGGCCTCGTCGGCGAGTGATCGCGAACTGCGGCCGCTGTGGTCGACTCCCCGTGGCCCGGCCGACAAGAAACAGAAGCGGCTTAAAGAGAAGATGACGCAGTCCCTGCTCGGCGACCTCTCGGGTGCTGGCACGCGCCTGCTGGGAATCGCTCGTCTGGCCGCGATGCTGGCGCTGGAAGGGGTCAAGCTGACCAAGAACGCCATTTCCTTGCCTTTCGTCGCCGACGGCAACACGCCGCTGACCGGGCAGGTGACCGCGGGTCGGCAGTTTGCGACGGCCAGCGTGAGCATGGTGCGCGTCAAGGAAGTCTGTGCCCGGACGCGGTCGACGCTGAACCACGTCGCCCTGACCTGTCTCGATGGCGCTTTGCACCGCTATCTACACGATGAGGGCGTCGAGCTGAAGAGGCCAATCACCACTCAGATGCCGGTCAACCTGCGCAAGGAAGGGGAGAGTGGTACCGGCAACAAGATCGGCATCATCCCGGTCGAGCTTTCGCCGCCAACCGACGACCCTTACGTTCGCCTGCGCAACATCGGTTTTTCCTTGCGCAATGTGCGTTCGATGATCGACAGCGTCACGCCTGACGCGATCGAGTCCTACACGCTGATCACCGGCGTCGTCGCGCAGCTGGCCGAGATGCTGGGGCTCAGCAAGCGCCTGCCACCGATCGGCAATACCCTGGTCTCCAACATCCCCGGGCCGCCCGAGTTTCTGTACCTCAAGGGCGCTAGAATGGAAGAGCTGCATCCGATCAGTACGCTGCCGGCCGGAAATCTGCTCAACATCACCCTCTTCAGCTATGCCGGACAGCTTTTCTTCGGCCTGATTGCCAGCGACGAATTGCCGAACCTCGAGCGTTTGGGTCGCTACGTCGGCGAAGCATTCAGCGAACTCGAACAATCGGTTTTCGACGCCCATCAGACGCTTTCCTGAGGGGGGCTGGCCGCATCGCTGACTGCTCTCCCGCCCTCGCCAACGCAGCGCCGCGCCTTGGGCGCTTTTCGACAGCTTGGCGCAGGAAATCAGGGCGAAAAAAAGACCGGGCATTGCACCCGGTCAAAAGCTCGGCTTCCGCCTTGCTGCGGGGCCAGAATCGGCCCTCACCATGCCCTTGCTACGTCGCAGTAGACCAGTTGATACGCGATTCCGAGCATGACACCACGGATGTGGAGTCGTTTATTGACCACTGGAAAAGCTACGTAGAAATACCGAAGCCTGTTTGCCCAGAGCCGCCAGTTCCGCCTCGAATTCTTCGTATGGCAGGTCCGTCAGTTCCGGTAAGCGGCGCTCGGCCTTGTGCCGCCGCTCTGCCACTTTTTTCTGGCGGGCCGACGTCGCGCATGCGGCGGTCGCTTGCACTGCGAGTTCTCTGTTTTCTCATTGACTGAATGCCTGCTGTTCGTGTTCGGGAAGTGATGGACGAAAGATAGCGCTGGCTCGCTACCGGGTGTGTGAGCAATTTCACGGCCTCAACAAATCAGTGCCCTTGAGCGGCCGCCTGGGTGCGGCGAGCGGGATCCGGAAAAGCTGCTAGCATGCGAGCGTCGCCAGCATCGGCGCCGCACCGACCTCCATCTCCAGCACTGACGCAAGCCCGTGAATGACGTGAAAGAGAAATGAACGACCTGTTTGCCGAGCATCATTCCGACGCGCCGCTCGCCGAGCGCTTGCGTCCACGCAGCTTGTCGGAGGTGATCGGACAGGCGCATCTGCTCGCTGCCGGCAAGCCGCTGGAGATGGCTTTCCGTTCCCGGCAGTTGCACAGCATGATCCTCTGGGGCCCGCCCGGGGTCGGCAAGACGACCCTGGCGCGGCTGATGGCGGACGCTTTCGACGCTGACTTCATGGCCCTGTCCGCGGTCTTCTCGGGGGTCAAGGAAATTCGTGAGGCCGTCGCGCGCGCCGAGTTGACGCGCGCCCGCAACGGACGCCGCACGATCCTCTTCGTCGATGAAGTCCACCGTTTCAACAAGGCGCAGCAGGACGCTTTCCTGCCCTACGTGGAAGGCGGGCTGTTGACTTTTGTCGGCGCGACCACTGAAAACCCGTCCTTCGAGGTGAACTCGGCGTTGCTCTCGCGCGCCGCGGTCTATGTGCTGCAACCGCTCTCGGCCGAGGAGATCGGGCAACTCCTCGAACGCGCGCGCGCGCAGGTGCTGCCCGATCACGAGTTTGACGACGACGCCCGCGCACGCCTGGTCGGTCTCGCCGACGGTGACGCGCGACGCCTGCTCAACCACCTCGAACAGATTGCCACTGCCGCGTCGACTGCCGGGGTGACGACGATCGATGGCGCTTTCGTCGACACCACCGTGGCGCAGAGCTTGCGTCGTTTCGACAAGGGAGGCGACGCTTTCTACGATCAGATTTCGGCGCTGCACAAGGCCGTGCGCGGTTCGTCTCCCGACGCCGCGCTGTACTGGTTCTGCCGCATGCTCGACGGTGGCGCCGACCCGCGCTACCTGGCGCGGCGCATTGTGCGCATGGCCTGGGAAGACATCGGCCTGGCCGATCCGCGCGCGGCGCGCATCGCACTCGACGCCGCCGAGACTTTCGAGCGCCTCGGCTCCCCGGAAGGCGAGCTGGCGCTTGCCGAAGCGCTGCTCTACCTGGCGATGGCGGCCAAGTCGAACGCTGCCTACCTCGCGTATAATGCGGCGCGGAGTTTCATCGCCGCTGACGGGTCCCGGCCGGTGCCGGTGCATCTGCGCAACGCGCCGACGCGACTGATGAAGAATCTCGGCTACGGCAAGGACTACCGCTACGCCCACGACCAGACCGACGCCTACGCCGCCGGCGAGAATTATTTTCCGGACGGCATGCCGGCGGTCGAGTGGTACCGACCGGTCGAGCGTGGCCTCGAGATCCGGATCGGCGAGAAGCTGGCACAGCTGCGCGAGCTCGACCGCCGGGCGAAAGAAAAGCAGCACACGAAACAAAAGCAGGAAAAGAACGACCAGCACGACCAGCACGACCAGCACGACAAGCACGAAAAGTAGGACCAGGCCGACCGGCCGACCACAACATCGTTCCGCTCGCGCGCAGCCGTCCGCCGGACCTGCGGTAGCAGTGGAAGAGGGCGGATCGCGCCGCGCGATCGCCAAGCTGAGGACTGAGCATGCTCGACATCCAACACCTGCGCAGCGACATCGATGCCCTTGCCGAACGCCTGGCAAGGCGCGGTTTCGTACTCGACAAAGCGACTTTCCAGAACCTCGAAAGTGAGCGCAAGACCCTGCAGACCCGCACCCAGGACTTGCAGGCCAGCCGCAACAGCCTCTCCAAGCAGGTCGGTATGCTCAAGGGCCGCGGTGAAGACGCCGCGCCGGTGATGGCGCAGGTGGCGGCGCTGAAGAGCGAACTGGACGCCAACGAAGTCCGCCTCGGCGAGCTGCTCAAGGAACTCGATGCCTTCCTGGCGCTGCTGCCCAACCTGCCCGACGAGAGCGTGCCGATCGGAAAATCCGAAGCCGACAACGTCGAAGTCAAATGCTGGGGGGCGCCACGGGCCTTTGACTTTGTCGTCAAGGATCACGTCGACCTCGGCGAAGCGCTCGGCCAGCTGGACTTCGCCACCGCCGCGAAAATCGCTGGCACGCGCTTTTCCCTGATGCGCGGACAGCTGGCCCGTCTGCACCGCGCACTCGCCCAGTTCATGCTCGATACGCATACCATCGAGCATGATTACGTTGAAGTGTACGCGCCGTACCTGGTCAACGCCGCCAGCCTGCTCGGCACCGGACAGTTGCCGAAATTCGAAGAAGATCTATTCAAGATCCTGCGCGCCGACGCCGAGCCGCTGTACCTCATCCCGACCGCCGAAGTGCCGGTCACCAACATCGTGCGTGGCGAAATCCTCGCCGCCGACGCACTGCCGCTCAAGCTCGTCTGCCATACGCCGTGTTTTCGCTCCGAAGCCGGTTCCTACGGTCGCGACACGCGCGGCATGATTCGCCAACACCAGTTCGACAAGGTCGAGCTGGTGCAGATCGTCGCTCCCGAAGCCTCGCTGGCGGCGCACGAAGAGCTCACCGGCCACGCCGAAACGATCCTCGAACTGCTCGATCTACCGTACCGGCGCGTCACCTTGTGCAGCGGCGACATGGGCTTTTCGGCGACCAAGACCTACGACCTGGAAGTCTGGTTGCCGGCGCAGAACGCCTATCGCGAGATCTCCTCGTGCTCCAACTTCGGCGCCTTCCAGGCCCGCCGCATGCAGGCCCGCTACCGCAATGAGCGCAACCGGACCGAACTGGTGCACACCCTCAACGGCTCGGGTCTGGCCGTCGGGCGGACGCTGGTGGCGATCATGGAAAACTACCAGCATGCCGACGGCAGCATCAGCATTCCGGCCGTCCTGCGCCCCTACATGGGCGGATTGGAGCGCATCGGCGCGACGTGAACGGGCCAGGCGGCGAGCGCCAATAGCGCGTTTCCCGTGGTGTGCAAGAATATTGCCCTTGGCGCGTCATCCAGCACTTCTTGTGCTAACATTGCGCCCCGTCGGAGAGGTGGCAGAGTGGCCGAATGTACCTGACTCGAAATCAGGCGTAGGTGTGAGCCTACCGAGGGTTCGAATCCCTCCCTCTCCGCCAGTAAATGGCTGATTAAGATTGTGTTTTGTATTTGTGGTTGCTATTTTTCGTCATACGAAAATCTCGCATTTTCCGCAACTTGCGGAAACGATTTCCGCAACCCAGGCTACCTCGTTGGCCGCACGCGCTTGCCAACACGTTGGTAGACGACCTTCGTAATCTGCTTGTCGGTGTGCCCGAGCAAGTCACTGGCGTGATCCAGAGCCATCTCGCTTGCGGCCTTCGGGCGCGCATCGCGGAACTGGAACTGTCGGATACGAGCAGCGAGGCGTTGGTCACCAGACTCTTCGACTTGGACCGCCGCGGCGTTTCGAGCCGCGGTGAACCGCAAGCGCAGCATCCCCGGTGTGAGCCTCTTTCCATCCGGCGTTGCCAATAACCATAGGCTGCGTACCGTGCGCGCTCCGATACGATCCAAGAGCCGCCCCAGCTCCGTTCGGGTACCGGTATCCTGGTCTGTCAACATGATCGCCAAGCGCTTTGAGGTTTTTCCCTGCTGAACGGTGAGTGCGTCTTCCACGATGTCCCGCCGGGTGAAGCGCAGCACGTCGCCAGGGCGCTGTCCGCTGAGATAAGCAAGGTCCATGGCATCCTGCAGTTCGATGGCGGCGCGGTTTCGCACCGCTTTCCAGACTTCATCGTCAGCGTAGAAGTCGCGCGGTGCTTCCTTGTTCTTTGCCACACCCGCGCAGGGATTCGTCTTCGCTGTATATCCCCATTCGCGCGCCTTGTTGAAGATGTGGGAGAACAGTGCAAGCTCACGGTTTGCGGCGACCGTCGCGGGCTTGGCTGGGACGACTGTGCCGTTCTTGAGCGTCCTCGCCCGTGTCATTCGGGCGTCCCTGTACTGTGCGATATGCTGTGGAGTGATGGCGTCAATCGGGGCAGTGTCGAAAACCGAACGTAGCTTTGCGAGTTCGAGCTGGTTGCTCGCTTGGGTTTTCGGTGCCTTGTCGGGGATGACTTCCCGTGCGTATCGGTCG
Organism: Candidatus Accumulibacter phosphatis; assembly: GCF_012939955.1. Classification (GTDB taxonomy): domain Bacteria; phylum Pseudomonadota; class Gammaproteobacteria; order Burkholderiales; family Rhodocyclaceae; genus Accumulibacter; species Accumulibacter delftensis. Next base: position 53,120 of record NZ_SPMY01000023.1, read on the forward strand.
AAGGCAATGCGCATTATTCCAGTTTCAACCGGGGCTGGACGGCACTCCAGCTCCGCCCACTTGCGCTTCGCCTCATTGATTTCGGTGCCGAGGGGGATTTCCTTGCGGTTCCCCGCGTCATCCCGTCCGTCGTAGTAGTACCCTTCCCACCGTTTACCGCTCGCCAGCGTCCGCACTCTACGGAGCATGCGGGGTGGCAGGTCTCGGGCTGAGGATTTCGGGCGCATTAGAATAGAATACTCGGACTACCGGATACTTGAGAAGTCCGGAAGCCATCCCCCTGTCGTAGCCAAGGTCGCGGGGCTGATCCCGGTGAGCTTCAGCCTAGTGTACAAGCGCCCGACAATGGGATTGCCGGCCTTTGTTTTGTGGAAAGTCCATGCGTTGTCGGTAAGCCACTGAATCTGGTCCGATCGTCGTCCGCAGCCGGTTATCTCGGCTACTTCACCCGGGCTCAGAACTTCGCTAGAAAGGGGCATCTCGAAAACGGCGGCCATCGGTCGATTGCTATGTCAGTCTGGGTTCGACGTTGCTGCAGTCGCGGGATCCGACGTGGGGGGGCGTGCGGACGATTCGGCTGCGGTACGCCAAGTTGCTGCCGAGTTTCAGTACCCATCTATTGCGCACTGAGGCAGTCGGAAGCTTCCTCAAGTTCTCAACGCCCCTAGTAATACAAGGGTTCATTTGCTCAGCGTCGATTAGCGCAATGCGCGGGCGAGCGTTGTACAGAGCACTCGGGATGTGTTGGGGGTACGCACCACGGCTGAGGTCACCGCGAAGAACAAATTGCAGTGAGTGACAACGGTATGGCAATGGTCGGTCAGTCAGTGGGAGCGCCATGTCGTCAATCAGAACCGAGTTTTTGCGGGGCTGACGAGAACCAATACCCCGCTCGAACCGCACGCGATAACCGCGTGTCCGTGAAACCGCCGGTACTGCACCTAGTCGTCCTCCGGTGGGTTTTTACCCGCGACTTCCGCCGCCAGATCGCGATCCTGCCCAACTCTGGCCGTGCCCGACTCATCCGCCATCTCCCCCGTCTCCTTCCGCCGTGCCGCCAGCACTGCACGCGTAGCGAGCTGCCGGACCTGTCCGGCCAGACGAAGAATCCGCCGCTTCCATTCATAGACTCCGCGCGCGTATTGGCTGTCGGTGATGACGCATGACAGCCAGAGTGCATCCAGGTGGGCCATCATCCCGTCGAACTCGCGGATGATCGCCAGGTACTTGATCGCGCGCGGCGAGGTGATCTGGACATCGATGGCCTTGGCGCTGGTGTAGCCGATCGTGGTCTCGATGCCATTGCCCTCGGCCACTTCCTTCAGCCGCAGCGACTCCTTGCGAATCTCCTCCAGGGTCTGGTCGATCTGAGTATCGACCAAGGTATCGACTTCCAGCGCCTGCTCTTCGCTCCCGATGAATCGCAAGACCACACTCAACGAGAACAGCGCGTTGGCGCACATCTCGTAGCCACGGTCGAAGATCTGCTGCGCGTGCAGCGAATTGAGCAGGGTCGTCTGCGTCAGGAAGGGCCGGCTGTTGTCCTGCCGGACCGACGGAATTTGCGTCGAATCGTTCCTCTGTCGCTGTGCCATGTGCCATCTCCCGGGGTGTCGATCAAGCCCAGCGTATCGCTTGACCAGCAATGCGGAACGTCGAAATGCGAACAGAAGAGACGCTTTTCGCGTCCCAGCGACGACCCCGGCGGCTGAGAATTCAGACATCTCTCGTTCCGTCTATGACGATCGAAGTGAAGGTAGCTGGCCTTCTTCATGAACAGCATTTTCTCCAACCCCCGGCGGGGTAGCCCCGTCAGGATACGGCGGCGTCCCTGCCTTCATTGTCAGGAGGCCATATGCCCTCGTTGAACAGAGTCACCCTCATCGGCCATCTCGGCGCCGACCCCGAGGTTCGCTACACCCAGAACCGAGAAGCGATCGCCACGATCCGGATCGCGACCACAGAGATCAGCAAGGACAAGTCGTCCGGTGAACGCAAGGAAACCACCGAATGGCACCGCGTGGTCTTCTTCAACCGTACGGCCGAAGTCGTCGGCGAGTACCTCAGGAAGGGCTCCCCGATCTACGTCGAAGGTCGCATCCAGACCCGCAAGTGGCAGGACAGCGCAGGTCAGGATCGCTACGTCGTCGAGATCATCGGCAGCGAAATGCAGATGCTCGGTGCTCGTCCATCGGCGAAGGACGCCAAGGCATCGGGTTCCGTCCCTCGTCGCGCCGACAC
>NZ_SPMY01000024.1 GCF_012939955.1 Candidatus Accumulibacter phosphatis
TTGCGCGACTTTCACATTAACGGTCATGACAACGTGGAGACCACCCCAAATCATGAAAGTCATGACCGTTTCCCTCTTCCCCCTGCCCCTTCTCCCGCAAGGGAGAAGGGAGTTTCGTGAGTCGCTGGCGCGACTTTCACATTAAACGAGAATCGACGACAGCAGGAGGCTTATCAGACCGTCGAAGCCGTGTGGCGTTATCGGAATTGCGACGGGATGGGCATCTTCCCTGAGTCGCCATCCGCACTTCCCCCTAACCGACGCTTCGCCTGCAGGGCGACCACGGATATTGCCAGGGCATGTTTCGGCGTGACGGCAGTGGGGGAACGAATTCGCCGTGGCTGTGGGTTTCGAGTTGCGCTTGGGGGTGGCTTCGAAGGAAAACTGATATCATGCCAAGCGGATTGCATCGGCCAGGTCCCCCTGTCAGGGACCTGCTTCCGGTTTTGGCGGTGCCCGATGGTTCACGATTTTCCCTTTGTGGAGACCGGCAGATGGTTGCTTCGACGAGTGGGTCCGAAACCTCTAAAACGGACGAGCCGGGATTCGTTCTGACGCCGCCGGAACCGATCAAGCTGGTCGATGAACAACGCGCCTCGCAGGCAACGTCCTTGCCGGCGGAACTCGCGGACGCGGTCGATGCTCAGGTCGAGCGTTTCATCAGTGCCTTGCTCAGCGAAGATGTGCACAGCGACGCGTTCCGGGCAAAGGTCGACTCGGCGTTCCGCCTGGGCAGAGAAGAAATCGCCGCGACCGCACATTTGATGAGCGGACGCTTCATGGCGCGCAACATGGTCGGTATGGAGGATTCGACCGCATTCAAGGCGATCAGCGAAATGCGCCGGCATCTTGACGAGCTTGACCCCGGCAAGGAAGGCGATTTGCTTTCGCAGAACAAGCTGCTCGGAATGATTCCCTACGGCGACAAGCTGAAAGCCTATTTCCGCAGATTCCAGAGTGCCAGTCAGCAGCTGCAGACCGCCATGCGCCAGATCTACGCGGCCCGGGACGACCTGCAGCGCGACGGTATCGACATCGATGCTACGCGGGTCAGCTTATGGGAAGCCATGCAGCATCTGAAGGCTTCGATACGTTTTGCCGAACAGCTTGACGGCCGCTTGGCAGAGAAAGTTGCCGCGGCCAGAAGCAGCGATCCGGAGCGCGCCAAGGCGCTGGAGCAGGAAGTTCTCTACTCTGCGCGGCAGAATCTGCAGGACATGCTCACCCAGATGGCCGTTTGTGTGAACGGCTATCTGGCCATGGATGTGCTCAAGAAGACTTGCCGCGAGTTGATCAACGGTTGCGAGCGGGTTGCCACCACGGGCCTGTCGGCACTGGCCGTGGCGCAGACGGTGGCGCGCGCTACGGGCAATCAGGTCAAGGTCATGGACATGCTTTCCGGCGTGAACAGCACCATCGAGAACATGATTGTCGAAACCGGCAAACAATTGAATAACCATGTCGAACGTAGCGCGGCGTTCGGTGGCAGCCCGCTGCTGGGGATCGAGAAACTCAAGGAAATGTTCGCCCTGACGTTCAAGGCGATGGATACGATGGACAACTTCCGCAGTCGAGCGCTCGAGGTGATGGGTCAGAACAATGCTGTCATGCGCGACCAGTTGGCCAAAGCGCAGACTTACCTGGACAAGTCACGCCAGGAGCAAATCCGCGCGCTGGGTAGCCCTGGCCTGGAAGGGCCGGTCAGGCTGTAGAAGATTTCGTCGCCCTTGCACTCGTCGGTGGTCTTGATAAGGCGATTTCTGTCAAATAACATACCACCTTGCTTGTCTTTTCGCCCGCCTTCTGTGTTGCGACAACAGTTACATAGTTCGACTATGCGCCCGTTGTCGCGCCTTGAAGCCGACCGAAAATCCGGCGCAATCTGATACGTTCTTTTCCGGCAACCGCCTAAGGGGAAACACAAATGACGCAGCACTACCTGATTCGGCGTGACACCTCGGCCTGGAATTTGCAGGTCTGGCTATCCTTCTCGATTGCCGCTTTGGCCTGTGCGATCGGCGTATGGAGCATGCCCAGCGAAGAGCTCGATCGCGCTTTTCTGGCCATCGGCCTGTTCTTTTGTCTCTTTTCAGCATTTACGCTGGCCAAGATGATCCGCGACAATCGCGACGAGCGTGTCGATACCACCCCCTGGATCATGACCGTGTGGATCGGCTTCCTCGTCGCCGTCGTGCTCACTGCCTGGGGCCTCTTTCGGATGAAAATTGGCACCTGGGAAAAGAGCTACATGGTTGTCAGCTGGCTGTTTCTGGTCAGCGCCGCCTTCACCCTTGCCAAGTTGGTTCGTGACAAGCAGGAAGCCGATATTCTCGAATCGTCGAGCACGGAGAAGGCCTTGTTGTTTGCCGACGATCAAGCGCCTGCGGTGGAACGATAGACGCCGTCTCATCGCCAGACGGGTGCCGGCCTGGCGACGCTTCCTGAAACAGTGGGATGCGACTAGCGCTTGCTGTTGATGAAGGTCTCGTGGTTAGCCAGTTTGCGAACTTCGTCTGCCGCGGCAAGCTCGAGCACCTTTCGCAAGCGGCCATGCAGGACATCCAGCTGATTCTGTAGCGATTCCTCGGGCGTTTTTTTCGCCCGGCCTGACGCTCAGGCCCTTGCTGGCATCGCGCACGGACAGATAGTGCCGGCACATATCGGGGAGGTAGCGGGCGATGACCTCTCTGACAAAAAACTGCTCTTCGACGGGTACGACCAGGGCTTTTTGCTCGTTCGCCAGCACATCGACCGCTCTCGCCAGCGTTTCTTTCAGGCCCGCAAGGGATCGCGCTGCATCATGCGGAAGTCTGGGGGCTACCTGGGCGAGAAAGGTATCCAGCTTGGCGGCGTCTTTGCTGATGTCCGCCGCTTTTCCGGAACGTCCGCGGCGTGCCGCTCTGGCACGCATCACCAGCCCTAGGCCGCCAGCAAAGGAGACGATCGCCAGTCCGGCAAGCGGCAGGCTTGCCTGCACGGTGGCAAGGAGACCTCCCAGCACGCCGATGGCCATGGCGATCAGTCCGGGAATCGACAGGAGTGCCGGCCGCAGGCCTCTACCGGCGTCGGCTTCGCGGTCAATCGCGGTCGCCAGAGGACGCCCGACAGTCCGTCGCTGTTGCGTGCGCAGCAGACGCTCGGTGACTGCCGCCCCATACGCCGCCGGCTTGGCAGTTCTTGCGCTACCCCGCTTCGGCAAGCTGCCGCTGACCCATTTCTTCTGATCTGCCATAAAGTCTTCTTGCGATTAGGCAACTGGCGAATCTGCCTCCCCGCATGCCTGGGATCGGGTGAGTGAAGCCGTCAAGGCGTGGGTGAGCGTGGCTTGTTGCGCCACCCATTGTATTTCGTCTGGCCGTGAACTCAAGCTGCTGGCAGCGGCGGCGTTTGGCCAGCCCTGAAGCATGGGCTGCGAAACCGGCCGCGGTCGGGCGTCGGCGGTGAGCGGTGGCTGGCTCGCCTCTATGGGGGTGAGCCAGGCGAGGCGCTCGGCATGAACTTGGCGATTGTGTATAGTGTTTCGATTGTCGCCATCATGGCCAGTCTTATTCTTGGAGTCTGCTTTGAATTTCCTGTGCCTGCTTAATGTGAAAGTCGCGCAAGCGACTCACAAACCTCCCTTCTCCCTCGCGGGAGAAGGGTCGGGGAAGAGGAAAAACGGTCATGACTTTCATGATCTGGGGTGTTTCGATTGTCATGACCGTTAGCAAGTCGAGGCCCAGCCGCGCGCTGCTGCTGGTCCTCCTGCTCTCGAGTTGCTCGGATAGCCGGCTCTTGAGCTATGGTGACGATACCAACTTTCTGCTCTTCGATCACCCGAACTCGGAAAAGGCCATCGCGGACGTTCGGGCCCGCGCCGAAAGTCTGTGCGCTCAGCGCAAGCAGCTGGCTGTCAAGACGGAGAGCGTCTGTTCGCTTAGCAGTTGTACGACGAGCTATCAGTGCTCGAGCAAGGCGGACGTTGTCAAGGACGCGCTTTGAGCGACAGTCGCGGCCGGGCGCCTTGCCTGAGGGCAGGGATGAGCGTGCTATTGCACTGCAAATGGCGGGGAACAGTCATGACCGGCAGCAGCAGGGCCGTCTCGACTTGTCATGACCGTTGGGACTTTCGCCCCAGGACCTTGGTGAGGAACGCCTGGCCGGGAACGTGATCCCTTCTTCTATGGTAGATTGGCGTGGGAGGAAGAACATTGGCAGAACGCAAGTTACGCTACGGCGTCTATCTTGGCGCCGTGCAGCGTCACAAGCGACAGATCAGCTTCGCTGCGCTTCTCGACGCCGAGCGCTTACGGCCCAAACGTCCCCCGCTGCGGGCCATCGATCTGCACCGTTTGCTGACGCCCTACGTTTCGGTGCGCTTCAGCGAGCAACTGCGTGCAGTCGTGCCGCTGGCTCTGATGCTGATCGGTTTTCAGGCCCTCGCGCTGCGCACTTCCTTGCTCGACGCCGACTCCGTAGCGCTCGGCATCCTGGCGGTGATCATCGGTCTGATGTTCTTCATGGAAGGGGTCAAGATCGGCTTGATGCCCCTCGCCGAGAACGTCGGCTTCCAGATGCCGGGCAAGACGAACCCGGCTGTTCTGCTCTCTTTCAGCCTGCTGCTGGGTGTTGCGGCGACTTTTGCCGAACCGGCCATCGGGGCGCTACAGGCTGCGGCCAGTTCCATTTCTCCCGAGCGTTCACCGTGGCTGCGCCAGCTGCTCGGTCCCTACTCCCACTGGCTGGTTCTGGCCATTGCCGGCGGGGTCGGCCTGGCGGTGAGCATCGGGATGCTGCGCACGATGTTCGGTTGGAAGCTCAAGACGATGATCTTGCTGATCATGCCGCTGACTCTCGGGCTGACCGCCTGGTGCGCCCAGCAGCCCGAACTGGCGTCGATCATCGGTCTTGCCTGGGACTGCGGCGCGGTGACTACCGGCCCGGTTACCGTGCCCCTGGTGCTGGCGGTCGGGGTCGGTGTGGCGGCCTCGACGGGGCGTAGCGATAACCCGTTGTCGGGTTTCGGGATCGTCACTCTGGCGTCGATTTTCCCGATTCTTGCCGTGCTCACTACGGCGATCTATCTGACCAGTCAGGGTCCGGGGGCGATGCTGCCCATTCAGCCACCGGCACTTGGTGGCTGGTACAAGGAGACCCCTTTCGCCGAGATTATCGGCGCGCTGCGCGCCATCGTGCCGCTGGTTCTGCTGCTGGTGCTTGTCCAGACGCGCTTGCTGGGCCAGAAGATTCGTCAGCGCGACATCTTTATCTATGGCATTTCGATGGCCGTGGCGGGCATGTTGCTGTTCAATCTTGGTTTGACCGAGGGGCTGGTGGCGCTCGGCGAACAGGCCGGCAACAATGTTCCCTGGGCGTTCTCTGAAAATCGGGAAACCGGCGCGCCGCCGCTTTATCCTTTCGCGTTGGGCATTGGCTTGACCCTCGCTTTTGCTTTCGCCATCGGCTTCGGCGCAACCGTGGCCGAGCCGGCGCTAAACGCCATGGGCATGACGGTCGAGAACCTCACCGACGGGGCATTCCGCAAACGCATGCTGATTCATGCCGTTGCTGCCGGGGTTGGCGTGGGAGCCGCGCTGGGCGTTGCCCGCATCCTCTTCCACCTGCCGGTGTGGATGCTGCTGCTCGGCGGTTATTCGATTGCCCTGGCATTGACCGTCGTTTCGCGCGAAGAGATCGTCAACCTCGCCTGGGACAGCGCCGGCGTCACCACCGGTCCGGTGACCGTGCCCTTGCTGCTGGCACTCGGCATCGGCCTCGGCGAAGTGGTCGGGGCCGCCGAAGGCTTTGGCATTCTCGCCATGTGTTCGGTCGGCCCGATCATTTCGGTTCTGGGGACTGGCCTGTGGATCGACATGAAGACTCGCGGACGCAAGAGAAGGAGCAAGAAAGCATGAGCAAGAAAACAAATGAGCTGATTGTCCTCACGGATGTGATGTTGATCACCGTCGTCGTCCAGCGGGGTGTTGCCGACCAGGTGGTCCAGGTCGCCGTTGAAGCCGGGGCGCAGGGGGCGACCGTTTTTCATGCGCACGGTAGCGGCGTTCGCCAGAAGCATCTCGGCATCCTCGGGCTGACGGTGAATACCGAAAAGGAGATCATCTATATCGTGGTGCCGTCGGAGCAGGCGGACACCATGTTCGAACGTATCTTCGTCTCGGCAAAGATGGACACACCGGGCATGGGCATCCTGTGGATGACCCGACTCGACAAGATGTCCACCTATGTGCCACACGATGTGGCGGCCCGCTTTGGCGTACACACGGAGCGCGCGGCAGGATGAGTGTCCTGGCGCACATCGGCTACGGAGTCGAGAAGAAGCTGATCACGGCGATTGTCGTCAGCGGCCAAGGCATGAAGCTGACCAAGCTGGTGGAGAACGAGCCGGGCGTGTTGTCGGTCAGTCATCACCATGCGCGTGGCACGGGTCGCCGGCAGCCCGGTTCGCTTCTCTGGACCGAGCGCGATGTGGTGATGGTGCTGGTCGAGGCGCCGCAGTCCGACGACATTTTCGCGCAGATCTTCCTGGCTGGCGAGCTCGGCGAGCCGAATCAGGGCATCATCTTCATGGAGGCCGTGTGCCGCGGCCATCCGATGATGCCGTTTGACGTTTGAGCGGGGTCGCAGATCCGCGCGCTTGTTCTTGAGGGTCGCGAAAACCCAGCTCCCCAGGTCGTCAAGGCCGCCTAGCCGGCAAATGATCGGGCATTCCTGAGCGCGCTGGCCTGCTTTCGCAAGCGCTGGCCTCTTTTTGCTACTATCGGTCTGGCTTGAGCCTCGGCCCTGCCTTGCTCGCCGGCAAGGTCAGGACGAAAATGCCATCAGCCTCTTCGCCGACGCTTGGCCGCTCACGGTGCGACGTGTGGCGTGCTGACCGAATCACCCGGGTGACGGGCTCGATTGTCAAAACCTCTCTCGACAGGACTTTACATGCCTTCATTTGATTTTTCTTCGGAAGCCGATATGGCGGCTTTGCACAACGCGATAGACGTCACCAAGCGGGCTATCGACAATCGTTACGACTTCAAGGCGACCAGTGCCAAAGTCGAGCTGAACGAGAAAGACAAGCTGATCACGCTGCACGGCGATTCCGATTTTCAGCTCGACCAGATCAAGGATCTGCTCTTTCCAGCCATGGAAAAGAAAGAAAAGGAGAGCACCAAGCGACTGGACGCCCAGGCGGTACAACAGATCTCGGGCAACAAGGTCAAGCAGGAGCTGAAGATCAAGATCGGCATCGAGTCCGATTTGGCGAAGAAGATCGTCAAGCTGATCAAGGATTCAAAACTCAAGGTGCAGGCATCGATTCAGGGCGATGCGGTACGCGTCAGCGCTGCCAAACGCGACGAACTGCAGGCCTGTATCGCGATGGTGACCAAGGCGATCACCGATTTTCCGATCAAATACGGCAATTTCCGCGACTGATTGGCAATTCGCAAGATCGCCAGGTCGCTTGCACGTGTACTTCGGCTGCTGTGCCCGGGCTGTTCGCGGGGCGCCGCGGCAAGCGCGGGCGCTCTCTGGCCCGCAGCGGCGAATCCCTTCTGCAGCGCATTCTTGCCGCAACTCGAGCCTCGGTTGTGCTACCCTAGCTGGTTCTCGTTCGCACCAGAAACGCGCTGTTTGGCGTTTTGAAACCGCGGACAGCCGATGACTCTTGTGTTGCGAGTCCAGATTTGAAAGCTCTTCCGATCCGTTTGCAGCGTCGATGCATTTTTCGACCGCGCAGCAGTGCTTCCTGCCGGCATGGCCTTGCACGTGTATAAGCCCGGCGACGCGCCGGTGCCGGCAGAGCAAGCCCAGCGCAGCGTTTTTTCCTGGACCGAGGAGTTGCGCCAGGTGACGATGGCGGTCAGCAAGAAGGACCGCAGTCCAGCAGCCAATCGCCAGCGCCTCTTCTATCTCTTGCAGTGGACCACCGACGCACGTGGTTTCGGGGTTACGGTCAACAAAGGTCGCGATCCGGAAAGCGCCGAGGAACTGTGGAGCCTGGATCGTGCGCTGAGCAAGCCGCCGCGTTTCGTCAGTGACGAAGATCGTGTGATTCTGCGCCTCCTGTGGGCCGAGCGCTCTTTCGATACCGGCCTGCGCGCTTTTGGCCTTGGACCCGCGCACGGCAGTGAGGTGCTGCAACTGATGGCCGAGACTGGCCGTTTGTGCCGCAAGGATGACTTTTCCAGCCTTACCCTGGCGGTGGTGCGTCCGGCCGTGGTCAGTTGGCTGGTCAATGAGCAGGGGCGCCGGGTGCCGCTGCTCACTCCCGAGCCGGAGGAATGCCTGGTCATTCCCTTGCCGACACCGTGGTACATCGACCTCGAGCGGAGACTGATCGGGCCGTTGCAGGTGGATGGCAATCCGGCCGTCGTGGCGCGCCTGTTCTCCTTGCCACCCCTGTCGGCCATGGCCGCCGCGCTGGTTGGCGAGGCCTTGAGCGAACCGGCGCGTGAATTGCCCACTGCCGCCGAGACGGCCAGTGTCAATCTGCGCAGCATCGTTGCCGAACCGCTTCCGGTGCTCCGCCTGCAGACTCTGAACACCCACGGCAACCGCAGTTGGCGAGACTACGCTGCGACGTTCAGCGGTGGCACTTTCGACGTCGCCTTGCCGGTTTTCCGTTACGCCGATGTCGAGGTGAAACCTGACGATACGCGCGATTTCTCGATTCTGGCGAGCGGCGAGATGGTTCGCATCGAGCGTCAGCGCGCGCGCGAAGAGCGGTGGATGGACGAGTCGACCGCCTGCGGTCTCGAGAAGATTCCGGGCTACGTGCTGCAGACCTTCGGCAGGCCGCCGGACAATGCCTATGGACTGGCCGTTGAGAGCCTGTGGTCATCTTTCATGCACGACGAGCTGCCGCGTCTGCGCCGTGCCGGCTGGCAGATCGAGTTCGCCGACGATTTTCGCCATCGCCAACTCGAAGTCGAGGCCTGGGATGCAGACCTCATCGAGTCGGAAAATGGCTGGTTCGACCTGGACATGGGCATCTTCGTTGAGGGCGAACGCCTGCCGCTGGCGCCGCTGCTCGCCGCACTCTTTCGCCGTGACGGGCGTTGGCTGGAGGCCACGCAGCTGGCGGAAATTGCCGATGCCGAGATGATTGAGCTGGTGACGCCGACCGGGCAGCGCGTGCGGGCACCGGCCTGGCGCTTGAAACCGCTGGCGGCGACGCTGATCGATCTTTTCGACGGTTTTTCCGGCGGCACATCCCTGCGCCTGTCGCGTTTCGATGCCCCGCGTCTGGCGGAGCTCAACGATAGCAGTCGCTGGGAGTTCCGGGGGCAGCGCGATGTCCTGGCGCTGGCCGATCAGCTGAGCGCAGCGCAGGGCATTGCGCATATCGATCCGCCCGCTGGCCTGGGTCTCGAATTGCGCCACTACCAGACCGAAGGGGTCGCCTGGCTGCAATTTCTGCGCGTCCAGAACCTTTCCGGAATTCTTGCCGACGACATGGGTCTCGGCAAAACCGCGCAGACACTGGCGCACCTGTTGCTCGAAAAGGAGGCTGGGCGGCTCGATCGCCCGGCCTTGATCGTCCTGCCGACCTCCTTGATCTTCAACTGGAAAAACGAAGCGGCGCGTTTTGCGCCCGGCCTGTCGATCCTCTCGCTGCATGGTCCCGAACGCAAGAGCCACTTTGCCCAGATCGCTCAACACGACGTCGTGCTGACCACCTACCCGCTGCTCTGGCGTGACGCCGGGCAACTGACCAAACACCGCTACCATCTGCTGATTCTCGACGAGGCGCAAACTGTCAAGAACGCGCGCAGTCAGGGAGCCGAGGTGGTGCGCAAGATTATCACTCGGCATCGCCTGTGCCTGACCGGTACGCCCCTGGAAAACCACCTCGGCGAGCTCTGGAGTCAGTTCGATTTCCTGCTGCCGGGTTTTCTCGGCAGCAACCAGAACTTCACCAAGTATTGGCGCACGCCGATCGAAAAGCAGGGCGACGAGGAGCGGCGTGACCTGCTCTCGCGCCGCCTGCGGCCCTTCATCCTGCGCCGCAAGAAAGAGGAGGTGGCGCGCGAGCTGCCGCCGAAAACGATCATCGTGCGCAGGGTCGAACTCGCTGGCAGCCAGCGCGACCTGTACGAAACAGTACGCGTGGCGATGGACGAGAAAGTGCGTGTGGAAATCGCCAGCAAGGGTTTCAACCGCAGCCAGATCGTCATTCTCGACGCGCTGCTGAAGTTGCGCCAGGTCTGTTGCGATCCACGCCTGGTCAAGGCCAAGGCCGCGCAGAAAGTCAAGGAGCGCGCCAAGCTCGATCTGTTGATGACCATGCTCCCCGAGCAGGTCGAAGAGGGCCGGCGGATTCTGCTCTTCTCGCAGTTCACCAGCATGCTGGCGCTGATCGAACAAGAACTCCAGCTGGCCGGCATTGACTACGTTCTGCTCACCGGCGATACCAAGGATCGCGAAGCGCAGATCAGCCGTTTTCAGGCCGGCGACGTGCCGGTTTTCCTGATCAGCCTGAAGACCGGGGGGGTCGGACTCAATTTGACCGCTGCCGATACCGTTATCCACTACGATCCCTGGTGGAACCCGGCGGTGGAGAATCAGGCCACTGATCGCGCCCATCGTCTCGGCCAGGACAAGCCGGTTTTCGTCTACAAGTTGATTATCGCCGGCAGCATCGAGGAGAAGATCCTTGCCCTGCAGGAACGCAAGGCTGCTCTTGCGGCGAGCATTCTTGCCGCAGACAGCAGCGTGCGCGCCAAGTTTGGCAGCGAGGACATCGCCGCGCTCTTTGCGCCGCTCCCCAGCTGAGGCCTCGTTGTCGCCGCGGCTACTGCAGCAGTTTCTCTCCTTCGCCCTGATTGGTCTGCTTGGCACGGCTGCTCATTTCCTCGTTCTTTTCGTCCTCGTTTCACAGCTTGACTTCGGCCCGCTGCCCGCGTCGAGCGTGGGTGCCGTGACTGGCGCCCTGGTCAATTACGGGCTCAACTACCGGCTCACCTTCCGCAGCCGAAAAAAACACCACGATGCGCTCCCAAAATTCATGCTCGTGGCCACCGCGGGCTGGTTGCTGAATGGCCTGCTCATGGCTATCCTGTTGTCCCGACTCGACATTCACTATCTGCTGGTGCAAGTCATCGTTACCAGTCTGGTTCTGGTCTGGAACTTCCTCGCCAACCGCTTCTGGACGTTCAGAGCGCGCGCTGGCTAGCGCATCCGGGGCCGCTGCTCCTGGAAGTCAGTGCCGAGCGAAAGCGAGGTATTTCTTTTCGATTGAACATACGCAGGTGCCACCGATGACCAGAGGACCCGCGGCGAGCGCGGATTCGCCAGCCACGCTTGCGCAACGAAGCAGACTCAGCCCGCGCGCGGATGATGCCCTGCCCAGCATTTCGATTGTTGCGCCTGCCTATAACGAGCAGGAAGTAATCGTTGAGTTTCATCGGCGCGTCAGCGAGAACCTGCGTGCCATTGGTGCTCCCTACGAGCTGGTGCTGGTCAACGACGGAAGCAGTGACCAGACGCTGGCGCTGATGCACGCCTTGCAGGCAGACGACCCGCAGGTGATGGTGGTCGACCTGTCGCGGAACTTCGGCAAGGAGATCGCGCTCAGTGCCGGCCTCGATCATTGCAGTGGCGAGGTGGTGGTCGTTCTCGATGCCGACCTGCAGGACCCCCCGGAACTGATTCCGGAAATGCTCGAGGGTTGGCGCGAGGGCTACGACGTCATCTACGGCGTGCGTAGCGACCGTGAGGGAGAAAGCTGGCTGAAGAAAACTACCGCGCAGCTCTTCTATCGTCTTATTGGTAGCGTCAGTCGTGTCGAGATTCCCCGCGACACCGGTGATTTTCGTTTGATGACCCGGCGGGTGGTGCGCGAACTTTCGCGGCTGCGTGAGGAACATCGCTTCATGAAGGGGCTGTTCGCCTGGGTCGGCTTTCCCTCGCGGCCGCTCATTTATCGTCGTAGCCCGCGTCTGGCCGGGGTCACCAAATGGAATTACTGGAAGCTTTGGAACCTCGCTCTCGAGGGGATTACCTCCTTCACCATCGCGCCGTTGAAAATTGCCAGCTACCTGGGCATTTCGGTTGCTTTCCTGTCCTTGTTGTACGCTGCCTTCGTGATCTGGAAGACCTTGATGTACGGTGACCCGGTTCGCGGTTACCCCTCGCTGCTGGTGGCGGTGCTCTTCCTTGGCGGTGTGCAGCTGATCGCGGTCGGCGTTCTTGGCGAGTACATTGGACGGATCTTCAACGAGGTCAAGGGACGCCCGCTGTATCTGGTCAATCGTATCCTCCCGTCGCACTTGCATACGACGATGGCAGCTGCAGCGAGGGACTCGAGTTGAGTGCTGGGCAAGGGGTGTTGGCCGGGTGACAGGCTTGCGGCGTGATAAGATTGCGGCTCTATGGAACTCGTGATCAATGGCGAAAGCCGCCAATTTCCCTCGCCGCTTACGGTTGCTGAACTGGTCGCCGCGCTGAACCACGCCGGCAAGCGGATCGCCGTCGAACGCAACGGCGACATCGTAGCGCGCGGTCGTCACGCCGAAACGGCGCTGGCTGACGGTGATCGTATCGAGATCGTCGTGGCCGTCGGCGGTGGCTGAGCCTCATTCGGAAAGACAAGGACGCATGCACGCATCTCCCCATAGCCTGACGATTGCCGGCAAGACCTATCGTTCGCGTCTGCTCGTCGGCACCGGCAAGTACCAGGATTTCGCCGCGACGCGGGCGGCGATCGATGCCTCCGGCGCGGAGATCGTCACCGTCGCCATCCGGCGCACCAACATCGGCCAGAACGCCGCTGAGCCGAACCTGCTCGATGCCCTGCCGCCCTCGCAGTTCACCATCCTGCCCAACACCGCCGGCTGCTACACCGCCGATGACGCGGTGCGCACTCTGCGTCTGGCGCGCGAACTGCTTGATGGGCATCCCTTGTGCAAGCTGGAAGTCCTTGGCGATCCGGGCAATCTGTTCCCGAACATGCCGGAAACGCTCAAGGCGGCGGCAACGCTGGTCAAGGAAGGCTTTGCGGTGATGGTTTACTGCGCCGACGACCCGATTCAGGCGAAGATGCTCGAGGAAATAGGTTGCGTCGCGGTGATGCCGCTGGCTTCGCTGATCGGCTCGGGGATGGGCATCGTCAATCCCTGGAATCTGCGCCTGATCATCGACCAGGCCAAGGTGCCGGTGCTGGTCGATGCCGGGGTCGGTACCGCTTCCGACGCGGCGATAGCCATGGAACTGGGTTGCGACGGCGTGCTGATGAACACCGCCATCGCCCACGCCCGTGATCCGCTGCTGATGGCCAGCGCCATGAAGAAGGCCGTCGAGGCCGGGCGCGAGGCTTTTCTCGCCGGGCGCATGGCGCGCAAGTTCTACTCGGCCGATCCCTCGTCGCCGACGACCGGTCTGATCGGTTCCTAGGCATGGCCGATCAGCAGGCCGATGGCAGCGTCGATCGGCCCGGACATATCCGTAGTTTCGTGCTTCGCCAGGGGCGTGTCTCGGCCGCCCAGCAGCGCTACCGTGAGGCGATGATGGGCCGCATCGGCGTTCCCTACGTCGCCGCACGTGTCGATCTCGATGCCCTCTTCGGGCGCTCGGCACCACAGATCCTGGAAATTGGTTTCGGCATGGGCGAGACTTCGGCGACCATTGCCGCCCACCATCCGGAACAGGATTATCTGGGCATCGAAGTGCACACGCCTGGCGTCGGCAGCCTGTGCAAGCTGGTTGCCGAGATGGGCCTGGCCAATCAGCGCATTATTCAGCACGACGCGGTCGAAGTGCTACGCGAGATGATCGCGCCGGCGACGCTGGCCGGCATTCACATTTTCTTTCCCGACCCCTGGCCGAAGAAGCGCCACCACAAGCGACGCCTGCTGCAGCCGGCGCTGGTCAGACTCCTGGCCAGCCGCTTGCGTCCGGGTGGCTACCTGCACAGTGCAACCGATTGGCAGGACTATGCAGAGCAGATGCTGCTCGTGCTCTCGTCCGAGGCGCTGCTCGAAAACACCGCGCCGGGGTTTGCGCCGCGCCCGGACTATCGCCCGCAAACCAAGTTCGAGCAGCGTGGCCTGCGGCTGGGGCACGGCGTCTGGGATCTGGTTTTTCGGCGGCGGCCCGAGGCCGTTCAGCCGGCTTCATTCAAGGCGGAAAATGACCGGCAGAATCAGCTCGCGTGAGTACGCCCAGTTCACCTTGCCCATCGCCCAGGCCGCTCTTTCGGCTGCCTTGTCGAGGATCGCGTGGCCGCTGCTGACGCCGACATGGACATCCGTGATGCTGCCGTTGTCGCTGACGGTGAGGATCAGGCGGACTTCGCCTTCGATGCCGCGGGCGACGGCTTCCTCCGGGTAGTAAAGGTGTTCCGAAAGCTTGCGTTGCGCCGCTTCGACTTCGTGCCTGGTGCTTGCCTTGGTCGTCGGCGGGCGGCGTGGGGTCGGCACTTTCGGGGGCGGCGGCGGTTTGACGACGGGCGGGGATTCGGTGCTCGCCAGGGTATTCTTCAACAGCGGTTCGGCGCTGACCTGCGGCGGCTTGACCGGCAGGCGTAACATCGCTTGCAGTATCGGTGGTGGCGGCGCTGGGCTGCGCTTGAACGCTTCCGGAAGGAGCAGGCTGGCGTGCAGGGCGAGCGACAGGGCGAGGGCAAGAATCAGGCGGGGCGGCATGGGCTTGCCATTGTGAACCAAAAAGCGTGCAACGGAACAGACAGAACCGCGCTGTCGGGTCCGCAGGGAGAAGGCGAGTGAGGTACTTCGAGAGTTGCTTTGGTTGCACCGTCGGCAGATGGCTGTTGCTGGTTTGCTGCTTGCTGGCTGGGACGGCCTCGGCGCAGATGTCGACCGCAAGCCCGGACCCGATCACTTTCGGTTTTGCGGTCGAACGCGGCGACTTGCGTACCGTGACCCGTTGGCTCGACGAAGGCCTGGACCCGGAGTACCAGGCCGCGCATATTGGCACGGGTTTGATGGTCGCCGCCTGGTATGGCCACATCGAGATGATGGCCCTGTTCGTCGAACGCGGCGCCGACGTGCGGCGCAGCAACCGCAACGGCGAGCAGGCACTGCAATTGGCCGCCTGGGGCGGGCATCTCGAGGCAATGCGCTGGCTCCTGGAGCACGGCGCGCCACTCGAACGCCAGGGCAACCATTGGGGGGCGCTGCATTACGCGGTATTCAACGGCCACCAGCAGCTGGTCGAGGACCTGATCGCGCGCGGGGCCAACGTCAACGCACTTTCACCGAACCTGTCGACGCCGCTGATCCTGGCTGCGCGCGAAGGCCGCGACGAAGTGGCACGGCGGCTGCTCGAATCGGGGGCTGATGCCACGGCCAGGAACGACTGGGGTGACAGCGCCCTGACGATGGCCATGCGCTACGACCATCTGCGCCTGGCGAAAATGATTTCGTCACCGGAGGAGTTCGAAATTGCGGTCAAGGCGCCGAAGGAGAGTTTTGGTGAAGCCGTCCGTTCGGCCGCCGTTCCCCCCGAGATTGACGTCATCCTCAAGGAGATTCGCGCTGCCGAAGCCGAAGGCAGGTCGAGTGTAGACCTGCACAAACAACTCCTGGCGACCACCAGGGCCCTGCGCAGTGCCAGCAACGCCAGCCCCAGGCCGGCGGTACAGAAAGCGATGCCGCGTCCCTACATGCCGCCGTCGATGGTCATTACCGCCCGGCGTGGCCGGCCGGGCGCCGAGCGTGCGCAACTGATGGTCGAAGGCCAAGCTGCCGGGCAGGGCGTCGCGGCAACGCCTGCCGGCACAGGCAAGGCGGCGAGTCCCGCCGCTTTGCCGTCGCCAGCACAGAGCGCGGCTGCGGCGCAGGTGTCGGACTTGTTGCGCCAGATTCGCCTCGCCGAGGCGCAGGGACAAGCCGCTGACGACCTCCGGCAGCAGCTTTACCAGGCGGTCCAAGGGATGCAGTAATCAGTAAGCTGGTTTCTCTTCAGTGGCGGTCGACGAGAAAGCGCTCGAGTAGCTGATTGAGAAAACGGCGGCCACGGTCGCTTGGCGCAATGCGCTGCAGCGGACGCTCGATCAGGCCGTCGCACTCGGCCTGGCGCAGTTCGTTCTCGATGCTGAGCAGCGGCAAGGAGGTACGCGACTCGAACAAGGCGCTGTCGAAACCCTGCAGCAGGCGCAAGGCGTTGAGCATGAACTCGAAGGGCAGGTCGACGGCGGCGATGGCGGACTCCTGCTGGATCGGCGTCCCGGCCGTGACTTTGGCCAGGTACTGCTCGGGCCGCTTCCAGCGCATCTGGCGCAGCACACGGTCGTGCAGGGTCAGCTTGCTGTGTGCGCCAGCGCCGATCCCCAGGTAGTCGCCGAAATGCCAGTAGTTGAGGTTGTGTCGGCATTGCTGCCCGCTGCGGGCGAAGGCCGAGGTTTCGTAATGCGTGTAACCGGCGCTGGCCAGCCGGGCTTCGATGGCGTCCTGCATGTCGGCGCAGCTGTCGGCCTCGGGTAGGGTCGGCGGCTGCGCGGCAAAGGCGGTGTTCGCTTCAATCGTCAACTGATAGCACGAGAGGTGCGGCGGTGCGAAGGCGAGTGCTGCTTCGACATCTTCGCGCGCTTCGCTGAGCGTCTGCCCGGGCAGGCCGTAAATCAGGTCGATATTGAAGTTGTCGAAGTGCCGCGCGGCAATTGCGATCGCCTGCCGGGCGTCGTGATCGTCGTGGGCACGACCGAGCGCCTGGAGATGGCGGGGGTTGAAGCTCTGGATGCCGATCGACAGGCGGTTCACGCCGGCGGCGCGAAAGGCGGCAAATTTTTCGGACTCGACGCTCGCCGGATTGGCCTCCAGGGTGATTTCGGCGTTGGGCAGCAGTGGCAGCCGGCTGCGCAGGGCCGTCAGCAGCCGCTCGACGGCCTCGCCGGAGAGCAGGCTGGGGGTGCCGCCTCCCAGGAAAATACTGTCCACCCGGCGCCCCCAGATCGTCGGCAGTGCCGCTTCGAGGTCGGCGATCAGCGCCGTCAGGTAGTCGTCTTCGGGGATCGCCGGCGCCGATCGATCGGCATTCTGCGTCCCCGGCACGGCATGTGAGTTGAAATCGCAGTAGGGGCACTTCTGTACGCACCAGGGAATATGCACGTAGAGCGCCAGCGGCGGTGGGTTGCGGAACTGGATCAGCCGCTGCCCGGCCGCTGCCACCTCCTGAACCGGGATCAGCGGAATGACTCTGCCGTTCCGGCTCGCCGGCGCGGCCATCAGCGACTTGCCAGCAGACGTTCGACGAGGCGAGCCAGTGCCTGGCCGCGGTGCGAGCGGCGGTTTTTCTCGGCGGCGTCGAGTTCGGCGGCGCTCTTGTCGAGTGCGCGGACGTAAAACAGCGGATCGTAGCCGAAGCCGCTTTCGCCGCGCGCGGCGGGCAGGATCTCGCCGTGCCACTCGCCCTCGGCGATGATCGGTTGCGGGTCGTCCGCGTGACGTACGAAGACGATGACCGCAACGTAGTGTGCGGCGCGCTGGTGGCTGTTGCCGAGTTCGGCGAGCAGCTTTTCGTTGTTGCGCGCGTCCGATCGTGGCTCGCCGGCGTAGCGCGCCGAGTACACGCCAGGGGCGCCACCGAAGGCGTCCACACACAGGCCGGAGTCGTCGGCCAGCGCCGGCAGGCCGGTCAGTTGCGAGGCATGGCGGGCTTTGGCCAGCGCGTTCTCGACAAAAGTGCAATGCGGTTCTTCGACTTCGGGAACATCGAGCTCGCCTTGCGGAACGAGTTCCCAGCCGAGCGGCGCGAGAATGGTGTCGAGTTCTTTGAGTTTTTTGGCGTTGTTGGAAGCGAGGACGAGTTTCATGGCTGCTATAGGGCCTGGGCGCTTGTCTGCTCGGCAATCAGGCGGCCGATGCCGGCATCGGCCAGGTCGAGCAGTTCGATCATCTGGGCACGCGTAAAAGGCTCGCCTTCGGCGGTCCCCTGTACCTCGACAATGCCACCGCTACCGGTCATCACGACGTTCATGTCGGTGTCGCAGTTGGCGTCTTCGGCGTAGTCGAGGTCGAGCACCGCGACGCCCTTATAGATGCCGACCGACACCGCGGCGACATGATCACGCAGCGGGTTGCTGCTCACCTTGCCTGTGCTGAGCAGATGTTCGCAGGCGTCGTTGAGCGCCAGCCAGGCGCCGGTGATCGCCGCACAACGCGTCCCGCCATCGGCCTGCAGGACGTCACAGTCGAGCGTGATCTGGCGTTCGCCGAGCAGCTTGAGGTCGGTGACCGCACGCAGCGCGCGACCGATCAGGCGTTGTATTTCCTGCGTGCGACCGGATTGCTTGCCTTTGGCCGCTTCGCGGCCACTGCGCGTGTGCGTCGAGCGTGGCAGCATGCCGTATTCGGCGGTAACCCAGCCCTGTCCGCCGCCGCGTAGAAAAGCGGGGACGGAGTCCTCGATGCTGGCCGTGCACAGCACGCGCGTGTCGCCCATTTCGATCAGCACCGAGCCTTCGGCGTGGCGGGTGAATCGGCGCGCAAGGGTGACCTTGCGCAGTTGCGAAGCTTGACGGTGACTGGGGCGCATGAAAATTCCTATTTGGCGTACTTCTGAATGGTCGAGCGGATCTCTTCGATGGCCAGTTCGATCTCCTCTTCGCTGAGTTCGGTCTTGTGGCGCGGGTTGCGCCCGAACTCGTCGAGACGCGTGGTTACCGTGTCGCGAGGCATTGATTTGGTTGAAATGAGGCTGCCGCCGGCGCTGCTCTCGTCGACGTAACTGTCCTGCCAGCGCACGGCGATCATCGACAGGTTGTCGGCATGCGGCCCGCAACGGGTTTCTGCCTGGGCAAGCAGGGTCGGTACGGCATGCATCAGATTGGCGGTCTTCAGGGCCGTGGCCAGCAGCTTGTCAGGTAGTCCGTTCCAGGCGCCGTCGGTGCAGAGGACCAGCACGTCTTCGGCTTCGAGTGTCGTCTTGCGCGAAAACTCGATCTCTGGCGTCTGTTGGCCGCCCAGGCAGCCGTAGATCTTGTTCCGGTCCGGGTGCGTGCTGGCCTGCTCTTCATTGATGATGCCCTGTTCGAGTAACAAGCGTACGCGGGAGTGGTCTTTGGTCTGGGCCAGGGCTCTGCCCTTGCGCAGTAGATAAAGTCGAGAATCACCCGAGTGCGCCCAGTAGGCGATGTTGTTCTGCACGAAGCAGGCGACGCAGGTGGTGCGTGGTGAGTCCTGCAGCTGATGCTTGGCGGCAAAATCGAGGATGGCGCGGTGCGCGTTGAGCATGCCAGTCTGCAGAAACAGAAAGGGGTCGCGAATGGGCGTCGTGACCTGGCGCTGGAAGGACTCGGTCAGCGTTTGTACGGCGATCTGGGCAGCCACTTCACCGAAGTAGTGACCGCCCATGCCGTCGGCGACGACCATCAGCAGGCTGTCGCGGGAATAGCAGTGTGCCAGCCGATCTTCGTTATTGGCGCGCTTGCCGGCGCGGCTCTCTTGGTAGATCGTGAATTTCATGGGCTTCTGGATTTCTTAAATTTGCCGACCATCTGGTCGAGCCACTTTGCTTTCGGCTGTGGCGTCGGTGGGATGACCGCTTCAGTGAGCGCTTTCTGCAGCGCGAAGACGCTTTGTGGCCGGTAACGATGGTTCAGGCACAGGCACCAGTCGATCGTTTCCAGCAACTGGTCCGAGTACTGACCTTCCCAACGGACCATCGCCGGGACCAGGCGATCCTTTTCGAGACGGCCGTCGGCTGCTTGTGGGGTGCTCGCCGAGATGCACGCATACATCGAAGCGCCGACGCTGTAAATGTCGCTCCAGGGGCCGAGGAGTTCCCGCTGGCTGTAATGCTCCGGCGAGGCGAAACCCGGTGTGTACATCGGCTTGAGCATTGGCGTGTCGCAGGCTAGCGTCTGGCGCGCCGCGCCAAAATCGATCAGCACCGGGGTCTGGTTGTTGCGCATGTAGATGTTCGACGGCTTGAGGTCGAGGTGCAGCAAGCGGTGTGAGTGCACCTCGCGCAGGCCGTTGAGCATTTTGGTGAAGACGTTGCGAATGAAGTTTTCGGTGACCCCGGCCCTGTTTTTCTGGATCAGCTCCTGCAGGGTGCGGCCGTGTTCGTACTCCATGACCATGTAAACGGTGTCGTTGGCGCGAAAGAAGTTCAGGACGCGGATCACGTTCGGGTGCGAGAGACCGGCCAGTGACCTGCCTTCTTCGAAGAAACACTTCATCCCGTAGCGGAACGCCGGAAGATGATCTTCGCTGATCACCGGCGCCGTTTTTCCTTCGCCGCGCAAGGCTAGCGTGTTGGGCAGGTACTCCTTGATGGCGACGCGCGTGCCGTGACTATCGGTGGCCACATAGACAATCGAAAAGCCACCCAGTGAGAGCTGATGCTCAATGCAGTACTCATCGAGTTGGAACGCTGGGGGAAGGGGGTGGTTTGCTTGTTGCACCATAGGTGTCGAAGCTATCATTCAGAGTGTCGGCCATTGTCCGGTCTTTGGGGGTGGGCTGTAAAGCCGGCTGCGGACCTACCTCCGTCCACCAGTCAGGATTCCAATGATCTACAGCATGACCGGCTATGC
The DNA here is from genome assembly GCF_012939955.1 of Candidatus Accumulibacter phosphatis. GTDB lineage: Bacteria > Pseudomonadota > Gammaproteobacteria > Burkholderiales > Rhodocyclaceae > Accumulibacter > Accumulibacter delftensis. The sequence goes on from NZ_SPMY01000024.1 coordinate 20,489, forward strand.
CGCGGCAGCGTGCGCCGTCAAGGGCGGCGCCGTACAAATCGAGTTAAAAAGTGTCAACTCCCGCTATCTCGACTATCACTTTCGCGTTTGTGACGAGCTGCGCATTGCCGAACCCGCGCTGCGCGAGCTGATCGGCGCGCGCCTGGTGCGCGGCAAGCTCGAGTGTCGGGTCAGTTTTATCGCCACGGCCAGTGCGGCGCAGCAAGCGAGCCTGAACGCCGAATTGCTCGCCCGCCTGGGCCGGCTCGATACACAGATCCGCGCGGAGCTACCGCTGGCCGCGCCGCTGGCGGTCAGCGACGTGCTGCGCTGGCCGGGCATTTTCGGTGACGACTCGCTCGATATCGAAGCCGTGTTGCCGGCTTGTCGGGAACTGGCCCGCGCGGCACTTGACGACTTCGTGGCCAGTCGGGCGCGTGAGGGCGAGAAGCTCGCCGCCGTGATCCTGGACAAAGTTACCTGCATGCGCGGGCTTTTGCGCGATATCGAGCCGCGCATCCCGGCGGCCCTGATCGCGTTCAACGAGAAGCTGCGGCAGCGCCTGCTCGATGCGCTCGATACGGTGAGCGACGACCGGATTCGACAGGAGGTGGCGGTCTTCGCGGCGCGCATCGATGTCGCCGAGGAACTGGCGCGCCTGGCGACCCATCTCGATGAAGTCGAGCGCGTTCTCCGGAGCGGCGGCGCCAGCGGCAAACGTCTCGATTTCCTGATGCAGGAACTGATGCGGGAAGCCAATACTTTTGGCTCCAAGTCGCTGGTTGCCGAGTTGTCGCAACTGGCGATCGAGTTCAAGCTGCTCATCGAACAGATGCGCGAGCAGGTGCAGAACCTGGAGTAGTGAATCACGCCGCATCATGAAGTCTCTCGCCTTAAGTTAAAGCCCCGTATTTTGGGGCTTTTCTTCGTCATGACGTTGCAACTTGTCGCATGAGAGCGCACAATGTCCGTGCACTACCAAGTGCACCACGTGGTGCACCTATAGCCAAGCAGGTGGTGCACACCAGGAGGCGATATGGGCAAGCTGACTGACTTGGATATTCGGAACTGGATGAGGAGCGGCGAGCGCTTCGAACAACGGGGCGACGGAGACGGGGTATATCTGTGCTTTCCCGCTCGGTTCGCCGTGCCGGTCTGGAAGTTGCGCTATCGTTTCGCTGGCAAACCTCGCACGGTGAACCTTGGCAGTTACCGTGACTTGTCAATTGCTGACGCCAGAAAGACGGCCAAGGAGCTACGCGCGCGGGTTGCGTTGGGCTATGACGTTGCCGGAGAAAAGCAGGAGCGCAAGCGCGAGGCTGTCGCCAAGATCGAGGCTGAGAAGGCGGTCATTACCATGGGCGCGTTGGCCGATGACTACTTCTCGTCTCAAATTCTTGGACGCTGGAAACATCCCAACATCGTGCGCAGCCGGATCGAGAACGACATCAAGCCGAACATTGGGAAGCTGGCCATAGGAGAGATACGACCAACGCACGTTGACGCGATGCTCAAGGCTATCGTCAGGCGGGGTGCTCCGACGATGGCGAATGATGTCCTGCGTTGGGTCAAGCGAATGTTTGACTACGCCATCAAGCGCCAGATGATCAGCTTCAATCCGGCGGCGGCTTTCGATCTGGCGGATGCTGGCGGCAAGGAGGAGTCCCGCGACCGCTGGCTTACCCGTTCGGAGTTGGCCGCCCTGTTTGCTGCGATGCGAAGCGCGCGAGGATGGAATATCGAGAACGGCCTGACGGTGAAGCTGCTACTGCTGTTGGCGGTTCGCAAGGGCGAACTGATACAGGCAAGGGTTAGTGAATTCGATCTCGACGCGGCCGTTTGGTATCTGCCAGCCGACCGGACAAAAACAGGTGCGGCGATTGACATCCCTCTCCCTAATCAAGCTGTTGCGTGCCTGCGTGAGCTTGTGCGGTTGGGCAACGGGTCTGGATGGCTGCTACCGGCGCGCAAGATGCAGGAGCGCATGGTCCCTCATATCGACCTCAACACCGTTGGCGCCGCGCTTGCGAAAAACATCAAGCCTTTGATGCCCGGCGCAGAGAACTTCACGTTGCATGACTTTCGGCGCACGGCGCGCACTCACTTGGCCGCGCTGGGGGTGGCACCGCATATCGGCGAGCGCTGCCTGAATCACGCTATCAAGGGCGTGGAGGGCATCTATAACCAGCACGATTTCTTCGACGAACGCCGGGAGGCACTTCAGAAGTGGGCCGACCTACTCGATGTGATTGCAGGCGACGAGCAGGGCAAGGTCGTACCGCTCAGGCCGGCGAAGATGGCTTGACCCGGGCCTGCCCGCGCCTATCCTGCCGCGAATGGCTGCGAAGCCCTGGCTGGAAGGCGCGGAGTCGTGATTCAGGGGCTAGAAAAAGGAGCATTGTGGACGATTCGGATGCATCCGGTCGAGACCGGCTATTCCGGCGCTATGTGCGCTTGTACAACGCGAAGGCTCGTCAGCTTGGCCTCAAGATGTTTCGCGGAACGACAAAACCCCGACGCGCGATCCGTTTGCGCGACCTCTTGGATCCCCGTCGCGTTCGTGCATTGGTGTCGTTTGCATCGAGCGAGGAAGAGGAGAAGTTCAGGGCAGACTTCTACTTTTCGTTGTACTCCGACGTTCGTCCACTTGCATCCCTTGGCTTCACGAAGCGGCGGCAAGCGTCTGAATGGGGGGCGGCGTGGCGCGGCAGAACAGCGCAAGGAAGGCGACGGGAATCGCCGGTCGGTGATCGATGCCGCACACGCGATTCTTGCGGTATGTCGGCGAAAGCCATCGGCACGTCAGCTGGCGAAGTTGATCGAAGAAAAAACGGGTATCCCGGCAAACACTGTTCGAGGGCACCTTCAGAAACTGAAAAAAGAACGAATTCTGGATTAGGGGCTTCGATCTCATCCAAGGGAAGTTTCTAGTATCAGGACCATGCAAGCCGCGGCATCCCGTTGCGGGGCTCTTCATAGAGGTACAGCATGGTTCAGCACACAAAGAACGAGCGCGCGATCCCCGACGCTCTCAGGCATTTCGATTACCTTCCTGATTCGGCAAGTGTCCGTCTGCCAGTCGTGGCGGCGCTCGTGGGATGCTCCACAGCAACCGTCTGGCGCATGGTCAAGCGTGGCACGCTGCCTACTCCTCGGCAAAGGGGTCTGCGGATTACCGCTTGGTCTGTCGGCGAGCTTCGAAAAGCGCTTGCTGTCGTTTCACCGGCGGTGAGTGCGTGAGCCACAAAGGAAAAGCCGCCGCGGTAACGAGCACCGAGACGGCTTCGAAAACGACACCAAACAGCACGCATTCTAGCATCGTCGATCCGCTGCGCGGCTGGTTCGCGCTCGCCAGCAACGTGAAGCCTTCGCGCAACCGCCAGCCGAAACGAGGCTGGCAAAGGGGGGCGCGGAGATGAGCCAAGTCGACAAACTGCTTCAGCGTCTCGACAAGGTGAAGCGCACCGGGCTCGGGACGTTCTCTGCGCGCTGTCCTGCACATGACGACCGCGGGCCAAGCCTTGCGATTCGCGAAACCGACGACGGGCGAATCCTTGCGCACTGCTTCGCCGGGTGCGACGTGCAAGACGTTTTGTCCGCTGTCGACCTGACGTTCAGCGACCTGTACCCACCCCGGGCGCTCGATCACCGGATTAACCCGGAGCGCCGGCCATTCCCTGCGGCCGATTGCCTGCGCGCTGTTGGTTTTGAGGCGCTGGTCGTCTGCGCTGCAGCGGCGGCGATGCTGGCCGGCGAGCCGTTCAGCGAGATTGACCGCGAACGGCTGATTCTTGCTGCAAGCCGCATTCAGTCGGCGATGCAGGCAGCGGGGTTATCGTCATGAGCATTCTTCAACGCACAATTCGTCAACGAGAAGAATCTACGTCCAGACTCGAAGACGTGGCCGAACGCATGCGTGGCGCAAGGCCAGAGCACCGGCCGAGCAAGGAAGCCGCGCCAGAGCGCGAATACGCGGGGACTGTGCAGATTAGCAGAGCCAGCGACGTGAAGATTGAGCCGGTATCGTGGATCTGGAACGGATGGCTGGCGGCTGGGAAGCTTCAGATCCTGGGAGGCGCACCAGGTACCGGGAAGACGACGATTGCCATGAGCATGTCGGCGGCGCTGACGGCCGGCGGACGCTGGCCGGATGGCACCCGCGCAAGCGTCGGCAACGCCGTGATCTGGAGCGGCGAAGACGACCCGGCCGATACGCTGATTCCGCGGCTTGTGCTGTCCGGCGCCAATCTGTCCCGCGTGCATTTCATTGACGGCGTGCAGGAGGGCCACGAGAAGCGATCATTCGACCCGTCGAAGGATATGCCAGCGCTGCGGCGCAAGCTGCTGGAAATCGGCGACGTTCGCTTGCTGGTCGTCGATCCGATCGTTTCGGCAATTGCCGGCGACAGTCACAAGAACGCCGAAGTGCGGCGCGGACTTCAACCGCTCGCCGACCTGGCCGCGTCAATGAAGTGTGCGCTGCTCGGCATCACTCACTTTTCGAAGGGTACAGGCGGCCGGGATCCGGTAGAGCGCATTACCGGAAGCCTTGCCTTTGGCGCAGTCGCACGCATCGTGCTGGTCGCTGCAAGGCAACAGGAAGAGGCGGAAGACGGGCGCACCGTGCGTCTGCTGCTTCGCGCCAAGTCAAACATTGGACCGGACGATGGCGGCTTCGAGTACGACTTGCAACCGGCCGAACTGAAAAGCCATCCAGGTATCTTCTCGTCATCGGTGCAATGGGGTGTTGCCGTCGAAGGGGCGGCGCGCGATCTGCTTGCCACGGCCGACGCGACCGGCGACGACGCCGGTGGCGGGAGTCCGCTTGCTGATGCAATGCACTTCCTTGAAGTGGAACTTGCGGAAGGCGCACGGGCGGTGACCGAGTTGGAGTCGGCTGCGGGTAGCGCCGGCCATTCATGGGCGACCGTTCGGCGAGCAAAAAAGGCGCTGAAAATTGAAGCGCAGAAAGGCGGAATGAAAGCCGGCTGGGTGTGGGAGCTACCACGAAGGTGCTCAAGTAGTAGCGAAGATGCTAACAAAAAAGGGTTAGCGCCTTCGGGAAGTGTTGAGCACCTTCGTGGCGATCAAAGCATTGTCGAGGTGGAGATATGAGCCCGGCGACCATCATCAGAGAGGCGGCGGGGGACGGGGTGAATCTCTCGTTATCGGAGGCTGAGACGATCAAGGCGGCGGGCGACCAGGCCGCGGTCAATCGCTGGCTTCCGGCGATCCGAGCGCACAAGGCTTTCATTGTCGTGCTACTGGTTGACGCTGCGGTACGCCGCTGGCTGGCAGCGATCGGCGAAACCGACCAAGAAACCATAGACGAGGTGCTTGCCGCGTGCCGGCGAGACAGTGAGGTGCGGGCGTACTTCCTTGGACGTGCCCGAAACGCTGGAATGGACGCGCATTCAAGCGCCGGGAAGGTGGTCGACACGACATGCTGAGAACATCAAAAACCGCAGCGCACAATGCCGATAGCAATTGTAAGCAGGAACCGTGCCCCATTTTGAAGTGCATGGCATTGCATGGGTATATGGTGGACATGGTGCGAAAATTGCGTGCAGTGCACTGCACAATGCTAACGGCAACACCGCTTGTGCTGGCCGCTGGCGTCGCTTTTTGGCGCAGTGGTGTATCGGGTTTGCCGGGGCGTGGTTCGTTCGCTGTGGCGCGTGTGCGTGGCCTTGCTGCGGCATCGCCGATTGAAATATCAAGGGAGGTACAGAATGGTTTGGGCTAAGGGGCAAAGCGGGAACCCTGCGGGGAAGCCGGCAGGCGCGAGGAACAAGTCAACGCGCATGGTGCTTGCCATCATGGAGCGCGGCGCCAAGGAAATCACCGAGGCCGTCGTCAAGCTGGCCAAGGAGGGCGACTTGTCCGCGGCGCGATTGGTGATTGAGCGACTGCTACCGCCGGCCAAAGATCGCCCGATCTTCCTGGAGCTACCGGAAGCCGACACCGCCGCCGGCATCGCTCAGGCTCAGGCGGTCATCGTGCGGGCTGTGGCTGCCGGCGAGCTGTTGCCCGGCGACGCCGCTACCTTGGCCGGTATCGTGGAAGTCCGCCGCAAGGCACTGGAGACGCAAGAGCTTGAACAACGGATTGCCGCACTGGAGGAAACGAAATGAGCACAGCACTTGAACGCCGCGCCGCCAAACTGGAGCAGGCGGCGCGCCCGGCAGAGAAGCAAGTCGACCTGATTGTTCGGCGCATCATATCGCCCGCTGGCGCCGAGGTTATCCGCGCCAAGATCGGCGACACAATTGTGGACCGCCGCGACGACGAGACAGAGAGCGCATTCGTGGCACGATCGAAGGGTGAAGCCCTGGCCGCGACTTGCCGCCGGCCTTGTCGCGTGCTTCTTCTACCTGCGGAGGTGCTGCAATGAGCATGATTGGTAGACGAGTCGTCAGACTGGAGAAGGCCTGCCCGAGTGGATTGGAAGCGCTTTCAGACCAGGAACTGCAAGTGAGAATCGACGAGATGTGCACCCGGCCAGATGTTCAAGCGTGGATTGCTCAAGGCGAGGACGACGACCCCGAGCGCGTGCCGGTGCTGCGGCTGCTGTCGCTGTGAGCAGACGACGGTTTGAGGTGGCGCGCCGATCCTGTCGGTTTCGTCGTCTCGTTGAATCTCAAGCGCAGGCATTTGAGCGAAGGCCAGCGGGCAATGGTGGCGGCGAAGATGGCGAATAGTCAAGCTGGCACGTTCAGCGGCAATCAGCACGTGCCCTCTGCAAATTTGCAGACACCTGCAATCAGCCAAACCAAAGCCGCCGACCTTCTCCAAGTCTCTACGCGCTACATGGCAACCGCCATTAGAGATAAAGTGAGCCGCTATCGGCTGACTGCGCCGGCGATGATCAAGGCGCCGATCAGAATGGCCATAGGTATCGGTGCTGCAGCGAAGGCCCCCATCACCGCGAGAATGATTAGCCCACCAATTATCAGAGACGCTAGCTTCTTCACCAAGTCAAGCGCCAGCAACCCCAAACCCTTTGCGATATTGACACCGAGCAAGACATAGCGGCGCCAACGAGGGCCCTCTGCCTGATCCCGTTCTTCCGCCGCATCTGCTAGTTCCTTGATCTCCTCATCGTAGAGGGCTGTCTGCGATTCTGGGTCAGCAACAAACGCCTGCTTCTTCCGAAAGAAATGCGTCGCGAGGCCTGCGCCAGCAAGCAAGACGACACCAGCCCACCCAAAGTAAGTAGGCTCATCGCCAACCCACCCGCCTATGCACAGCGTTCCGGCGATCACTGCCGACATGATCGCTACCACGGTGGCATCCTCGCGCCGCAGCTCTATGGGAATCTCTTCGTAGTGTCCGAACCTTTTCATTGTCATCGGTCTGCAATCGCGTCATAGGATTACGCCTAGAGACTTGGCAGCCTCACGAAAAGTGTCTCGAACCCCTTCTGCCGCGTCAACTGGTATTTCCCCGCCGGTCGTCGGGTGTACGCGATGCAGTGCACCTTCTCGGGTTTCTTGGAGGAGGCTGGAGCGATTAAAGGAAGCCGGCCATGAACGAGCGGATCAAGATCGAGCGTTGCGACGTCGCTACCGATATCGGCGGATGGGCTGGCTTCCTTGCTAGGTACAGGGGGATAACCGCCTATCACAAGGCCAGACGCCGCTGTGCACCACAATGTGCACTACCGGCGATGGTCGATTGGCAGGAACGCTTTAACCACGCTGTATACGAAGCCCACTTAGATAGCAGGTGCAATCTGGAGTGATCAGCGATGCCGGGCCAGCGCGCCAGGCGCCAGCAAGGACTTTCGTGGTTGTTCTGGCGGCAAAGTTTCGCTTCAAACGGCCGCTGAGCTGTGATAGTTTGGAGCTTCCTGTCATGGAGGAATAGATTATGCCTATTGGATTGAGTCGTTTCACATTGAGGAAGGCAGCATCTGCCGTGTGCGCGGCATTGCTGCTTACCGCCGGTACGGTTGGCGCCACCGAGGAGGTGCCACTGGTCACTGGTACGCACTGGACGACGTCTGCTCCGGAGGTCAAGAAGGCCTATCTGGTCGGTCTGTCCAATGCCATCCTGGTCGACGTCGCCTATCAGGCAGACAACCCCAAGGCGACCATGAGCGACTTTTCGCCGAAAGTTGCCAAGGGGATGAAGGGTCAGACACTGGACACGACGCTCGCAGCCCTTGACAACTGGTACGCGGCGCATCCCGATCAGTTGCAACGCCCGGTGGTCGAGACGATCTGGTTCGAGCTGGTCGTGCCCGGACTCAACAAAAGCAAATAACGGAGGCGAGAGATGAAAACAACTGGATTGGCTTTGGCAACGGCGGCCGCATTGACCGTTCTCGGTTGTACCAACATGACGCCGCGCGAGCAGGGAACGGTCAGTGGAGCGGCGATTGGCGCGGCTGCGGGGGCGGGCATTGCCGCCATCTCCGGCGGTAACGGCTGGACCGGAGCGGCAATTGGCGGCGTAATTGGCGCCACGGCCGGTAACATCAAGGGCAAGAACCAACAATAGCAACGAGGCTACGGAACGACCATCGGGCCTTGCGCACCGAGCGGGCCGACTGTTGCTGGGAGTGTTGGTGGGATCGTTGCCAGAAGAGCCGCGCAAGCGGCTCTTCGTCTATTTGGTGATCGCTTCGTTGCGACCCGAAAAGCGGTCGCTCAGGCGAAATGCCGCATCGCTGACTTCGCCACGCGGGTTGTCATTGCAGTAGCGAGTGACGTGTTTCTCGACGGTTCCGCTGGACATCGCCGACACCTGCTGGCTGCGATTCACGTAGTTGTGGCCGGTAAGCACGCCGCGTATCCAGGCGACATACAGAGCGCGCTCGTCGGCGTCGGCTTTGGATTCCGTCCAGGCACGGCACGACATGTCGTCGAGGTCGAGCATCTTGACTGGAATCGTGACCGCGCCAGCGTTGCTGGCGGCCAGGGCGGCAAGCAAAAGGGCGGTGCGCTGTGTGAACTTGCATCGGGACATCGAGTGGTTCCTCGCCAAGTGGAGAACTGAAGGCTGTGATTCTCCACTGTACGGCTCGGCGAGTCCATGCCGCCGAAGCAGCAAGCGGCGCGGCGATGGCGCTCGCCTGGCGCGCGCGCGGGTACAATTGCGCTTTCGCATCACTGTAAAAACCCCGCGTACGCGACTCACGAATCTCCCTTCTCCCCGCTGCGGGAGAAGGGCCGGGAAAGAGGGGGGGCAGTCATGACTTTCATGATTGGAGGTCCCTCAACATGTGGTGACCATTAGCTGGCCAGGAAGAACCATGATCGGAGATCTCTACATTGTCACGGCGCCTTCAGGCGCTGGCAAAACGACCCTGGTGCGACACCTGCTTGAGAACGATCCGCGCATCCGGGTGTCGGTTTCTCATACCACGCGGGCGCCGCGAGCTGGTGAACGCGATGGTTTCGAATACCACTTCATCGGCGTCCAGGATTTTCTCGACAAGGTCGGGAGCGACGACTTCCTCGAATGGGCACAGGTACATGGCAACTATTACGGGACATCGACCAGCGGCATCGAAGCGGCCCTGCAAGCCGGCCAGGACGTGCTCCTGGAGATCGACTGGCAGGGTGCGCAGCAGGTACGTCGCGTATTTCCGGCGGCAATCGGCGTCTTCATCCTGCCACCGTCGCTTGGCGAGCTCGAGCGTCGTCTTCGCGGGCGCGCGACCGACAGCGACGAGACGATTGCCCGGCGCGTCGCCGCGGCGCGGGAAGAGATGCGCCATGTCGACGAATTCGACTATGTTATTATCAACGACGATCTACAGCGAGCGCTGCTCGACCTATTGGCGGTGGTTCACGCCTCGCGGCTTCGCTGCCCCGTACAGCGCCGGCGCCATTCCATCCTTTTCGCAACAATGCTTTGATTCTCCTGGGAGATTTTGCATGGCACGAGTGACCGTAGACGACTGTCTGCAGCGCATACCAAATCGTTTTCAGATGACCCTGGCCGCGACCTACCGCGCCCGTCAGCTTGCTGCCGGCGCAACACCGCTGGTTGATGGTGGCCGTGACAAGCCAACGGTAATTGCCCTGCGCGAGTTGGCCGCTGGCAAGGTCGGTCTGGAAGTTCTCAACCGCGGTCAAGCCTGAACCTCGCGGACCAGTTTTCCGTGTGTCACCGTGGATCCAGTGGTCACCGCGAGCATTTCAGCTGCCCCAGCTGAGCTAGCGGTGGCTGACAAGCCCTCGGACTTCCTCCCTCCCGAGGATGATCCCGCGTACAGCGTCTTCATCGACAGCCTGAATTACCTGTCGGAGGACGAAATCAATCTGGTTCGCAAGGCCTATCTGTTTGGCGAGGAAGCGCATCGCGGACAGGTCCGCAAGTCGGGAGAGCCGTATATCACGCATCCCCTGGCGGTGGCCGGCGCCATCGCCGAGTGGAAGATCGACGTCGAGGGAGTGGTCGCTGCACTGCTGCACGACGTGATGGAGGATACGGCGGTCAGCAAGGCCGAGATCGTCGAACACTTCGGCAAACCGGTCGCTGACCTGGTCGATGGCCTGTCGAAACTCGACAAGATCGAGTTTCAGTCGCAGGAAGATGCGCAGGCCGAGAACTTCCGCAAGATGCTGATGGCCATGGCACGCGACCTGCGCGTGGTGCTGATCAAGCTGGCTGACCGCCACCACAACCTGCAGACGATGGCGGCGGTTCGCGTCGACAAGCGCCGTCGCATCGCCCGCGAGACGCTGGAAATCTATGCGCCGATTGCCGGTCGGCTGGGCCTCAGTACGCTTTTCAACGAGCTGCAGGATCTGTCGTTCCAGCTGATCTACCCGATGCGCGCGCGTGTTCTTGGGCGCGCCCTGAAAGCGGCGCGTGGCAACCGGCGCGAGTTGCTGTCGCGGATTCTCGAGGGCATCAAGGGCAAACTGAACGCTGCCGATATCGAGGCGCAGGTTTTCGGTCGCGAGAAGAGTCTCTATTCGATCTATCGCAAGATGCTCGACAAGCGCCTGTCGTTTTCTCAGGTGCTCGATGTTTACGGATTTCGCGTCGTCGTCAAGGACGTGCCCACCACCTATCTCACCCTCGGTTCGCTGCATGCGCTCTACAAGCCGGTGCCGGGGAAGTTCAAGGACTATATAGCCATCCCCAAGCCGAACGGCTATCAGTCTTTGCACACCACCTTGATCGGTCCGCACGGGACGCCGTTCGAGGTGCAGATTCGTACGGCGGCGATGGACAAAGTGGCGCAGGAAGGGATCGCTTCGCACTGGTTGTACAAGGGCAGCGACTCGCTCGGCGAAGCGCTGCAACAGAAAACGACCAAGTGGTTTCACTCTTTGCTGGAGCTGCAGAGTTCAACCGGTGATTCCTCGGAGTTCCTCGAACACGTCAAGGTCGACCTCTTCCCGCACGAGATCTACGTCTTCACCCCGAAGGGCAAGATCATCGCCTTGCCGCGCGGTGCGACGGCGGTCGACCTCGCTTACGCCGTGCACACCGATATCGGCAATCACAGCGTCATTGCCCGGGTCAACTTCAACCTGGTGCCTCTGGCCACCGAGCTTGTCAGTGGCGATAGCGTCGATATCGTTACCGCAGCCGATGCCCACCCGAGTGCCGAGTGGCTGACGCACGTCAAGACGGGTCGGGCGCGCAGCAAAATTCGCCACTACCTGAAAACGGCGCACCAGGACGAGTCCACGGCGCTGGGTGAAAAGATGCTTGGGCAGGAGTTGCGGGCGCTTGGCATCAGCGCCTCCGAGGTGCCAGTGGCGCGCTGGAGGAGTGTGCTGCGCGATTCCGGAAACCGACTGGTCAAGGAGGTCTACACCGACATTGGGCTCGGTTTCCGCCTGGCCGGCGTGGTCGCTCGCCGCCTGTTGAACAAGGAGAGCGCGTCGCTGCCTGCCGACAAGAGCAAGCCGGGCAGTTCCCTGGTCATTCGTGGCAGTGAAGGGATGGCTGTTCAGTTTGCGCCCTGCTGCCAGCCGATCCCCGGCGATCCGGTCATCGGTTCGATCTGGAAGGGCAAGGGGCTGGTGATTCATACCCATGATTGCCCTGCGATCCGCAGAGCCCGCAAGGCCAGACCGGCGAAGTGGATCGATGTCGAGTGGGCGCCGGAAGCGGGCCAACTGTTCAGTGTCCGCCTGCAGGTCGTGGTCCAGAATACCCTCGGTGCCTTGGGCAGGATTGCCACCGAGATATCCAGTTCCGGAACCAATATTCTGAATGTCCACATGGACGAAAAAGACTCCGGGCTGTACACGACCTTGCATTTTACGGTCCAGGTCGCTGATCGCACCTCACTGGCGCGCCTGATGCGCAGCCTGCGCCGCATTCCCGAAGTGGTCCGTATCGCTCGCGAGCAAGGGCTCCCGGCGGCCTGAACCTGGAAACAGCCGTTGAGCCAGCATTCCCTTTTCCCAGTGTTTCCCCTCGCTCTCGCGGAAGCGCATGCCATGCCTTCGCGCATCCCCTGTTGCGAGCGAGCCTTCCGGCGGCTTGCACCTTACCCGCGCGGCTTTCTCGGCGCAGCTGCGCCGCAGCGGTTTTCGGCTTGAAAGTTGTCGTCCTCGGCGCCGGCGTTGTCGGCGTCACCAGCGCCTGGTATCTGGCCCGGGCCGGGCATCAGGTGACGGTACTGGAGCGCCAGGCGGCGGCCGGCCTGGAAACCAGCTTTGCCAATGGTGGCCAGATTTCGGTTTCGCACGCCGAGCCGTGGGCCAACCCGCATGCACCGCTGCGCGCCCTGGCCTGGATGCGCCGCGAGGACGCGCCGCTGCTGTTTCGTTTGCGCTGGGATGCGTGCCTGCTGGACTGGAGTCTGCGCTTCCTGCGCGAGTGTACTGCGCGGCGTACGCGCGCCAACATGCGCGACATCGTCGCACTGGCTTTGTACAGCCGCTGCCAGTTGCAGGCGCTGCGCGCCGAAACCTCGCTCGACTATGACCATCTCGAACGTGGCATCCTGCATATTTATACGGATCGACGCGAATTCACGGTCGCCAGTGCGGCCGCGGCAGTGATGCGTGGCTTTGGTTGCGACCGGCAAACGGTGAGCGTTGACGAGTGCCTGGCCATCGAGCCGGCGCTCGCTGCAGTACGGCAGCGACTGGTCGGCGGGGACTACACCATCGACGATGAATCCGGCGACGCGCACCGCTTCACGCAGCAACTCGCCGCCCGCTGTGCGGCGAACGGTGTCGTTTTTCGCTACGCTGCCAAGATCGACCGCTTGCTTGCCGCGGGCGGCCGCATTGCGGGTGCCTTGGTCGGCGGCGAGTTGCACCAGGCCGACGCCTACGTCGTCGCGCTGGGCAGCTACACTCCCCTGTTGCTGCGCCCGCTTGGCCTGCGTTTGCCCATCTATCCGGCGAAAGGCTACTCGGCGACGGTTGCGCTTGGGGCACAGAGCATCGCGCCGAGTGTCAGCCTCACCGACGATGGCCACAAGATCGTGTTTTCGCGCCTTGGCCAACGCCTGCGCATTGCCGGAACCGCCGAGTTCAATGGCTACAATACCGAACTCAACAGCATCCGCTGCGACGCCCTGATGCGCCGGACCAGAGAGCTCTTTCCCGACTTGCGACCAGCCGCCGAGGCCGAATTCTGGTGCGGGCTGCGCCCGGCCACGCCATCCAATGTGCCGCTGATCGGACGCTCGCCAATCAGCAATCTATACCTCAACACCGGTCACGGTACGCTTGGCTGGACGATGGCCTGTGGCTCGGGCGCTGCCCTGGCCGACATTGTCAGTGGCCGCAAGCCTGAGCCGCCTTTCCGCTTCCTTTGATCCAGGCGAGGCTTGAGCATGCTGGTTGATACCCACTGCCACCTTGCCGCAGCGGCGTTCGCCGACGATCGCGATGCGGTGCTGGCGGCGGCCGCAGCCGCCAGCGTTTCGGCAATCGTCGTCCCGGCCGTCGATGTCGCCAGCTTTACCGCGGTGCACGCCTGTTGCCAGCGCTACCCCGGCTGTGTGGCGGCCTACGGCATTCATCCGCTTGCCGTCCAGCACGCCAGCGACGCCGATTTGGGGCACCTGCAGAAGTGGCTGCAGCAGCTGCCCGCCGGATCGGATCGGCCGGTCGCCATCGGCGAGATTGGCCTCGATCTGTTCATCGCCGATCCGGCGCTCGACCGCCAGGAGCACTTTTTCATTGAACAACTGAAGATCGCCCGAGCATGCGATCTTCCGGTGCTCCTGCACGTTCGCCGTGCTGTTGATCGGGTGCTCAAGCAGCTCCGCCGGATCCGCGTCAGGGGCGGCATCGCGCATGCCTTCAACGGCAGTCGCCAACAGGCGGACGAGTTCATCAAGCTAGGCTTCAAACTCGGTTTTGGCGGCGCCATGACCTACTCCGGCTCGACGCGTATTCGTCGCCTGGCCGCGTCCCTGCCGCTGCAAGCCATCGTCCTCGAAACCGACGCCCCGGACATGCCACCGGCGTGGCTGGCGGGGGGGGAGGAATGCGCCCGCCGAGTTGCCGCGGATCGCTGCCTCGTTGGCCGGCCTGCGCGACATGGGTGTCGCCGATCTGGCCGACGCGACTTCGGCCAACGCGCACGCAGTTCTGCCTCGGTTGCGTTTGATTGGCCGATCGGGTACGTTAGCGCCTGACGGCTTCGGGCTTCCGATATTTCGCAGCGAGTGAGCAGCGGGCCAATGAATAATGAATGATGAATGAGCAGGACGGGAGAGCGGTGCTTCTCTGGGCAGCGCAAGGCTAATGCGTAAGCCTCGGTCAAGCTTATCGCTCTGCCATCGCCTCTTGCTGAAAACAACCATTGCCAAGCTCTCATAATGAAAAACCAACTGGATCGACCGGCGGCTACGTGCGTGGCTGTCAAGGACAGCCTCCCTGACATACCTCACTATCTGCAAGCGCATTACTGGTGGGCCTATGTCCATCCGCGGGCGGTGCATATATTCGAGCGGCAGTGGCTGGTAAATCTGATTCTCTGGGGCAATTACAAGCGTTTGTGCAATGCCGTGCTGCACGACTACGGCCACGATTTGGGCGGCCGTACGCTGCAGATTGCCTGTGCCTACGGTGACCTGACGCCGCGGCTGGTGGACTGCGTGGCGCCGGGTGGTTCGCTCGAGATCGCCGATATCCTGCCGATCCAGCTCGAGAATCTGGCCAAGAAATTGCCGAAGGATGCGCCCGTCCAGCTGCATTGCATGGATTCGGCGGCGCTTGGCTTTGCCGACGCGAGTTTCGACCGTGCATTACTGTTCTTCCTGCTGCACGAGCAGCCGCAGGCGGTGCGCGAAAAAAACGCTCGCCGAGGCGCTGCGGGTGGTGCGTCCGGGTGGCACGCTGACCATCGTCGACTACGCGCCGCTCAGCAAAATGAATCCCATGCGTTACCTCTGGAAGCCGGTCCTCGACCGGCTCGAGCCCTTTGCGCACGACCTGTTCAGTGAACAGGTCACTGCCTGGTTGCCGAAAGACAGTTCCTTCGTGAGCGTCGGCGATCAGCGTTTCTTCGGTGGTATGTATCAAATGTTGACGCTCAAGATTGTTGGCCCGCAGGCAGGCTCGGCAAGCTGACGCGTGCATAATCAGCCGGCCCTGCGCCAGGAGCGTGCTCCTGCGGGGCTTCTCGGATTGTTGGTCGCGCCTGGCAATGGCCGGCGTGAGAAAGGATGAAGCATGGAGAGTTACAAGGCAGATGTAGTGATTGTGGGCGGCGGCGGAGCCGGCCTGCGGGCCGCCATCGCTGTGGCGGAGTCTGATCCTGCCCTCAAGATCGCGCTGATCTCGAAGGTCTATCCGATGCGTAGCCATACCGTGGCCGCCGAAGGCGGCTCGGCAGGTGTGAAACTGCCCACCGATAGCCTCGAGTACCATTTCAACGACACCGTCGGCGGTGGCGACTGGTTGTGCGAGCAGGATGTGGTCGAGTACTTCGTTGCCCACTGCAACGAAGAGTTGACCCAGCTCGAGCACTGGGGTTGCCCCTGGAGTCGCACCCCGGACGGGCACGTCAATGTGCGCGCTTCGGCGGCATGAAGATCGAGCGCACCTGGTTCGCCGCCGACAAGACCGGTTTTCACATGCTGCACACGCTCTTTCAGACGTCGATCAAGTATCCGTCGATCAAGCGCTTCGACGAGCATTTCTGCGTCGATCTGGTGGTCGAGGACGGTCGTGTCCAGGGCGTCGTCACCATCGAGATCGGCTCCGGTGAGATGGCACTGGTCGAAGGAAAATCGGTGGTCATCGCCACCGGCGGCGCCGGGCGCGTCTTCCGCGAGAACACCAATGGTGGCATCGTCACCGGTGACGGCATGGCCCTGGCCTACCGCCACGGCGTGCCGCTGCGGGACATGGAGTTCGTCCAGTACCACCCGACCTGCATGCCCGGCACCGGGCTGCTATTCACCGAAGCCTGCCGCGGCGAAGGCGGTTTTCTGGTGAACAAGGACGGCTATCGCTACCTGCAGGATTATGGTCTCGGCCCGGCCGAGCCTTCACCGCGCAACAAGGCCATGGAACTTGGCCCGCGCGATCGCCTCAGCCAGGCTTTCTGGTACGAGCAGCAAAAGGGGCGCACCATCGAAGGCCAGCACGGCTCGGTCGTCCATCTCGACCTGCGCCACCTCGGCGAGGCCAAGCTGCGCGAGCGCCTGCCGCAGATTTACGAGCTCGCCGAGCAGTTTCTCGGCGTCGATCCGGCGCGCGCGCCGATCCCGGTGCGACCGGCGGTGCACTACACCATGGGCGGCATCATGGTCGACGGGCTCTGTGCGTCGCCGCTGCCGGGCCTCTATGCGGCCGGTGAATGCTCCAGCGTCGGCATCCATGGTGCCAACCGTCTGGGTTCGAATTCGCTGTCCGAGCTGTGCGTTTTCGGCAAGGTCGCCGGCGAGGAAGCGGCGCGTTTCGCCAAAGCGGTGGCGCCGGGCAATTCGGCCAGTCTGCTCAAGCAGGCGCAGGCGGTTGAACAGCGACTCGTCGGGCTAAAGATGAAAACCGGCGGCAGCGAGCGCATCGCCACGCTGCGCAAGGAAATGGCGCAGACCATGGAGGACGGCTGCGGCATCTATCGCCTGGCCGAGACCATGCAGCAGACCTGCAACAAGCTCGACGAGCTCAAGGAGCGTTTCAAGGACGTCAATGTCGAGGACAAGGCGAGCGTCTGGAACACCGAGTGGCTACTGGCCATCGAACTCGAGTACCAGCTCGACGTAGCGCAGACGATGGCCTATTCGGCCCTCAATCGGCGCGAGTCGCGCGGTGCGCACCAACGTCTCGACGGTTTCGAGAAACGTGACGACGAGAACTTCCTGAAGCACTCGCAGGCGCATTATGTCGCCGGCGGCGCGCCGCGCATCGACTATGGCGCGGTCAAGATTACCAAGTCGCAGCCGGGCACGCGCGCCTACGGTGCTGCAGGCGAAAAGGCAGAGCAGGAAAGGAAGGCATCCAATGTCTGAAAATCAGAGAATCATCGAAATCGAGGTGCTGCGCTACAACCCGGAGACCGACAAGGAGCCGTCCAAGCAGGTCTTCGAGGTACCTTTTACGGACGACATGTCGGTCTTGCAGGGCGTGCAGTACATCAAGGACTATCTCGACGGCTCGCTGAGCTTCCGCTGGTCGTGCCGGATGGCGATTTGCGGCAGCTGCGGGATGATGATCAACGGCGAACCCAGCCTCTCCTGCGAGACTTTCCTGCGCGACTACTACCCGGCGCGGGTGCGTGTCGAGGCGCTGGCGCATTTCCCGATCGAGAAAGATCTGGTCATCAACATGGAGGGCTTCATCGAGAAACTCGAAAGCATCCAGCCCTACATCATCCCCAAGGAAGAGCGCACGCTGGCGCAAGGCGAGTATCTGCAGACGCCCGCGCAACTGGCGAGCTATGAGCAGTTCAGTTCGTGCATCAACTGCATGCTGTGCTACGCCGCCTGCCCGCAGTTCGGACTCAATGCAGAGTTCATCGGACCGGCCGCGATGGCCCTGCTGCACCGCTACAACATCGATTCGCGCGATGCTGGCAAGGCCGAGCGCATGGAGTTGGTCAATTCCGAAGAGGGGGTGTTCAACTGCACTGCGGTTGGCTACTGCTCCGAGGTTTGCCCGAAGCACGTCGACCCGGCCAACGCCGTCAACCAGAACAAGACCAATAGCGCGGCCGATTATTTCCTGCGCTTCCTTACTCCGAAGGGGGGTGCCAAGTGAACAAGCGTCGTCCCTATGTTCGTCCAATGGCCGGATGGTGGCGGAAAAATCCATTCTTCGTCGAGTACATGATTCACGAGGGAACCGCCCTCTTCGTGGCCGCCTATGCCCTGATCCTGCTCACCGGACTGGTTTACCTTTCGCGCGGCGAAGCGGCCTGGAACATCTGGCTCGAAGGTCTGAAAAACCCCTGGTACATCGCTTTCCACTGGCTGACGCTGGCGGCGATGTGCTACCACACCTACACCTGGTTCAAGATCATGCCGCGGACCATGCCGCCGGTCATCGTCGGCGGAAAACGACTGCCGGATTTTGCAATTACCGGTAGCGGGCTAGCCGTCGCCGCGACCGCCAGCCTTGCCATGCTGGGCCTGGTATGGGGGATGGCACGATGAAAAAGACACTGAAACGTTCCAACGCTCCCATCTTCTGGGCGCTGTTCGGCGCTGGCGGCATGCTGTCGGCGCTGCTTGGCCCGATCCTGGTGTTTATCACCGGCCTGGCCGTTCCGCTCGGCATGCTACTGCCGGCCGACACCATGAGCTACGCGAACATGCTCGCTTTTGCCCAGAACATTATCGGCAAGGGCTTCATCTTCGCGATCATTTCGCTCTTTCTCTGGCACGCAGCCCATCGCATCTTTCACAGTCTGCACGACGTCGGTATTCACGCCGGTATCGTTGCCAAGCTGATTTTCTACGGTGGGGCCATGGTCGGGACGCTGATCACCGCCTATACCTTGCTGGCCATCGGTTTCTAGCTGTCGGGGGTGTAAAGCGTAAAGCGGGGTCGGGTACGCCGTAAGGCTGCCCGGCCCCGTGGTCATTCTGTCATGGCGAAGAGGCGTCGCCGACGTGGCAATCCAGTCCCCTCCTCTCGCCTAGGTCATGCCGCTGAGGCGGGCTTTGCGTTCGCGTTCGACGCGCGTGATGTAGCGCTGCACCATGCTCATCCTGGCTCCGGGTATGGCCACGAACTCGCAGCCGACGCGAACGTAGCGTGCGCCGCCGCGGGTCGTGACGTCGAACTTGTTGCGTATACACAGATTGGCGACCAGCAGACCCTCGTCGGGAAGTGTCATCTTGCAGTCGCCGAGCACCATGCCGCTCGGCAGCAGGGCCGCCAGACTGGGCGTGGCCATCAGTCCGACACCGCCACCGCTGATGTCCAGCAAGGACGCTTCGGCGATCAGCGTGCTACCGTCCATGCGCTTGATCGTGGTGACGAACTTGACCGGTTTGGCGATCGGTGTCGACAGGCGGAAATACTCGCGACGCTGCAAGCGCAGCACCTTGTCGGGAAGCGCCGCGCGAAAAGCCGGGCGACCATCGCAAAGCGTCTCGGCAAGCTGGGTCAGGGTAAACTGCACCTTGACCTTGTCCACCATCGCGCTCAGGACGAGCTGGCTGGCCTGCAGCGCCTGGCGATTGACCGCGTCGTCGCGACCACAGTCGAGGACCAGTTCGCCGTTGCCCGCGTCGATCTCCAGCAGCGAGGTCAACAGGAAGTCCCTACCATGATCGAGATAGGCGCTGACCAGCGCTCGTCGTTGAATCAGCGAACGCAATACGGCCACAATTTCGGCTTTCGAGTGCAACAGATACTCGCTGTAATCCTCGGCCTGTTCGATTTCGAGGCTGCGGGTTTCCTCTTTCCGTCTCGGCTCAAGGTCCGTATTTTCCATCTGCCTTCCTGCAAACGCCTGGAGCGGGAAGTTTAATGCAAAAGCGGGGTCGGGGTAAGCGAGCGTGGCGGCTTGCGGCGCAATTGTGAGCCTGCGTCGGCCCGTGCTCGGCTCCCCTCCACCCTGGTGGGGGAGGGGTTGGGGGAGGGGGGCTTTACTGCTTCTCTGCGCGCGCTTCCCTCCTCTCCCCAACCCCGCGAGGGGATAGGGGCTATGGGCGGTGGCCGCCACGTCAGGGTTTGGCGGGAACTTCGGCAGGGGCTGCAAAGAGCGGTGGCGGGGTGGGCGTGGCGCCGTTTTCCAGTTGATACAGCCAGGCCAGCAACTCGGCGACAGCCAGGTAGAGCTGTGGGGGGATGTGCTGGTCGAGGTCGACCTGCATCAGCAGCGAGACCAGCTCGGCCGATTCGTGTACGTAAACGCCGTGTTCGTGGGCGCGGGCGATGATCTGCTCGGCGAGCAGGCCGCGTCCCTTGGCGACGACGCGGGGCGCCGCGTCGGTCTGGCTGTAGGTCAGCGCGACGGCGTTTTTGAGGGAATTATCCGGCGCTTTGGCCATGCTCCTCGCCTGCACGTGGTGCCGTGACGCCAAGCGAGGCGAGGTCGAGTCCGGCTTTTTCCAGCTGGCTGCGCAGGCCGGCCGTTTCGCTGCTCAACAGCTGCCGCGTTGCGGCGTCATTGGCGACGACGCTGAGCGTGATCTGCTGCCCCTGGATGTGCAGCCGGGCATCGACTTCACCCAGCCGGGGCAGGAACAGACGCAGTCGCGTCTGCCAACTCTCGCTGCTCGCCTCGCCTTCGCCATCGCTGTGCCGGCTGTGGTTGGCGTTGTCGATATCCCAGAGAACCTGCTGGCCGGGCCAGACCTGTCCCTGCCAGGAAAAATTCTGCGTCGCGAAAGCTTCGAGTTGCTGCTGGACGATGGCCTGCAGCTGCGGCGCGACCGCTGGCGGCGCTGGCGAGGAGGCGGCTGGCTGGCTGCTGAGGTTTGCCTGGCTGGCCGCCGTGGCGCCTCGGTTTGCGGCTTCGTTCGAGGCCGGCGGTGCTTGCGGCCTTGCGGCGGCTGCCGGCTCGCCGCTGTTGCGCGCCGCGGCGTTCTCACTGCCCGCCGCTGTCATCAGCCCTTGTTGGGCACTCGCGCCCTGCTGGGCAGGCGTCGTTGTCGGCGGCAACCTGCCTTGCGGTTCCTGCAGCAGCTGCGCCTTGCTGTAACGCCCTTCGACCCATTCCGCCTGATGCGCTTCGTAGAACATGCCACTCTGCACAATGGCCTGTTTGAGCAGCGGCAGGAGATCGGTGCCGCTATTCGGCGGGCTGGCAGCAATCGCCTGTTTGCCGTTCAGCGGCAGTGCTACGGCGGCGCCGCCCTTGCCGTCACGCGCACCTGGGCCAGCAGCGTGCCGATCAGTTGCCCGGTGCGGCTCAACTGCGTGGCGGTCGATTCGTTCCCCGCCCTCCCTCCCTCCGCCGCGCCGCGGGCAACGACGGCCAGGGTCAGCTTGCCATTGCTCGCGGAGACTTCCAGCTCGATGGTGTCGCCGCTCTTGGCGGCAAAGGGCAGTGCCAGGGTGACGCTGCGCTGGTTGATCAGCGCGCGGTAGGTGCCGTTCGGCAGCAGAGCCTGCACTTCGGCCAGCAGGCGTTGGCCAGCGGCCAGCCCCGGTAACTTGTCGGTGATTTCCTGCGCTGGCGGCGTCGGCCGCAGGGCGAGGTCGGCGCTCGGCTGAACGCGGGTGCTGATTTCCGGGACGATCATTCGGCGGCGGGTGCTGCCGCGCGCAGTAGTACGCGCAGTTCATCCATGCGCCTCGCCAGGCGCGGTTGAATCAAGGTGTCACAGCGCAGGCTGCTTTCGATCAGCGCGCGGGCGCGCTGCTGTTCTTCTGCCGGCAGTTCGGCGCTCAGTGCGTCGGGCAGGCTGTCGGCCAGCGCGCGCCGATCTGCCTCGTGCCTGGCGAGGGCTTGCCAGTCCCTGCTTTCTGCGGCGCCAAGCATCGCCTCGGAGTAGGCCAGCAGCTGCTCCAGCGCGCTCAGCCCGGCACTCATGCCACGGCCGCTTTCTGCGGCGTCGCACTCGGCGAAATCGCGCGCCAGGCGCCGTGAATCTCCTCGAGCAGGGCGGCAACTTCCTCCAGCGCCGGCAGGTCGTTGTCGAGGTTGGCGTGCAGCAGGCGCAGGACCAGGTAGTCGTACAGCGCGTCGAGGCGCTCGGCGATCTCGCCGCCCTTTTCGAGGTCGAGGCTCACCTTGAGACCGTTGCCGATGATGTCGATCGCTTTCGAAATGGCTTCGCCCTTGGCCGCCGTGCGCTTGTCCTGCATCGCCGCGCGCGCGTTGCCGACCGCCGCCTGCGCCCCTGCGAAGAGCAGCAGGATCAGGCGGTGCGGGTCGGCGACCTCGATGGCGGCGTCGACGCCGACCTTCTGATAGGCGGAAATCGCGTGTCTTGCATTGCCGAACATCTTCAGTTCCTCAGAGAGAATAAGTGGGCAGGATGGCGAGCTGCTGCTCGAGGAAATTGCTGGTGCTGGTCATCCCGGAGATCAAGGTGTCGAGGGCCGTGAATTGCTTGCGATAGCGCGCTTCGATCCCCTCCAGGCGGTCCACAATCACCTCCGACTGCTTGCCGAGGCTGGCGATCGAGGTCGTGATTCCGGCGCGGCGCGCGGCGATCAGGCCGTTGCTGCCGACCAGTCCCTCGGCGGCGTCCTTGAACGCGCTGCCGAAGGCGGCTACCAGGTTGGCGACTGCCGAGAGATCCTTGCTGATCGCGGCGCTCAGCTTGGTGGAATCGACGCTCAGGGTGCCGTTTTTCTGCAGGCTGACGCCGACGTCCGAGAGGCGCTGGAAGCTGCTGCCGGCAACTGCCGCCGGGATGTTGCCAAGGACGCTGCGAAAGCTGTTCTGCGCCGTGCGCAGGGTACTGTCGCCGTTCAGTGCGCCGGCTGTCTTGGTTGCCGCATTGTAGGTGCCGAGACTGCTGGCGGTGCTGCTGAAGTCGTTGAAGGCCTTGACCAGCGCGTTGACGCCGGTAGTCAGGCTGGAGTGGTCCTTGCTGATGGTCAGCGTCGTGCTCAGCGCCGTCGCCGGTGATTCCGGGCCCTTGAGCAGGTTCAGGGTGATGCCGTCGATGGCCGTGCTGACCTGGTTGCTGACCCCTTCGACGGCAATGCCGTTGAGCTTGAACGCCGAGCCCTGCGCCGCCTGCGACTGCACGAAGGTGTCGCTTGGCGCCGGTGCCGCGTCGGGATCGTAGGCCAGGCCGGCGATTCCCGAGAGCTTGATGAACTGGTTGCTGCCGGCGTCGTTGCTGGTCAGCAGCAGTTGCTTGCCGGCGGTGCCGTTGATCACCAGGGCAGAAACGCCGGCGTTGGCGCCGTTGATCGCATCGCGGATGGTCTCCGGCGTGGCGCCGTCGGCGATGCTGATGTCGGTGCTCTTGTGCGGGCTGCTGCCGCCGAGGCTGTCGAGCGACAGGGTCAGCGTGCCGCCGAGCGGCAGCGTATGGCCGGTGCCGGAGAAGGGCGTCGCGGCACCGGTGCCACTGGCGACGCTGTGCTGCCTGGCCAGCTGGTTGACTTCCAGGCTGTAGCTGCCGGCGACTGCGCTCGAAGAGGTGGTCGCCGCAGCGACCGAATAGTCGCTGAGCGTCGTTGCGAAAACGGTGAATTTCTGCGTCGCCGTCGTGCCGGTCGCCGGGACCAGGGTTCCCGCAGCGGTCTGCAACGCCGAAATCGTTCCCTGCAGCGAACCGAGCGCCGAAATCTTGGCCTGGTAGCTTGCTTCCTTCTGCGACAAAGCGGTCAGCGGCCGTTGTTCCAGCGACATCAACTGGCTGATGATGCTGTTTACATCAAGATTCGAGCCCAGGCCCGGTGAGGAAAGCGCCATGATCTTCTCCTGCCGCTGCTACCGGCATGCTTGCTTGCATGGGGCACGAGCGCGCGTTGTTCAGGCCGTCTGCGTGACGAACAGCCCTTTGATGCTGTCCAGCGTCTTGGCGATGGCCATCATTTCTTCCGACGGCATCTGGCGGATCACTTCCTTGGTCGAGCGGTCGATGATCTTGACCACCAGTTGCCCGCTGTCGTCGTCCACGCTGAACTCGATATTGCTGTTGGTCGGTTTGACGAACTCGCGAACGCTCTGGATGGCGGTCTCGAGCTTCTCGCTGTCGGGTGGCGCCTGCACCGGCGCCTGCGCCTGCAGGTGCGCTTGTACCTGCTGCAGGGCCTGCGCCTGATTGGCCGGCGCCGCCGCGTTGTTGCCGCTGGCCGTGGCCCTTGCTTCCCGGGCGGCCGCGCTGATCGCCTGGTGGCCCTGTGGCGCTGGCGAAGAAGCTGAAGAGACTGTGGGTGGGATGTACATCTCACACTCCTTGGTGAAGAGACGCCGGGGCGCGACCGCGTGACCGCGGGCGCGCCCCGATGTTACCGCTATTTAAAACCTTTCGCTTAGCCGCGCAACAGCGAGAGCACGTTCTGTGGCAGCGAGTTGGCTTGCGCGAGCATCGCCGTACCGGCCTGCTGCAGGATTTGCGAACGCGTCAGGTTGGCCGTTTCCGCCGCGAAGTCGGCATCGACGATGCGGCTCCGTGAGGCCGAGAGGTTCTCCGACGTCGTTTGCAGGCTGGAAACCACCGAAGCGAAACGGTTCTGATACGAACCGAGCGAAACGCGAGCGTTGCTCACCGTGGCCAGGGCGCCGTCGATGGCTGACAGGGCGTTGGTCGCGGAGTTGGCGGTGAGGACACTCACGTTGGCGATGCTGGAAACCGTTGATGACACCGTAGCGTTCGTGACGCCGCCTCCGGCAGCAAAACCAGCATAGTCAGCGTGCGCGCCGCCCCAGACAATTCCGTCGGTGCTGGTGCTGTTCAAGGTCACGGTGCCGTGATTGGCTTCGGCTGTCGCAGTTTGGAGGTCACCCGCTTTTGTTCCGACATTGGCGTCTGCGAGACCCGTTTGTGCGAGAAAGTCGTCTCTGTCACTGTCCGCGGTAGCATCGTCGACTGCTGTGCCGTTCAGGCCAATACTGATATCGCGTCCGTCGGCGGCGGTCAATGTCAGCTTGCCGTCGGTTGCGTTAGCGGAAGCGGTAACCCCGGTTTGTGTTGCGATGGCGTTGATGGCGGCGGCGATGTTGGCACCTTGGCCAGCACCAGTCGTGCCGTCGGCAATCGCGCCGACTTTGATGCCATTGATGCTGAAGGTGTTCGCGGCAATTGCGCCAGCGTCTGTATCATCTATTGCTGCTCCTTCGACCTTGTTGGGATCGGCTGTGGCGGTCACACCCGAGTTGGACGAGATGCCGTTGATCGCCGCAGCGATCGAGAAGGCGCTGGCAGCGCTCTGGCCAGGGCCGCTACCGAGGGAAGAGGCACCGACCTGGAAGCCGTTCAGCGTCAGGTCGCCAGCGGAGAGTGCGTCGGAAGTTGCCGTGCCTTGCTTGGTAGCCGCAAAACTGGTGCCGGTGCCGCCGAGGGCCGAGGTGCGCGCGCTGCCGATCGCGGTGATGGTCAGGCGGTCGTTGGTCGTACCGTTGGCGCCGATCTGGAAGTTCTGGGCGACGAAGGAGCCATCGAGGAGTTTGGTGCCGTTGAAGGAGGAATTCTGTGCGACGCGGTCGATTTCGGCGGCCAGCGACTGGACTTCGAGGTTGAGTGCCTCGCGGTCGGATGCGGAGTTGGTGGCGTTGCCGGCCTGGACGGCGAGTTCGCGCATCCGCTGCAGGTTGTTGCCGATCTGATCGAGGTCGCCTTCAGCCGTTTGCGCCAGCGAGATGCCGTCGTTGGCATTGCGTGTCGCCTGGTTGATACCGCGGATCTGGGCGTTCATGCGGTCGGAGATGGCCAAGCCGGCGGCGTCGTCCTTGGCGCTGTTGATGCGCAGGCCGGACGAGAGGCGTTGCAGGGAAGTCGCCAGTGAGGTCTGCGACATGTTGAGGCTACGCTGTGAGTTGAGCGAGGCGACGTTGGTATTGATGACTTGGGGCATTTTGCTTCTCCTATCACTGTCAATTTGACTTCAGACTTCAGTTGCCGGTGACTGCCTGGCGAGGCTTCTGCCGGTCGATCCTGTGTGGCGATTTGTTCGCTGACAACTTTACTTACGACGGCCTGCCGGAAAACTTTAGTAATTTTCTTTGTGCGCGCCGTGTAAGACTTTTAGCGGCATCCGGGCGGCGAAGTTGAGGGCCGGGAGGCAAGAAATGACCGCCTGCGACAGCTTGGCAGTAAGCCCCGGCGGCCTCGTTCAGCCACCGCTCTGCTCCCCTCCACCCTTGCGGGGGAGGGGGTTGGGGGAGAGGGGGGCTTTCCTGGTCAGGCCTGTTTCGGGAGTGGCGATTGCCACTGGCCCCCTCTCCCCAACCCCTCTCCCGCGAGTGGCGAGGGGCGAGGGGCTATTGGCGCACTGCTTGCTCTTCCGCCGGGCGCGCGAACTGAGTTTTCCGTGTCCGGCGCAGGCGGTTATAATTGACGTCGGCGTAGTGGTGGTGGTCGGGTCTCGCGGAATGTCGCCGGCAAAGGTTTTCTGCAAAGGCTGCCGGGCGCTGTCCTGTGCGCTCCGGGCGAGCGACAATCGCCCGCGCCGATTTTGATAAGGCCGGCAGCTTGCCGGTTTTTTTGTCCCTTTGCCCGTGTTCGTGGATTGATGATGCGCATCCTGCTCTGCAATGATGATGGTTACTTCGCACCCGGGATCGAGCACCTGGCACGGGTGCTGTCGGACATCGCGGAGATCACCGTTGTCGCTCCCGAACGCGATCGTAGCGGGGCGAGCAATTCGCTGACCCTGGATCGGCCCCTGTCGCTGAAGCGTGCCGCCAATGGTTTTTACTACGTCAACGGGACGCCGACCGACTGCGTGCATCTGGCGGTCACCGGCATGTTCGACGAATTGCCGGACATGGTGCTTTCGGGCATCAATATTGGCGCCAACATGGGCGACGACACGATCTACTCGGGGACCGTCGCCGCGGCTACCGAGGGCTTTCTGCTCGGCGTTCCCGCGCTGGCGATTTCGCTGTGCAGCAAGGCGGGGGAGCATTACGCGACCGCCGCAAGGGTGGCGCTCGATTTGGTGGTCATGCTGCAGAAACAGGCGCTGCGTGAGCCGGTGCTGCTCAACGTCAATGTTCCCGATGTGCCCTACGAGGAATTGCGCGAGACCGTTGTTACCCGTCTTGGCAAACGCCACAAGGCGGAGCCGGTGGTGCGCGCGCTGTCGCCACGGCACGAGACCGTTTACTGGGTCGGTGCTGCGGGCGAGGCGCAGGATGCCGGCGAGGGGACCGATTTCCATGCCGTGCAGAACAAGCAGGTTTCGCTGACTCCGCTGCAGGTCGATCTGACCCACAACGCCCAGCTGGCGCTGCTGCGTGGCTGGTTGGCAGCATGAATCGCGTCGTTTCCGGAACGGGCATGACTTCGCAGCGCACGCGGGCGCGGATGATCGAGCGCTTGCGCGAGCAGGGAATCGACGATGAAGAAGTGCTGGCGGCGATCGCCGCCGTACCGCGCCATGTCTTTGTTGAAGAGGCGCTGGCCTCGCGCGCTTACGAGGATACCGCGCTGCCGCTGGGTTTTGCGCAAACGATCTCGCAGCCTTATGTGGTGGCACGGATGATCGAGGCGCTCTGTGCGGGTGGTCGCCCGCTGGGCAAGACGCTGGAGATCGGCGCCGGCTGCGGTTATCAGGCGGCGGTGCTGGCGCAGTTGACGGATGAGGTTTTTGCCATCGAGCGCATCGCGCCCTTGCTGGCCAAGGCCCGGCTCAACCTGCGCGCGATCAAGCAGCTCAAGATTCGCCTGAAGCACGCTGACGGTCGCCTGGGCCTGCCTGAAGCCGCGCCTTTTGACAGCATCATCGTCGCCGCGGCGGCGGCGCGTGTGCCCGCGGCATTGGTGCAGCAACTCGCGCCCGGCGGGCGGATGATCCTGCCGCTGGGGGTGGCGACGCAGCAGTTGATGTTGATCGAAAAGCAGGGCGAGGCGCTTGTCGAAACCCGTCTCGATGCCGTGCGTTTCGTTCCGCTATTGACGGGAATCGAATGAAGGATAAGGGCTTTTTCTCTGCTCGTGGGTCCGTACCGGGATGCCCGGGGTGTCTGGCCTTGCTGGCCGTGCTGCTGCTCGCCGGCTGTGCCAGCCAGCCGCCGTCGGCGGTCAGCGATGGCGCTGCTGTCGCTTCCGGCAAGGACGTCTATGTCGTCAAGAGGGGCGATACCTTGCACTCCATCGCCGCCGCGCTGGGCGTGGATTTCCGCAGCCTGGTGATCTGGAACAATATCGACAATCCGAATCACATTGTTGTCGGGCAGGGGCTGCGTACGCAGTCGCCGGGATCTTCGTCGGTCGAGCTGCAAAGCCAGAGCGGCAGCGGCGACACCCTGAAACGTGAGCCGCAGGTGGGCAAGGAAAGCTACTCTGAGCAGACCCTGGCACGGGCTCTTGCACAGGTGCAGCGGAAGACGCCGGCAGCCACCTCGAAAGCTGCGCCTGCGCCTGCGGCAGACGCCAAGGCGGAGGCTGCTGCGGACAGTGCCAACAGCAACTGGATCTGGCCGGCCAGCGGCAAGGTGGTCGGTACCTTCAGCGAAGGCGGCGCCAAGGGCATCGATATCGCCGGCGCGGCGGGTGACCCGGTGCTGGCCGTCAGCGACGGCAAGGTGGTGTATAGCGGCACTGGCTTGCGTGGCTACGGCAAACTGGTGATCGTCAAGCACAGCAGCACTTACCTGACGGCCTACGCGCATAACCAGAAGATTTTGGTAAAGGAAGACCAGAGCGTCGTCAAGGGGCAGAAGATCGCTGAAATGGGTAATACGGATGCCGACCAGGTGAAGTTGCACTTCGAGGTCCGCAAGCAGGGCCGGCCGGTCGATCCACTGAAGCATTTACCGGCGCGCTGATCGCCAATGTCCGGACGCTTCGATTCCGATGCCGACTCTGATCGTGAGGGTCGCCTGGAGAGTTATCTCGACGAACCGGAGTTTTTAGGCGCTGAGCCGCTCCCGCTCGTCGAGCCGGAGTCCGAAGAGGCTTTGCAGTCGCCCGAAGCCGAACTGCTCAACGACGTCACCCAGCACTACCTGAACGACATCGGCGCCAAGCCGCTGTTTTCGCCGGCCGAGGAAGCGGCCTGGGCACGACGCGCCCGGGCCGGAGAGTTTTCGGCGCGGCAGAAGATGATCGAGCACAACCTGCGCCTGGTGGTGAACATCGCCAAGCACTATCTCAACCGTGGTATGCCCCTGCTCGACCTGATCGAAGAGGGGAATCTCGGGCTGATCCATGCGATAGAAAAATTCGAGCCCGATCGTGGCTTTCGTTTCTCGACCTATGCCACCTGGTGGATCCGGCAAGGCATCGCTCGGGCGATCATGAATCAATCGCGGACGATCCGCCTGCCGGTGCACGTGGTCAAGGAAATCAACATCGTGCTGCGCGCTGTTCGCCACCTGGAAGCGGCGAACGGGCGGGATATCGGCGTCGACCAGATCGCGCATCTGATTGACCGCCCAGTCGAGGACGTGCGCCGCGTGTTGGCCCTCAACGAGCGCATCGCTTCGCTTGATGCGCCGCTACAGGTCGACCCCAGTCGCACCATCGGCGAGGTGATCGCCGATGACAGCCTGATGGATCCCGACGAACTGTTGCAGTGCAGCGAGGTGGGTGACCTGCTCGGTACATGGGTGGGGCAACTCGCCGAGAAACAGCAGCAGGTGCTGCAACGCCGCTACGGACTTGACGGTGGCGAGACATCCACCCTCGAGGAAATCGCCCGCGACCTGAACCTGACTCGCGAACGCGTTCGCCAGATTCAGATCGAAGCGCTCGATCAGCTACGGCGCATCATTCGACGCGGCGGCGTGACGCGCGACAACCTGCTCTAGCGCGTCGCTGCCAGCCGGTTGTGGCGCACTTCGCGCACGACTTCTGCCAGCTGGAAAACCGACATCGCGTAGAAGCTCGAGCGGTTGTAGCGGGTAATCACGTAGAAGTTGTCGAAGCCGAGCCAGTATTGTGTTGGCCGGCCCGGCGTTTCCAGATCGATCAGCGCTGCCGCTCGCTGGGCGTCGGCGTCGGCTGGGCGGGCCATGAAGACGCCGCGCGCGCTCAGTTCCTGGACCGTCAGCGCAGGCTTGATTCCGGCTGCGATCAGCGCTGCGGGGTCGCCGTCGACGCGTGCCGGCACGGCCACCGGAGCGCCTTTCTGCCAACCATACTGCTGCAGGTAGCGAGCCACGCTGCCGATGGCGTCGGCGGTGCTGTGGCGCAGGTCAATACGACCATCGCCATCGAAGTCCACCGCGTAGTTGCGCTGGCTGCTGGGCATGAACTGCGGGATGCCCATGGCGCCGGCGTAGGAACCCTGGATGGCGAGCGGGTCGTCGCCGTTTTCGCGGCTCAGGAGCAAGAAGTTTTCGAGCTCGCTGCGAAAGAATTCGGCTCGCGGCGGGTAATCGAAAGCCAGTGAGGCGAGGGCTTCAAGGACGCTGAAACTGCCGGTGTTTTGTCCGTACGAAGTCTCGACGCCGATGATGGCGACGATGATTTCGGCGGGAACGCCGTAGATTGCTTCGGCCCGCTGCAGGAGGGCGCCGTTCTCTTCCCAGAAGCGCAGGCCACCCGCTTCGCGCGGGCCGTTGACGAAGCGTTGCCGGTAGCTTTGCCACGAGCGCTGTTTGCTCGGGCGGGCCGGCGGGCGGATCAGGCGCAACACCGTGGCGTTCGAGTGAATGCTGGCGAACTGGCTGGTCAATGCGCTGATGTCGAAGCCGTGCTGCTTGTGCATGTCGACGATGAAGGCCTGCACCTCTGCTTGTTCGCTGAAGGCGGCGGACTGCTGGGCGTGGCCGGAAAGTGGCAGCAGAGTGGTGAGCAGAGCAGCGAGCAGGCGGCAGCGCAGGCCGGTGAGTGTTCTTTTCAAGAGTGTTTTCTCCTTCGCGGTGGCAGGCGGCGTACGCACTGTTGCAGGCGTCGCAGCAGCTGGCTGTTGCCGGCGCTGCGACCGTAGCGCAGCTCGGCATAATAGCCCGCTGCTTCGCTGGTGAGGGCGGCAAGATCCGGTCTTTCGCGGTCCACCCGGCGCGCGAAATCGAGCGGCCCTTCCCATTCGGCGCGCAGTATTCCGCGCCCCTTGAGCGCTGCGCAGTACTTTTGCCAGGCGCGTTGCACCGGGTCCGCGGCGAGTCGTCGCGGCAGCGTCCACAGGATGACGAGCAACAGGGCGAGGCCACAGAGTATGGCCAGCGAGGCGCTCATGCCGCGCCAGTCGGGGTCACGCCAGCCGAGGCGCGAGAGCACTTCGCGCTGGCGTTGCGGATTGTAACCGAGTACCCACTGATTCCACGTGTTGTTGGCCGCTTCCCAGCGGTTGCGCAACTGGCGCAGCCAGTCGCTGTCGAGGCGGACGATCATCGGCAAGGGCTCGCCTGCCGGCAAGGCGGCGTCGATTCCCTGTTCGATGCGCGAGGGGGCTACGGCGGCGGTCGGATCGAAGCGCACCCAGCCTTGTCCGGCCAGCCAGATTTCGGCCCAGGCGTGGGCATCGGACTGGCGCACGACGACATAGCCGTCGACCGGATTGAGCTCGCCGCCCTGGTAACCAGCGACCACCCGCGCCGGAACGCCGGCTGCGCGCATCAGGAAGACGAAGGCCGACGCGTAGTGCTCGCAGAAGCCGCGGCGGCTGTCAAAGAGGAACTCGTCCATGGCGTTCGCGCCGAGCAGCGATGGACGCAGGGTGTAGTAGAAGTCCTCGTTGCGAAACATTGCCAGTGCCGCTGCGGCGATTTCTTCGGGCGGGCGCGAGGCCCATTCGCTGGCCAGTGCGCGGCTGCGCGGATTGATTTCCTTCGGTAAAGCCAGCGCTTGCTGCAGGATCGCTGGTGCTTCGATCACATTGGCGCGGTAGTCGATTGACGAGGCAAAGGAAAACTGCGTGCGTACGCGTAGCGGCTCGCGAGCCAGGGCTTCGAGCGTCGGCGCCAGCGCGCTGTCGGGCGGCAGGCGGGTGGCGATGTCCAGGGCCAGCAACCAGCGCCGGTTGTGGGCTTCGAGGATGCTGCTGTAGGCCAGCGGCGCGCCGATTCCTGTGACCACCGGCAACTGCTGCGCCGCCTTGGCCGGCAGGGCGCGTGCGCGCCAGGTATGGCCGTCGTACTCGTCGAATACCGGACCGCGCCAGTAGAGGTCGGATTTCTCCGGCGGCTCACCGGCGAAACGGCTGCGCAAGGCGATGGCGCCGGAGAGGGTCAGGCGGCTGATGGTGCCGGGTGACATCTCTTCGGAGAGGCCGCTGAGTCCGGAGTAGGCGTCCTGCGGCAAGCCCCACAGCGGGCCCGCAACGCGAGGGAAGAGGAGGTAGAGAATGAGCATGAAAGGCAGCGCCTGCGCCAGCAGCAGGGCGGCATGGCGGAGGATGGTGGCGACCGGCTGGGCACCGCCGTGCAGCCGGATCAAGGCTGCGGTGAGCAGGGCGATGGCGGCCAGCAGCCAGGCGCCGGTGGGGATGCTCTGCGAGTACAGGTAATGGGTGAGCAGCAGAAAATAGCCGAGCAGGACGACCACCAGCGCGTCGCGCCGGCTGCTCATCTCCATGGGTTTCAAGGCCATGAAAACGACCAGCAGCGCGACCCCCGCATCCTTGCCGAGGAGGGTGCCGAATTGCCAGGCAATGGCTGCGATGCTGCCGATGACCAGTGGCGCCAGCGCCCAGCGCGGTGGCAGCGGGCGCCGCTGCTGCCATAGCCAGGCGCGCCACAGCAGCGTGCCGCCGACGAGCAGCGACAGCCACCAGGGCAGGTGCGCGGCGTGCGGTCCGGCAGTCGCCAGGGCAACGGCGAGCAGCCAGGGTATGGCGCCGTGTTCGAGCGTCAGCAGGGGCAGCGACCCCGGCCTGGCGCTAGGCTTGCCGACTGCTTTCAGGTGCTTCACCACTTTCACCATGCAGCGCCAGGGCTTGCAGGCAGCTCGCCCGGTGTGCCTCGCCTTGCCCGACGGCGAGCTGTTTTCCGGGCAGCTTGAGGCCGTAGCGTGCCTGCGCTTCGTCGGCGCTCAATACCCAGCCGGTCAGT
The DNA here is from genome assembly GCF_012939955.1 of Candidatus Accumulibacter phosphatis. GTDB lineage: Bacteria > Pseudomonadota > Gammaproteobacteria > Burkholderiales > Rhodocyclaceae > Accumulibacter > Accumulibacter delftensis. Next base: position 53,390 of record NZ_SPMY01000024.1, read on the forward strand.
ATCGACAGTCGCTCTTCGGGGCCGTCCTCGCTCGCCGTCAGCGACCAGGCTAGCCACAGTTCCTCGGCGGCGCCACCGGCGAACTGCTTGACCAGGTGCGCTTGTTCGTCCGACCGCCGGGCGACCGCTTTCCAGGCGATGTGCCGGGTCGGGTCGCTGAGCTGGCGCGGCCGCAAGCCGGCAAAATCTTCCTGGCCGTTGTCGCCGTGCAGATGATCGGCGTGCATGGTCGGCGACGGCGCGGGCAGCGCTGTTCGTATGGGCCGTGGATAAACGATGCACGACCAGCGCGGGTGGAGGTAGCTCCAGGCGCGGAAGAGCCCCAGCGGATAGCGCGTGGCGAGTGTTACCCGACCCGGGTCGAGGCGGCCTCGCCGCTGCGTGGCAAAGGGGACAGCGACCGAAGCGCGCCCTTCTGCGGGCAGGTCGACACTGCTCGTCGCTTGTCCGGCAAAGGAAAAGTCGAGAGCGCGACGCGTTTGCCGACGGGTATTTTCGAGCTGTAGCGGGAAGTGTGCCAGATCCCCGGCGAAAACTGCGGGCACTCGCCCGGGCGTCAGGCGCAGGCCGAAGAGGTTGTGGAAGGTATGCACCATGGCCACGATACCCAGTCCGGCGAGCAGGAAAATCAGCGCGTGGCCGAGACTGAGGTTGTAGTTGATGGCCCCGATCAGCATGACCATCAGAACGACGGCATAGAGGATGCCGGCCCGCGTCGGCACGATGAAGATGCGGCGCTGGCTGAGGACGATCGGTAACTGCTCGTCAGGAGCCAGGCGAAACAGCCAGCGCTGGAAGGAGGCCAGCGCCGGCATCAGAGAACCGGGATGGCGCGGATCAGGGCGGCGATGTCTTCCGCGCCGGCATGGCTGCCGCTGAGCAGTTGCAGCCGGTGGCGCGCAACGGCCGGCAGGACGGCCTGCACATCTTCGGGCAGGACCATCTCGCGGCCGGCGGTAAACGCCCAGGCGCGCGCCGCTGCCAGCAGTGACAAGGCGGCGCGGGGACTCAGGCCATGCACCAGGCGGGCGTCTTCACGGCTCGCTTCGACCACGCGCTGCAGATAGTCGAGAACGGCGGCCGAGGCATGCACCGCTGCCACCTGCTGTTGCAGTGCCGCAAAATCGCTCGCGCTCAGGCGCGCGCTAAGCGTTGGCAGTTGCTCGCGGCGGCCGCCGCTTTCGAGCAGCGCGCGTTCGGCGGCGTGATCCGGGTAGCCGAGTTCGATGCGCAGCAGGAAGCGATCGAGCTGCGATTCGGGCAAGGGGAAGGTGCCGATCTGGTTCGAGGGATTCTGCGTGGCAATGACGAAAAACGGTTGCGGCAGGGGGCGTGTCTCGCCCTCGGTGGTCACCTGTCCCTCTTCCATGGCTTCGAGCAGTGCGCTCTGCGTTTTTGGCGTCGCGCGGTTGATCTCGTCAGCAAGCACGACCTGCGAGAACACGGGGCCGGGCAGAAAGCGGAAATCGCCGCGGTCGCGGTCGAAGACCGAAACCCCGAGAATGTCGGCCGGCAGCATGTCGCTGGTGAACTGGACGCGCGAAAACTGGAAACCGAGCAGGCGAGCCAGGGTATGCGCCAGCGTTGTCTTGCCGACGCCGGGGAGGTCTTCGATCAGCAGATGACCTTTGGCCAGCAGGCAGCACAGGGCCAGGCGCGTCTGCCGGCTCTTGCCAAGAATCACCTGGTCGGCGGCGGCAAGGATTTCGTCAAGCGGAGATTGTCGGGTGATTGGTCGCATGGCTTGTCGTAGTGGCGCAATTGCGACGATAATAAACCATCATCAGATAACTTGATTTCCCGCAGATCCCGATGTCCATGGCGACCTCCGATTGCGGCAGAGAGGCAATAGTGACCAGTACCGCATTCATCACCCATCGAGACTGCCAGTTACACGACATGGGCTCGTATCATCCGGAATGCCCGGATCGCCTGACCGCGATCAGTGATCACATGATTGCGCAGGGTGTTGATTCGTATTTTGCCTATCACGATGCCCCGCTGGCGAGCTTTCAGCATCTGCGGCGGGTGCACCCGGCGGCTCATCTGGAACGTGTCAAGCGTGCCTCGCCAGAGCTGGGTATCGTGCACCTCGATCCGGATACGGCAATGAACCCGCATACCTGGAAAGCGGCGCTGCGCGCGGCTGGGGCAGGGGTGCTGGCGGTCGACCTGGTGATGGCCGGTGAGGTGCAGAACGCTTTCTGTGCGGTGCGCCCGCCCGGTCACCATGCCGAACGCGAGTCGGCGATGGGCTTCTGTTTCTTCAACAACATCGCCGTCGCTGCGGCGCATGCCCTGGAAGAGCACAAGCTGTCGCGGGTGGCGGTTGTCGATTTCGATGTGCACCATGGCAATGGCACCGAGGACATCTTCAAGGGCGATCAACGCGTGCTGATGGTCAGCACCTTCCAGCATCCCTTCTACCCCTACAGCGGCACCGAGAAACCGGCTTCGAACATGCTCAACGTGCCGCTCAGCCGTGATACCGACGGCGAAGAGTTTCGGCAGGTGGTCAGTGAGTTGTGGATGCCGCGTCTGCGCGAGTTTCAGCCGGAGATGATCTTCATCTCGGCCGGTTTCGATGCGCACTACGAAGACGAGATGGGCGGCTTGCGGCTGCTCGAGAAAGATTACGCCTGGGTCACCGGCCAATTGACCGAGCTCGCCGAAGAGTGCGCGCAAAAGCGCATCGTGTCGATGCTCGAAGGCGGTTACGCACTCTCCGCGCTGGCGCGCAGCGTCGTCGCCCACTTGCGGGTGTTGGCTGATTTCTGAGGCTGTTTTTTTTCCGTGAACGGTGTTTTTCCGTCAACGGTGTTTTCTCCTGCGCCCCGGTGCTTGGCCATTTTCATGGCCAAGGCGCGTGCCTTCAGTTAAAATTGGAGGCTTGATTTTCCACGGCCGAACCCTTTCGGCTCTTGCTCGGGCGCCCACCCATGACCATGATTACAGGATCGATCGTCGCGATCGTCACCCCGATGCACGCCGATGGCAGCCTCGACCTGCCGGCTCTGCGCCGTCTTGTCGACTTTCACGTGCAGGAGGGGACTGACGCCATCGTCATTGTCGGCACGACCGGCGAATCGCCGACGGTAAATGTCGACGAACACTGCGAACTGATACGGGTTACCGTCAAGCAGGCTGCTGGCCGCGTCCCGGTGATCGCCGGGACCGGCGCCAATTCCACCGCTGAAGCCATCGCGTTGACCCGTTTCGCCCACCAGGCAGGTGCCGACGCCGCGCTGTCGGTGGTGCCGTACTACAACAAGCCGACCCAGGAAGGCCTCTATCGCCATTTCCGGGCCATTGCCGAAGCCGTCGAGATCCCGGTGATTCTCTACAATGTGCCGGGGCGGACAGTTGCCGATCTGGGCAATGACACCGCGCTGCGACTGGCCGAGATCGAGAATATCGTCGGCATCAAGGACGCTACCGGCAACATCGAACGCGGTACCGACCTGATCGCCCGTGCCCCCGCAGGCTTTGCCGTCTATAGCGGCGACGATGCCAGTGCCTGTGCCTTGATCCTGATGGGTGCCCAGGGGGACATCTCGGTGGTGGCCAATGTGGCGCCACGTTTGATGCATGAAATGTGTACCGCGGCGCTGGCTGGAAACGCGATCGTCGCGCGCGCGCTGCACGCGCGCCTGCTCGGCCTGCACCAGCAGTTGTTCTGTGAGGCGAATCCGATTCCGGTCAAGTGGGCGTGCCAGGAGTTGGGCCTGATCGAGGCTGGACTACGGCTGCCGCTGACGCCACTATCGCCCGCTTGTCACGAGCGGGTTCGCCTTGCCATGCGCCAGGCTGGCGTACTCGCCTAGATCGGAGTTGCCAAATGAGTCCTATCGTTGCGCACGTTCGACTTGCCGGCTTGCTGATGGCGCCGCTGCTGCTGCTGGCCTGCAGCACGACCTTCGAGACCAAGAAAATCGACTACAAGACGGCCTCCAAGAGCCAGGTGCCGACGCTCGAAATACCGCCTGATCTGACTTCGCCGACGCGCGATGATCGTTACGCCGTTCCCGACACCGGTGGCGGCAAAGGGTCGGCGACCTACTCCGCGTACAACGCCGAACGTTCGCCAGAGGCGCTGGCTCAGCAGAAGAGCGACGTCCTGCCGGAAGTCGACAACGCGCGCATCGAACGCGCCGGTAACGAGCGTTGGCTGGTGGTCAAAGGCTCGCCCGACAAGCTTTGGGGACCGGTCAAGGACTTTTGGCAGGAAACCGGCTTTGTCCTCAAGCTCGATCTGCCCGATGCCGGCGTGATGGAGACCGACTGGGCCGAAAACCGCGCCAAGATTTCGCAGGACTTCATTCGTAACATCCTCGGCAAGGTCATCGATTCGGTGTACTCGACGGCCGAGAGGGACAAATTCCGCACTCGTCTGGAAGCGGGAATCACCCCCGGCACGACCGACATCTTCATCAGTCATCGCGGCATGTACGAGATTTTCGTCTCCGAGGGCAAGGAACAGACCAAGTGGCAGCCGCGCCCGCCCGATCCGGAACTTGAAGCCGAGATGCTGCGTCGCCTGATGATTCGCCTGGGCAGCGACGAGAAGCGCGCGACGGCAGCCATTCAGGCGGCCCAGGAAAAACCCGTCGAGCGTGCTTCCCTTTCGCGCGGTACAGACGGGGCCGGCACCCTGGATGTCGATGAGTCCTTCGAGCGCGCCTGGCGGCGAGTCGGTCTGGTGCTTGATCGTGTCGGTTTTACCGTCATCGACCGCGATCGCTCCAGGGGCCTGTACTTCGTTCGCTATGTTGATCCTGAAACGGACGACGCGAAGCAGGAGCCCGGTTTCTTCTCCAAGCTGAATCCGTTCAAGGACAATCCGGCCGAAAAGCAAAAGATTCAGTACCGGATCTTCGTTAAGGATGCGGGCAGTCGGTCGACGGTCCAGGTACTGACGGCCGAAGGTGGCGTCGATCAATCCGAAACCTCGAAAAAAATCCTCAACCTGCTCTACCAACAGTTGAAGTGATGCGTTTCGCGTCGCTGGGCAGCGGCAGTCAGGGTAACGCCCTGATTGTCGAGGCCGGCGAGACGAAGGTGATGGTCGATTGCGGTTTCTCGACTCGCGTGGCGACGGCCCGGCTGGCCCGTCTGGGCGCCACCCCCGATCAACTGGCGGCGATACTGGTCACCCACGAGCATGGTGATCACCTGGGCGGTGTCTTCGCCTTTGCCCGTCGTCATCGGCTCACGGTCTATCTCACGCACGGTACGCATGCGGCGGCTACGCGAGGCTCGGCGAGTTTGCCTGAGTGTCGACTGATCGACGGACACACGGCTTTTGCGATTGACGGCCTGGAAGTGCTGCCTTTCCCGGTTCCTCACGATGCACGCGAACCCGTGCAATACCGGTTTGATGATGGCCAGCATCGCCTTGGCGTGCTCACCGATAGCGGCTCGATTACGCCGTACATCGTCGAAGTGCTGGGCGCCTGCGACGCGCTCGTGCTCGAGTGCAACCATGACCGCGCCCTGCTCGCCGCGTCGCGCTATCCGGCGGTCCTCAAACAGCGGATCGGCGGACGTTTCGGGCATCTGGAGAACAGTCAGGCGGCAAGTCTTGTGCGCCAGATCGACGGCGCCCGCCTGCAACATCTGGTGGCGGCTCACCTCAGCCAGGAGAACAATCGTCCGCAGCTGGCCGTCACTGCGCTCGCCGCGGCCCTCGGCTGCAGCGATGACTGGATCGGCGTCGCTGATCAGGAGGGCGGCTTCGCCTGGCGGCAGTTGAGCTGAAGAAGCCGCACGCTTGTCAGGCTAACGGTCATGACATGTCGAGACACCCCTGATGATGAAAGCCATGACCGTTTTCCCTCTCACTTGCAGTGCGCATTCCGGCTTGCACGCCGGAATCGTTCGACGGGCTGGGCGCATGCGCCCAGAATTCCCCGTCTCACCCCCGGCCCTTCTCCCGCAAGGAGAAGGGAGTTTCGTGAGTCGCTTGCGCGACTTTCACATTAAGAGGGGACGCAGCGGGTCGGCAAAGAAAAGCCGGCTTGCGCCGGCTTTTCTTTGCTTGCTCTGGAAGCGCAACGATTACTTCTTCATTGCGTCCTGGGCAGCATCGCCAGCGCCCTTGGCTGCGGCGTCGACAACTTCCTTGGCCTTGTCCATGGCCTCGTCGGTGGTGGACTTGCTGGCGTCGGCAGGCGCAGCCGCCGGTGCAGGAGCAGCATCCGGAGTAGCCGCCGCAGGAGCAGCAGTAGGAGCGGCGGCAGGAGCAGCATCAGCAGGAGCAGGAGCAGGAGCAGCGGCCGGAGCGGGCGCAGGAGCTGCGACGGTCTTGGCCTCTTCTTTCTTTCCACAGGCGGTAACGGCAAGAGCGAGCAGTGCAGCGAGGAGTAGCGAGCGTTTCATAGGGGGGTTCCTTAGCGACGGTGAAAGGGTGTACAACGATCATGAAGGCAAACGGTTGACCGTAGTGCACATCGACCAAGGGCCTATTTTAACACCGCTTGTCGCTATGGGCCGAGCAAAATTTGTGCGCCGCAGTATGGGCTGCGCGCATCCGCTCGGCAATTGGCGCTGCCCTTGATGGTGGCGATCGCTTAGCGGTTTGGGGGCGGGGTGGCTCCGTCCAGGCGCAGGAGAGCAGGGTCAATCCAACTGAAAGCGAGGGCGATGACGGCGAGCGCAAGGACCAGCAGCGTCGCGACCAGCAGGCTACTCAAGATCATTTGATCGGTAAATACCCGCCTGGGCCATCCCGCCAGACCGAGATAGCCAGCGAAGGGCACGTAGTGGTCAGTGCGGCCGGGATCGAGCGCCTCGTTCCTGGCAATGAAACGCAAGTCGCAGGCGCAGCAACGAAATGGAGCCTCGTTCCTGCGCCGAAGTATCATTCCTTCCCATAGGCCGCGTCGCCTTGAACGGCGGATGTCTTTGGAGTTACAGTCAGGGCATTTCATGATTTAGGCCAAGGCTCCAATCGTTGCTTTGAGTCCCCGCAACGGAGGTCAAAGAGTGGTCGGTAATCCGTGCGCGATGAGCTTGATTCTAGGGATTCCTCCGCAGCTGTCTGTGCAGATTGTCACTCTTCGCCTTGCCTTGTCGGATTTTTTGTCGGCGCTCTCTGACCCGGGTGTGCTCGGTGCGTCGGCACGGGCCTGCTGCCGGAGTGGGCGGTCTTGGGGTGCTACACTGCGCCACATGCGCCCGACTCTTCTCCTTGCCGCCGCACTGGCGACGACTCTCGTCGACGCCACTGCGGGAAATTTCGCCGTTTCTGGCGCAGTAATCGTCGGGCCTCGGTACGCACCTTACGGCGCAGTTTTTCCGCCGTCGTTTGCCGACGACTCGTTTGCACCTTGCCCGGCTTTGAACTGTGCGAATTACGGGCAACTGCGACGCTTCCTCGATCGCTACGAGCGCAACTACGGTGGGCGTTTTGCGCCGAATCCGCCACCCGTCCAGTTTTCGCCGCTGCCACGTGACGTGGCCCCGACGCCGGAAGCGCACATCCAGCCGCGCTACCGCGGTGCGAGTCAGCTTCGTCCCGAGTTCGAACAGGCGGGGCAGAGACTCGATGAGCGTCCTGCGGTCGGCCAGTAGACGGCGCGCTGGTGTCGCGCCTTCCCTGCGGCGACACAGACACAGTTACCCAGTTGGACTAGGTGCCGGTCAGGCCTGCGTGCTGACCCCGGCGGACTCAAAGCTGGCCATTTCGTTGAGGAAAGCGACGGCACTGCGGACCAGAGGCCAGGCCAGCGCGGCGCCGCTTCCTTCGCCAAGGCGCAGTCCGAGATCGAGCAAGGGCTCGGCGTGCAGGGCGCGTAATTGGGCCTGGTGACCCGGTTCGGCAGAGCGGTGACAGAAAACGCAATAGTCGCCAATCGCCGGAGCGATTTCGGCGGCGACCAGGAGTGCCGAAGTGACGATGAAGCCATCGATCAGCAGGAGCATGCCACGCTCGGCTGCGGCGAGCATGGCGCCAGCCATCATGGCGATTTCGAAACCGCCGAACTCGGCGAGCACGCTCAGCGCTGGTGCGCCAGGCGCCAGTGCCGCACGGGCCGCAGCTCGTGCCAGCAGTGCCTGTTTGCGTGCCAGTCCGGCGTCGTCGAGGCCCGTGCCGCGGCCGACGCAGTCGGCCAAGGGCGTGCCGGTGAGCTGATGGGTAAGCAGGGCTGCGGCGGCGGTGTTGCCGATGCCCATTTCGCCGAAACCGATCACCTGGCAGCCGTCATCGGCGAGCTGGCGAGCGATCGCCGCGCCGCGCGCGATGGCCGCCTGGCAGTCGTCCTCGCTCATTGCCGCCTGCTCGATGAAGTTGTTCGTCCCGAAGCCGATCTTGGCGTCGACCAGGCCGTCGCGGGCGCCGAAGTCGTGCGCCACGCCGGCGTCGATGACCTGCAGTTGCAAGCCGTTGTGGCGAGCGAAGACATTGATTGCTGCGCCGCCGGCGAGGAAGTTCTCGACCATCTGCCAGGTCACTTCCTGCGGGTAGGCCGAAACGCCGGCACGGGCGGCGCCGTGATCGCCGGCGAAGACCAGCAGCTGCGGCTGCCCGAGGCTCGGCGTCAGCGATTGCTGCAGCTGGCCGATCTGCTGTGCCAGGCGCTCGAGTTGGCCGAGCGAACCGGGAGGTTTGGTTTTGCCATCGATGCGCGCCTGCAGCGCAGGAAGCGGGATCGTCGGCGGGATGGAGAAGTGCATCGTCTGGCGAGCCCCGGCAAAGGGTCGATTATACCCGCCCCGCGGCATGCTAATCTTCGCCGGATGCGAGAACTGATCATTGGTGGAGCCCGTTCGGGCAAGAGTGTCCTGGCCGAGCGCCGGGCCAGCGAGAGTGGCCTGCAGGTGGTCTACCTGGCGACGGCGCAGGCGCTCGACGGCGAAATGTCGCAGCGCATCGCGCACCATCGGCAACGGCGCCGCGCTGACTGGGGGTTGATCGAGGAGCCCGTCGATCTGGCCGCTGCCTTGCGCAGGCACGCGGCACCGGGCGTTTGCCTGCTGGTCGATTGTCTGACCCTGTGGTTGTCCAACCTGCTCTTTGCCGGTGACGCCGCGCGCCAGGTCGAAGCAGGCGAAAGCGTTTCCTGCCCGCTCTTTGCTGGCGCTACCGCCGCCCTGGTCGAGATCTTGCCGCATTTACCCGGGCAGATCATCCTGGTCAGCAACGAGGTTGGTTGGGGCATCGTACCGATGGCGGCGCTGTCGCGCCTGTTTGCCGACGAGCAGGGCCGCTTGAACCAGCGGGTGGCGGCGGTATGTGAGCGGGTGACCCTGGTGGTCGCCGGCTTGCCGCTGACCTTGCGTTGATCTTGCGTTGATCCGGCGCTGTTTTCGACAAGCGTGATGAGTGCTATTCTCCAGGTTGTCAGACAACTTGTCTGCCCAGCGAGGAGCAGTGAGCAATGTACAAGCGAATCATGGTCGCCCTGGACCAGAGTTTCATGACCGACAGGGTACTGGAAACAGCCATCGAACTGGCCAAGAGCACCGGTGCGCAGGTAGCCATCTGCCATGCCATTGACGAAACCGTGCTTGCCCAACGTGATGTGGCGATGATGTTGCCGAACAGTGTCGGCAAGACCGAAGCACGTTTGCGCATGGGGGCTGAAGGTTTTCTCGGCAAGGCTGCCGAAAAGGCGCGCGCGGCCGGACTCGAGGTCGAGATCAAGGTCGTGGAGTCGGAGCAGAAACATGTTTCCGACATGCTCATCGAGGCGGCGGCCGAATGGCGTGCCGACCTGCTGGTGGTCGGCACGCACGGCTGCCGCGGCATCGAGCGCTTTTTCGTTGGCAGCGTCGCCGAGCGCCTGGTTCGCAAGGGGCGCAGGTCCTTGCTGCTGGTGCGCGGCGAAGATCCGGTCGACTAACGGTCACCACCTGTCGAGTTGAGCCGTGCACGGCGCGGGCAGCAGCGCTTGCGCTGGCAGCCAGGCCGCCAGCTGACGCAGGTCGAGGTGCGCTTCGACGGCGTCGGCGAGGCGATCGATGTCGGCTTCCCGGCGCTGCTGTGCGTCGAAATCCTGCCTTGGCCGGTGGCCTGCCCAGGTCAGCAAGGCGGCCAGTGCGGCTGGCGAGTCGAAGAGGCCGTGGCAATAGGTGGCCAGAATCTGGCCATCGCTCGATAGCGCGCCATCCGGCTGGCCGGCGAGCCGCAGGGCCGGGGTGGCCAGGGCCGCGCCCTGGGTGACGCCCATGTGGATGCGGTAACCGCTGACGCTCGCCGCGCCCGGCAGCAACAACTCGCCGCTGACGTTCTGCAAGGTTTTTTCAACGGCCAGCCGCGTTTCGTACTCCAGCCAGCCGAGTCCCGACGAGCTGCCCGGAGGACCTTCGAGTCCCAGCGGATCGTGTAACTGGTGGCCGAGCATCTGCAGCCCGCCGCAGATGCCGATCAGCTTGCCGCCGTAACGCAGGTGCCGTCGGATCGCTTCCTCCCAGCCTTGCGCGCGCAGCCATGCGAGGTCGGCCTGCACCGCTTTTGACCCCGGCAGCACGATCAGGTCGCAGGCCGGTGCGGCCTCGTTGGGACCAATGAAACGAAAATCGACTTCCGGGTGGAAGCGCAGCGGATCGAGGTCGTTGTGGTTCGAAATGCGCGGGTACACCGGTGCCACCACACGCAGCGCCGTGTCCTTCTTGGCCAGTGCTGCGCGCGGCAAGGCGTCTTCGGCGTCGAGGTAGAGGCCGTGCAGGTAGGGCAGGACGGCGAGCACTGGCTTGCCGGTGCGCTCCTCGAGCCAGCGCAGGCCGCTTTCGAGCAGGCCGATGTCGCCGCGAAAGCGGTTGATGACGAAGCCCTTGACGCGCGCCTGTTCGGATGCCGAGAGCAGGTCGAGGGTGCCGCAGAGATGCGCGAAGACGCCACCACGATCGATGTCGGCGATCAGGATCACCGGGCAGTCGACGGCCTCCGCGAAACCCATGTTGGCGATGTCGCGGTCGCGCAGATTGATCTCCGCCGGGCTGCCGGCGCCTTCGACGAGCAGGCAGTCGTATTGTGCAGTCAGGCGCCGCCACGATTCGAGCACCGCCTGCATCGCCCGCGGCTTGTAGGCGTGGTAGTCGCGCGCGTCGAGGTCGGTCAGGGCCTTGCCGTGGATGATCACCTGCGCCCGCTTGTCGGTCGCCGGCTTGAGCAGGACCGGATTGAAGTCGGAGTGCGTCGGGATGCCGGCCGCCAGCGCCTGCAGCGCCTGTGCGCGGCCAATCTCGCCGCCGTCGATGGTGACCGCTGAATTGAGAGCCATGTTCTGCGGCTTGAAAGGCGCGACGCGCACACCGCGGCGGTGCAGGATGCGGCACAAGGCGGCGACCAGCGTTGTTTTGCCGGAGTCGGAAGTACAGCCTTGAACCATCAGGCTGGGGGTGGGACGCTCGTTCATCGTAGAATCCAGGTTTTCGCTGCTCCCATTTTCGCATGCCGACTGTGTTTTCCTCAGCCTTCCTTGCCGTTCAGATACCCGCCGCCCTCTTTCTGCCGCTCGCCGCGCTGGCCGGCGTCGGGCTCGATCGACTGTTCGGCGAGCCGCGGCGCTGGCATCCGCTGGTCGGCTTTGGCGCCCTGGCCAACGCCGTCGAGCAGCGCTTGAACCTTGCTGGCGGACGCCGCCTGCGTGGCTTGCTGGCCTGGTCCTTGCTGATCCTGCCGCTGTTCGCTGTGGTCGAATGGCTGATTCCGGCGGGCTGGCCGGGTTGGCTGCTGCATGTGCTGTTGCTTGCCCTGGCGCTCGGCGCGCGCAGCCTCGGCGAGCACGCTCGGCGCGTCGCTGACGATCTGGCGAGCGGCGATCTGCTGCAGGCGCGGCAGCACGTCGGCTGGATGGTTTCGCGGCAAACCGAAGATCTCGACGCTGCCGGCGTCGCCAGTGCCTGCCTCGAATCGACGTTGGAGAATGGCAACGACGCCATTTTCGGGGCACTGTTCTGGTTCGCCCTGCTCGGTGGGCCGGGGGCGCTGCTTTTTCGCCTGGCCAATACGCTCGACGCCATGTGGGGTTACCGCAACCCGCGTTTTGCCGACTTCGGCTGGGCGGCCGCGCGTCTCGATGACCTGCTCAACTTCGCTCCCGCGCGCTTGACCGCGCTTTCCTACGCCCTTTGCGGTCGCACGCGCAGCGCCTTGCGCTGCTGGCGCGAGCAGGCCGCAAACTGGAAGAGCCCCAACGCCGGCCCGGTAATGGCTGCCGGCGCCGGCAGCCTGGGAGTCGCCCTGGGCGGGCCGGCTTGCTATCACGGTCATGTTGAGGAACGACCGCCACTCGGGCAAGGCCGGCCGGCCGCTGGCGAGGATATTGCGCAGGCCTTGACGCTCGTCCGGCGCAGCATGCTGCTGTGGTTGGCGCTGCTCGTCTGCTGGGGCCTGGCGCGTGCTTGAACATGGCGGTCGGCTGCGCGCCGCTGCCGAGCAGTTTGCGGCCTTCGGCGACTGGACGCTGGCCGACTGGCTAGACCTGTCGACCGGCATCAATCCGCATGCCTATCCGGTGCCGGCGATCGACCGGCGGTGCTGGCAACGCCTGCCGGAGGACGACGACGGTCTGGACGCGGCGGCTGCCGCGTACTATGGCAGCGAGCGGCTGCTCGCCTTGCCCGGTTCGCAGGCAGCGATCCAGCTGCTGCCTGCGCTCTTCCCGCCCCTGGCAGTGGCCTGCATGACGCCGATCTATGAAGAGCATCCCCAGGCCTGGCAGCGCGCCGGCCATCGCGTGCGCCGCCTGGAGAACGTTGCCTTGCCGCGCGCCCTCGCCGTGGCGACGCCGATGATCGTGCTTTGCAACCCCAACAACCCGACCGGCAGGCGTTTGCCGGCCGCCGAGCTGCTCGCTGCGGCACGGCAGTTGCAGCAGCGCGGTGGCTGGCTGGTGGTTGATGAAGCTTTTGCTGACGCCGAGCCCGAGAACTCCCTGGCCGCTCTGGCCGGTAGCCCCGAGCTACCCAATCTGATCGTCCTGCGTTCGCTCGGCAAGTTCTTCGGCCTGGCCGGGGCGCGCGTCGGTTTTGTCTTCGCTGCCGACGACAAGCTGGCGCTGCTGCGCGAAGCAATCGGTCCCTGGCCGCTGTCCGGTCCGGCGCGTGCCGTGGCCAGCCAGGCCTTGGCCGATCGCCGCTGGCAGGCACAGACGCGCCAGGAACTGGCCGCTGCCGCGGCGCGGCTGACGGTGCTGCTGCAGCCCTTCGGCGAGCTCGGCGGCACCGCCTTGTTCGTCAGCCTGGCGACGCCGCACGCGGCCTCGCTCTTCGAACACCTGGCGCGGCAGGCCATTCTGACCCGGTATTTTCCGGCGCACGGCTTGCTGCGCTGCGGCTTGCCCGGCCACGAGAGTGAGTGGCAGCGCCTGGCTTCCGCTCTCGCCACCTGGGTTGCCTGATATGCTTGCTGCGTCCTTGCGGCTCGCGCTTGCCATCTGCCTGCTGAGCAGCGTCGGTCTGCTGCACGCGGCGGAGCAGGCGGTCGAGGTGATCGATGATGTCGGCACCAGGTTGCGCCTCGCGCAGCCGGCGCAGCGCATCATCAGCCTGGCACCGCACCTGACCGAAACGCTGTTTGCCGCGGGCGCCGGCGAGCGCATCGTCGGCAGTGTCGAGTACAGTAATTACCCGCCGGCGGCAGCCGCCATTGCGCGCGTCGGCAGTTACGCGCAGATCGACCTCGAACGCGTCATCGCGCTGCGCCCGGACCTGATCATCGGCTGGCAGAGCGGCAACGCCGCTGCCCATCTCGCGCGCTTGCGGGCACTCGGTTTCGCGGTCTACGTCTCGCAGCCCGACCGTATCGAGGACGTGGCCAGCGAGATCGAGCGCCTTGGCGTGCTGGCTGGCAGCAAGGCGGTCGCCGACGCGGCCGCGGCCAGCTTTCGCCAGCGTCTGGCCGCACTGCAGAAGCGCTACGGCCAGCGGCCGCCGGTGCCCACTTTCTATCAGATCTGGAAGCAACCCCTGATGACCGTCGGCCGTCGCCAGATCATCTCCGACGTCATCCGCCTGTGCGGTGGCGAGAATGTGTTCGGCAGCCTCGAGACGATGGCGCCGACGGTGACTGTCGAAGCGGTCATTGCGGCCAATCCGGAAGCGATCGTCGCCAGTGGCATGAGTGAATCGCGCCCCGAGTGGCTCAATGACTGGCAAGGCTGGACGTCGATCAAGGCGGTAGCGCGCGATAATCTGTTCTTCGTCCCCCCCCGACCTGATCCAGCGCCACACGCCGCGCCTGCTCGAGGGCGCCGAATTGCTCTGCCAGCATCTCGAGACGGCGCGTAGCCGCCGGCCGCAAAAAAAATGAGCGCGGTCTCCTTGCCACCAACGTCCCCAACGTCCCCATGATCGCCATGACCTCCATTGCCTCGCCTTGCACCTTCTCTCGTGATCGCCTCGAGGCTGGGCGGCGGGCGTCCAACGCTGCGACGGCTGTCTCCCTGCCGGCGCCGCCGGGCGGCAGCGGCCTGAACCCGGCAACATTTCCTGTCGAGTAGAGAAATGAAGCACTTTCTTTCCGCCGTGGCGGCGAGCCTCCTCGAAGCGCGGAGCAAGTTTCTCGTGCTCCTCCTCTGTGCCGCGTGGTTGGCCATGCTGGCCGGCACAAGGTCGCTGATGCTGCCTGACGAGGGGCGCTATATCGGGGTTGCCTGGGCGATGCTCAGCAGTGGCGACTGGCTGACGCCGACCCTCGATGGCCTGCCGTATTTTCACAAGCCGCCGCTTTTCTACTGGCTGACCGGACTGTCGCTGAAGCTCTTCGGGGTCAACGACTGGGCGGGGCGCCTGGCCTCTGTTTTTGGTGCCTTGGTCGCCGTCGGCGGGCTGTTCTTCTTTGTCAGGCGCTATGCCGAGCAACGCCTGGCGACCCTGGCGGTGGCGGTGCTGGTGACCCAGCCCATGTTTTTTGCCGGCGCCCAGTATGCCAATCTCGACATGCTCGTCGCCGGCATGATCGCGGCGACCATCGTCTGTGGGGCGAGCGCCATTCTGCGCCTCGCTAGCGGCCAGTCGTATCGCCCTGCGCTGGCCGCAGCCTACGTTTTTGCTGCCCTGGGCGTTCTTGCCAAGGGCTTGATCGGCTTTGTCCTTCCCGGCGCGATCCTGCTGGCGTGGGTGTTGTTGCGCAAGCGTTACCGCTTGATCCCGGCGCTGCTGTCGCTGCCGATGATCGGCCTCTTCTTTGCTGTTGCTGCGCCGTGGTTCGTCTGGATGCAGATCTTGTACAGCGGTTTCTGGGACTACTTCTTCGTCTATCACCACTTCCAGCGCTTCTCGCAGACCGGCTTCAGCAATGCCCAGCCCTTCTGGTTCTATGTCCCGGTGCTGCTTCTCGGCGCGCTGCCGTGGTCGCCGTGGATCGTGCGCGCCTGCTCCTGGAAGTTCCTGGTGGACCCGGCGAGGGTCGAGATCCGCAGCCTGATGCTGGTGTGGATGCTCGGCATTCTCGTCTTCTTCTCGCTGCCGAATTCAAAGCTCCTCGGCTACGTCCTTCCGGCGCTGCCGCCGCTGGCCTTCCTGATCGCCGACGTGCTGCTTGGCTGGCTGCAGCAGCGCAAGGAGGTGGGAACGGATGGACTGGAGGGGCAGGAGCCGCAGGCGTCGCGCGCCGAGCGCTCGCTCTATCTGGGCGGCAGCCTGCTCCTTGCCGGCAGCCTGTGCGTTTCCTTGATTGCTCTGGTGCTGGTGTTTGATTCGACCTCGACGAGAAGCTTGAGCAAGCAGGTGGCGCCCTTGTACAGCCCCGACGAGCAGATCGTGATGATCGACGAGTACGAGTACGACCTGCCCTTCTATCTGCGGCCCGAGAACGACGTCTGGGTGGTCAGCGGCTGGCAGGATGTGGCGGCGATTGCGGCCCACGACAACTGGCGCAAGGAGCTCTATGACGCTGGCCAGTTTGACCCCGCAAGAATGCGTGCCGTCCTGCTTCTCCCCGGCGAGTTCGTGGCGCGATTGTGCGCCTACAGCGGCGCTTCCTTGTGGGTGTGGGGGAAAACCGCGCAGGCGCAGCGCTATGCATTCCTCCCCGAGCAGGCGATTGCATTTGCCGATGAAAAACGAACCGTCTGGAGGCTCGACGCCGAGCAGCGTCGGCAGCTCAAGGACTGCCAGGCGGCGACGCCTGGCGGCTGAGCGCGAAAGCGCTGCGCACAGGCATGGCGCAGCCCGCTTTTCAAGCTGCTGCCAAGCCGCTACGGCAGCAGCTCGATCCAGGCGGCGATCGTCGCCGCCCCAGCCTGCCAATGGGCGTCGAGCATCAGGGTATGGCCGGCGGCCGGAATGACGGCCTCCTGCGCCTGCCAGCGGCTGCTGGTGAAGCGTAGCAGGCTCGCCTGGAAAACTGCGTCGGCCTCGCCGCCAACAACCAGAACCGGCAGCTTCGGCCGGCGTCCGCCGATGCGCATCGCCAGTAGCGTCAGATCGAGGAGGGCGCGCCGGGATTCGGACTGGAACAGCTTTCCGAAGCGGAGCAGATCCTCGGTTTTCGTGTCGCGTGAGTAGTACACGTCGCGTATCGTGCGCAATGTTTTCTCGCTGTACTCGCCCTGCGTGGCGCGCGCCTGCTCGCCGAAGAACGACGGTTGGCTGCAGGCGATGTTCATCGTCGCACCAAGAATGCCGCCGGGCGGTACCGGCGCCATCAGGATCGCGGCTTGCGCCGGCTGCTGTTCAAGGACGCGCTCGACGACGACGCAGCCCATCGAGTGTCCGATCAGGATCAGCGGCTCCGCGATCCCTTGCGCGACCTGCGTGACGTCTTCGACATAGTCGTCGAGCCCGAAGGAGTCGAGCCGCTCGCGGCCGTCGCTGGTGCCGTGGCCGGCGAGATCAAGCGCCCGGCAATCGAAACCGAGACGGCTGAAGTAAGGTAGGAAGTAGGCGTCCCAGCAGCCCGCCGTGGCGTAGCCGCCATGGACAAAAAGGAGCCGCGGCGAACGCGTCGGGCCGACGGCTGGTCGGTGCAGGGTATGGATTCGTCTGGTTTTCATGCCGGCTTCGACTTTAGCACGGGCCGGCCTTGGACCTGACTGAGCAGGGGCAGACTGGCGCAAGTTTCAGCGAAACTCGAAGGCCTCCTGGTGGAAGGCGCCAGGGGCAAGTCCGCGGGCGGTCAGTCCTGCACGCATGGCGAGGCCGAAAGCCGTCGGACCACAGAACCAGATACTGGCTTCGGCCCAGGCCGGTACGTCGGCGAGCAGCCGCTCGACGCTCAGGCTATCGCCGCGGCTGCTGTCGATCACGTGCAGGCAGACGCCGGCAGCCGCGGCGCCGGCGCTCAGGCGAGCCACGATGTCGGCGTCGACCTGGCGTGTGCAGTAGAAGAGATCGATCGGAGGGGGCTTGCCGCCCGCGCTGGCGAGTGCTTCGAGACGGGCGACAAAAGGGGTCAGGCCGATGCCGCCGGCGATCCAGATCTGGCGCGCCTGCGCGGCGACGAAATCGAAGCGGCCGTAGGGTCCCTCGACGATGACCGGGTCGCCGGCCCGCAGCCGACTGGGCAGTGTGCGCGTGTAGTCGCCGAGGCTCTTGATGCCAAATCGCACCTGTCCGTCACCCTGCCAGGCCGAGGCAATCGTGAACGGGTGCGCGCCCTCGCGGGGGTCGAAAGTGACCAGGGCAAACTGGCCGCTCTGGTGACCTTTCCAGCCCCGCAGCCGGGCATGTACCTCGAGCACGCCGAGGCCGATCGGGCGGACTTCGCTGACCTCGCCGAGTGTGCGGCGACGGGCGCCTATCCATCCACTCAGTGAGAGGATGGCGGCGACCGTGCCACCGAGCATTAACAGCGCCGCCAGTGGGCCGGCGATTGCGGTCCAGAACGGCGACGGCATGAACACCACCGAGTGCACGACGAAGAGCAGGAAGAGGATTGGCATCAATCGGTGCAGGCGGGCAAAGTAGCGGTAAGGAATGCGTCGCAGCAGCGCTACGGCGACCAGAGCGAGGGCCACATAGAGGCCCCATTCGGCAAAGTCCTTGGCGATCGGGCGCCAGGACTCAAAGATCTGCAGCGCCAGGCTCTTGGCATCTTCCGGCTTGGCGAGGAGGCCGCTGCGGCGCAGGGCCTTGCTGGCGAGCTTGAGCGCGTAGTGGGTAGCGCCCAGGCCGATGGCGAGCAAGGCGACTTGCCGGTGAACGCGATACAACTGGTCCAGTCCGCCGACGAGCGCTTCCAGGCGCGGCCCGCGCAGCGCCAGGAGCATGGCCACCGACATCAAGGTCGCCGACAAATAGCCGCTGCCGTGGAGCAGGGCCACATAGAACTCCCACGGACGCTCGGCGGCAGGAGTGAGCAGGGCGGTCAGCGGTTGGCTGCTGATCCAGGCGGCGCTGAGTGCTGCCAGCAGGACATAGACGTAGCGATGCATGAGCGAGAAGGAGAGAAGTTGCGCCGGGCTCGCTGGCGGCGGGTGAGCCGGATCCGGGAGGGAGCTGAAAGGAGCTGAAAGGAGCTGGCTCCGGGGCCGTGGGGACCCCGGAGTCGTCAAGGATCACGGCCCGAAGGCCGTGTCGCAGGTCAGACGCGTGCTGCGGCCAGTGCCTGGTTGAAGGTTGCGCTGGGGCGCAGCACAGCCTTGCACTTCTCCGAATCGGCGGCGTAGTAGCCACCGATATCGACCGGCCGGCCCTGGACTGCCCGGAACTCTTCGACAATCTTTGCCTCGTTCTCGGTCAGCGTTTTGGCCAGTGGGGTGAAGTGCGCCGCCAGTTCCTGGTCTTCGCTCTGTGCGGCCAGTGCCTGTGCCCAGTACATCGCGAGATAGAACTGGCTGCCCCGGTTGTCGAGCTCGCCGGTACGTGGCGACGGCGACTTGTTGTTGTCGAGCAGCTTGCCGGTCGCTTCATCGAGCGTCTTGGCAAGAAGCGTGGCCTTGGCGTTGTTGGTCTTCATGCCCAGGTCTTCGAGCGAGACGGCCAGTGCCAGGAACTCGCCGAGCGAATCCCAGCGCAGGTGGTTTTCCTCGACCAGCTGCTTGACGTGCTTGGGCGCCGAACCGCCGGCGCCGGTCTCGTACATGCCGCCACCGGCCATCAAGGGAACGATGGAGAGCATCTTGGCGCTGGTGCCCAGTTCCATGATCGGGAAGAGGTCGGTCAGGTAGTCACGCAGGATGTTGCCGGTCACCGAAATGGTGTCGAGGCCGCGAATGATCCGCTCCAGCGAGTAGCGCATGGCGCGCACCTGGGACATGTGCTGGATGTCGAGACCGCTGGTGTCGTGATCCTTGAGGTAGGTCTCGACCTTCTTGATCAGCTCGGCTTCATGCGGACGATAGGGGTCGAGCCAGAAAATTGCCGGCATGCCGGAGTTGCGTGCCCGGGTGACCGCCAGCTTGACCCAATCGCGGATCGGCGCATCCTTGACCTGGCACATGCGCCAGATGTCGCCTTCCTCGACGTTCTGCGTCAGCAGCACTTCGCCGGTCGCCAGATCGGTGACGTTGGCCACGCCCGCTTCCGGGATCTCGAAAGTCTTGTCGTGCGAGCCGTATTCCTCGGCCTGTTGAGCCATCAGGCCGACGTTGGGCACCGTACCCATGGTCACCGGATCGAAGCTGCCGTTGGTCTTGCAGAAGTTGATCATCTCCTGATAGATGCGGGCAAAGGTCGATTCCGGCATCACCGCCTTGGTGTCCTTGGGGCGGCCATCGGCGCCCCACATCTTGCCGCCGATGCGGATCATGGCCGGCATCGAGGCATCGACGATGACATCGCTGGGCGAGTGGAAGTTGGTGATGCCCTTGGCCGAGTCGACCATCGCCAGCTCGGGACGGTGCTCATGGCAGGCGTGCAGATCGCGCAGGATTTCCTCGCGGCGGGACTCGGGCAGGGTGGCGATCTTGTCGTAGAGGTTGGACATGCCGTTATTGACATTGACCCCCAGTTCGGCGAACAACTCGGCGTGCTTTTCGAAGGCCTCCTTGTAGAAAATCCGCACGCAGTGGCCGAAGACGATCGGGTGCGAGACTTTCATCATCGTGGCCTTGACGTGCAGCGAGAACATGACACCGGTTTCGCGGGCGTCGTCGAGCTGCTCTTCATAGAATTCGCACAAGGCCTTCTTGCTCATGAACATCGAGTCGATGATCTCGCCGTCCAGCAACGAGACCTTGGGCTTGAGCACCATCGTCTTGCCGCTCTTGGTGAGCAGCTCCATCTTGACGTCGCGCGCCTTGTCCAGCGTCATCGACTTTTCGCCATGGTAGAAGTCGCCATGGGTCATGTGCGCCACGTGCGTGCGCGAAGCCATGCTCCACTTGGCCATCGAGTGCGGGTGCTTGCGCACATAGCCCTTGACGGCCTGCGGTGCGCGGCGGTCGGAGTTGCCTTCGCGCAGCACCGGATTGACCGCGCTGCCCAGGCACCTGGAATAGCGCGCCTTGATATCCTCTTCCACTTCGGTTTTCGGGTTCTCGGGGAAATTGGGCACATTGAAGCCGTGCGCCTGCAGTTCCTTGATCGCCGCCATCAATTGCGGCAGGGAGGCACTGATGTTCGGCAGCTTGATGATGTTGGTTTCCGGCAGCAGGGTGCGGCGACCGAGGTCGGCGAGGGTGTTCGGAACCTTCTGTTTGTCGCTCAGGTAGTCGGGAAATTCGGCGAGGATGCGGGTCGCGACGGAAATGTCGCTGGTCTCGACCTCGACGCCGGCCGGCCCGGCAAAAGTCCGGATGATCGGCAGGAAGGCGCAGGTCGCCAGCAACGGCGCTTCATCGGTGAGTGTGTAAATGATTCCGGACTTCTTTTCTGACATGTTCATCCCCTGATTGATATATGGCGTGCAGCTTGACGAATGTGCGAGCAAGCCAGCACTCCCGGCGAAGCGCCTCGGACGTCAGACAACCGCCAAGCGGCAGATCACCGGGTCAGCTCTTCCCTGTTGCCCGTTTGGCGCCAGAGTTGCCAATGCTGGGAGCTTGCTCCCAAGGGCGTAGTGTAAGCCGAAACAATCGCCAATGTCCCTATGCGTGTAGCGCCGCTCGTGTAGGCGGCGACGATCAGCTCGTCTCGCGCAGGGGGCTTACGCGCATCGCCCGGCTATCGCTAACCCTGTTCTCGCCCTACTCGATGCATGGCCGAGGCCGGCAAATGGGTGACCCTGCTGTCAGAAGCGACGACCGTGTCGGCAAACTTTACAGTCAAACGGGAGGGAGACTTGTCCAGAGCCTGTAAAGACCTCGTGAACAACATCTAGGACAAGGATTTAAAACAGTATTGTCGGCGATCTGTGGGCCATGGCACGAAACCTGCTATTTGCTCTATGACACGAAGCAGCCAACATCGCAACAGGTGATCGATGCCTTCTCGTCGGTCCGGCAAATGGTGCACGCGCCGGTACCCTTCCATACAATTTTTTCTCTTGGAGAATGAGTAATGAATATCAAGAACTGCCGAAGTGGAAGTCGGGCGCTGGCGGCGCTGGCTCTGGTGAGCTTGGGTTGGAGTACGGGAGCCATGGGCGTGACCTTGACCGGGACGATTCGGGACTTTTGCGCGCCGAGTATCGGCACTACTTGTACACGGCTGACAGACTTCGAAGGTGCCATACCGGGTTTGACAACGGGAATGGTGGCCTCAACCCTGACGGGCGGGCTGCCGACAGCGGGTGGGGCTATCGTAACCGGTGGATCGACGGTGGCGAACTTTGCAAAATGGTATGTCGACTCCACCGGCTTCAATCTCTCGACCCCCACTTCGCTCTCCTTGAGCGAGGGTCCCGCCGGAACTTTCAGTTACAGCAGCAGCGCTTTCTTTCCCATTGACGGCTTGCTGTACGGCAACCAGGGCAACCCACATAATTACCACTTCACCATGCACTTGGAGGGACTGCTGTCTTTCAGCGATCCCACCCTCGGTGCGGACAAGATCTTCACCTTCACCGGCGACGACGACCTGTGGATCTTCGTCGATGGAAAACTCGTGATGGATCTTGGCGGCGTGCATGGTGCGGTAAGCGGCAGCTTTACCGAGGAGGACCTGAAATTATTGGGGCTGACCGCCGCTACCTCCTACGATCTCGACATATTCTTCGCCGAGCGGCACACTTCGGAGTCAAATTTCGCCATCACCACTACCCTGGAGATTGCTCCTCCTGTGGATGTCCCGGAGCCCGGAACCTTGCTCCTTGCCGGTTCGGCGCTGCTGGCACTCTTGTCTGGCCGGCGGCGACGGGCATAGGCTGAAGCGGGCTGCTATCCGCATAGCCGCGGGCTTACCCATAACGGGTAGGGCAGGGTAGAGGGCAGGTTTTCACCTGCCCTCTGCTCATCAGACCGTGCATGCAGTTTCCCCGTACACCGCTTTCCGATGCTCTTCACGCAAGGCATGCGCCGAGTTCCAGCCCGTCCTGCCAGGCGCTTTGTACAGCCCGTGGCGTCGGTGGGGATGAGCGGGGCTTACCGGGGACAGAACTCAGCTCCTCCGGCAAGTGACCTGAGGAGCAGCGAGACGGTGCGCGCGTAGTCGCCTTTCTTGCGCCAGGCCGAGAAGTCGAGGATCGGGAAGAGCCCCGCAAGATCGGGCAAGGTCTCGTATTTTGTCGTCCATGCCTGAACTTTCTCGATTGCACAGAGGCGGATGGGCACCAGCGAGTCGCGCTTGTGGTGCCACGCTAGCTCGATCTCCTGGCGCACCCAGTCGCTTGCCATGCCGTTGTCGGACAGGACAACGATCAGGCGGTCGTGCTGGTGGATGGCCTCGATGACCTGGTCGCGCAGCGACTCGCCAGGAAGCACGTCGAAGCGGTCCCAGAACACGCGCACACCGGCGTCTTGCAGCGACCGGTACAGCTTCTCCGCGAAGGGCGTGTCCTTCGAGCTGTAGGAGAGAAAGCAGGTCTCGTACTGACGGGCGAAGCGCTGACCTTTCGCGAGGTCCTCGATCAGGCCGCGCGAGACGCCGGCCCGCCGCAGGAACGCCGGCGACAGCTTGAACTGCGACGCGGTGAGCGTGCTCAGCGAGATCTCGCTCGGCGTCATGTGATGCACCGCGTCGAGCCCTTTCACGTCCGACAGGTCGACGTCGGTGAGGAGGGTGCCGGACAGCTCGGCGCCGGTGAAGTCGGCGCCAGCGAGTTGTGCGCGGTTGAAGTTGGTGCCGTTGAGGAAGGCATGCCTAAACGATGCGCCGCGCAGGTCGGCTCGCGAGAGGTCGGTGTCCACCAGCGTGGCCCCCTCGAAAGTCGCTTCCTGGAGGACGATGCCGCGCAGAATGGAGTCGTCGAATCGCGCATGCGCGAGATTGGCACCGCTGAAGTCGCGTACCTTGTGCGTAGTCAGGCGCTGGTAATCGAACAGAATCTGCGCGTGCAGGTCATGCGCCCACGGCTGCGGATCGCCGCGCAGGTCGCGCCCGATGAGCTGCAGCCTCAGCCCGGGGAAGCGAGCCCGCAGAGCGTTCAGGATCATGACGCTATGTCCCTGCGCGAGGACTTGAGCTGCGCTCTCGCCGGCGCGCTGCGTCAGCGCGTCGAGCGGCCGGAGGTGTTCGATAGCGTGCAGCGCGAACCACCACACAGCCTGCTCCGCGCCGACGTTGCAGGCAGCGGCCGCAGCGAGGTGATGGCAGACCTCGGCCACCAGCTTCCTCGCTTCCAGCGCTGTGGCGGGGAAGGAATTTTCGTTCAGGAATTCGGCGCGACCGGTGACCTGCGCGAGTTCCTTCAGGCGCAGCGAAGCCTTGCGCGCGGCCGCAGGTAGCGACTCGTTCGGCCACGCCCATCGCCAGCTCCCGGAATGTCCCCAGCTGCCGATGAGCGTCGCCTTGGCACGGACGTAGACCTCCTCGCCGTCGGCGAACTGGATGAGGCCCGATTCGGGATTCCACTGCTGGCTGAGCAGTAGCAGCTCAGGGTAAGCCCCGATTCTCGCGTCCAGTTCCGCGACCGGGTCGCTCATGATTTCCGGCACGGTTTTTCCCTTTCCCTTTCCCTTGCTCTTGGAGGCGGGGCTAGGCATGGCTACGCCCGACGTTCAAGGTAAGCGCAAGGTAAGCGACACTGCGCGGCACGCTATCGCGCAGCGTCCAGCGAGCGAACGGCGCGAGCTTGGCTGCCGGGTTGGACGAAGCCGCTACGCGGAGGAAAGCGCGGTGCTGTAGTCGTGCTGAAGTCAAGATGTGACCTCGCCCGTCATCCGAGGGATGTTCATGACGAATGCGAGGTTACCGCAAGATGGAAGAGATGTCCGTTGTCGCCACGACGAATTTTGACACGAACTACGAGCTGCACCAGAAGCACCAGAAACGCAAGGGCTTGCAGCCGAAGACAATCGACGCGTATTCGCGCGCCGTGCGCCGGGTGGGAGACTACTTCGCTCATCAGATCGACGATCTGAGCGAGGCCGACCTGCTGGATTATTTTGCCGAGCTGCGTGAAACGCACTCCGGGAGTTCGCTCAAGCTCGATCTGTACGGTCTTAAGGCGATTTCTGTCAAAGAACATACCATCTTGCTTGTCTTTTCACCCGTCTTCTGTGTTACGACAACAGTTTCATAGTTCGACTATGCGCCTGTTGTCGCGCCTTGAAGCCGACCGAAAATCCGGCGCAATCTGGTACGTTCTTTTCCGGCAATCGCCTAAGTTCTAATTTGGCGCAATTCCACGGCGTGCGGCCTCGATGGTCGCGATATCAATTTTTCCCATGGACATCATCGCTTCAAATGCGCGCTTTGCCGCAGTGCGATCTGGATCGATGATTGCCTCAGTCAAGGCCAACGGGGTAATCTGCCATGAAAGGCCCCATTTGTCCTTGCACCAGCCACAGGCGCTCTCAGTCCCGCCATTGCTGACAATTGCATCCCAGTAGCGATCGGTCTCAGCTTGATCCGTGGTTGCAATTTGAAATGAGAACGCCTCGGTCTGTTTGAAGGCGGAACCACCGTTGATTCCTAGACAAGGTATTCCCATCACAGTGAAGAGCACAGTTAACACCTGACCTTCCCTGCCGCCAGGGAAATCGCCTGGCGCGCGGTGAACACCGTCGACCGAAGAATCGGGGAAAGTAGCGGCGTAAAATGCTGCGGCATCTTCGGCGTCAGCGTCGTACCAAAGGCAAATCGTATTTTTAGCAACTTTCGACATATCGCTCCTTTGCTCGGCATCAATGTTTCGCATTCGCCGTGTGGGTACCCACGGTGCTTCGGGTATACGGCCCAAGGTGGACGTCAGCGCAGCTGCGCGGCTTTATCGCGCAGCGTCCGTGTGGACTGCCGGGTTGGGCTATCTGTGTTTGAGCAACTCATCAAGCGCGAGGCCAATGTCTTTGGCGAGCTGACGGAGCAAGATCGGTGAGATGTCTCGAGCTTGATGAAACGGCACGGTGGTGCAGCGACCGACAGCATCGCGAAATGGCTTGTGCGAGCCGGTTTGGCGGACTTCCGTGAAGCCGAGTCGGAGAAGAATGACAATGACCTCGGTGGGCTTGAGGACGGGAACGTTGCCCATAGCTCAAGCTACGGCAACGTTTTGAACCCCAACAAACTCGGACTCAAGAGTGGGTTCACCGTCTTCCAGAAGCATTGTGATCACCTCGTGGAGATTGTGATTGACTTCATCCAAGGTTTCTCCCTGGGAATGAGCACCGGGAAAACCGGGAACGAAACCTACGAACAGGCCTGTTTGTGGGCAGCGTTCGATTACCGCTGAATAGACTTTCATGGCTGGCTCCGAAATCATTTACGAAAGCAGATTATCATTCTACGCTCTGCGATAGGCAACCGGCGATGCCCAACGTGGAAGGGAGGGGCGGCCGAAGCGCGCAGCGCGGAGGGAAGCAAGCAGCGCAGCTGCTTGGCCGTCCCACTCGACAGCCGGGTTGGGCGTCATCTTCGGCCTACACTGGAAATCTCTCGAAATAAGGAAGTTCATGAATATGCTCCATCCACTCCAGCCGTTCGGCCGTCTGTATTTGCACTGTTGGTGGTAGTGCCTCCGGATGGTCAAGCGTTGAGGACTGTACGTCGACAATTCCAGGGAGTACGTCTGCATTCCGGTAGAACAACCCGCTTCCGCAGTCAGCGCAGAAACTCCGCATGGCAGTACCTGACGAGTTAATCGTCTTCGGCTGCCCTTTCGTCAGGGTCAAGGCAGTTTCTGGAAACATTGCCCAAGCCACCATGGGCGCGCCTGCGCTTCGTCGGCAGTCGCTGCAGTGGCACAAGGCAACGACCTTTGGTTCACCCGAGAGCTGATATCGAATGGCGCCACATAAGCACTGTCCAGAGTAAGTCATAACGGAAACTCCTTGGTATTCTACGAGTAGTCACCAAACGCGAATCAGGTTCAATAAATCGATGAACTCATCGCAGCCTCAAGTGGCGAGATTCGGCGAGATTCGGCGATATTCGGGGACAGACCACGGTTCGGAGATTCGGAGATTCGGGGACAGATCATGGTTTAGAACCGGGTTTTGGGCGTCGTGAATGCGATCCTGGCTCCGGAAAACCGTGGTGCGTCGCCTGTTTCCGCTGTTTCCCGCCTCCCCTGTTTCCCGCCATCCTGAACGCGTGCCAAATCACAGGCGCCGATCTACGCGGCAGGTTTGCTGGCGCGGGCCGGTGACTTGCGCTCGGATTTCTTCTTCAGGCCCAGCGAGGCGACCTGGTCGGAATTGGGGCCGAATTGGGCGATGACCTGGTCTTTGACGCCGAGAATGAGATTGTGATACTCCCACTGGATGGCAACGTTGGCGTCGCGAGCGGCGTTGAAGGCGTTCTCGGCGCGCAGCTCGGCTTCCTGGGCGGCGTGCAGGGCCTCGTTCTTGGCGGCCAGGGTGGCGAAACTGTAGGCCGGGTTGGCCGGGCTGTAATCGGTGATCGCCTTGACCGCCAAGAAGGTTCTTTCATCCGCCTGGAGTATTTCTGCCTGCAGACGAACGTTCTCGTTCTTTGCCATTTTTTTTCTCCCGGAAAGTGAAGTTGCCGAGGAGCGGATTACCCTCGGAGAAGAGATTAGGACCGGGCCGCCAAAATTGTCAACACGTTTCGTGGCGCGTGCGCGCAGCGGCCACCGGGCCCGCTGATAATGCGCACAGCTTGATCCGTGCCGGCAATCTCTCCTGCCGAATCGGCTACTGCATGACCAGGGAGGCGGCCGCAGGCATCCGGGAGGCATCCCGACGCATCAGGGAAGCATCGTTACGCCTCGTGGAAGCATCCCGACGCGTCAGGGAAGCATCGTGACGCCTCATGGAAGCATCCCGACGCATCATGGAAGCATCGTGACGCATCATGGA
>NZ_SPMY01000025.1 GCF_012939955.1 Candidatus Accumulibacter phosphatis
CATCAGTTCTCGCGAGTTGACCGCCGAACAACTTGCCGTCGCCGTGCGAGGCCATTGGGCCGTGGAGAATCGACTTCACTGGGTGCTCGACGTCAGCTTCGGCGAGGATGCCAGCACCATCCGCAAGGACAACGCTCCCCAGAACCTGTCGCTCCTGAAGAAGATCGTTCTCAATCTGATTCGGCTAGATACCACCGACCAGAAGAAAACCAGCTTGCGCCTGAAGCGCAAGGCAGCCGCCTGGGATGACGACTTCCGGGTGAAGATCATGGGCCTCATCAGGCTATGACAACCGAGTGCCGAGGCCCTGGGGTCGGCATCCAGTTCTTCGTTGATCGCCGCCTTCGAGATGTGCAGTAGCAGCGAGTCGGCGAGCGCCTGCGCATAGACCATGAACGGCCTGTCGGTGAACATGACTGCCTCGCCGAAGGTTTGCCCCTGCGGCAGGATGTCGACGACTTTTTTCGCCGCCTTGCGGTGAGGTGAATGCCAGCTTCACCTGGCCATAGACGATCAGGTAGAAGCCGGTCGGTGTGTCGCCCTTGTGGAACAGGATGTCGCCACGCGTGGCTTTTATTTCGCGTGTGCCGCGCGCAAGGCGCGCAATCTCCGCTTTCTCCAACTCGTTGAACAGTGGTACGTGCGCCAGTAGCGCTTCAATATTGATGCCGGGTTGGGGCGAATGCATGGGCAGTTTCCGAAACGGTCAGCCAGAAGTAGAAGTAACTGCGGGCAACAATATTCGCATGTGTATTCGCCGGGAGCAAGCTGCGCTCGGCCGTAGCACCTCGACGCCTGCCAGCGAATGACATGTAGATTTCCCGTGATAAACGCCGGGCAGCGCCGCTCGTTTGGCATATCGCGCCGCCTGGCCGTATACTCGGCCGATTTTTTGCGTGAGGCAATTGTGGATTCACACATGGTGACGCTTGGTTCGGACGCACCCCTAGTGCCGGAAATCGCTGCTGGCACGCCCGCCAGCTTGGCGCGTGCCTGGTTGTGGTTAGGGGTAATGGCGCTGATCGGCTCTGGCTTGTTGGCGGTTCTGCTGGTCCTGTCACGAACGCCGGGCATTCAGGATGTCTTCCCGCTCAAGGATTTGTTCCGTGCGGCGCTGGTGGTGCACGTCGACCTGTCGGTGGCGGTGTGGTTCATGGCTTTTGCCGCGGTCATCTGGTGTGCCGTCGGTGCTGCCGGTCTGGCGTGGCTGGGCTGGAGTGGTTTCGCCCTGGCGGCCCTGGGTACCGCGCTGATGACCGTTTCACCGTTCTTCCCGGGCGCCGAGCCGGTACTCAACAATTACATCCCGGTGTTGAAGCAGCCGCTGTTTTTTACCTCGCTGTGGATCTTTGCCGTCGGCATCACTCTGACGGTAATGCGCGGGTTGATCACCATCTGGCCGCAACGCTTTCTCGGTGAGCCACTACGCCTTGGCGCTTTCCTGGGCGCGGTCGCCGCTTTCCTGGCGCTGGCCGCATTCTACTGGTCGTGGTTGCTGGTGCCCGAGGTCGAGGGAACGATCTATTACGAAGTGATGTTCTGGGGCGGTGGGCACACCCTGCAATTTCAGCACGCGCTGCTGATGGTTGTCGCCTGGTTGTGGATCGCCGCAGCGCTCGGCTGCCCGTCGGCGGCATCGCACCGTGCGGTGTCGGTGCTGTTCCTGGTCGCCGCGCTACCGCTGCTGGCGGTGCCGGCCATCTATCTGTTGTTGCCGGTCGGTGAACTGCCGCATGTCGAGCTGTTCGCCAAACTGATGGAGTGGGGCCATCCGTATATGGGACCGCTGATCCTGCTCGGTGCCTTGTCCCTGTGGGGCGTGCGCTCCTTGCCCGCGGCACCGGCCAAGTCGGCGTTTATCGCTTCTTTCACGCTGTTCGCGCTCGGCGGTGTCCTCGGCTACATGATCCACGGCGTAAATGTTGTCATTCCGGCGCACTATCACGGCTCGACGGTTGGCGTCACGCTGGCCTTCATGGGCCTGGCCTATGTGCTCCTGCCTCGCCTCGGCTTCGGCCCGGTCGAAGGTCGCATGGCGCGCTGGCAGCCCTACGTCTATGGCGGTGGGCAACTGATCCATGTCCTCGGCCTGGCCTGGTCGGGAGGCTACGGCGTGCAGCGCAAGGTCGCTGGCGCCGAGCAGATGCTGACCACGCTGCCGCAGAAGATCGGCATGGGGATGATGGGCCTCGGCGGCCTGATCGCCGTTATCGGCGGCCTGATGTTCGTTTTGGTGTGTCTGAAAGCGATGTCACGACGGCGCGCGCAGGCAGCGGAAAAGGTGGAAAAGGTGGAAAAGGAGCGGCGGGCATGAATCAGCAGCGTGCGCTGTGGGTGGCGGTAGTCGCCGGCGTATTGACCGTGGCCACCGTGGCACTGCTCGCCTATCGCGTCCTGGTTCTCGGCGGATTGCCTCCCGGCGACACCATTCCCGACAGCTTGCGCTCGCCGCCGCAACTCTCGCCGGAAGCAGCGCAGGCCGAAGTTGACGCGATCATGACGCTGACTCTCGATGATCTTGATGGCCGCCCGCAGGCCATGGCGCAGTGGCAGGGCAAGGTCCTGGTGGTCAATTACTGGGCCAGTTGGTGCAAACCTTGCGTCGAAGAAATGCCGGTATTTTCCCGCCTGTACAGCCGCTACGCCGCGCAGGGCGTGCAGTTTGTCGGCATTGGCATCGACGAAGTCGACAATCTGCGCAGCTTCGTCAAGGCGACGCCGGTTTCCTATCCGCTGCTGCTGGGCGGCAAGAATGCCGGCGAGACGCCGGGCCTGCAGGTGAAGGCGCTGCCGTATACGGTGGTCATCGGGCGCGATGGGCGCTTCGCAAGCAGTCGCCTGGGGCGGCTGGATGAGGCGACACTCGAGCCGATGCTGAAGGAGCTGATCGGGAAGTAAGCGGACTAAGCTGTTTGAGCTGTTTGAGCTGGCGGTTGCTGGTGACCGATTGCTGCGGCGAGCATGGGGACGCGGCAGCTAGTTGCGGCCGGGGTGAGAGCGGTCTGCGCTGACCTGAGCGCGGTGAAGTTGCAGCCGGCCGTCCGAACGCGTGGCGCGCAGAGCAAAGTCGAAGCGATCGGCGTGCGCGCAGAGGCTGAGATCGCTGGCAGGCAGGTTGGCGTTGCTGTCGGCCTGAAAGCGCCGCCCGAAATCGGAGTTGCGCACGCGGGCGGCGTACACTTCTGGATCGGGGTCTTCGCCGTGCAGCAGGGCTTCAATATAGTCTGCGCAAGCGATATCCTCGTCACCATCGCGGTCGACCCATTCGCCGGTGATCACGAAACAGACCTCGGCAGGCTGCAAGGCGAGAAGCGCCTGTGCCGTCGCCCGCCCGAGGACCAGGCTGCCGGCGAACAAGGCGCGGCAGGAGCTGAATCGCAGCAGCCCGCGAACTCCCGCGGCAGTGGTCTGAATGAGTGGTCGCCCGGCCAGCTTGGCGCCCTGCAAGGCAGACGGCGAATTGCCGAAGTCGAAACCGGGTATCGGGTCGCCACCGCCTACCGCGCCAGTGGTCAGCGCGTCCGGCAGCGCGTGTTGCAGGTGAAAGGCTGCGGAGATCGTTTCCACCGGGTAGATGGTACTGGCGCCAGCGGCGAGAGCGTAGGCGGCCGTCGAGAAAGAACGCAGCACGTCAATCACCACCACGGCATCCTCGGGCTCGTGTTGTCCGGGATCGAGGCGGTTCAGGAAGAGGCGGCGGGTGTGCATGCTTGCTTCAAACCCCTGTTCAACAAGACGAAAAGAACGATTGAGGCCTCAAGGTGAATCAATGAATTCGCGTAGATCGCGGACGAAGCGGTCGCGCTCCCACTGGTGCGGAGAGTGGTCCGTGCCTGCGTAGACATGCAGGATGGCACCGGCGATGCGGTTCTTGACGTAGTGTGCAGTTTCGCTACGGTAGTAATTGCTGTCGCCGCCGTAGACCAGTAGCGCCGGGATGTCGATACGTTCGAGAACGGACCGGTAATCGGCTTCGGTCAGGCTCTCCCAGCAGGCAATCAGCGGCTTCGCATCCTGCGCGCTCAGCCACTGCCGCGCTTTCTCCAGACCGGGCGAGTTTTCGTGATACTTCTGCCTGGCGCGGACATTGAGTCCCATGCCGCCAAGGCGAAGAACCGATTCGGCGAAGTCGTCTTCCAGATGCTTCAGGAAGGCTTGCGACTGCTCACGGTCGAAGTTGCCGTAGATGCCGTTGGACCAACTGTCATCGGTCAGCAGTTTTGGCGACTGGTCGATGAAGACCAGCTTGTGCAGATTCCGGCAACCGTGTTCGCCGATGTACTGCCAGAGAGTCAAGGCACCCATCGAGTGGCCGACGACCACCAGTTTGTCGAGTGCATAGTTCTCGATCAGGTTGTTCAGGTCTTGCGCCATGCGTTGCACGGTAGGCACCGTGGCCTGCGTCAGGCGGTGGCCACCATGACCGCGGGCATCCCATCGGAATACACGGTGGTGGGCGGTCAGTGCTTCGAGGAAGGGCTGCCATTCGCGGTGGCTGGCGGTCCAGCCGTGCAGCATGAGGATTGGCGAGCCATCGCCGGAAACCTGTACGTGGATTTTTTCGCCATCGTCGGCAAAGAAATGCGTCATAGAAGGGGATCAGCAGGAAAAATGCCAGGGTGTCACAAGCAGGTGACAACGGCAACAATAATTGCCATCTCGCAAGAAAGGTTTGGCTGTCAATTGCCGAGTGAGGAAATCCTCGAAGTTTTCGCCACCGACCTGGATCTGAACGCCCAGGGACTCGACGTCTGGCTGGGCGCTCGCTCAGCGCCCGGTACGCGTCGAAAGAAGCGGCGTCGCGCGGGCGGCAATAGTGCGGGTGCAGCCGTCACCGAACAGCGCGGTCGGGCCGCCGATTTTGCAGTAGATGCCGCTGTCGCGAGTCGGAATGGCGCCTTCGACGACCAGCAGGGAGGCGCCCTTGTTCGCGGCCATGATCGTCCTGCACTTTGCCGACAATGGCGCGGGCATCACCGAGGCCAATTTGGCGCGTCTCTTCGATCCCTTCTTCACCACCAAGCCGGTCGGGCAGGGTGGCCGGGGTCTCAGGCTGTCGATCGGCTATGGCATCGTCGAACCCCAGGGCGGCCGACTGGAAGCGGCGAACCGGCCGCAGGGTGGCGCTCTGTTCACCCTGAGCCTGCCTCTGGCGCCGCGCTAACGGTCATGACATGTCAGGATACCCCGGATCATGAAATTCATGACCGTTTCCCCCTCTTCCCCGACCCTGCTCCCGCGAGCCGAGAAGGGAGTTTCGTGAGTCGCATTCGCGACTTTCACATTAACGGTCATGACACGTGGAGACACCCCAAATCATGAAAGTCATGACCGTTTCCCTCTTCCCCCTGCCCCTTCTCCCGCAAGGGAGAAGGGGAGTTTCGTGAGTCGCTTGCGCGACTTTTCACATTAAGCTGGGTCACCGCCGCCGGTCATTTCTCGCGCTTTAACCCAGCGGTCGAAGTCCTCGCCACTGACGTACTCCAGCTCCAGCGCTGCTTCGCGTAGCGTGCTGCCGGCATGGTGTGCGCGCTTGGCGATCTCGGCGGCGCGGTCGTAGCCGATGTGCGGTGCCAGCGCGGTGACCAGCATCAGCGAGCGCTCCAGCAACTCGCCGATGCGTTCGCGTCTGGCCTCGATGCCGCCAACGCAGTGCGCCTCGAAGCTGTTCATGCCGTCGGCCAGCAAGCGCACACTTTGCAGAAAGTTGTGGGCGATCAGCGGCTTGAAAACATTCAGTTCGAAGTTGCCGGAGGCGCCGCCGATGCCGATTGCGACGTCGTTGCCCATCACCTGGCAGCAGAGCATGGTCAGCGCCTCGCACTGCGTCGGGTTGACCTTGCCGGGCATGATCGAACTGCCTGGCTCGTTTTCGGGGATGCTGATCTCGCCGAGGCCGCAGCGCGGTCCCGATGCCAGCCAGCGGATGTCGTTGGCGATCTTCATCAGCGCGACGGCCAGCGTCCTGAGCGCGCCGTGTGCAGCGACCAGGCCATCGTGCGCCGCCAGCGCCGCGAACTTGTTGCTTTCCTCGATAAAGGGCAGGCCGCTTTCGCGGGCGAGTTCCGCGCTCACGCGCGCGCCAAAGTCTGCGGCGGTGTTGAGGCCGGTGCCGACCGCGGTGCCGCCAATGGCCAGCGGGTACAGCGAGGCCAAGGCGTCTTCGATCACCGCTTCGGCATGTTCGAGCTGGGCGACGTAGCCGGAAAACTCCTGACCCAGGGTCAGCGGCGTTGCGTCCTGGAGGTGAGTGCGGCCGATCTTGACGATGTCCGCAAAGGCTGCCGACTTGGCCGCCAGCGTCGTGCGTAGCCGGGCCAGTGCTGGCAGTAGTGCGCGCGTAATGCCGAGTACCGCCGCCACATGGATGGCCGTCGGAAAGACGTCGTTCGACGACTGGCCGCGATTGACGTCGTCGTTGGCGTGCACGCAGCGCTTCGCGCCGCGTTCGCCGCCGAGCAGTTCCGACGCGCGGTTGGCCAGGACCTCGTTGATGTTCATGTTGCTCTGCGTACCCGAGCCGGTCTGCCAGACCGAGAGCGGAAACTCCTGGCGATGGCGGCCGAGCAGGATTTCCTCGGCGGCAGCAGCGATCGCCGTTGCCTTGCTCTCCGCCAACAACCCGAGCGCGCAGTTCACACGCGCGCAGGCCGACTTGACGGTGGCGAGGGCGAGCACCAGCTCCTCGGGCAGGCGCTCGCTGGAGATGTCGAAGTGTTCGAGTGAGCGCTGCGTCTGCGCTCCCCAGAGGCGATCGTTGGCTACCTCGATGCTGCCGAACGAGTCCTGTTCCCGGCGCGTCGTGCTCATTGCCGGTATCGCCGCGGGTGGGGATTGGTTTGCCGGAATCGGCGCATCGCCTTTTCTCCTGACTGATGGAAGCGCGAATCATAGCTTCCGGGCCTGGCTACGGCTAGTAACGGCTAGTAACCGCCAGTCATCGGTTCCGGCCGATTTGCCAAAAATAAATTGTTAGATGTCACTTACTAAAAAAAATAGGTGCATCTCGGCCGGGCGCGTGCTATCGTTACTCCATGGTTAATCGACTGGCACGTTACGAATTCAGCGAACGACTCGCCGACCTGCTCGGCGAGTCGCGGCGCGACCTGCGCTTTCGGGTCACCCTGATGGTCACCGGCGGGCTGGTGGCTCCTGGCCCCCGCGGTCGTGGTTCGCCACCGGCGACGCCGCAGTACGCGGCGCAGTTGTTGATCGGCGCGATGGCGGCACCGCAGCAGGCGCAGACCATCGAAGCCATCCGCTGCTATGAGGATTTGCGGCCGGCGGCGGTCGCGCCGGGGGGGAATACTCCCCGTGTCCTCTTCGGTCCGGCAGTGGCAAGGACCGACGCCGAGGAGCCACCGGCGGCGGCGATTGGCCTGCACGGCATGCGCTTTGGCGAAGCGCTGGCTCAGCTTCTGGAACTGGCCTGTGCCGAGGAGACGCGCGCCATCGTTGCCGGCGAACTTTTTGGCGTCTGGATCAACCGTGGTTGTCCGGTTGCCTCACTGCAATTCAGCGCCTGGTGGCAGGGCCGCCGCGCCGTCTTCAGTCACACCTATGGCCTGGCCCCGGGCGCTGCCCCGCCGGCCTGGCTTGACCCCCAGCGTGGTGGATTGGTCGATCCAGGGCTGTTCCACACCGTTTTCCTGCCGGTCCGCAAATTGATCGAGATCGGTTCGCTTACCACCTTGTCCGATGACAGGAGTAGTCCAATGCTGAACAAACTGGGCAACAAAATGGCCGCCATTGCGAATATGGCAAAACTCGCTGCCAAGACGCCGCACGGAAGTCGCTGGGAGAAGCTTCTCTCGACGCTGGCCTCGGTAAAAGCCTGGTCCGACCAGGTCGACGCGCAGGAAAGCCGCTTGCGCGAAGTCAGCGCCTTCGGCAGTAATCCCGGTGAATTGAAGATGTACACCTATCTCCCCGAGGGGCTGCCAGCGAACGCCCCGCTGGTCGTCGTCCTGCATGGCTGTACGCAGAGCGCCGCCTCCTACAACAAGGGCAGTGGCTGGTCGACGGTCGCCGATCGGCATGGTTTCGCGCTGCTCTTTCCGCAGCAGCAATGGAACAACAATCCGCTGTGCTGCTTCAACTGGTTCCGCCCCGAAGACAACGAACGCGAACGTGGCGAGGCGCAGTCGATCGTACAGATGGTCGACAAGATGGTGGTCGAGCACGGCCTTGATGGTTGCCGGGTCTATGTGACCGGCACCTCGTCCGGTGGCGCCATGACGGCGGTGATGCTGGCCAGCTATCCGGAAGTCTTTGCCGGTGGTGCAGTCATCGCCGGGGTACCCTACCGCACGGCCACGGGCTTGCAGGAGGGGCTGGAGAGCATTTTCCAGGGGCGAGTACGTTCTGGCCAGGAATGGGGGGCGCTGGTGCGCGCCGCGTCTGCACACCAGGGGCCGTGGCCGACGCTGTCGGTGTGGCACGGCGATGCCGACACAGCGGTGAAGCCGGTCAATGCCGAAGAGCTCATCAAGCAGTGGGCCGACGTGCACGGGCTGGACGCCAGGCCAAGCATCGAGATGCGCATTGACGGCTATCCGCGCCGGGTCTGGCAGGGCGCCGACGGCGAGGAGTTGATCGAGTCCTACACGATTACCGGTATGTCGCACGGCGCGGCGCTCGATCCCGGACCCGAGCCGCATCAGTGCGGCACCGCGGCGCCGTTCTTCAACGCCGTCGGGATTTCGTCTACCCACCGTATTGCCGATTTCTGGGGCCTGCTTGCCGAGCGCCCGGCAAGCGCGCAGGCGCCCGGAGTCGTCGAAGGCGCCGGCGCGCGGGCAGCGAATACGGCGGCCGAGTCTGCTGCGGAAACGGCAGCGGCAGCGGAGCCTGCTCCGGCGGGCGCCAGTCGTGCCCGCCCCGTCGGTGTCGCTGAGCCCTTGCTTCGCGAGGAGCCCTCTGCAGGCGCAGGCGCCGGGAAGGCGCACGCGGGGCGCGCTGAAGAAGCGTCGGGGACTGCACATCGCGCCCTGGGTCTCGATGTGCATGGCATCATTTCGGCATCGCTGCAGGCGGCGGGACTGCTCAAGCCGGGCAGCCGGCCACGCAGTTCCGCGCCACTGGGCATCGATGTTCCGGGAATCATTTCCACCGCGCTGGAAGCGGCGGGAGTGCTCAAGGGCGGTGCGCAGCGTTCAGGTCCGTTCAGCCCGTTTAGCCCGGAAACCTTGCGCAGCGCTGGCTGGGAAGGCGCCGGCTGGGATTTGCTGCACGATGATGCGCGTGCTTTTCGCGGTGGGTCGATGCTCTACGGGCATGCTTCGTCAGGCGATTCCGGGGCCGTCGGCGCGCGCGCGCAATCGATCTCGCGGCGTCTCACGCTCGGTCCGCGGCCGGAGCTGAGCTATGTGCGGCGGCTGGACCTGAACGCTGCGGTCAATGACTACACCAGCGCCAGCTTCAGGGTTCTGGTCGATGGCATTGTCGTCGATGAAGTTACGGCGATTGGTATGGTCCACCAGGAGAACGAATGGCTGCGTCAGTCAGCGCTCGATCTGGCGCGTTTTGCCAACCGTGAGGTGACACTGACGCTCGAAGTGGCGGCCTATTCGAACATCTACAGCACGGTGTATGCCAAGGCCTGGGTGGATCAGGTGACGATCAGCAATACGGTCGATGTTGCGGCGCATTGCTGATGCTGGTGGGCAATACGCCGCGCGGGGCTGCAAGGCTCCGCGCGGTTTTTTACGTTCAGCGGTTGGTGAAAGCCGCTTTACGTTTTTTCGACGAAGGCGGTCATGCCTTCTTTCTGATCGTCGAGGGCAAAAGCCGAGTGGAAAGCACGCCGTTCGAAGAGCAGGCCTTCGTTGAGCGAGCTCTCGTAAGAACGATTGATGCACTCCTTGATCATCATCACCACCGGTAGCGAGAAACCGGCGATGCGGGTAGCGGTCGACATCGCCTCGTCGAGCAGCTTGTCGGCCGGCACGACGCGCGAAACCAGGCCAGAGCGTTCGGCTTCCTCGGCGTCGATATTGCGCGAGGCGAGGCACATTTCCATCGCCTTGGCTTTGGAGATGGCGCGTGGCAGGCGTTGCGTGCCGCCGGCGCCGGGCAGGATGCCCAGGCGCACTTCCGGCTGACCAAACTGCGCCGTGTCGGCGGCCAGGATGATGTCGCACATCATCGCCAGTTCGCAGCCACCGCCGAGGGCGTAGCCGGCGACTGCCGCAATTACCGGTTTGCGGCAATTCTTGACGCCTTCCCAGTTACGGCTGATGAAATCGCCTTTGTAGGCTTCCATGTACGTCAGCGATTGCATTACCGTGATGTCGGCGCCGGCCGCAAAGGCCTTGTCCGAGCCGGTGATGACGATCGCCCCGATATTCTCGTCGGCCTCGTAGGCGGCCAGCGCGCTACCCAGCTCGTCCATCAGTTCATCGTTGAGGGCGTTCAGCTGCTTCGGGCGATTGAGGGTGATCAGGCCGACTTTTCCACGGACTTCGGCGATGATGTTGACGTAACTCATAAAGGAAATCTCCAGATTCAAAATGGGTGATATTGAGTATCCACGACAAGGTGGGCACTCCTGTTGCTGCGCTTGACTTGGTTGTGCTGCTTGCCGCGACCGCTATCATGAACGCCTTATGCCGCCGTCGCGTGCTCTGCCGTCGTTTTTTTCGCTGTACGCGAAGCCTGGCCAGAAGCGACGCGGCCGACCTAGACGATTCTCGTCGGGCCGGCCGCGTGATCTACAGCGGGTCAGAAGGCGATCGTCAGGTGCACGGCGCCGTCATTCCCTGGGATCCTCACTGCTCAGGAAATGTCCATCTGGAACTTCACCGGGCCGCGCGCCGCTTTGCCATTGGCGTCGGTGAACTCGCCGGTCACCGGTGCCTTCTTGCCATACGGGCTGGTCAGAATGGCGACGTGACCACCGTAGAAAGCGACCGACTCGAGACCGTCCCAGCCTTCCAGGAACTTGTTGCCGGCGGTGGCGCAAGCCGGCGTGACCAGGTCGTCCTTGATCGCGTAGTTCTGGTACCACGGCACTTTCAGGTCGATCAGGCTCTTGATGTTCAGCGGCTGGTCGAAGAGTTTCACCGGCAAGCTGCCATCGTCGGCAATAGCGTCCTGGAAGGTATGCGAACTCATGTTGGCGATGGCTAGTGGCAGGTGCACACGTTCCTTGAGCAGCCAGCGGAACAGGGCGGCGGGCGTCTTGCCCGGGTTCATGCCGGTGGCGCGCTGCAGCGAGGCCTGATCGAGCACCTTGACCAGCGGCGTTTCGCGGTCGATGGCCACAAAGCGCATGCCCAGGCTGAGCAGGTAGCCGTTGGCGACCTTGTTGCCGCTCGGCAGGGTGGTGGTGACAAAGTCGTGGTGCATCTGCGGCATGCCGCTGATAGCATCGCTGTAGGTGCCGTCAACCGGCGTTACGTTGGTGATCAGGGCGTCGCAGACATCCTGCAGCTTGCCCGAGAGGATGTTCATCATGCAGATGTAGCCGCCCTGGCAAGTACCGTTCAAGGTGACTTTCTTGCCGTCGTTGAGCTCCATGATCTTGGCGCAGAGCTGGCGTGTCTGCTCGCAGTCCTCCTCCGGCGTCATCGTTTGCACCTTCTCGGTGGTCATGATGTCCTTGACGACGCGGACGTAGGTCGGAATGCCCTCGTTGGCAAAGGAGTGGCTGTAGCTCTTGTTCTCGAAAGGCAGGAAGGCCAGGATATGTACGCCGAGCATGTACGGCGGAACGAGCATGACCGGCTTCAGATCCTTGCGGACCTCGACGCCTTCTTTCAGCGGCAGCACCTGGTAGAGATCAAAGCTGTCTGTTTCGTGAACCAGTTTGTAGTTGGGAGTATCGAAGTGGAAGCCGAACTCGTCGCCAATGGCCTCGATCTGTTCGTTGAAGTTGGCAACCGCTTCCATGATTTCGGCTTCGCGGCGCATGTAGCCGCCGAGCTTCTCACCGTCGGAATTCAGGATCGTGTTCAGATAGGCACGGGTGCCTTCTTCAATCTGGTCGAAAGCGTAGTCGGCCATCTTCTCCTGCATGCCGGCAGATCCCTTGCGGGCCAGGCCGACACTATGTTCCATGACCTCGAAGCTTTCCAGCATGCTCATCGGGTTGTCGCGTGCGGCGGTCATGGCGATGTGCGCGGCAATGAACATATTGTCATTGAACTCGCCGACTTCGCGGTTGGAAGCGCGCGTCATCGCCAGCATGTATCTCCACCAACTCGTGGTGAAATCCGGCATTTCCCGTAGCAGTGAATACATATCCTTACCTCCAGCAATAAAATGAATCAAAACGAGCCAGCCCAAGCGGGGCGGCCCACGCGTACCCTGGTCCCGCCGGCAGTCCTGATCGTAGTGGACTGGCCGCGGACGATGATCCTGTTGGTCCTTGTTGCCAAGCTGCAAAGCACTGAATCGGTGCCGCATATCTCGCCAGCGTCGGCCGGTGCCAGCCGACCTTGAATGAGCTGAAACGACCCCGAAAACGAGCGCCATTCCGCACCGCACAATTCATTCTACTCCTCTGAGCCGGATTTGTTCACCCGGGCGACACTAATGGCTAATATTATCCGATAGATGGCAAAAAAGACCACAGCACCACCGTTTCAGCCCTTGGGCCAGCGCGGCGGAGGGCTTTCTACGGGTCGAGTCGCCAGCGAAAGTAGCTATGCGTGGCTTTTCGCTGTTGCCCGTGATGGCGTTATATGGTATTGGTATGTTGCGCTGCGATGCCGGTGCTCACGGCACGGCTTTCAGCCGAACCACTTGCTGGCGCAGCCCGGGTTCATGGGCCGCAGTGCTGCAGTGCGGCAATGCCGCGCCTAGGCATATCTCCCGGCGGCAGGTCAGGCCTGCCTGGTGCGTGCAGCGAGTTGCGCTCGTCGCCGATGTGCCGCGGAGTCAGTTCAAATTGAGGGCTGGCGCGCTTCGGTACGCGCGCCCCGGGTTTCGTCACAGGGAGGAAAAAATGCTGCAACTAGCGACGCTCATCAAACACCACGCGCAGTTTCGGCCGGATCAGGTCGCGGTCGTCTTCGAGCAGGAGCGTCTCACCTGGCGCGAGTTCGAGGCGCGCGTCAGCCAATGCGCTCGCTTGCTGACCTGGCTTGGCGTGCGCAAGGGTGACCGCGTGGCGACCGTCTTGTCGAACTGCCGCGAATTGCTCGAAGTCTACTGGGCCGTGCCGTCGATCGGCGCCGTCCTGGTGCCGCTCAGCCCCTTGCTGATGCCCTCTGGTCTCGCCAGTCTGCTGCGTGACTCGGGTGCCAACTGCCTGATCACGCAGCGTTCGATGGCGCCGATGCTCGATCAGGTGCGTGCCGAGCTGCCCGACCTGGCTGCCGCTCACGTGCTGATGGTTGACGGTTCGATAGCCGATTACCCCGACTACGCGTCGCTGCTCAAGACCTGTCCGCAAGGCGGCAGCGAGCCAGTGCGGGTCGGCGCCGACGATATTTTCAACATCATGTATACGAGCGGCACGACCGGACTGCCGAAAGGAATCATCCACAGCCATTTCGTCCGCTCGATGTACGGCACCTTGTTCGCGTCTGCCTGGCGGATGACTTCGGAGTCGGTGGTGCTGCACACCGGTGCAATCGTCTTCAACGGCGCCTTCGTGACCCTGATGCCGTGCTTCTATCTCGGCGCGCGCTACCTCCTGCAGCGCCAGTTCGACGCTGAAGAAGCCATCGAAATCATCGCCCGCGAGCGCGTTACCCACACCATGATGGTGCCGGCGCAAATCATCGCGGTGCTCAATGCACCGAATTTTTCGCCCGAGAAGCTGGCCTCGCTGGAAATGATTCTCTCGCTCGGTGCGCCGCTGTACCAGGAGTACAAGGACCTGCTCAATCGCCTCTTGCCCGACCGCTTCTACGAACTTTACGGCCTCACCGAAGGTTTCTGGACCATCCTCGACAAGACACAATCGCTGCGCAAATCGGGTTCGGTGGGCCGGCCGCCCGCGTTCTACGAGATGCGCATCGTTCGTGAAGACGGCAGCGACGCACCGGCCGGCGGAGTCGGCGAGATCGTCGGCCGTGGACCTTCGCTGATGGGCGGCTACTACGGTCGCCTCGACTTGACCGAGCAGGCGATTCGTGACGGCTGGCTATTCACCGGTGACCTCGGCTATCGAGACGGTGAGGGCTATCTCTACCTCGTCGATCGCAAGAAAGACATGATCGACAGCGGCGGCGTCAAGGTCTACCCGAAGGATGTCGAGGAAGTCGCCGCCCGCCACCCGGCGGTCAGGGAAGTCGCCGTCTTCGGCGTGGCGCACGAAAAATGGGGCGAAACACCGGTCGCTGCCGTCGTCCTGAATAGCGGCGCCTCGATCACCGCCGCCGAACTGCGCGACTGGATCAACGAACGCGTCGGCGCCCGCTACCAACGCCTGCACGCCCTGCAGATCATGGACGACTTCCCGCGCAACGCCGCCGGTAAGACGCTGAAGCGCGAAATGCGCGACGCTTATCAGGCGGCGGCAGGCTAGGGCGGCTGAAGTGCTTGGCCTGCGCCGCGCTGATCACCGGCGCGGGCTACGCCTTAGGGGTTGTCATTGGGCGCGGAGTCAACAGGCAATCGCCGTGTGATGGCGGCCCCATGGCGAGCAAGGAAAGCGCTCGGCTCAGGGCTGCTGGCCCTTCGCCGTTTCCACTCCGGCGGTATTCTCCAGCAAGCTCCTGGTGGCAATTTGCAGGAAGGCTTCGAGCCTGGTTTTCAACTCCGGGGCGAGGTCGAGCGGAATGCGTTCGGCTTTCGGATTGGCACCCAGCTGGTAGCTGTAGAGGCGCGGCTCGAAGCCCTTGGGCTCGATCAGGATGCGCTGCGGGGTGACCAGAGCGACGGTCTGATCGCCGCCCGAGGGCTTGATCACACCGATGCCAAGGTCGCATTCCGGCAGATTGAGCAGGTCGCGTCCCCAGCACTGATGGCGTACCGTGCCGCCAAGGCGGCCCATGATCGTCGGCACCACGTCGACCTGCGTGCCGACGTGGTGATTGTGGCTGCCAAACTTTTCCTGAATTCCCGGAGCGATCAGCAGCAGCGGCACATTGAAGCGGAAGAGATCCATTTCGGTCAGTTGCTGGTCGCTGCCGAAGCCATGGTCGCCGACCACGACGAACAGGGTGTGCTTGTAATACGCTGACTTGCGGGCTTTCGCGAAGAACTCGCCGAGCGCCCAGTCGGCATAGCGCATGGCGGTCAGGTGTTCGCTGAAAGTGCCGCGATCGGTGACCGGCTTGACCGGCAGGTTTTTCGGCAGTGCGTAGGGGGTGTGGTTGGAAAGAGTCTGCACCAGCGCATAGAAAGGCTTGTCGGCAGGCATCTTGTCGAGCTCGGCGGCGGCGCGGTCGAACATGTCCTGATCCGAAACGCCCCAGGTCGGGTCCATATACACCGGGTTGACGAAATCTTCACGACCGATGAAGCGGGTCATGCCCTGGTTGCTGAAGAAGCCGGACTGGTTGTCCCACTGGAAGTTGCCGTTGTACACGTACAGGTTGTCGTAGCCGCGCGCGCTGAGCAGCTGCGGCAGACCGGAGAACCTGTGCGCGCCTTCCGGGGTGCGCATCAGGTACTCGAAGCCGGGCAGGTTCGGAAAACAGGCCATGGTGGCGAACATGCCCTGGTGGGTGTGCGTACCATTGGAGAAGAAGCGGTCGAAGAGCAGGCCTTCTTTGGCCAAAGCGTCGAAGTGCGGGGTGATGTCGCCCGTGCCGCCCAGCGCGCCGACGAAACGGCCGGCGAAGCTTTCCATCAGAATCACCACCACGTTGCGAATCGGCAGCGTACGCTCGGCGGGTGGAGTGAAGTCACGGCGGATGGCCGCGCTGTCGGCGTCGACCAACTGGTCGTGCGGCGTCAGCAGCAGTTGGCGTACGGTCTGCAGCGCCTGTTCGTCGGGCATGGTCGCTTGCCAGGTATTGCTACGCTGTGAGGACATGCTGGCCTCGGCTGCGGAAAGCAGCGTCAGC
The DNA here is from genome assembly GCF_012939955.1 of Candidatus Accumulibacter phosphatis. Lineage (GTDB taxonomy): Bacteria > Pseudomonadota > Gammaproteobacteria > Burkholderiales > Rhodocyclaceae > Accumulibacter > Accumulibacter delftensis. The sequence goes on from NZ_SPMY01000025.1 coordinate 15,966, forward strand.
GAACCGTTCAGGCCCAGCTGATTGGCGAACATCGAACTGGTGGTATAAGCGTCACCCCAGCGTAGCGGCGGACCTTGACGCAGGTGGCCGCGGGCGGCGACCACGGCAAGCAGTGCGCAGAGGAGGAACAGGCCGGTTCGCCAGTACCAGGTCGGTGCGGCGTAGCTCGGCTGCGGCGGCGATGCCTCTGGCGCCGCCGGGATTGCCGGCCGGCTGAGCCGATCGAGGCCCTTGAACAGTCTGGCCAGCAGCCAGGTGGCGGCCGCCCAGGCCAGCAGGTAGCGGCCAACCGGGAAGCCGTTCCACAACATGCTTCCCACCGTGGCCAGGTCTTCCTCGAAATACTGGAACATCAGGCCGTTCAGGCGCTGGTGGAATTCGCGGTAGAAATCCAGTTCGCTAATGCCGAGCAGCAGAGTGAAACTGGCGAAGGCGGTCAGCCACCCGCGCAGCAGGCCGCGGGCGGCCATGGCGCGGATGCTGAGCAGCGCCAGCAGCAGTGGCGTGAGCGCATAGACCACCAGGCGCACATCGAAACGCAGGCCATTGTAGAAAGCCTCGATAAAGGTCGCCGCTGGAGTGCTGCCGATCAGTTCGCGGTTGTAGAGCAGCAGCGCCAGGCGCAACAAGGTGTACAGCGTGAGCAGCGCGGCGGCGCTGAGGAGGGTGAAGGCGAGGTGACTTTTCAGGGTCGGCTGGCTGATGTGGCGGCTGAGCGGCGGGCTGCGCTGGGCGAGGGTGGCGGTCATGGTTGCTCAGAGTTTCAGAATGAGGCGGGGCGGGCGAGTTTCAGGATGCGCTGGCGCCCCTGTTCGGCCAGCAGGTAACTGCCGGCAGCGAGGGGAATGATGGTTTGCGCGGAACGCAGGTGGGTCAGGATGACCTGCAGCTGGCCGCTGGTGTCGAGCAGCAGCACACGTGCCATGTGCGTTGCGTCCTCGGTGATCCAAAGGCCATCCGTAGTGCATTGTACAAAACCGGGTGCGTTGAGGCCATCGGCGACGACGATGTCCGGGCCCTTGGCCTGCCATTGCTTGACCCAGCCCTGGCGCTTCTCGGTATAGAACAGCCGGCCGTCGGCGCACAGGCTGACGCCCTCGCCATCGTCCAGCCCGTCACGAAGCACGCTCAGTTCACCGCTGTCGGGGGTAAAGCGCAACAGGCGGCCCGGCCGCGCATCCTCGATGGCGTAGAGCACCTGGCCGTCGGTGGCGATGCCCTCGATGCCGTTGCCCTCGAAAAGCGTCTCGGTCTGGCCGTTGCGCAGCCACAGCACCGGCAGCTTGCCACCTTCCTGGCCGGTCACCAGGCCGCCACGGAAAATCACCTGGCCGTCCGGTTTGGAAAGCCCGCTGAGTATCTCCGTGAGGTCGCCGTCGGGCGTCAGTTTGAGGATCTTGCCCTTGCCGCTGGCGATCTCCTGGCTGATGTAGAGACCGCCCTGGCCGTCCAGTGCCAGCGCGCTGACCATGGGAATCTCGTCGCGATAGACCTGCACCTCCCAGCCCGCCGCGGCAGTCACCGGGTAGAACTGCCGCCAGCTGGCATGGATCAGATACAGCGTCAGGGCGGCGCCGAAGACGGCGAGAGTTGCGCGCCAGTAAGGCTTCAGGAGCAAGGGCATGCTTTCGTCTTTCCTTTGTATTCGGTATCTGAAGTCGCGTCGGCGATCGGCAGGCTGGCGTTGTCGCCAGATCTTGCCGGCCTAAGTGGTGTCAATGATGGGTGCAAAAACGACGGTCTCTGCGACTCTGTCGAAATTTCTTGGTGGTCGCTCCTTTGATGCACGTTAATGCACGCGAAAGTCGCGTGGGAGCGAAGATAGCGAGCGGGAATTAGGGGAAGCTTAGGGGCAAGGGCTTACTGCTGATCCGGCGTGGACAGGAATCGTGCGCTAATGCTGGACAGCGGACAAGATCCGCATTCCTGCCGCCAGATGTTCTCCATGCACCCTACCGTTAATGTGAAAGTCGCGCATGCGACTCACGAACCTCCCTTCTCCCCCTGCGGGAGAAGGGCCGGGGGGAAGAGGGGGACGGTCATGACTTTCATCATCCGGGGGTATCTCGACTGTCATGACCGTTAGCTCGCGAACCGACAATCGGGGGTGACGCCGCGCGCGGCGTTTTCGCTCCCGCAGCAGGAAGACCAGCCCGCCAGTGCGGGTGGTGCGTGAAGCGCATTTTCACAGGCCGCTGATCTCCACATGTCGCAGCCCTCATCCGTCGCCCCATCGCTCAGGTCAGACGGCGGCCCAAAAATCGCCGCAGCCGTATTTTTCGATCCGGCCAAAAAGCGCTGGCCGCGTCTCCGCCTGGGCATGCTGCTGGTCGGTGTCGCCCTGACCCTGCTTCTCGGCGGACTGCGGCTCAGTGTTCTGGCAGCGCCGGTCTTGCCGGCGCTACGTCTGCCGAACGTCAGTTTTCTGCCGCACGGCGCGCACGCCGTGCCGGATATCCCGGCGCTCGCTCCCGAACGACCCACGACCCGCCGCGAACGCGCCTTGCGTAACGAGCAGCTCAAACTCGCCCGCGAGCGTGAGCGCAGCCTGCGCCAGCTGCTACAGCCAGCGCGCGCGAACGCCGCGAACGCCGCGAACGTGGATCACCAGCCCTTGGCGATTGGCTTCTTCGTCAACTGGGACGATGCCAGCATGAGTTCGCTGAAGGAGACCCTCGGCAGCCTGGATACGGTGATCGCCGAGTGGCTGCACCTGGCGGGTGAGGACGGCACGCTGCGCGAGAACGATGCGCTGCGCACCGCACACGTCAGCGACTACATTCGCGCCCGCCGACCCGACCCGACCCGACCTGTCGCTGGTGCCGCTGGTCAACAACTGGAACGGCCATGAGTGGGAAGGCGCCAAACTGGGACGCATGCTCGCCGATCCGGCTGCACGCAAGCGAACGATCGAGCAGATTCTCGTCTTGGTCGAAGCGCATCGCCATGCCGGCATCAGCATCGACTTCGAGAATATTGCCGCCAAGGCGCAAGCCGACTTCCAGCGCTTCATGGCCGAGCTGTGTGCGGTGATGCATCCGCGCAAGCTGCTGGTGTCGGTCAACGTGCCGGCTGCCGACGCCGCTTTCGATTACCGCCGCCTGGTGCGCAATGCCGACTATCTGATCCTGATGGCCTACGACGAGCACTGGGCCGACGGCTCGCCGGGGCCGATCGCCAGTCTGCCGTGGTTCGCGCGCGTCCTGCGCGCCAGGCAACGCGACATCCCGGCCGAGAAAATGATCGTCGCCATCGGCAACTACGCTGACGATTGGGGCCCCCGGCCAGCCGGCCGAGGAGCGCACTTGCGAAGAGGCCGTTCTCATTGCCAAGGAATCGGACGGCAAGCCGCGGCTCGACCCCGCCTCGCTCAACCCGACCTTCTCTTGCGCCGACGATGACGATCGCCGCCATCACGTCTGGCTGCTCGATGCCACGACTGCCTTCAAGCAGCTGGTCACCCTGCGCTCGCTGCAGCCGCGCGGCGTCGCCCTGTCGCGGCTTGGCAGTGAGGATCCCGCCTTGTGGAAGGTCTTCGCCAGGAAAGGTCCGCTCGACGCCGCACGCGCCGAGGAACTGGCCGAAATTCGTTTCGCCTATGGCGTCGACTACGAAGGCCAGGGCGAAGGCCTCGAGGTCACTGCGCAGCCGCAGATCGGCCGGCGGATCATCAAGTTCGACGCACAGCGCGGCCTGATCTCCGGCGAGCGTTTCAGCGCTTTTCCGTCGCCCTACGTCATCACCCGCCACGGTAGCGCCAAGCACAAGATTGTCCTCACTTTCGACGACGGGCCCGATCCCAAGTCCACGCTACTGATTCTCGACGCCCTGCGCGATGCCGGCGTGCCGGCGACCTTCTTCATCATCGGCGCCAACGGCCAGAACCATCCGGAATTGCTGCGCCGCGCGATCGCTGAAGGGCACGAGTTGGGCAACCACACGTTCACCCATCCCAATATTTCAAGCATCTCGCCGCAGCAGCTGGAACTCGATCTTTCTGCCACGCAACACCTGCTGGCCAGCGAAGTCGGTCGGCACTCCCTGCTCTTTCGCTCGCCCTATGCCACCGGTGCCCCCCGAAGAGCAGCTGCGCAGCCGCTTCGACGGCGCCGCGTTTGCGGTTATCAACTGGGCTGGCGCGGCGATCGACTGGCTGTTCGTCCTCGCAAGGACCCGCGCGTCGCTGCCGTCGCCGGCAACACCAAAGTCGGCAATCGCATCAATCTGCTCACGCGCTGGCAGGTGCTCGATTACATCACCAGCCAGAATCTCGATCGCCGCGCCTTCGCCGTCCTCAACTGCATCACCGTCGTTCCCGGCGCCGTCGGCGCCTGGCGGCGCGAGCTGGTCGAAAGTGCCGGTGGTTTCAGGAACGACACCCTGGCCGAAGATGCCGGCCTCACCCTGGCCATTCGCAAGCTTGGCAAGCACATCGTCTACGAAGAAGAAGCCATCGCCCAGACCGAAGTGCCGGACACCGTGCGCGGTTTCATCGGCCAGCGCTACCGCTGGATGTACGGCACCATGCAAGCGGCCTGGAAACACCGTGACGTGCTTTTTCGCCGGCGGTACGGCGCCTTGGGTTTTGTCGTCTTGCCCAATGTCGTCATTTTCCAGGTGCTCTTTCCGCTGATCTCGCCGATCATGGACCTACTCCTGATCGGCTCGCTGGGATCGGCCGCCTTCAGCTACTCGCACCACCCGGAGGAGGAGGAGTATTCGGCCGACAATCTCTGGCGCGTCCTTTTCTACTACGCGCTCTTCGTCAGCGTGGACTACCTGGCCGCCATCCTGGCCTTCGCCCTCGAACGCAAGGAAAGCTGGGGGCTATTGATATGGCTGTTCTGGCAGCGTTTCTTCTATCGCCAGCTGATGTACTACGTGGCCATCAAGAGCACCATCACCTCGTTGAAAGGCGTGCTCGTTGGCTGGGGGAGGCGGAGCGTAAAGCGAGCGTGCAGGTGGAGGCTTGATCGTCGCTTGGCGATGCCGGGCGAGCGAACGGTCATTACGGTCCTCCTCTCACTTGCAGTGCGCATTCCGGCTTGCACGCCGGAATCGTTCGCCGGGCAGGGAGCATGCTCCCTGAATTCCCCGCCTCACCCCTGGCCGTTTTCCCGCGAGGGAGAACGGAGATTCGTGAGCCGCTTGCGCGACTTTTACATTAACCCAGACGCGCCAGCAAGCTGAGGAATTCGTCGGCGCTCATGAAGCCGACGACGCGTACGCCGTCGATCTCCCGGCCCTGGCCGTCAAAGAAGATGATCCCTGGCGGACCGTAGAGATTGAAGCGCTGCAGCAGGGCCTTGTCTTCGTCCGAATTGGCGGTGACGTCAGCTTGTAGCAAGGTCCACCCTGCCAGCCTGGCGCGCACGCGCGCATCGGAAAAAGTGAAACGTTCCATTTCCTTGCAGGACACGCACCAGTCGGCGTAGAAGTCGAGCAGCACCGGCTGGCCAGCGCTCTCGATGCGGCTCTCGAGTTCGGCGAGAGTCCGGACGCGGGTGAACGGCAGCGGCCGGATTTCGACCTCGGCGGCACTGCTGCGCAGTACCGACAGCGGCTGCAGCGGGTCGCGCGAGCCGGCCAGTGCGCCGAGCAGCATCGCCGTGCCGCCGATGAGCATGAAAATCCCGATGCCTTTCCAGAAGCGCAGCCAGCCTTTGCTGTGCGCCGGCAGCGGATCGAGGGCGTGCAGGTAGATGGCCGGGATGATGAGCAGCAGGGCCCAGGCAATCATTTGTGCGACGACCGGGATGACCGGCGAAAGCAACCACACGGCGGTGGCCAGCAGGAGCACGCCAAACGCTTTTTTGACGGCCTCCATCCACGGGCCAGAGCGCGGCAGCAGGATACCGGCCGACAGGCCGACGGCGAGCAGTGGGGCGCCCATGCCGAGCCCCATGGCGAACAGTGCTGCGCCGCCGAGGACGGCGTCGCCGCTGCGCCCGATGTAGAGCAGGGCGCCGGCCAGGGGGGGCGGCGACACAGGGGCCGACGATGATCGCCGAGAGCACGCCCATGGCCGCGACAGCGGGAAGCGAGCCGCCGCGCAGGTGGCTGGCTTCCTCGGAGACCTTGCTTTGCAGGAAAGTCGGCAACTGCAGTTCGTAGAAACCGAACATCGACAAGGACAGGGCGACGAAAACCAGTGCGAAGCCACCGAGCACCCAGGCGTTCTGCAAGGCCGCGGTGAGCAGCGTGCCGGTCAGCCCGGCCGCGACTCCGGCGGCGGCGTAGGTAATGGCCATGCCCAGGACGTAGGCCAGCGACAGCAGGAAGCCGCGCGCGTGCGAAACGCCGCGACCGTCGCGACCGGAGCCGACGATGATGCTCGACAGGATGGGAATCATCGGGAAGCAGCACGGCGTCAGGGACAGCAGCAGCCCGAAGCCGAAGAAGCTGGCGACCAGCAACCAGAAGCTGGCATTCTTGAACAACTGCGCGATGCGTCCGGACTCGTCGTCGCTGAACTTCTCGCTCGCTGCACCGGTGGCGCTGGTGGCTATTGGCGTTGTCGCCGGGTCCGGCAACTCGAGCTTGAGCGTCTGTCTTTGCGGCGGATAGCAGATGCCGGCGTCGGCGCAACCCTGGGAAGTGACTTTCAGGGTCAGCGGCAGTGGCCCGGAGCTGTTACGTTCCACGGGAATGCGGATCAGCGCTTGCTGGTAATAGACCTCGACGTCGCCGAAATTGGGATCCTCCTTGACCTTGCCCGGTGGCAGCATCGGCGTGCCCAGTGGCACGCTCTCGGGTTCGGCGGCGAAGCGGAATTTGTCGCGGTAGAGGTAATAGCCCCGGGCGATCTCGAAACGCACTTCGATGGTCTGCCCGTCGATGGCTCGTGCCGTCGGTTTGAAGGCAACGGCCGGGTCGAGGAACTCTTCGCCCTGCGCTGGCCAGGCGAGCAGCAGCAGCGAAAGGAAGAACGGCAGCAGGGAGGAGCGTCGGATTGGGCGCGGGAACGAGAACAGCCAGGTCATTGCGGTGCGTTTTCAGTCTTCAAGGTCGTCTGAGGCGGGCGTTTCGGCAGCTACCCAGGCGAGATAGTCGGGTAGCCCGGCGGTCACCGGCAAGGCGATGATTTCCGGAAGCTCATAGGGGTGGTGCTGGCGAATCGCTGCTTCGAGCGCCGCGTAGCGTTCGCTGCGGGTCTTGATCAGCAGCGGCACTTCGCTGGCAGTTTCGAGCTCCCCCTGCCAGCGGTAGATCGAGTGGCAACCTGCCAGCACATTGACGCAGGCGGCCAGACGCGTTTCGACGAGTTCTCTGGCCAGCGCTTCGGCAGAGAGTCGGTCGGGTAGATTGGTCAGGACGAGAAGGGTGGTCACAGGGTGGATTGTACTCCTCTACTCTTCGACGCCCCCGACGCTACCGCCACCCCGGCAGCGTCCGCGTTCAGTGGCGCCAGGCGCGACTGACGATTTCGCGGATGACGTGAAGGCGACGGTGGAAGAAGTGATCGGCGCCGGGGACGACGATCACCGGTAGCTCTAGCGGCTTCGCCCATTCGATGACGTTGGCCAGGGGCACGGTGCTGTCTTCCGAGCCGTGGATGACGATGGTGTCGCCGGGCACGGCCTTGGTGTGGTACTGGCGCGCGCCTTCGACGAAACCGGACGCCGTGCCGACCAGCACCAGGCGCTGTGCCGGATGACCGGCTTCGAGCAAGGCCGCGGCGACACGCGTCTGCACGTAGGCGCCGAAGGAGAAACCGGCCAGCGCCACCGGCAGATTGCCGTAGCGGCACTTGGCTTCGGCGAGTACGGCGAGCATGTCTTCGGTTTCACCGCGGCCGTCGTCGTGCGTGCCCTCGGTCTGACCGATGCCGCGGAAATTGGGGCGCAGCGCGACGTAGTCGAGATGGGTGAAGGTGCGCGCCAGTGTCTGCACCACCTTGTTGGTATTGCCGCCGCCAAACAAGGGGTGCGGGTGGCCGATCATGGCGATGCCACGCGGCGCGCCGGGGTTTTCGACGATGATCTCGATCTTGCCGACCGGTCCGTCGATGAGCAGGTGTTCGGGCTGTATTTTCATGGCCAGGGTTTCCTCTCGCTGCCGTTTCTCAGATGCGCAGTCGTTCGACGACCCGCCCGTGTACCAGGTGTTCCTGGATGATTTCCTCGATGTCTTCGTGGTCGACGTAGCTGTACCAGACCTCTTCCGGATAGACCACCAGGACCGGTCCGTTGTCGCAGCGGTCGAGGCAGCCGGCGCGGTTGATGCGCACCTTGCCGGCACCTTTCATCTTCAGTTCGCCGATGCGGTCTTTGGCATAGGTCTGGGCGGCGGTCGCGCCCGCGTTGTTGCAGCAGGTCTCACCCTCGCCGCGCTGGTTGCAGCAGAAAAAAGACATGATGCTTGAAGTAACTCATGCGCACGGGCTCCTGGCGACTGTTTGCTGATTGCGGCGGTCGATTCTAACCCCGATTCGTCTGCCGCAAGAGCTCTGCCGAGCGCCGCAGCGCGATGACTACAGGCCGAAGAGCGGAGGAAAGCTCGTCGATCGCGTAAAATTCGCCTGCTGTCGTGGCGTCCGTGGGCTCTTCTGTCTTCTGGTCACGGCAAGTTTTCAAGCTGCCAGAACTGCCCAATCAATGACTATCTGTGAAGATCCTTTCGCCATTCTCGGTGTCAGCCCCGAGGCTTCGCCGGCCGACGTCAAGCGCGCCTATCGCCGGCTGGCCATGCACTGGCACCCGGATCGCAATCCGGCAGCGCTGGCCGAGGCCGAGTTCAAGCGCGTGAACGCGGCCTACGAGCTGTTTCTCGACCCGCAGCGGCTGGCCGAATGGCGACAGGCACAGGCTGCCAGCGAGGCCGGCGAACGCCGGCAGCGCGAAGGCAAGGGCAGCGCCAGCAAGGCGCGCGAGAGCAAAGGCGATGGAAGTAGTTCCGGCGCCCGCAAGGCGGCTGGCAAGCAGAATGAGCAGAGTGCCGGCGAAGACCTGACGCAGGCCTTGACGCTGACCTTCGAGGAGGCGGCCCTCGGTTGCCGGAAAACGATCGCCCTGGTGCAGGGCGTTCGCTGTGCCAGTTGTCGCAGCAGCGGCCGTGTGCAACACCGCAATTCGGTACCCTGCAAGCATTGCAGCGGTTGCGGTCGGCTTAGCCAAGGCGGCGGCGAGACCCGCATCTGCACGAGTTGTGGTGGGCGTGGCTTTCTGCGTGAGACCGACTGTCCTGATTGCAGCGGCAGTGGTTGGCTACACCAACCACGCACGCTGTCAGTGACCGTGCCAGCGGGCTTGCTCGCAGGTGAGCGCCTGCGGCTGGCTGGCCAGGCGCCGCTGCCTGCAGGCAGTGGCGGTGGCGGTAGCGACGCTGGCAAAGCCGGCGACCTGTACCTCGAGATAAAGCTGGCCGCGCATCCACTGTTCGTCCTGCACGGGCGCGACGTCCATTGTCAGGTGCCGGTGAGTGCCTACCGCCTGCTCTGCGGTGGGCGGATCGAGGTGCCGAGCCTGGGCGGCACCACGACGCTCGAACTCTCTACCGACCCGCAGCAGCCGCTTGAGTATCGTCTGCCGGGCCAGGGCTGGCCCGCAAAAGGACGGCATAAGGCCGGCGATCTGCTGCTGCAGTTGCAGCGTATTCAGCCGCAGAGCGTCAGTGCGCCGGACGTCGAGCTGCTCGAACGCCTGGAACAGCGTCTTGCCGGCGATCTCGCTCGACGCGCGCCAGAATTGGCCGTGTGGGAAGCGGCAATGCGGGCTCGGCGGAAGCTGGCCGGCGCGTAACTCGCGTAACTCTTCGCTACAGGCGCCGCCCGAGCGCGGTCAGATAGGGCAGGGCGAGGAAAGGCCAGAGACTGGCGATCCAGCGGGTCAGGCCGTTGAAATTGAGGAAGTGACCTTGTCGCCAGGTGGCCAGTGCCGCTTCCGAGTACGGGTTGGGTGGCGTCAGATTGACCAGAGCCGCGCCGCCCATCAGGGCGACGCCGGCAAAGCCGATGCGCCAGGCCGCCGGCAGCATCAGCAGTAGTGAGAGCAGCACGCCGCCGATCAGCAGCCCGAGCCGCGCCCCCGGGGTCAACCAGGCCAGGGCGTCATGCGGAGCGAGCAGTACCGCCGCGGCCAGCGTCCTGATCGCCAGCGCCAGCATGAAAAAGGCGAACAGCACCAGCTGTGGCGCGTTCCGGTCGGCGAGCAGGGTGCGCGCGAACAGACCGATGACGATCGTATTGCAGACGATGACTCCGGTTTCGAGCATGAAGAATGCCGGCGGGGCATACGGCACCGCCGGCGTTAGCCCCAGCACATGGCGCAGGTCACCAACGCCAAAGAGCAGTGTCTCCGGTGACAGCTGGGTTAGCAGCCACATGCCGATCAGCACCAGGCCCAGTTCGGCGTGCGGAATTGGTGCCAGCAGCGCCTGCTGCAGCTGAGCGATGCCCCGAAAGATCGGCTTGCCCTTCCATACCGCGATCACCGCACCGATCGCGCTTCCGGCGCTGTTGCACGCCAGGTCGAGATTCGAGGGCACACGCGCCGGTAGCCAGTTCTGCAGCCACTCCAGGGTGAGGCTGAGCAGGGCGCCGGTGCACAGCGCGGCGAGCGCCGCTGGCCAGCGGCCGGGCAGCCGGCGCAGGGCCAGCGCCAGCAGGAAGCCGAGCGGCACATAGACGATGACATTGACCGCGAGGTCGAAACCCGTCCAGTAGCGCGGCCAGGCGGCGCCGAGAAAGGCCAGCGGCGAGAGGCCCAGGTCGCGCCAGTTGGCGAGCGGGTAGAGGCTGGCGTAGCTGATCAGCACCAGGTAGGCGAGGGCCAGGTAGAGGGGCAGGCGCGTCGGTCGCGGCAGCGCTTGCAGCGCCTGCGCAGGAGTCTCGTCGGTCGGGGAAATAGCTGGGGGCGGTGCTTGCTCCATGCGCATGGTGCCGAGCGTTATGAAGCCGCCATTCTAGCGCCTGCGAGCGCCGTCGCGACTCCCGTTCCTGCCTATGGCGACATCGGGTGCCGCTAGTGGCCCGATTTGTGCGACACTCTGCCCTTTTTCACCCTCCTTGGCCGTCGCCACGGCCAATTGCGAGACCAGCGGGAGAGACGCCTTGGCAAAACCAAATTATCAGTTCGAGAAGCGCCAGAGAGAACTTGAGAAGAAGCGCAAGAAGGACGAGAAGCGCCAAGTCGCTCTCGCCAGCAAAGATGCAGGGGCCAACGACACGGACGCTGCAGAGCAGCCAGCGGCGGCGGAAAGCGATGCACCGGGGACGACAACCGGCAGTTGAGCAAAGCGGCGATCACGGCCTGCGTCCTGCCGTAGCTAGGCGTGGCCTGCGCACGGCCCGGGTCTGGTGCTGTGGCGCCGAGCCCGGGCCGTGTGCTTTCGTTGCGGCTGCCGCCGGCCTGGTTCTTGCCGGCAGATGGGCGGACGACAGAGACGACAGCGAAGACAGCGAATTGCGCACATGTTTTTGACGCTCATTCTCCTTTGCGTGCCTGCTTTTCTGGTCGCGGCGGCAGGGCTTCTGGCGGGCCTCGTCTTCTTGTCTCGTCTGTCCATGCCCAGGGTGCAGCGCAGCGGTACGGTGACCCTGATCCTGCCTTTGACCGGTGAAGCCGACGGACTTGTCGCCCTGCTGCGCGCGCTCGCGGCGCAAACGCTGCCCGTACGGCGCCTGTTGATCTGCGTCGAGGGCGTGCATGACCCGGCCTATGCCCGGGCGACGGAACTGGCGAGCACGAGTAGCACGAAGAGCACGATCAGCCTGCCGATCGAGATTCTGATTGCCGGCGAGGCGACGCATTGCGCCCAGAAGTGCTGCAATCAGATTGCCGGTCTGGCGCGCATCGATGCGCGTGACGAGGTGGTCGTCCTGTTCGACGCGGACATCGTGCCGCCGCCGTGGTGGCTGTCGGCGCTGGCGACTCCGATTCTTGACGGCAGTGCCGATATCGTTACCGGTTACCGCTGGCCGCTGCTCAGCGGGCAGGGCTGCGGTGCTCCGCTTGGCGCCATGCTTGCTGCACAGATCGCCGCGGCGATTGACCGGGGAATTGCCTTGTTGCCGCGCCTGGCTGCCTTTCCGGTCACCTGGGGCGGGTCGCTGGCGCTGTCGCCGCGCGCCCTCGAAAAACTCGACGCGGCGCGTCTTCTCGGCGGCACCCTGTCGGACGACTGCAGCATTGGCGCGCAGGCCGCCGCCCTCGGCTTGCGCGTGCTCACCCGGCGCGCGCTGCTGGTGCCGACGCCGGCGAGCGACGGTCTGGCGGCGCTGTGGCGTTTCGGTCGCCGGCAGTATCAGATCATCCGCGTCTATCGGCCGCCGCTGTGGTGGCTCGCCTGCCTCGCGCTGAGCAGCCGGGTGATCGCCTGGGGAGTTCTGCTGGCCAACTTCGGGGAGGTCTGGGCGCGCCTGGCGACGCTGGCGCTGCTCGTTATCGCGTTGGCGGCAGTGGGCGTCCAGGTGTTCGTCGGACGGCGTTTGGGAGTGGCGGATCCGCTGGCGGTGACGGTGCTGCAGGTCGTTGTCGCGCTGTGCAAACCGCTCGTCGATGTCTTTCACTGGAGCCTGATGCTGGCCGCCTGGGACACGCGCGTCATTCGTTGGGGTCATCTCGGTTATCGCGTCTTCGGGCCCGGACAGATTGCCATCGTGAGTCGTCGCCGATGGGGCTGATCCTGTCACTTGCCGGCCGTCTCGCCGGTCGCTCGGCGCTCATGACGCGCCTGGCGGGGCGTTTGGTGGCGCGCGAGTTGCGCCACCTCAAAGGCAAACCGGTCGAGCGCCAGTTACTGGTCTACGACCTGCCGGAAACGCAACTGGCCCTGGCCAACGATCTGCGCGTCGTCGACACCCTGCTCAGCGATCGGGCGGGAACCTTCCCCAAGGCGGCGGCGCTCGAGCGCCTGCTCCGGCCGCTGGTCGGCGGCGGTGTTTTCGGCCAGCCCGGGGGCGACGCCGTCAAGCAGGCGCGGCGCATTTTCCTGCGCGCGCTGGTGCGCATCCCCGAGCAGCGGGTAACTGGCGTGGCCCGCGAGCTGACGCGCGCCTATCTGGCCGACTGGCAACGGCAAGGCCAGCCCGTGGCGATCCCCAGCGAACTGTCGCGGCTGACCATCGACATCGTCAGCGAGGCCAGCCTGGGCGGGCGTTTCAGCGCCGCGGAGGGGAAGCGTTTCGTCGAGCTGTTCTTTGCCTATCACCAGCGCGCCAATCCGGTACTGCTGCTGCTCGGCGGCCAGGCGCCGGCCACGCAGCAGGCATTGGTCGAACGTATGGGGCTGGCGGCGATCGGCGCCGAGATGCGCGCCTTGATCCGCCAGCGCTTCCTGGTGCCCTTGCTGGAAGACCGGCCGCTGGCCGAGCGTGCGCCGTTCGCCGCTGCCTTGCTCGAAGCCGCCGCCATGGGGCGGGGTGTGGAGGTCTCGCTGGCGCAGGATGAGGCGCGCCAAACGGCGATGCTCGACGAGATCGCGGTGATGCTCCTTGCCGGACACGAGACGACCGCCTCGGTGCTCAGCTGGCTGCTCTGGGAACTGGCCGACGCGCCGCAGGAGCAGGACACTGCCGCCCGCCTGATCGCCGCGGCAAGCCTCGGCGAGGGGCAAAATGGCGACGCTGACGCCAGCCAGCAGCAAGCCGCCGTTGACGGCGGAAAAGCCGCCGCCAGGCAGTTGGCGGCGCTGACTCAGGAGGCGCTGCGTTTGTATCCGCCGATTGCCTTCCTGTTGCGTGAAACGACCGCCGCGGTGAGCTTTCGTGAACGGCCCATCTGTGCCGGCGGCTTCGTTGTCGTTTCGCCATGGACTCTTCAACGCCACCGGGCGCTGTGGTCCGCGCCCGATCGTTTCGATCCCGGGCGCTGGCTGGCTGCCGAGCCGCCGCCGGCGATGGCGGAGCGCCTGGCGATGATTCCTTTCGGTTACGGTCCGCGCGTCTGTCCGGGCAAGCGTTTTGCCGAGGTCGAGATGCAAGCCATCCTCTCCGAGCTGCTCGGCAGCTGCCATATTGCACGCGGCCGCGGCCGGGCGCCCAATCCGCTCGGCACGCTGACTTCGCGGCCGGACTACGACTTTCGTCTGCAGGTCACGCCGCGTGGCCCTGGCTGAGCGCATGTCCGACTTGCTCCCTCCGTGCCCGATTACCGGCCGACCGGCGCGCCGCCGCGTGCATGGCGTGTCGACGCGGGCTCTGTTGGCGATGTGGCGCGCGGCCGGCGCTGGCGATCTGAGCCATTTGTTTCCCGAAGCACCGCAGGTGGTCCTCTACGAGTCGGATACCGGGCTGTACTTTTTTGCGCCCGCGGTTGCCGGCGATGCCGGTTTCTACCAGCACTTCTACGCCACCCACGCCGCACATGCGACGCTCAGCGCACATTCCGAAGCGCGGCGCGAGTTCGTCAATGCCGCCCGCTGCATCACTGCCGGGTCGCAGGTGCTCGACGTCGGCTGCGGCAGTGGCGCTTTTCGCGACCACCTGCCGCTTGGCACTTATCGCGGACTTGATCCGTATGCCGAAGCCGGGGTGGCAGGCGACGTCATCCGCCAGAGCCTGAACGAGCATGTCGACGAAGCGCGTGGGCGATACGACGTGGTGACTGCCTTTCAGGTTATCGAACACGTCGCCGACCCGCTCGGTTTCACTCGCCAGCTGGTCGCCCTGCTGCGTCCAGGCGGCACGCTTATCATCTGCGCGCCGCTGCACCCCTCGCCTCTGACCGAGATTCCCAATTTCCTGATCAATGCTCCGCCGCACCACCTCACTTGGTGGACTGCCAGTGCCTGCCAGGCCCTCGCCGACGCGGTCGGCGTCGAAGTGCTTGAAATCGTCGCCGTCGCGGCATCGCCTCACGAGGCCATCGTTTACTGGATGCACCGCTTTTCCCTGCTGCACGCGCGCCCCGGACCGGGCGAGCGCTATTTCGCGCACCGCTGGAGCTGGCACCTGAACCTGGCGCTCAGTTACCTGTTGGCGCGCGTGGCAACGGCGGTGCTGCCGCCACCACGCGGCGGGCGGCCCTGCAACGTGATGCTGATCGCGCGCTCGCCGCAGCCTTAGCCAGTCTGGTAAACTCTGCCGCCCGAGAGTGATCGCCGCAACCATTGGAGAGCTTTGTATGTGTGACGACCAGGCCGTGCTCATCAGTTGCCGCGCAAGCGTGCCTGCCCGCTGATGAATGAGCATCGTTACCCGGCGGCGGATGTGGCCGCCATCGAGCGGGTCATCCGCGAGCGTCGCGATATTCGGCAGTTCGCCGAGGGGGCGCTTCCCGAAGGTCTGCTCGGCCGCCTGATCGAGGCCGCTCATCGCGCGCCGTCGGTAGGTTACATGCAGCCCTGGCGTTTCGTGCGCATCGTCACTGCCCCGACCCGCGAAGCACTGTGGCGCATCGTTGATGTTGAACGTCTGGTGACTGCCGCGAGTCTGCCGACGCGCGCTGCCGCGTTCTTGAAACTCAAGATCGACGGCATTCGCGAGGCCGCCGAAGTGCTGGTGGTGGCGCTGATGCCGGATCGGGAAGCGCATATTTTTGGCCGCCGCACGATGCCGGAAATGGATCTCGCGTCGACCGCCTGCGCCATCCAGAATATGTGGCTGCTGGCGCGGGCCGAAGGTGTCGGCCTGGGCTGGGTTTCGTTTTTCGACCCTGAAGCGGTTAGTGATTTGCTCGAGATGCCGGCTGGCAGCCGTCCGATCGCCATCCTCTGTCTTGGTCCGGTGGCCGAGTTTCCACCGCAACCGGTGCTTGAATCGAAAGGTTGGGGTAGCCGCTTGCCGCTTGATGAGGTGCTCTTCGAGGACCGTTGGCGAGCCGGCGCCGGTGGCACGCCGACGGCGTATTGATTGCCATCGCCATTGCCCAGGCTCGCTTGCCCGGCGAGTGCTTCCGGGTACGCCGGCCTGATCAACCGCTGCGGCTTGAACCTGGGCGTGCCCGGTGAGCGAGCCGAGCAGCCGTCGCAATTTTCTGCGTGGCCGATTTTCGCGCCGCCCGGCCGCGCTGCGGCCGCCGTGGGCGCTTGCCGAAGCCGCTTTTCTGGAGGCCTGCACGCGCTGCACTGACTGCCAGTCGGTCTGCCCAACGGGCATCATCAGCAACAGCGATAGCGGCTATCCGGTGCTTGATTTCAGTCGTGGCGAGTGTTCGTTCTGTGCGGCTTGTGTAGATGCCTGCAGCAGCGGCGCCTTGCAGCGCGCAGCGGCACAGCCGCCGTGGTCGCTGCGCGCAGCGATTGGCGAGCACTGCCTGGCGGCCAAGCAGATCGAATGCCGGATCTGTGGCGACTATTGCCTGGTCGGCGCCATTCGCTTCGTGCCGCGGGTCGGTGGCGTTTCGCTGCCGGTGGTGGACACTGCACGCTGTACCGGTTGTGCCGCCTGCTTCGCGCCGTGTCCAACCCAGGCCATTCGTATCAGGGAAATCGATGATAAAACGTGAGCACTGGCAGGGAAGTAAATCCTGCATCGCCGCTTCGCACTTGCTGTGCGCTGCAGTTGGCGCGGGCGGGGAGCCGAGACCGTGAGCGTCGCACAGCCGCAAGAACCGCAAGCATTGCCAATGGCCTCGGAGCGCTTGCTGAGCGTGCTCACCGCCCTGGTCGCCGAGACACGCCCGGGACGGGTTGAACGGGTGAGCATGAGCAGCCATCTCGAGCGCGACCTGGGGCTGGACAGCCTGGCGCGCGTCGAGCTTCTGTTGCGTGTCGGTAGTGAGTTTGGCCGCTCCTTGCCGGAAACGGCGCTGGCCGAGGCGGAAACGGCGCAGGATTTGCTGCGCTTCATTGCCAGTGCCACGGCCGAAGAGCGTTCGACGACGCGCATCGATTTGTCGACCTCCAGCGGCCCGATCAGCGTTCCGACACAAGCGACGACCCTGGTCGAAGTGTTCGAATGGCATGTGCAACAGCATCCGCAACGCACGCATGTGCTGCTCTACGGAAGTGGCGGCGAGCGGGGTGAGTTCCATCCCGAGGCCATCTCCTACGCCGATCTCTTCGAGCAGTCGCGCCGCATCGCCAGCGGTCTGGTGAGCCGCGGGCTGTTGCCGCAGCAAACGGTGGCCTTGATGCTGCCCACCAGCCGCGACTATCTGAGCAGCTTTTTCGGGGTGCTCCTCGCCGGTGGAATTCCGGTGCCGATTTATCCGCCGGCGCGGCTGGCGCAGATTGAGGATCACCTGTGCAGGCACGCGCGCATTCTCGCCAACGCGGAAGCGGTGTTCATCATTACGGTGCCGCAGGCAAAAGGCGTCGCCGCGCTGCTGCGCCGCGACGCGCCGAGTCTGAGTGAAGTGCTCACGCCGGCGGAACTCGATAGCGAGCCGATGGAACTGCTGTATCGCGCACAAGCCGACGATATTGCTTTCCTGCAGTACACCTCGGGCAGCACCGGCGACCCCAAGGGTGTCGTACTCAGCCACGCCAACCTGTTGGCCAATGTGCGCGTGATGTGTGAGACCTGCGCGGTCAGCAGCGACGACGTTTTTGTTTCATGGCTGCCGCTCTACCACGACATGGGACTGATTGGCGCCTGGTTCTGTCCGCTCTATTCCGGGATGCAACTGGTGTTGATGTCGCCGCTGGCTTTTCTGTCCCGGCCGGTGCGCTGGCTGCGGGCCATCTCCGACCATCGCGGAACGATTTCGCCGGCGCCCAATTTTGCTTATGACCTCTGTGCAAAAAAACTCGTCGACAGCGACCTGCAGGGACTGGATCTCTCGTCCTGGCGTCTGGCACTGAACGGCGCCGAACCGGTGAGCCCGGCCACGCTGCAAGCTTTTGCCGAGCGCTTCGCCCCTTATGGTCTGCACGGCGAGGCCATCACGCCCGTCTATGGCCTCGCCGAATGCTCGGTCGGGCTGGCCTTCCCGGTGTTGAAGCGCGGTCCACTGATTGATCGGATCGAGCGCGACGAATTGATCAAGCGGAAATGCGCGGTACCGGTCAGCGGCAGCGATGGCGAAGCGATGCTCGTTCCGGCGTGCGGGCGGGCCTTGCCCGGGCATGAGGTTCGTATTGTCGACGCGGAAGGTTGCGAGCTGCCGGATCGCAGTGTCGGGCGACTACAGTTCCGTGGCCCTTCGGCGACGCGTGGCTATTATCGCAACCCGGTGGCGACGCAGGCCTTGTTCAGCGATAGCTGGCTCGACTCTGGGGATTGCGCGTATACCGTCGCTGGCGAAATCTATCTGACCGGCCGGGTCAAGGATTTGATCATCCGCGGCGGAAGAAACCTCTACCCCTACGAACTGGAACAGGCGGTGGGCAATATTCCGGGCGTGCGCAAGGGCTGCGTGGCCGTTTTTGCCAGCAAGGATACGCTCAATGCCAGCGAACGGCTGGTGGTTCTGGCCGAAACACGTGAGGAAGAGGCCAGCGCGCTAGAGGCCATGCGGCAGAAGATCGACGCTGCCGCGATTGACGCAATTGGGATGCCGGCTGACGAAATCGTCCTGGCCCCGCCGAATTCGGTGCTCAAGACTTCGAGTGGCAAGATACGTCGCAACGCTTCGCGCGACGCCTACGAGAATGGCTTGATTGGCGCTCCCACGGTGCCAGCCCGGCAACAAATGTTGCGCCTCGGTATCGCGTCCCTGCGTGCGCGTTTGGGAGAGGCGGCACGGCGCTTTGGCAGGCGCGCCTATGGCCTCTGGTGCTGGAGCGTTTTTGTCGTCCTCGGTGTGCCGACTGCGGCGGTAGTTGTCGTCCTCGGTAAACTGCTGCGCTCGCCGGCGAGCGGACGCCGCCTGGTGCGCCGGGTGGCGCGGCTCTTCTTTGCGCTGGCCAGGGTTCGCTTGCAGACTAGCGCGGCGGTGGATTTGCCGGCAGTGCCGCATCTGCTACTGGTCAACCATTGCAGCTATCTCGATGCGCTGGCCCTTTGCGCGGCCCTGCCGCCGAGCCAGGCCTACGGCTTTGTGGCCAAGCGCGAGTTGGTCGAACAGCCGGCGATCCACGCTTTTCTGAGCGCGCTCGGCACGCTGTTCGTCGAACGCTTCGCGGCGTCCAGGAGCGCCGAGGACGTCGACGAGATTGCCGGCGCGCTCCGGCAGGGACAGAATCTGGTCATTTTTCCGGAAGGGACTTTTTCTCGCGAAGCCGGGCTGAAACCGTTTCGCATGGGGGCTTTCGTCGCCGCTGCGCGGGCGGGGACGCCAGTGCTGGTGGCTGGTCTATGCGGGTCGCGCCGGATGTTGCGCGATCAGACCTGGATGCTGCGGCGAGGTCGCCTGGCACTCGCCTTCGGGCCGCTACTGGCCCCGGCGGGTGACGATTGGGCGGCGGCGGTGGCTCTGCGTGATGCGGCGCGCAAGGAAATGCTCAGTCTGTGCGGAGAGCACGATCTGGAACGCTGAGTAGCGTGGCTAGCGCCCGGGGAAAGGGAGGAAAGGCTCTGACAGTGCCAGAGCGGTAGCGGCACGGTGGCACGGTGGCGTGGCGGCTTTCCCGAGCTGAGTGGCCGGCACTTGGCCGGCCCACTCCCTGATGCTACTTCCTGGCTTAGTTCTTCTTGACCGGCTTCTTGACGGCGTCGCCCTTGAAGGTGTTGTCGACCAGCGGCGGCGCGTCAATCTGTGGCACGTGGCACTGCACGCAGCTGTAGCGAGCGCCGGTCGCTTCGGCGTGTTTCTTGCCGTCGCGGTCGATGAAATGGCTATCGCCCATCTTTGGTGCTTTTTTTCTTCTCATGGGTTGCTGCCGAGTGGCAGTCCATGCACTGGTTTTCTTCGAGGTTGATTTCGTCGAAGTTCTCCACTGCGTGCGGGATGACCGGTGGCTGCGTGCTGAAGGTGCGTGCGACCGGCGCTTCGGTGCCGGGGCGTTTGCCGGCGTAGTCCTTGACCGCGGGCGCCGGGCTGGGTGCGGCGACGTCGATGCCGCGCATGGAGGTTGTGGCGTCGGCGGCAAAGACCAGCGAAGTCAGGCAACTGGCGACGATGGCGATGGTAAGTTTCAGTGAGTGCTTCATGGTTGGTGTTCCCTCCACGTCAAAAAAATGATTTCTGATGTTTCTCGAGTACTTCAGTTGCCGTTTGTCGCTGCTTGCGGTGTGACCTGCCTGCCGTTGTCCGGCGGGTTGTCGAAGCGCAGGCCGAAAGTGAACACATCTTTGGAGCAGACATCGATACAGCGCCCGCAGTTGGTACAGTTGCTGGCCAGAATGACCGGGCCGACACCTTTGCCGGCGCCCTTCAGTGCCGGGCGAATGACCTGTGGCTCGGGGCAGACTTCGAAGCAGTCCATGCAGTCGTTGCAGGCTGCACGCTTGCTGGCCGTCACGCGCAGCGGACTGCCCTTGCCGAGCAGGCTGTAGAAGGCGCCGACCGGGCATAGGTGGCCGCACCAGCCGCGGCTCATCACGAACAGGTCAAACAGAAAGACAGCCAGCACGACGGCCCACGCGGCGCCCAGTCCGAAGAGCAGTCCGCGATGCAGCATCGATACCGGATTGACCAGTTCCCAGGCGATGCTGCCGGTGAGTGCCGCGAGCAGCAAGCTCATCGCCAGGATCCAGTAGCGGCTGCTGCGCGCGATGTGTGCGCTGCCCTTGATCCCCAGCCGGCGGCGCAGCCAGCCGGCGAGGTCGGTGACCGGATTGATCGGGCAGACCCAGGCGCAATAGACACGGCCGCCGACGAGAAAATAGAAAACCACAACGATCGAGACGCCGATCAGCGCGAGTTTCTCGGGCCAGTTGCCAGCCAGTAGCGATTGCAGCAGCACGTAGGGGTCGGTCAGCGGCAGGGTGTCGAGGGTCAGGCTATACGCCAGATTCCCTTTGATGATCCATACGGCCGCCAGGGGGCCGAGCAGGAACAGGGCCAGAATGGCCAACTGGCACAGGCGGCGGGCCAACAGCCACTGGTGGGCAGCGATCCAGCCCTTGGTGGCAACTGCCTCGGCACCGGTGCGCTTGCTGCTCATCGCGCAGCCTCGGCAGGCAAGGCATTGACCCCACTGCCCGGCGCAGCGGGACCACCGAGACCCGGCGGCAGGCTGGGAAGCGCCGGGCCGTTAGCCGGCATTCCTGCCGGCACTTGCTCGCTACCTGGATCGAAGTGGCCTTCGAGGTGCATGCCGTCAGGCATGCGGTCTGGCAAATCAACGATGCCCCTGTCTTCGACCAGCGAATGCCCGCCGGCCTTGCTTTTCTCGTCCCAGCCGAGGCGGTAATGCTTGCCGAGTGAGCCTCTTACCAGTTTGGCGGGCAGCACCTTGATTGATGCTTCTTCGGTGACGCAGGCGCTTTCGCACTTGCCGCAGCCGGTGCAATGCTCGGAGTGTACGGTCGGGATGAACATCGCGTGCCGGCCGGTACGGGTGTTTGGGCGTACTTCGAGGGTGATTGCCTTGTCGATGACCGGGCAGACACGGTAGCAGACGTCACAGCGCAGACCGAGGAAGTTGAGGCAGGTCTCCTGGTCGGAGAGAACGGCCAGGCCCATCCTTGACTGGTTGATGTCGGTCAGGCGGTGGTCCAGGGCGCCTGTCGGACAGGCCTTGACGCAGGGGATGTCTTCGCACATCTCGCAGGGTCCGCTACGGGCAGTGAAATAGGGTGTGCCCGTGGCAATCGGCGACTCTGGTCGGGCCAGTTCGAGAATGTTGTAGGGGCAGTCGCGCACGCACATACCACAGCGAATGCAGGCGCCGAGAAAGTTGTCTTCGCTGGCCGCGCCTGGCGGACGGATCGCCAGCGCTGGCAAGGCCTTCGCCTGTTTGGTGTACGCCGCGAGGCCCAGTCCGAGTACGCCGACACCGCAAAGCAGTCGTGCCGAATCGAAGACGAACTGGCGGCGCGCCAGCGACTGGATATGGGTGGTTGCGGTGGTCGCACGCGCGGGCAGGCGACTACTGTTTTTGTTTGCCGTGGGCATTGTTGCGTAGCCAGAAACCGGGCAGGTGCCTAGTGTGAAAGTCGCGTCCGCGACTCTCGAATCTCCCTTCTCCCCCTGCGGGAGAAGGGCCGGGGGTGAGGCGGGGCATTCAGGGAGCATGCTCTCTGC
Organism: Candidatus Accumulibacter phosphatis; assembly: GCF_012939955.1. GTDB lineage: Bacteria > Pseudomonadota > Gammaproteobacteria > Burkholderiales > Rhodocyclaceae > Accumulibacter > Accumulibacter delftensis. The sequence continues at coordinate 37,919 of NZ_SPMY01000025.1, forward strand.
CCGTCGAACGATTCCGGCGTGCAAGCCGGAATGCGCACTGCAAGCGAGAGGGGGCGGCCATGAGGCGGGCGATGTTCTGCCCGCCCTGGCTCTCCCTGATTGCCCTGCGTTCGCGCGTCGATCAGGCCTTGACCACCTTGCACGCGCATTTCTTGAAGTCGGTTTCCTTCGAGATGGGACAAGTGGCGTCGAGCGTCAGCTTGTTGACCAGGCGATGCTCGTCGAAGAACGGGATGAACACCAGGCCGGCTGGTGGCTTGTTGCGGCCACGCGTTTCGACGCGCAACTCGATCTCGCCGCGGCGGGTGCTGGTCTTGACGACGTCGCCGCGTTGCAGGCCGCGCTTCTTGGCGTCGGCTGGATTCATGTAGATCCAGGCGTCAGGCATCGCCTTGTACAACTCGGGGACACGGCGGGTCATCGAGCCGGTATGCCAGTGTTCGAGAACACGCCCGGTGCACAGCCAGAGGTCATACTCCTGGTCGGGCATTTCGGCGGCCGGCTGGTAGGGCAGCGCGAAAATGACTGCCTTGCCGTCCGGCTTGCCGTAGAACTTCACGCCTTCGCCAGCCTTGACGTAGGGGTCGTAGCCCTCGCGGAAGCGCCACAGCGTTTCCTTGCCGTCGACCACCGGCCAGCGCAGGCCGCGTGCCTTGTGATAGGTATCGAACTCGGCCAGGTCGTGAGCATGGCCGCGACCAAAGGCGGCATACTCCTCGAACAGGCCTTTCTGCAGGTAGAAGCCGCAGGCTTTTGCTTCGTCGTTGTCGAAGCCCTTGTAGGTCTGGCTGATCGGGAACTTGTCGACCTGGCCATTGGCGAAGAGCACCTCGTAGAGAGTCTTGCCCTTGTACTCGGGGTTCTTGGCGAGCAGTTCTGCCGGCCAGACTTCGTCGGTCGTGAAACGCTTCGAGAACTCGATGTACTGGATCAGGTCGGAGCGGGCCTCGCCCGGGGCCTTGACCTGTTGGCGCCAGAACTGTGTGCGGCGTTCGGCGTTGCCGAAGGCACCTTCTTTTTCCATCCACATGGCCGAAGGCAGGATCAGGTCACCGGACATCGCCGAAACCGTCGGATAGCAGTCGGAGACGACGATGAAATTGTCGGGGTTGCGCCAGCCCGGGAAGACCTCGTCATTGACGTTCGGCCCGGCCTGCATGTTGTTGGTCGTCGTCGTCCAGTAGAAGTTGATCTTGCCGTCCTTGAGCAGGCGGCTCTGCAGTACGGCGTGTGCACCGACCCAGTCCGGAATCGTTCCGGCAGGCAGCTTCCACACTTTCTCGCTCGCCTCCCTGTGCTTCGGATTGGTGACCACCATATCGGCCGGCAGGCGGTGCGAGAAGGTGCCGACTTCACGGGCCGTGCCGCAGGCCGAGGGCTGGCCGGTCAGCGAGAACGGGCTGTTGCCGGGCTCGGAAATCTTGCCGACCAGCAGGTGCACGTTGTAGATCATGTTGTTGGCCCAGGTACCACGCGTGTGCTGGTTGAAGCCCATGGTCCAGAACGAGGTGACCTTGGCGTTCGGATCGGCGTAGGCCTTGGCCAGTGCTTCGAGATTCTCTTTCGGTACACCGGAGATCTCGTGCGTCTTGTCGAGCGTGTATTCGGCGACAAAAGCCTTGAATTCGTCGAAAGTCATCGGGCTGGCGCCGCCGGGGTCGCCCTTGGGTTTGCCGTCTTCACCCGGATAGCCGTTGTTCATTGCCACTTTTTCGAGCGGATGATTCGGTCGCAGGCCGTAGCCGATGTCGGTGACGCCCTTCTTGAAGTTGACGTTGCGGGCGACGAATTCTTCATTCACCGCGTTGTTCTGGATGATGTAGTTGCAGATGTAGTTGAGAATTGCCAGATCGCTCTGCGGCTTGAAGATCAACTCGTTGTCGGCCAACTCCGTTGAACGATGGCCAAAGGTCGAAAGCACGTGGACCTTGACGTTCTTGCCGGTCAGGCGGCGATCGGTGAGCCGCGACCACAGAATCGGGTGCATCTCGGCCATGTTCGAACCCCAGAGCACGAAAGTGTCGGCATGTTCGAGGTCGTCGTAGCAGCCCATGGGTTCGTCGATGCCGAAAGTGCGCATGAAACCGGCGACCGCAGAGGCCATGCAGTGACGGGCATTCGGATCGATGTTGTTGCTCAGCAGCCCGGCTTTCATCAGTTTGGCGGCAGCGTAGCCTTCCCAAATCGTCCATTGCCCGGAGCCAAACATGCCGATGTTGCGCGGACCGCCTTTCTTGAGCGCGGCCTTGCATTTTTCGGCCATGATGTCATAAGCCTGGTCCCAGGAAATCGGCGTGAACTCGCCGTTCTTGTCGAACTTGCCGTCCTTCATGCGCAGCAGGGGAGTGGTCAGGCGATCCTTGCCGTACTGGACCTTGGAGAGGAAATAGCCCTTGATGCAGTTGAGTCCTCTGTTGACGGGTGCGTCCGGATCGCCCTGGGTGGCAACGATGCGGCCGCCCTTGGTTCCGACCAGCACGCCGCAACCTGTTCCGCAGTAGCGGCAGGCGCCTTTGTCCCAGCGCACGCCGTCGGACTTCGCGGGGGCTGCCTGGGCGATGGCGGGAATGCTGATGCCGGCCGCGGTGGCGGCGGCGACGGCGTTGCCCTTGATAAAGTCACGCCTGGTCAACGTCAATTTCATCTCATGCTTCCTCATCGGGATGGGGTTCAAACTGGTGGTAAACCAATGCTGCGGAGAGTACCCCTGGCTGCTTACTGACCGTGGTGAACATGTCGGCTGCAGCGCGATCGCTGTCGGCTTCGATGGTCACGATCAGTTGCCCCTTGTCGGTCGCGGCGTGTACTTCAACACCGGCCAGGAGCAGCAGACCCTCCTGCACCTGCTGTTGAACTTCGGGGCGGGCATTGACCAGCAAGCTGGAAATATTCATCGGATCGAGGCTCTCCTGTTGGCAAGCTGAGTGCGGGTGTCGCCGATGCGGCGGAACACAACGTCAAGCAATCTTGCATCTGGCAAATACTCTAAGCGTCCGGTGAGGTGTTTTGCTTGATCCAGGTCAAGCGGGAAGGAATTCAGCGTGCAAGCCGGAATGCACACGGCAAGTGCGAGGTGAGAGGTGATGACCGCTAGCGGAAGGGGGGCGCAAAAAAAAAGCGCGGGACCAAAGGTTCCGCGCTTTTAAATTTTGTCCCCGCAAGTGCCGTCAGGCCGGCATCCTGAACCTGGGTTCAGATAGGTCACTTTCCTTCCGCATCAGGTATGCCCGACTTGAGGGGCACACACAACAACGGTTTCTATGGTCGGCGACCAATGCCAATTAGCATTGGTTCAAGGAATCTATGACCTTAACAAACACCGCAGGGAACTCTCTCGGAGTCTTCGGAACCTGCTATCAGGGCTTCAGCACGGGGGCTTCAGCGCTGCCTCAAGTTCCGTCTCCATGTGGCAAATTCTACGCCTAAAGGCGTCGATGTCCAGCGCTATTTCTGATTCAATTCTCTGATCTTCCGTGGCTACACTCTGATTTCCGGAGAGGTGCTCGTGGGCAATGTTCAGCGCAGCCATCACCGCGATGCGCTCGGTGTGATTGCTCCTGGTTTTCTCGGCGATGTCGCGCATCTTGCCATCAACATAGGCCGCAGCATTGAGTAGCGCGGCGCGCTCATCCGCTGGGCAGGCGACACGGAACTCCTTGCCAAGGAGGGTGATATCCAGAAAATTGGCTTCGTTGGGCATCGGACAAGAACCTTCAGGCTTTGGCTTCGGGGAGCTGCTGGGCAAGCTGCTCAAGTCGGGCGGAGGCCGCTCCCATGCGCTCGGCGAGGCCTTGTCTGTCCCCTTCGGCGACAGCGAGTTGCTCGCGGAGGTGGTCATTTTCCGCGCGCAGGCTGTGACAGAGGGTCACCACCTGGCCAATCTTGCTCTCGAGCGTGTCTAGTTCATTCAGCATGGCCAGACTATAGATTCAAGAGGCGTCCCCGGTCAAGGTGTGCAGCGCTTCGCGGCTGTGCCTGCTTGCCTGGCAGCGGTGGCTTTCGGTGGCGATGGCGGGCCGCCGGCCGTCTGGCGCGCTATAATCCGCCCTTTCGTCGACTGCGGTTAGCGAAAAACCATCGTGCAAGGTGCCGCAACGCAGATCCTCTGCAGCGGTTAAACGGGAAGCAGGTGCGTGTTCTCAGGAACACCATGCCTGCGCTGCCCCCGCAACGGTAAGCGAGTGCGGGTGTGTCGAAATGCCACTGGGCGCCGGCCTGGGAAGGCGACACACCAAGACTCGCGAGCCCGGATACCGGCCTTCGCACACATTTGACGCAAGTGCCGCGGGGAAGCGGACACGAAACGCTCGGCTGCGCCGCTCGCCTCGTTGTTTGCTCCCTCGTGCATTTGATATTTGTTTGCTCGCCGGCTTGCGGGGACGCGTGCCGGATCCAGGGAGAAACCCATGAGATATCAGAGGGCGCCGCGCGCAGGTTCTGCCGCGGCATTGGCCACGCTTTGCGGCGCGCTATTTCCGGTGGCGGCCAACGCTGCCGATCAGCAGCTTGATCCTATCGTGGTCACCGCCACGCGACAGGCGACGCGCGCCAACGAATTGACCAGCGACGTGTCGGTGATCACCCGCGAAGAAATCAATGCGGCCGGACAATCAACGCTCGAGCAACTGCTGTCGCGGCAAGCCGGCATTCAGTACACGGCCAATGGCGGTCCTGGCACCAACAGCGGCGTGATTATCCGCGGCGCCAGCAGCAATCAGTCGATCGTGCTCATCGACGGCCAGCGCATCGGTTCGGCGACGACCGGCAGTGCGGCGCTGGCGCGCATTCCTCTTGACCAGATCGATCGCATCGAGATCCTGCGCGGCCCGGCTTCGTCGCTGTACGGAGCCGACGCCATTGGTGGCGTCATCCAGATCTTCACTCGCAAAGGCGAGGGTCCGACGCGACTGAATGCGAGTACGGGCTATGGCACTTACGGGACCACTGACACCACGGTCGGCGTCTCCGGTGGGACAGATCTGGTTTCCTACAGTGTTCAGGCGGGTTATCTGGATACTGGCAGTTTCAACGCCATTCACAACAAGTCGGACATCAATTACAACCCCGACGATGATGGCTATCGCAACAGTAACCTGAGTGCGAACTTCTCCGTGCGTCCGGCAGCCGGTCAGGAAATTGGCGTCAACCTGCTCGCCAGCGACGGTAGCAACCAGTACGACTCGAACGACTTCAGTGCCGTCGGCGCCGACAAGAACTACACCAACGATCAGCTGCTGGAGTCCTATTCGATCTACTCGCGCAACCGCTTGAACCAGGTATGGACGAGCACCCTGCGTCTCGGTACCAGCACCGACGCCTCCAAGGGCTATGCCGGTAACATCAGGGAGTACACCATACGCACGGACATGGATCAGGCTTCGTGGCAGAACGATATCGTCCTGCCCATCGGCGAAGCGCTGCTGGCCGTCGAGTACACCAAGCAGAAAGTGTCTGGCAGCACTGACTACACGGTGACCGAACGCACGATTCGCTCGCTGCTCGGTGGCTGGAACGCCAGTATCGAGAAGCACCGCTTGCAGTTCAACCTGCGCCGTGACGACAACTCCCAGTTCGGCGATGAAACGACGGGTTCCGCTTCCTACGGCTACCAGTTCACTCCGGACTGGCGCGCGCACTTATCGTATGGGACGGCATTTCGCGCGCCGACTTTCAACGAACTGTATTTTCCCCCCGAGCGCTTTCTTCTCCGGCGGTAACCCCGATCTGCAGCCGGAACAGGCGAAGAACACCGAGGTGGGTGCGAACTGGGAGCGCGGCAATCATCGTGCGTCGCTGGTCCTGTACAACAATGTTGTCACCGACCTGATCGAGTTCCGGCCACCGACCTATGCGCCGGTCAACGTCAGCAAAGCCTTGCTGCGTGGTGCAACACTGACCTACGACGGACGCTTCTCGGAATGGGGGGGCGGGCGCTGCCGTCGATTTCCTCGATCCGAAAAACGAGGAAGACGGGCCGAACAAGGGCAATCGACTGGCCCGCCGCTCCACACAACAGATGAGCAGTTACATCAGCCGAACGCTTGGCAACTGGGATTTGCGCGGCGAGTGGCAACTGGTCGGCAATCGCTACGACGACCCGGCCAACACCAATCTTCTCGGTGGCTACGGTCTGGTCAACCTGTATGCCGACTATCGCCTGCAACGTGACTGGACCCTGTTCGCTCGCGCCAACAACATTTTCGACAAGTACTACGAGACGATTGACAACTACGCCACTGCGGGAGCGAATGTCTTCGTCGGTGTCCGCTACGCACCCAAGTAGGAAGCTGGATGCCCACCCGTCGCCGCGCTTTGCTGATTCTCGCAGCCCTCGCCGGGCTGTCGCAGTTGAGCATAGCGCTGGCGCTGATGGTGGGCAGTATTTCGATCACCCCCTTCGAGGTCCTGGCGGCACTGGTCGACAACGGCGGCGGCACCGCTGGCGAGGTTGTGCGCAGCCTGCGCCTGCCGCGTGCCTTGACCGGTTTCGCCTGCGGCGGCTTGCTGGCGTTGGCCGGAGCCCTGCTCCAGGTGTTGTTGCGCAACCCGCTCGCCGATCCCTACGTACTCGGCATTTCGGGGGGAGCCGGTATTGGCGCGCTGCTGGCCATCGTCTTCGGGTTCGGCGTTGCCGGGGTCAACGGCTTGGCTTTTGTGGGCGCACTCGGCGCCATGCTACTGGTCTTCGGCCTGGCGCATGGCGAGGGCGGCTGGACGCACTCACGCCTGTTGCTGACCGGGGTGATCGTTGCCGCCGGCTGCGGCGCGGTGGTCACCCTGATGTTGGCCATTGCTCCCGAAGATCGGCTGCGCGGCATGCTCTTCTGGTTGATGGGCGACCTCTCGCAGACCGGAGACCCGAAATTGGTGCTCATCCTGCTCGCGATGGTGCTCCTGATCTCCCTGCCGTTTGCCCGTGAACTCAATCTCCTGGCGCGCGGAGCCGATGTTGCGCAGGCGCTAGGTGTCGCGGTCCGCCCTTTGCGCCGCGGTGTCTACCTGGTTGCCTCGCTGGCCACTGCCGCGGCAGTCACGCATGCCGGTGCGATCGGTTTTATCGGCCTGATTGTGCCGCATCTGGTGCGCCTGGCGACCGGTAACGACCAGCGTCTCTTGCTACCAGCCTCGGTGCTCGCCGGTGGTAGCCTGCTGGTGATTGCCGACACGCTGGCGCGGACCGTCCTGGCGCCACAGCAATTGCCGGTGGGTGTTCTGACCGCGTTGATTGGCGTGCCTGCCTTTCTCTTCCTGCTGACGCGCGGCGCTGCCGGGAGGGGATGAGATGGAGCAGACGGCGCCTCTCCTGACCACCCGTGCCCTTGCTGTCGGCATCGCTGGCCGGACTTTTTGCCGCGATCTGGAACTGAGCGTGCAGCCAGGTGATTCGCTGGCCATTCTCGGCCGCAACGGCGCCGGCAAGTCGACCCTGCTTTCGGTGCTGGCGGGCTTGCGCGAGCCGGAAGGCGGCGAGGTGCGCATCGCCGGCGCCCGCTATGCGCAACTCGGTGCGCGTCGCTGCGCTCGTATTCGTGGCTGGTTGCCGCAGAGCCGCAGCGAAGCTTTTTCCTCGACGGTCCTGGAAACGGCACTGGTCGGACGTCATCCCCATCTCGATCGCTGGGACTGGGAGTCCGAGGCAGATGCTCGGCAAGCCCGTCGGGCGCTGGCCTGCGTCGGCCTTGCCGACCTGGCGCAACGCGACGTGCAGACACTTTCCGGCGGCGAGCGGCAGCGCTTGGCCATCGCCACCCTGCTGACGCAGGCGCCGCAGCTCTACCTGCTCGACGAGCCACTGGCTCACCTCGATCTGAATCACCAGATCGCCACTCTCGAGTTGTTTGCGGCGCTCAATCGCGAAGAGCAGATGGCCAGCGTGATGGTCCTTCATGAACCCGGCCTGGCGGCGCGCTTCTGCTCGCGAGCACTGCTGCTTTTCGACGACGGCACGACGCTGCTGGGACGCAGTGACGAGGTCATCAGTAGCGATTCCTTGAGCCGGTTGTACGGCTATCCGCTGCGCGAAGTGGGCGCTGGCGAACTGCGCTGGTTCATGCCGGCGTAGCGACGCTCGGCAGTCAGTGTGCAAGTCGCGGACGCGGCACACGATCCTTTCTCCCCTTGCCGGAGAAAGGCCGGAAAAGAGGGGGGGTCAGGTGCTCGGCGTTGCCGGCCCACTGCGGCCACTCTCCAGGCCTTGCTTGCGCCGGTACATGTCGGCATCGGAACACTGCACCAGCGATTCGACATCCTGCCCATCTTCGGGGTACATGGCCAGGCCGACAGAAGCGCCGGTGTTGGCATCCAGCGCCGTCGTATCGATCGACAGCAGTGGCGTGCCAAGCAGCTGCTCGATGTTGCTGCGCGCGCTCTCCGCGTCCTGGCGGTTGTTGACCGCATCGAGCATGACCACGAACTCGTCGCCAGCGTAGCGCGCGACCAGGTCGCGGCTGCGCAGTCCGCTGAGCATGCGCTGCGCGATTTCCTGCAGCACCTTGTCACCGACGTCATGGCCGAAGCTGTCGTTGATGTTCTTGAAACCGTTGAGGTCGATGAAGAGAATGGCGAAGGGGCGGGGCTCGGGGAGTTCGCGTTGCCGGGCCAGGCGGTCGTCGACGCGGCGCAGGAAGGCTTCGCGGTTGGCCAGCCCGGTCAAGCGGTCGCTGAGCAGTTTGCTCTGCATGCTCCGGAAGCTTTTCGCCAGGTCGCCGATTTCATCGCTGCGGGTGACATCGAAAGCCGCATTGAGGTCGCCGTTGCCGACCTTGCGGGCTGCCACGGCCAGTTCCTTGAGGTCGCGGGTGACGACCGAGAGGACCATGAAGCCGATGAAGATGGTCATCAGCGAGGCGAGCAAGGCGAGTAACACGGTGCGCTTGAAGTTCTCGGTGACGCCGAACAGAAAATCGCTGCGCGGTACCGCGACGACGATGATCCAGTCCAGTCCGGCGGCATCCTGGATGCGCGCATAGGCGGCTTCGACCGCCTCACCGTTGGCGCTTTCAAAGACCGCGGTTTGCGGGTGCGGGGCTTTGGCGGAAGGGTGTAGCAGCTTGCGGATCTCGCGGAAACTGGCGGCTACCAGGGGATCGTCGCTGTCCTGCACATTGAGTCGCACATTGCCCTCGGTGGCATCCTTGCGCAGGTGTGGGCCGCGTGAGGTGCCGATCAGCCGGCCGTCGGTTTCGACGACGTAGGCGATGCCGTTGGCGCTCAGTCGCAAGGAGCGCAGAAACTCGTTGACTCCTTGCAGCGACAGATCGGTGGCCACGACGCCCTGAAACTTGCCCTCTGCGTCGTTGACTCGTCTGGCACGGGTGGCGACCAGTTCCTCGGTTTTGAAGTCGATGTACACCGAGGTCCAGGTGTGCATCGTCGAGCTCTCGCCAGACTTGAACCACGGGCGTTCACGGGGCTCGAAGATGCGCATTTCGCGCACCGGGTCGCTCAGTTCGCCAGCGATCCCGGAAAAGCGATAGATCGTTCGCGGGCCATCGCCGGTGGTTCGCAGGCGCAATTCGGCGTCACTTTCGGAATGGCGCCAGAGTCCGAAAAAGTGTCCGCTACGATCGCCGTAATAGGCGTAGTTGTTGGGGTCGCGATGCACCGAGGTGGCCAGCCAGAAGCGCGTGCGCAGGTCGTCGAGGTCGTCGTCGATGTTGGCCGGCGCGGCCACGCCGGTGGGAAACGCCGTTTCGAGCACCGCACTGGCGCCAAAGACGTGCCGCTCAGCCGCCTGGGCGATTCGGTACACCATCTCCGAGAGCAGTTGATTCGACAGGGTGTCGACGGCAACGCGGCCTGCCGAATACGACAAGCCGCCGATGGCTGCCGCCAGCAGCAGAACCAGCACCACGTACGGCATGGTGAGCATCTGCCGCAGTGAAAGGATTTGCAGGAACTTCATGGATTCCTCGCTAGGGGCCGGCTGCGGAAATACTCGCTAGAGCGAATGCTATGCGAAGGCTGTGGGGCCCGCGCGTGAGGGATGTCACGATGCGTGGCGCAGCCTCGCTGTAAGGCGTCCCTGGTTAATGTGAAAGTCGCGTATGCGACTCACGAACCTCCCTTCTCCCTTGCGGGAGAAGGGCAGGGGGGTGAGGCGGGGAATTCAGGGAGCATGCTCCCTGCCCGTCGAACGATTCCGGCGTGCAAGCCGGAATGCGCACTGCAAGTGAGAGGGGGGACGGTCATGACTTTCATCATTCGGGGTATCTCGACTGTCATGACCGTTAGCGGTTGACTGGCGGCAGTTCGAGTGAAGCCGGTAGCGCGTACCGGTCGTCAAGGCGTAGGAGTTGCGGCGGCCGCCTTGACGCTCGGCACGTAGTCGAAGTCGGCGACCAGGATGTGGTTGTAGAACCAGCCGTTGATCAGGAACTTTACCTCGTCGGCAATCTCGTCGAGGGTCATCTGCTTGGCATTCTCCAGCAGCGTGAACAGCATTCGCCGGAATTCCGTGTGCAGTTGCCGATGCGCCTCGAGGCCAGGGTAATGGCAAGCGGCCATCATCTGCTCTTCTTCGCGCAAATGAACTTTCACGTACTCGGTCAGTATGGCCAGTGACTTGAGCACCCGGATTTGATCCCCATCACCAGCAAAGGTCGCCGCAAGGTCGAACAATTGCCGATGCTGCGCATCAATGTTTGGCAAACCGACGAGTATCTTCGGCGACCACTCCACCAACTCATATTTCATTTACTGCTCCAATTGCTGTGTAGGGGGCCAAGCACCTCACGAGATTGTCGGGCCGGCCGAATCGATCCGTTCGGCGAGCGTCAGCCAGTGCTCTTCCAGTTTCGCCAACTGCACGGCGATCTCGCTCATGCGTGTTCCCAGAGCCGCCAGATCAGCGGCGGCCAGTGGCTTCGACAAACGGCTCTCCAGAGAGTGCTGTTCTTGCTGCAGATCGAGCAGCTCCTTTTCGATCCGGCCCTGGTCGCGGGCCAGGGCTTTCAGCGTTCCGGGCCCTTTCCGGTTGGCCGTGGTGCTCACCGATGCTGCGGCTTGGCGCGGCTCCTTGGCGCTCTTCAGCGATTTCTTGAGACTGTCTCGGCTGCGTTTTGCTTCGTCAAGCAGGTAGCGCTGGTAGTCATCGAGATCGCCCGTAAAGTCGGCCACGCCACCGCGGCTGACCAGCCAGAACTCGTCACATACCGAGCGCAACAGCGAGCGGTCGTGGCTGACCAGCATTACCGTGCCCTCGAATTCGTTGAGTGCGATCGACAAGGCTTCGCGGGTGCCGAGGTCGAGATGGTTGGTCGGTTCGTCGAGCAGCAGCAGGTTGGGGCGTTGCCAGACGATCATGCACAGCACCAGGCGTGCTTTTTCGCCGCCACTCATCGTGCCGACCGCTTGCTTGACCATGTCGCCACTGAAGTTGAAGGTGCCGAGGAAGCTGCGCAGATCCTGCTCGCGGCCGCTCTGGCCGTTGGGCAGTCCCTCCTTGGCCATGCGCACCATATGTTCGAGAGGTGTTTCGTCGGGGCGTAGAACGTCGAGCTCCTGCTGCGCGAAATAACCAATGTGCAGGCCTTTCCCTTCGGCGAGGCTGCCGCTGGTACAGCTGAGGACGCGGGCAATGGTTTTCACCAGCGTTGACTTGCCCTGTCCGTTGGCGCCCAGGATCCCGATGCGCTGGCCAGCCAGCACCGAGCGCGTGACCTGACGGACGATCACCGTCGGCGGGGTGCCGGCGGCTGCCTCGGCAGGTGCCGGGTAGCCGAAGCTGGCGTTGTCCATGATCAGCATCGGGTTGGGCAGGTTGGCGGCTTCCTTGAACTCGAAGCTGAACTCGGCATTGGCCAGTATCGGCGCCAGACGCTCGATTCTTTCCAGTGCCTTGACCCGGCTCTGCGCCTGCTTGGCCTTGGTCGCCTTGGCTTTGAAGCGGTTGATGAAGCTCTGCAGATGGGCGATCTTGTCCTGTTGTTTGGCGTAGGCGTTTTGCTGCAGTTCGAGCTGCTGGGCGCGGGTTTCCTCGAAAACGCTGTAGTTGCCGCCATAACGCGTCAATTGCTCGTTGTCGAGATGCAGCGTCACCGTCGAAATTGCGTCGAGAAACTCACGATCGTGACTGATAACCAGCATTGTGCCTTCGTAGCGCTTGAGCCAGCTCTCCAGCCACACCAGCGCGTCCAGGTCGAGGTGGTTGGTCGGTTCGTCGAGAAGCAGGAGGTCGGACGGACACATCAGCGCCCGGGCCAGCTGCAGGCGCATTCGCCAGCCGCCGGAGAAGCTGTGGACCGGATTGTTCAGTTCGGTAGTCTTGAAGCCGAGGCCAAGGATCAGGGCCTGCGCACGTGCCTGCGCATCGTGTGCGCCAGCGTCGTGCAGGGCCATGTAGGCATGTGCCAGGTCGTCGCCGTCGCCGCTCGCTTCGGCCAGGCGTACTTCCTCCTGGGCTGCGAGCAAGGCGGTGTCGCCGGTAATCACGAAATCGGTGGCGCTTTGCGAGGTTTCCGGCATTTCCTGCAGGACTTGCGCGAGGCGCCACTGGGCTGGCCGGAAGAACTCACCGGCGTCTTCGTGCAGGCTGCCGTCGAGCAGCGCGAAAAGCGTCGACTTGCCGGCGCCGTTGCGACCGATCAGGCCAACCCGTTCGCCGGTGTTGATGGTCACCGAGGTGTTATCGAGCAACACCCTGGCGCCGCGGCGCAGGGTAACGCCTTTGAGGGTGATCATGCGGCAGAAAACTCCAGGTGGTCGTCCAGCAGACTTGGTCGTGCCGAGACTTGAGGGTAATGGCTATCGGTGCTGGCGGGGCTCAGCGGAATATCACGGTCTTGTTGGCGTGCAGAAGGACGCGATCTTCGAGGTGATAGCGCAGCCCGCGCGCCAATACCGCCTTCTCGATGTCCTTGCCGTAGCGCACCATGTCTTCGACGGAGTCCGAGTGATCGATGCGGATCACGTCCTGCTCGACGATCGGTCCCTGGTCGAGTTCGCGGGTGACGTAGTGGCAGGTTGCGCCGATCAGCTTGACGCCGCGCTGGAAGGCTGGTGGTAAGGCCGGGCGCCGACGAAGCTGGGCAGAAACGAATGGTGGATGTTGATCATCTGTCCCGGGTAGCGGGTGCACATATCGGCCGGCAGAATCTGCATGTAACGCGCAAGGACCATGGTGTCACCCTTGACTTCGTCGTAGATGCGACAGATTTCAGCGTGCGCCGCCTGCTTGTTGTCGGCGCTGACCGGCACGTGGTGGAAGGGGATGCCGTGCCACTCGACGAAAGCCTTGAAAGTGTCGTGATTCGAGATTACGCAGGGGATCTCGATGGCGAGCTCTTTCGATTGCCAGCGTGCGAGAAGGTCGTAAAGGCAGTGTTCCTGCTTGCTGACCATCAGCACCACGCGCCGCTTGACTGCCGAGTCGCTGATCTTCCAGTCCATCGATAGTTCAGCAGCCAGCGGCGCGAAGCGGTCGCGAAACTCGGCCAGATGAAAGGGCAGCGAATCGGCTTTCACCTGCATGCGCATGAAGTAGCGGCTGGCATGCTCATCGTTGCCTTCGTCGGCGTGATAGCTCGATTCGAGAATCCAGCCCTGGTGCTGGGCGATGAAGCCCGAGATGCGCGCGATGATGCCGATCTGGTCGGGGCAGGATCCGGAAAGGGTGTAGAAACGTTTGCTTTGCATGCGGCGGTAATCCTAGGCGGCGGCGCGCGTGGCGAAGGCTTTGTCGATTTCGGCACGGAGGTCGGCGAAGGTCTGCGTGACCGGATACTGCGGGAACTCCTTGATCACTTTCTCCGGTGGGCGAAAGAGGATGCCGGCATGCGCTTCGCCGAGCATGGCCGTGTCGTTGTACGAATCGCCGGCGGCGACGACCGAGAAGCGGAGTTCCTTCAGGCGTTGCACGGCCTCGCGTTTCTGGTCCGGCATGCGCAGCCGGTAGTTCACCACCTTGCCGTCGGCGTTGGCTTCCAGACTGTGGCAGAACAATGTCGGCCAGCCGAGCTGGCGCATCAGAGGATGCGCGAATTCGTAGAAGGTATCCGAAAGGATGATCAGCTGATAGGTTTCGCGCAGTCCATCGACGAATGCGCGGGCGCCCTCGACCGGTCCCATCTCGGCGATCACTTTTTGTATGTCCGGCAGGCCCAGCTTGTTCTCGGCCAGGATGGCCAGCCGGTAGTTCATCAGCTTGTCATAGTTGGGCTCGTCGCGCGTGGTACGGCGAAGCTCTGGAATGCCGGTGCGCGCGGCGAATTCGATCCAGATTTCGGGGACGAGTACGCCTTCGAGGTCAAGGCAGACGATTTGCACGGCAGGCTCCTGGTGGGTGAGGTTTGGCAAAAAGACGAGATTCTACCAAATCCGCCCTGCCAGGTCCGCAGAGCGACCGTGTTTGGGCGATCGCAGCGCTTGAACGGTGGTGATTGCGCCCGGCTCCGATTACGCTCGGTCACCAGGCTCGTTTATAGTACACGCGGCTAACAGGCGCATCAGTCTGCGCGCCGGTGGCGGTGACGCGAGCGAGCGGACCGACCACTACCACTCGATGAGGATATGGAAGGGGAATTGCATGCGTGCTGCGGGCGGTTTGCTGGCCCTGTTGATGTCGATCAGTGCTGCGGCGTCCGCCGACGAGCCTGTGCCGGTTCCCGTGCCGCAGACGCTGGAGCAGGCCGTGGCCCAACGTGAGCGGGCCGACGCGCTACGCGAGCAGGCCGAGGAGCGCTATCAGGCCGAACAGAATGCTTGCTACGAGAAGTTCCTGATGAGCGATTGTCTGGTGGCGGCCAAGAAACGCCACGCGGCGTCGCTGGTCACGGCGCGCAAGCTCGACCAGCCGGCGATCGATTTCGAGCGTGCGGCGCGGCGGCAGGAACTCGACTCCAGGGAAGCGCAACGCGCTGCCGACAATCTTGCTCGCCAGTCCGAGGAGCCGGAGCGCGCTCAGCGCTACCGCGCCGAGCAAACGGCCAAGCTGGCCGAGCGCGAGGCGAAGCTGGCCGACAAGGCGAAAAAAGCCGAGGCGGGGCGGCAGAAGGCGGCTGCTGAGCAGGCCAAGCGGCAAGCCAAGCTCGACAAGCGGGCGCGGCAGGACGCCGAGAGAGAAGCCAGGAAAGCGGCCGAAGCGGCCGCCGCTGCGAGCAAGTAAGGAAGCAAGGCGGTCGCCAGCCCGGTCAACTGATCCCGGCAAGGGTTTTGCCGGCGGGCCGGCCGGCGGGCCGATCGTCGCTGCTCTACGCCGGGCCGACGAGTGACCCGCGTCGCTGCCGGGTCAGGCCAGACCCTGGCTGGCGAGGTACTCTTCGTAAGTGCCCAGGTAATTGACCAGCGTGCCGTCGAGGCGAATTTCCAGGATCCGCGTCGCCAGTGACGAGACGAACTCGCGGTCGTGGGAGACGAAAACCAGCGTTCCCTTGAATTTCTCCAGGGCCGTATTGAGCGACTCGATGGATTCCATATCGAGGTGGTTGGTCGGCTCGTCCATGACCAGCACGTTTGTTTTCATGAGCATCAGCTTGCCGAAAATCATGCGCCCCTGCTCGCCCCCGGAGATCACCTTTACTGGCTTGCGCACTTCGTTGCCCGAGAACAGCAGGCGGCCGAGGGTGCCGCGGATCAGCGTTTCGAGGTCGTCTCCCTCGCTCGCGCTGGCGCGTGCGTAGCCAGCGATCCAGTCGGTCAGGTTGACGCCGCTGTCGAAATCATGGGCATGGTCCTGAGCATAGTAACCGAGGCTTGCTTTCTCGGCCCACTTGATGCTACCGCGTTGTGGCTGCAACTCGCCCATCAGCAGCTTCAGCAGCGTCGTCTTGCCGACACCGTTTTCGCCAATGATTGCCAGCCGGTCGCCGCCGTTGATGCTCAGAGTCAGCTTGTCGAAGATTTTCTGCTTGCTGCCCGGATAGGCGAAGCCAGGTTTTCGATTTCGACGGCCTGGCGGTGGAGCTTCTCCCGCTCATCGTATTCGAAGCGGATCCAGGGGTACTGTCGCGACGAAGGCTTGACGTCTTCCGGCTTGAGTTTTTCGATCAACTTGACGCGTGACGTTGCCTGCTTGGCCTTGGAGGCATTGGCCGAAAAGCGGCGCACGAAATTCTGCAGGTCGGCAATCCGTTCCTTGGCCTTGGCGTTGGCGTTCTGCTGGCGTTCGCGTGCCTGCGCCGAAGCTTCCATGAAATCGTCGTAATTGCCCGGGTACACGGTGATCTTGCCGTAATCCAGGTCGGCCATGTGGGTGCACACCTGGTTCAGGAAGTGGCGATCGTGGGAAATGATGATCATCGTGCTGTTGCGGTCGTTGATCACGTTTTCCAGCCAGCGGATGGTGGCGATGTCGAGGTTGTTGGTCGGTTCGTCGAGGAGCAGGATCTCGGGGTTGGCAAATAGTGCCTGAATCAACAGCACGCGCAGCTTCCAGCCAGGAGCGACATCGCTCATCGGACCGAAATGCTGTTCCGCCGGGATGCCGACCCCGAGCAGCAGTTCGCCGGCGCGTGCCTCGGCGGTGTAGCCATCGTATTCGGCAAAGCGGCCTTCCAGTTCGGCGGCGTGCAGGTAGTCCTCCTCGCTCGCTTCCGGATTGGCGTAGATGGCGTCCTTCTCGACCATGCAGGCCCACATTTCCGCGTGGCCCATCATCACCACGTCGATTACCCGCTGTTCTTCAAAGGCAAACTGGTCCTGGCGAAGGTAGGCCATCCGCTCGTGCGCGTCTTTTCGAGACGTTGCCGGCGGTCGCTTCGAGTTCGCCGTCGAGAATCTTCATGAAAGTCGACTTTCCGGAGCCATTGGCGCCGATCAGTCCGTAGCGATAGCCCTCGCCGAACTTGACCGAGACATTTTCAAAAAGGGGCTTGACCCCGAACTGCATGGTGATGTTGTTGGCAACGAGCACTAAGAAACCTCGGTAAAATCACACCCGTGAAAGTCGCGTCCGCGACTCACGAAGCTCCGTTCTCCCCCTGCGGGAGAAGGGTTGGAGAAGAAGGGGACGGTCAAGGCTTTGGTGGTCGACGGCGTCTCGACATCTCGTGACCGTTGAGGTGCAAAAAGGGCGATATTGTACCTCAGGGTTTGCTGGTGTGCTTGCCTGGCGCCCGCCATGGCGTACCTGCCCCGCCCGTGTGCGGCTGCGACGTGGCCAGCGTGCCAGGGCCCGGAATCAGCTGGAAGACGACAATCGCGGCAATGAAGCTCGAGTAGTTCTGAATCTCGAACACCTCGTTCTCTCCGCTGCGCTCGGCTGGCGTCGTCGCTCAGGCATGGTCGACGGCGACGCTGCTCACTGCCAGCAAGCGATCAAGCTCCAACCACAAGGGGTCGCAGAGGCCTGCGCGGTAAGCCGAGCGTCTGAAGCCCGCGTGTTCCTCGCGATAGACAGTCATCAGGCCGCGTTGGTCGTCGAGGACGCAGCTTCTGACGTTCGCCAGGCGGTCTGCGGCCTTGACCAGCAGGGCCACTTCGTTGGCGCCGGTGACCGTGGCCAGGAGGGCGTAGGTCTTCGCCTTGCGCTCGGCGCGGCTGGCTCCGGAGAGGTCGGTAAGCAAGCTGACACAGTCGGCGACCAGCGCGCCGAAGCGGGCGCGGATTTCGCTCTCGGTGACCGCCGTGTCCTCGACCACGTCATGCAGGTAGCCGATGACCTGTGCCTGGCTGCCGTAGGGGGCGAGTAGGGCGACGACCGCGTCAAGGTGAAAGGAATACGGCCGGTCGCCGTAGCGTTGGCTGCCGTGGGCAGCCAGGGCAAAGGAGCGTGCTTCGTCAAGCATGGTTCTTTCCTTGCGGGCAGCCGTGCAACGGCTGCTGTTGGGCAGCGTTTCGCCAGCGGCTTCAGCTCAGCCTGACCAGGCCTGGGTCACTGAAGTGTTCGATCAGGATCCGCCGCACGCGATCCTGCCACAGCTCGGCGAACAGCGCTGCCTGCTCGGCATCGCCCTTGCCCGCGAGTAGCGCCTGCAGCAGCGGCGCGAGACGGGAGTCGGCAGGAACCTGGCCGAGGTGCAGCGAGGCGCACAGACTTTGCCCGTTATCCTGACGGGTGAAGCGTATCTCGCCGGGCAACTCGGCTCCGAAGCTGAGCAGCTCGCGACGCGAGAAACGACCGGCCAGTCCCTTGAAGCCGCCAATTCCGGCGGCCCCGGTGAGCAGTCCGACCACCGCTGCGACGACGCCAGTCACCGCGCTCTCCTGCGCATCGCGGAAATCGACGCGCAGTTCACCGCGCAGCGGTATCTCGTCCGGATAAAGCGCCTGTAGTGCGCGGCTGCTGAGCAGATAGCTGCCAGCCACTGTCGGGCAGGAATGACCAGCCAGTTTGACGGCATCGGCGTAGCCGTATTCGATCAGGCCGCCAGCGGCGGCGCCGAGGAATTCGGCCAGGCGATCGCGCATGACGATCGTCGGCACGGCGGCGAAGAAGCTCGGGAAAGTCATGACCGTCAGCCTTTCTTCTGGATCAGCTCGATCTTGTAGCCATCGGGATCTTCGACAAAGGCAATCACCGTCGTTCCGTGTTTCATCGGACCCGCTTCGCGGACCACCTTGCCGCCACGCATCTTGATCTGCTCGCAGGCCGCGTAGGCATCGGCGACTTCGATGGCGATGTGGCCGAAGGCATTGCCGAGTTCGTAAGCCGGCGTATCCCAGTTATAGGTCAGTTCCAGCACCGCCTCTTCCGACTCCGGGCCGAAACCGACAAAAGCCAGGGTGAAGCGACCGCCCGGATAATCCTGGCGGCGCAGTTGCTGCATTCCGAGGACCCCGGTATAGAAAGCCAGCGAGCGGTCCAGATCGCCAACGCGCAACATGGTGTGCAGAATTCTCATGATTTTTCCTTGCCGGTTTGCGCTTGCGATGCGATCGCGCGATTGCCGGAAAAGATACACCAGAAGTGCAGGCTTTTGTCGACCTGGAGTTAGCGTCGGGCTGGGCGGGGCGGGGCGCTGCCTTGCGCCGGGACGACGATGGGCATAACGTGTCTTCCCCGCTCACAGGATCGGGCGGTGTCGGCGTATCGCCAGCATTTAGCGGCGATACTGGGACGCTTGTCAACACGTTAATGTGAAAGTCGCGCAAGCGACTCACGAAACTCCCTTCTCCCTTGCGGGAGAAGGGGCAGGGGGAAGAGGGAAACGGTCATGACTTTCATGATTTGGGGGTGTCTCCACGTGTCATGACCGTTAAGGCGATTGCCGGAAAAGTACGTACCAGATTGCGCCGGATTTTCGGCCGACTTCAAGGTGCGACAACAGGCGCATAGTCGAACGATGTAACTGTTGTCGTAACACAGAAGTCGGGCGAAAAGACAAGCAAGATGGTAGGTTATTTGCCAGAAATCGCCTAAGGAGGTAATGAGCATGAGAAAGATCGTCATCTCGCTGCTAACCATGACCCTTGCTGCGAGCGGGCTGTCGGGTTGCGCCAATATGAGCGAGACGCAACGCGATACAGGAACCGGGGCCGCCATCGGCGCAGTCGCCGGGGCGGTAATCGGGCGCGCTACGGCCGGCGGCAACAAGGGCCGCAGTACCGCCACCGGTGCGGCCATCGGTGCCGCGGCCGGTGCTGCCGGTGGTTATCTGTGGTCGCAGCGCATGCAGCAACAGAAGGCCTCGATGGAGCAGGCCACGCAAGGTACTGGGGTCGCAGTGTCGCAGACTGCCGACAACCGACTCAAGCTGGACATCCCGAGTGATATTTCCTTTGACGTCGGCCGTTACAACATCAAGCCGAACATGAGCCCGCTGCTCGACGGCTTTGCCGCGAGTCTGAACCAGCATGCCGTGACCACAGTGACCATCGTCGGACACACCGACAGCACCGGCAGCGATGCGATCAACGATCCGCTATCAGTAAATCGTGCCGCCGCGACGCGCGACTATATCGTTGCCCGAGGCGTAGCCGCCAACCGCATCGCCATCGATGGCCGTGGGTCGCGCGAGCCAGTCGCCGACAACGCCACCGCTTCCGGGCGGGCGATGAACCGCCGCGTGGAAATATTCGTCGCCGAGCCCGCTCGCTGAGCAGCTCGCGGCGGTGGCCATTTTCTTGCCATGCCGGCGCTGCGGAACGCTGGACAGCGCCGGCAAGCCTTCTGCGCGATTGGCCATCGCGGTGCTCTGGATGCCTTGCCGCTTGACAACGCCGCCTCCATACCGACTAATGTGGAATGTCGTGGCGGACTAGTCCCAAGAGTGCTCTCTCACCCGACGAAGGCGAAGGGAAAAACACCATGAGTCTTGCGCCCGTATCTGGTCTTCACAACCTCTCCGAGTTTTCCCTCAAGCAACTGGTCGCCTGGGGCGACCACCTCAAGGTTCATCAACCGCAGATCGACGCGCAGCACGAGGCGATCTTCAATCTCGCGCTGGAAATCGCACACATCTGGCAGGATCATGGCGACCTCGATGAACTGAAGGCGCTCGCCGAGAAGCTCGACAAGGTGCTGCACGCGCATTTCCGCTACGAGGAGCAACTGCTGGCCGAGATCGGCTATCCCGAACTCGCAGCGCACAAGGCGGAGCATCAGGTGATGCTCCACGAACTGCAGATCATCCTCGACCGCCTCCACAAATCGCAATCCGGGAGTGTCGTTGGCGAACCCGGACTGGCCTTTCAGAACTATGTGCTTGGCCTCACGGTCGGGCACATCTTCAACAGCGACATGGATTACTGCCTGTATGCCCGCAAGGCAGCGAGCGATAAGGAACATGTCTGGCCAGGCAAGTAGATTCGCGGAAGGCACGCGGTGCCCGCGCGCGTAGCGTAGCGCTGCCGCTTCACCACCTGGCGACGAACTAATCTGTCTTCGCGGCCTGCCACTACCAGCGCGGGCAGGTCGCGGCGAGTCGTTTCAGTTCCTGGCGCGCGGCTCTCGGCTCGGTAGTCGGGGCACAGCCAGGCGACGATTGCCCAGAAGCGTGGGCCGTGGTCTATGGTGTGCCTTTCGGACCTTGCGAACCTCGGACAGGCACGAGAAAACCTGCCCTTCCGCGCACCATGCCTACCCGGCGTGCCTGACGCGGACGCATCACGACCTCGATTGGACAGCCGCTGCCTACGACGGCAGCGACTACACCACTCTACGATGGTCGACCAACAAAGCCTCTGCCGGTCGCTTGGCGCGACCTTGACGAGTGGCTTCGGCACGGCGACGAATGAAAGCAGCGGCTGGTGAGGCAGGCGATTAGAATGCGCATGTCGGCACTCCGGTCGACGGCTGCGGTCCCTTGGGTTCGGGCCTGGCAAGGCGGATCGAACTTGTTGGAAAGGCGCAATTCCATGTTCTCGCTCTCATCTCTTGGCGACAAGTTCATTAGCGATTCGTCACCTTACAGCGATCCCGCAGCGGCGGCCCGGCGCATCAATCGGCGACGACTGCGCGTATTCCTCATTGTCTTCACCTTGAGCTTGCTGCCCGGACTGGCCTGGAATCTGCTCCGTTCGCCCGAATACCGGGCGACTGCACGCGTGCAAATTTCATCCGGCGCGGTGGCTGCCCAGACGGTAGCGAGCAGCGCTGGTTGGAACGCGGAGCTGCGGCCTGCGCAGCCGATCGACGTGCTCACGCAGGCCCAGGTCCTCACCAGTCGCCCCCTTTTCGAGGAGGTCTCTCGCCGCTTGCTCAAAGACGGTCACGATGACCCCTTCGTGGGCGTCGATGCTGCACTTGCCCTGCAGAACGCGGTCACCGCCACCCCAATCCTGGGGACGGATATCGTCGAATTGCAGGCTACCGGGGCTTCGCCGCAACTGCTGACGAAAGTCGTCAATACGCTGATCGAAACCTATCATGAGCAGTCATTGACGACGCACAGCAATGCCTCCGACGAAGCCATTGTCAATCTACGCGACGAAGTCGAGCGACTCGGCGACAGCATGGCCGAAAAACGCGCCCAATTGGCGGCCTTCCGGGAAACAAGCGGCGTCGTTTCGTCCGAACGTAGTGAAAATCAGGCCTTGGTGCGGATCAAAGGCCTCTCCGAGTCACTCAACAAGGCAAACGAGGATTTCGCAAAAGCCGATGCCCGGCTGCGCACCCTGCGCGAATCCGCGGCTAGCGGCCGCAGTCCCGTTCTTGCCAAAGACAACCCGACGCTGGCTTCGATAGAGCACCGCGTTTCTGTGACCCGCGAGCAACTGCGGGATATGGAACGTAGCTATACGCCTGCGTTCATGGCCATGGACCCGACGGCGCGAGCCCTGCGCGCGCGCCTGAGCGAACTCGAACAACAGTTGCTGAGCAGCCGCTCGGCCAGTCAGCAGGCGGCGCTGGCGAACGCCGAAGAAGACGCGGCGGGAGCTAGTGCGACGGTCGAACGCTTACGCGGCCAGCTCGACGAGCAACGGCGAACAGCGCAGGTGGCTGCCGCGAACTTCCAGGAAGCCAAGGCGATGGAAGACGATCTGGTGCGGCTCGAAGGAGCGCGACGCAATGCCAGCGAACGCCTGGCCAAGCTCGAAGCGACTGAAAACACCCGCCAGCCAAAGCTGACGCTGATCGAGTCCGCCAGTGTGCCCGAGAAACCATGGCGCCCCGACTATCTGCGCGATGGCCTGATCAACCTGGCCGCGTCCTTTTCGCTCGGCTTGCTGGCCATGTGGTTCGTCGAACTGTTCAATCGTTCGCCAGCGCCAGCAGCGCTCGGGACGACCACGGTCGTCGTCTCCCAGCCTTCACCGACCCCGAGTGTCGAAGCGCCGAAACCACTCCCCGGCTTGACCTACGATGCCGCTTGCCGAGTCCTTCCACAACTGCCAACGGCGGCGAGCGTCGGCCGCGAACTGACTCAGGACGAGCTTGCCGCTCTGCTGGCTGCCGCCGACGGCGAGGCGCGTTTGCTGTGCGCGACGCTGCTTCTTGGGCTGACGCTAGATGAGCTCAGGGAACTGGCGGTCAAGGATGTCGACGGCGCGAGCTCGCACCTGAGCGTGCGTGGCGCCTGGGCAAGGACACTGGCGATGCCTGGCTGGCTGGCGCAGACACTGGAGAAACATGGCGGCGAAGACCCAGACAAGTTACTGTTCTGCGCTTCATCAGGGCAGCAACTTGCGGCATCCGAGATCATCTCCCGGATCACTTGCGCCGCGCTGGATGCTGGGCTGGACGCCGCCGCATCGGTATCGCCAGCAGCCTTGCGGCACACGTACATCATCAACCTGATCAATCAGAACGTGCGTTTCTCGGATCTTGGGCCCCTCGTCGGACGTCTGAGCAGCGAAGAGCTTGCGTCATACGCAGCCGTCAGTTCGGGGCCACGGCAAGTTCGCGGCGCTGACGTTGATACCATCATGCCGGCCTTGCGGAGCGCAGAAACGACTTGACCGAGATGCCGAGGAGTAACGGTCTGTGCCGCCGAGCAGGCACCGCCGGCCGGCCCGGCCATCGCTACTGCGACCTTTGGCAAGCACGGCATGCTCCCGCCGGCAAACCACCTGCTAAAACCGTGCAAGACCCTTTGACACCTCGCGGAGTTCGGCACGCAAGTCCCTGTAATCAGGAACTATTGCACCAAGGATGCGCCAAAACTCCGGGCTGTGGTTCATCTCGCGCAGGTGCGCGAGTTCGTGCGCCACGACGTAGTCGATGACTGTTGGCGGGAAATGAATCAGCCGCCAGTTGAGGTGAATGCCGCTGCGCAGGCTGCAACTTCCCCAGCGCGTTCGCGCTGACGACAGCGACAGCCGTGGCAGCGTCACGCCGAGCAGCGGCGCGTAGTGGGCGAGGCGCTCGGCGAACAGCTCGCGGGCCTTTTCGCGCAGTGCTTTCTCGAGCACGCGTGCAGCTTCTGTCGGTGCGCGCAGGCATAGGGTGAGTGTCGGCTCGGTCGCCTGCAGGTTCCAGACGCCGCGATTGGCGCCGAGCGCGAGACGGATGCGCAGCGGCTTGCCGAGCACTGGTAGCTGCAGCCCGTCAGTGATCTGCAGCACTTCGGGCGCTCGCCGCGTGGACCATTCGTCGAGTTTCTCGCCGATCCACTGACCATGCTGCAGGAGCATGCTTTCGACCTCGCGCAGCGAGGCACGGCGCGGTGCGCCGACGCGCAGGCCGCGGTGGTCGATGGTCAATCCGATGGTGCGCCGGCTGGCCCGGCGCAAGACATAGGCAACCGTGCGCTCGCCCAGTTCGATGCTGCGGGCTGTTTCCCCAGCGGGTAGCGCAGGCAGTGAAGGCTCGCCGGGAGAGGCCGCGTCAGGCAGCCACGACATCTACGACAGCGGCAGGCGCCGGGTAGCGGTGCGGCGAGAGGCGGCGCATTTCTTCCTCTATCCAGGCCGCGGCCAGAGTGTTGATCCTGGCCGCCGATTTCTCGGCCGGGTCGATCGGCGGGCCGATGCTGACGGTGATCAGGCCGGGCTTGATCCGGAAGGCATCCCTTCCCCAGATTTCACCAGCGTTGTGCGCCACCGGTACCACCAGCGCGCCGGCGCGGACCGCCAGGTGCGCGCCGCCGGGCTTGTAGCGACAGGTTTCGCCGGGCGCGACACGGGTGCCTTCGGGGAAGATCACCACCCAGTAGCCAGCGGCGAGACGGTCGCCTCCCTGGTCGAAGATCTGCTTGAGAGCGTCCTTGGCGGCGGCACGGTCGATGGAGATCATTTTCAGCGCCGCCAGGCCCCAGCCAAAGAAAGGCACGCGCAGCAGCTCTTTCTTGAGCACGAAGACCAGCGGCGGAAAAATCTCCTGCAGGCCGACCGTCTCCCACGCCGCCTGGTGTTTGGCGAGGACGATCGATGGCCTGGCGGGAATGTTTTCGCGCCCGATGACCTGGTAGCGAATGCCCAGAACGTGGCGCGAGAGGGCCATGAAGCCGCTTCGCCAGAAGGCGATGATCGCGTAGCGCGCAGTGATCGGCAAGGCGATGGCCAGCGTGACGAGCACTCCGAAAGGGATCGTCCACAGGCTGACCAGGAGCAGGAACAGCGCCGAACGGATAACGATCATCACGAGGAGAGCAGAATATGCTCGGTGGCCGCCGCGAGATCGGGGAAGACCAGCGTTCCGTCCGGCAGGCCACCGGCCTCGACCGTCTGCGCGCCCAGGCCGGTCAGGACCAACAGCGGCTGGGCGCCGACGGCCGCTGCGGCGAGCAGGTCGCGCAGGGTATCGCCGACCGCCGGGACGCCGCTCAGATCGACATTGAAGCAGTCGGCAATACGCTCATACATGCCGGGCTTCGGTTTGCGGCAGGCGCAATGCGCGTCGACCGAATGCGGGCAATAGAAAATGGCGTCGATGCGGCCGCCGCAGCTCTGCAGCGCGCGGCACATCTTGTCGTGGATGGCGTTCAGCGTATCCATGTCGAACAGCCCGCGACCGACGCCCGACTGATTGGTCGCCAGGACCACCTTGTAGCCGGCCTGATTGAGGCGGGCGATGGCTTCCAGGCTGCCGGGGATCGGCCGCCATTCGGCCGGTGACTTGATGAACTGCTTCGAGTCGTAGTTGATGACACCGTCGCGGTCGAGGATGACGAGTTTCATACGGCCAGCTTGGCGATGTCGGCGACCGCGTTGAACTGCTCGAAGAGCGCTTTCAGGAGGCCCAGACGGTTACCGCGCAGCGCGGGGTCGGGAACATTGACCATCACTTCGGCGAAGAAACGGTCCACCTCGGCGCGTACCGAAGCCAGTACTTTCAGCGCCTCGGCGTAGTCCTCGTTGGCGACGTGCGACTTGACCAGCGGGGCGATCAGGCGCACGCGCTCGAAGAGCGCTTTCTCGGCGTCTTCCTCGAGCAGCGCGACGTCCGCTTCGGGCAGGTTCGCATCGGCCTTCTTCAGGATGTTGCCGATGCGCTTGTTGGCCGCGGCCAGTGCCAGCGATTCGGGCAGCTGCTGGAACTCGCGTACCGCTGCCAGGCGGGCGGGAACCCGGTCGATGCGGGTCGGTTGTTGCGCCAGCACCGCTTCGATGACGTCGATCGAGTAGCCGGCGTCTCTGAGCGTGCCGCGCAGACGGTCGAGCATGAAGACCAGCAGCGGCTGGGTGACCGGTTCGAGCTGAATGCCCTGCGCCTGCAGTGCCTGCGCGGCGGTCTCGATCAACTCCGCCAGGTCGAGCGGCAGCGGCGTTTCCATCAGGATGCGCAGCACTCCGAGAGCGGCGCGGCGCAGGCCGAAAGGATCCTTGTCGCCGGTCGGCAGTTGCCCGATGCCGAAAAAGCCGACCAGGGCGTCGAGTTTGTCGGCCAGCGCAGCGGCACAGGCGATGCTGCCCTGGGGCAGGGCGTCGCCGGCAAAGCGCGGCCGGTAGTGCTGCTCGACGGCGTCGGCAAATTCCGGCGAATTGCCTTCGTGGAGCAGGTAGTAGCGGCCCATGATTCCCTGCAGTTCGGGGAACTCGCCGACCATGTCGGTCAGCAGGTCGACCTTGGCCAGCAGGCCGACACTTTCGGCGATGTTGCCGTCGGCGCCGAGCTTTTCGGCAATGTTGCGCGCGCTACGGCCGAGGCGCTGTGCGCGGTCGCCCTGCGAGCCGAGCTTGTTGTGATAGACGACGGCGCCAAGACGCATGGCGCGGGTGGTGAAGCCGTTTTTGCGATCCTGGTTGTAGAAGAAGCGTGCATCGGCCAGGCGCGGGCGAACGACGCGTTCGTTACCGCTGATGATCGCGCCGGGATCGTCAACCTGCATGTTGGAGACGATCAGGAAGCGGTTGAGCAGCTTGCCGCTGCTATCGAGCAGCGGGAAGTACTTCTGGTTCTGCTGCATGGTCAGGATCAGGCATTCCTGCGGCACTTCGAGGTATTCGGCCTCGAACTGGCCGGCATAGACGACCGGCCATTCGACCAGTGCCGTCACCTCGTCAAGCAGGCCGTCGGCGGGGTTGAGGCGCGCATCGAGGCGCTTGGCGGCCGTGTCGAGCTGGGCGGCGACCGCGGCACGCCGTTCGGCAAAGGAGGCGATGACCTTGCCGGCAGCGAGCTTGTCGGTGTACGCGGCCGCGTTGTCGATAACGATTTCGCCGGAGGACAGGAAGCGGTGGCCGAGAGTTAGCCGGTCGCTGCGCAGGCCGAGCACTTCGCCGGCGATGATATGCTCGCCGTGCAAGAGGATCAGGCTGTGCACCGGGCGAACGAACTGGTGCTCCGAGTCGCCCCAGCGCATGACTTTCGGAATCGGCAGTTTTTTCAGCGTTTGCGCGACGATTTCGGCGAGGTAGGCGGCGAGTGTCTCGCCTTTCTTCTCGATGCGGGCGACAAAGTACTCGCTCTTGCCGTCAGCCGCCTTGTGCAGTTGCTCGAAGCTGACGCCGGCCGAACGCATGAAGCCTTCGAGCGCTTTCGTCGGCTTGCCGGTCGCGTCGAGCGCGCTGCCCAGCGCGGGGCCCTTGCGTTCGAGGATGCGGTCGGGCTGGCGGGCGGCGACGCCGGTGATCGACAGGGCCAGTCGGCGCGGCGTGGCATAGGGCGTGCATACGCTGTCGTCGGCGGTGAACTGCTGCGCCTTCAGGGCCGCAAAAACGCTGTCCGCGAAAGCCTCGGAGAGCTGGCGCAGCGATTTCGGGGGCAGCTCTTCGCTGCGCAGCTCGATCAGGACGGTATCGTTCATTTCATTGCCCCTCGCGGCCGGTAGTCGTCTTGCACATTGGGAAACCGAGGGCCTGGCGGGAATCAAGGTAAGCCTGCGCAACTTCGCGGGCCAGCGCGCGCACACGGCCAATGTAGGCCGCGCGTTCGGTGACCGAGATGGCGCCGCGCGCGTCGAGCAGGTTGAAGACGTGCGAGCACTTCATCACCATTTCGTAGCCGGGCAGCGCCAGACCGGCAGCGATCAGGCGGCGGGCTTCTGATTCGTGCTCGCTGAAGTGTCGGAAGAGCATTTCGACATTGGCCTGCTCGAAGTTGTACTTCGACTGCTCGACTTCGTTCTGGTGGAAGACGTCGCCGTAGGTCACCCGGTAGCCCGGTCCTTCGGCCCACACCAGATCGAAGACATTCTCCACCCCTTGCAGGTACATGGCCAGGCGCTCGATGCCGTAGGTGATCTCGCCGAGTACCGGCTTGCAGGACAGCGAACCGACTTCCTGAAAATAGGTGAACTGAGTGACTTCCATGCCGTCCAGCCACACTTCCCAGCCGAGTCCCCAGGCACCCAGCGTCGGGCTTTCCCAGTCATCTTCGACGAAGCGGATATCGTGTGCCGAGGTATCGATGCCGAGCGCGCGCAGCGACTCGAGGTAGAGATCCTGGATGTTGTCCGGTGAGGGCTTGAGGACCACCTGATACTGGTAGTAATGCTGCAAACGGTTGGGGTTCTCTCCGTAGCGACCGTCCTTCGGGCGGCGCGACGGCTGCACGTAGGCAGCGCTCCACGGCTCCGGGCCTATGGCGCGCAGGAAGGTCGCGGTGTGGAAGGTGCCGGCACCGACTTCGATGTCGTAGGGTTGCAGCAGCACACAGCCCTGTTGGTTCCAGAAATTCTGGAGACGCAAAATGACTTCCTGGAACGTAGGCATGGGAGAGTTTCTGCACAGACGAAAAGGGGGGATTTTACTTGGTTTCTGCCCGGACAAGAATCGCTTTTGGCGCCAGACTCCCCTGCTGGCGGCCACGCAGGCCAGCGTCCATGCCGGCCGGCGGCACTGCCGAGGCGCCGGCCGGGCCCCCGGCGGTGGAGCTAAATCATTCCGCTGCGCAGAAGCGCGGCTGCGTGACCCATCCGCGTGGCCGCGTGGCCAGGCTCGCCTGATACGCCGCGAGGGCGACCAGTTGCGCATTGTCGTATTTTGCGATCAGCCGGACCATGTCCGGATGCGCATTGCCGCGCTTGCCGGCGCGGATATCGGCCAGTTGGCGCAGCAGATAGGCGTAATGTTGCCCGGCGAGGACCGGATAGAATTTCTCCTGCACGCCGTCACCGCTGAGGCCATGGCATAGGCTGCATTCCTTTTCGAAAAGCCGCTTGCCGCGAGCAATCTGCTCGGCCGCATCCGGGGCTTCGTACTGGCCCGCGCCGCGAGGGATGCAGAGTGTCTCGATATAGGTTGCGACATCGGCGAGTGCCTGTGCGTCGGGCAGCTCGATGGCGAAGGGATACATCACCGGGTTGTCGCGGACGCCGGCACGAATATCGGCCAATTGCTTGATCAGCACCGTGCGGTGCTGACCGGCCAACTGCGGGATGCCGCCGTCGGGATTGCCGCCACCGCTCGGCAGGTGGCAGGCTGCGCAGTAAGTTTGGTAGGTGTCCTCGCCGGCCTTGGCGTCGCCCATCAATGTCAGGGCCGCAGTCTTCTCGGGGTAAGCGGCGTTCCATGGCGAGTTCGGGCGCATGCTGCTGGCGCTGCTTGCGGCTTCCGGCGCGGCCAGAGCGAAGGGGGAAAACACGGTTAAAGTCAGAGATACGGCAACAATCAGTTCTTTGAACATCATTGCTCCCTCCGTGAAAACTGCCTCTGTTTCCGATTGGGATTTGCACTTCTTTTTACAGCATCGCTGGCGCCATGTAAACGAGATTCATTGTCAAGCAGAGAATGCGTCCGGGATGCCGGCGCACGCTTTTATCAATCTGCGAAATCTGCGAAATCTGCGGATAAACCAGCCGCCAAAAAAACGCGCGTCGCGCCGCCGCTGCCAACAAGCACATGGCCTTGCTCATCACGACCGGGAAAAGTCCTTCAATATCCGCAGATTTCCACAGATTACTACATGCCGACGCGTTCAGCGCGCGTGCCGGTTGCTCGTTCTTGTTGCCGGAAGCTTGCGTCGGCCGAGCAGTGCCAGCAGTCCGGTCAGCAGCGCTGCCAGGGTTATTGCCGGCCAGTTGCCGAAGCGCACGAAGGGGGTCGCGCCGGCGTAGCCTGCACTTTGTCGACCAATGCTCCGCGCGTGAAGGGAGGCAGGGCCGAGCGCACGCGGCCATCGACATCGACGATCGCGGTCATGCCGGTGTTCGTCGCGCGCAGCATCATGCGGCCGCTTTCCAGGGCACGCATCTGGGCAATCTGCAGGTGTTGTGCCGGCGCCAGCGAGTCACCGAACCAGGCCACATTGGAGATGTTGACCAGGAGCGTCGCCGCTGGCAGTGCGCCGATGATCTCCTCGCCGAAGGCGTCTTCGTAGCAGATGTTTACGGCCACCTTCTGTCCCGCCAGCTGCAAGGGGGGCTGTTGCGCTGCACCCGCCGTGAAGTTGGACATCGGGATATTGGCCATGGCCATGAACCAGGCAAAGCCTGGTGGGACGAACTCGCCGAAGGGCACCAGATGCACTTTCCTGTAGCGCTGTGACGGCGTCGCGCCAAGACTTACCGCGGCATTGAAATATTGCCGGCCCTCGGCGACCGCGATGCCCAGCAGCAACTCGCCTTGCTGGCGCAAAGCCAGCTTGCGCAGTTCTTCGACATACTCGGCGGGAATCTGGTCAAGAAAAGCGGGCAGGGCGGTCTCCGGCAGGATCGTCAGTTGCGCGGGGTTTTCCTGCGCCAGCTGGTAGTAGACGCGCAGCGAATCGGCGAAGCGCTCGGGACGCCACTTGATCTCCTGCGCAACATTGCCCTGCAGCAGCGCCACTGACAGTGCTTCGCCGCTGGCCTGCGTCCAGCGCACTTCACGCAGCAAGGCGCCGGTGCCGAGGAGCAGCGCGAGAGTCAGCAAAGGCAGGGCCGGCCAGCGACGTCCCTGGTCGGCGCGACATTGCTCTGCCGAGCGCAGGGCGCAGCGCAGCAGCTCGCCGAGCAACGCGCCGGCGAGCGCCGCCGAAAGCGTCACTCCATAGACGCCGACAATTGGCGCAAAGCCGGCGAGCGGGCTCGGCGGGACCTGCGCGTAGCCCGCGGCGAGCCAGGGAAAGCCGCTGAACACCCATGAGCGCAGCCACTCGGCCAGCGTCCACAGGCTGGCGAAAAGCAGCACCCGCGGCAGCCAGCCGGCGGCAGCGAAGCGCACGTAGAGCGCTCCGGCGAGCGCCGGGAACATGGTCAGCACCAGGCAGAAAAGAAGCGTCGCCAGGCCCGCCAGCCACGCCGGCATGCCGCCGAAGACGCTGAGGCTGACATAGACCCAGCTCACGCCGGCCAGGAACAGGCCGAAAGCGAAGGTCGCGCCGAGCAGGGCGCCACGGCGCGCGCTGCGCATGCCATCGGCCTCGGCGCAGAGCAGGCCGAAAAGGGCACCGAGGCTCAGCCAGTTGACCGGAAACCAGCCGAAGGGCGCAAAAGCGAAGACTCCCGCGGCGCCGATCAGCAGGGCTGTCAGGAGCCGCCAGCGCAAGGGTCTGTTAGGCAGGGATGTCGTCGGCATTCAGGGGTGCGGAAACGAGCAGGGTGTAGATGCGGCGAGTGTCCGCCCGCAAGACCTGGAAGCTGGTGTCGTCGATGGCGATGCTTTCGTTGCAGGCCGGCACCCGCCCCAGTTGGCGCAGGATCAGGCCGCCGACGGTAGCGCTTCGTCCGTCACCCAGGGCGGTTCCGAAGGCTTCGTTGAAGTCGTCCACCGCGGTGTGCGCCTTGACCCGGTAGAGGCCGCTTTGATCGAGCTGGATGTCTGCATCCTCGGCGTCGAAATCGTATTCGTCCTCGATTTCGCCGACGATTTGCTCGAGCACGTCCTCGATGGTTATCAGGCCGGTGACACCTGCGTATTCGTCGATCACCACCGCCATGTGGTTGCGCGAGATGCGGAATTCGCGCAGCAAACCGTCCAGGCGCTTGAACTCCGGAATGAAGATCGCCGGCCGCAGCCAGTCGCGCAGCCTGAAATCATCCTCACGCTGTACGCGCAGCAGATCCTTGGCCAACAGGATGCCGATTACATGGTCACGATTGCCCTCGATGACCGGAAAACGCGAGTGCGCCGTACGATTGACCTGGGCGATGATCGTTTCCAGCGAATCCTCGGCATCGATGACTTCCATCAGCTGGCGTGGCACCATGACTTCCCGCGCAGTGACTTCCGAAGCGGCCAGGGCGCCTTCAGTAATACTCAGCGCGTCGGCATCGAACAGCTTGCGCTGGTGTGCCGACTGCAGCAGTTTCATGAGTTGTTCGCGATCTTCAGGTTCGCGCACGAGAAGTGAGGAAAGGCGTTCGAGCCAGCCCGGGGTGCCGCTACTGGGGGTCATAAGCTGATCTTTAAGGACTGAGGCGATAGCGGCGATGGCCTGGACGCTGCCAGGGCTGCCGCGCCGCTATCGCCTCAGTCCTCGCTGCCGTAAGGATCCGGATAGCCGAGGTCAGCCAGGATGCTGCGTTCGAGATCCTCCATCGCGCTCGCCTGTTCCTCGCTTTCTTCATGATCGTGGCCTTGCAGATGCAGCATGCCATGCACGACCAGGTGCGCGTAGTGTGCGTCCAGCGATTTGTCCTGTTCGGCGGCCTCGCGGGCGACGACCGGCACACAGAGGACCAGGTCACCACAGAGCTGTGGTTCCAGCGCGTACGGAAAAGAGAGGACATTGGTCGCGTCCTCCTGGCTGCGGTACTCGCGGTTCAGCCGTCGCCCCTCATCGGCAGCGACGAAACGCACGGTCACCCGCCCGTCCTGGTTCCCGCTCTCGGCCAGTGCCGCGCGTGCCCAGGCGCGGACGCGCGGCTTTTTCGGCAGGTCCTGGCGGTCGCAGGCGTACTGGACTTCAACTTCGAGCAGCTCAGCTTTTTTCGGCATGGTGTCGGGCCCTGTTTTTGGCCTCTAGCGCTTCCAGGGCCGCGGTGTGCGCTTCGTAAGCCGAGACGATCCTCGCCACCAGCGGGTGGCGGACGACGTCTTCCTTGAGGAATTCGGTGAAGGCGATGCCGCGCACCTCCTGGAGGATCTGGCGGGCTTCGATGAGGCCACTCTTCTGGCCACGCTGCAGGTCGATCTGGGTGACGTCGCCGGTGACCACGGCCTTGGCGCCGATGCCGATGCGCGTCAGAAACATCTTCATCTGCTCGGGCGTCGTGTTCTGCGCTTCATCAAGGATGATGAAGGCATGGTTGAGGGTGCGCCCGCGCATGTAGGCCAGCGGCGCGATCTCGATGGCGCCACGCTCGAAGAGCTTGCCGACGCGCTCGAAGCCCATGAGGTCGTAGAGGGCATCGTAAAGTGGGCGCAGATAGGGATCGACTTTCTGGTTCAGGTCGCCGGGCAGGAAGCCCAGGCGCTCGCCGGCCTCGACTGCCGGGCGGGTGAGGACGATGCGCTGTACCAGTTCGCGCTCGAAGGCGTCGATCGCCGAGGCGACGGCGAGATAAGTCTTGCCGGTACCGGCCGGGCCGGTGCCGAAAGTGATGTCGTGTTCCTGGATGTGCTTGAGGTATTCGATCTGCCGCGGCGTACGGCCGTGCAGCTCGCTCTTGCGGGTCATCAGCGCCGGCGAGACGCCGCCGCCCGACGATACCTTGTGCACCGGCCGATTGAGAAGCTCGATCAGGCCGAGCTGGATTTCGTCGACCGACAGCGCTTCCCTGGCCTGCGCGTAGAACTGCTGCAGCGCCTCCGAGCAGCGCGCCGTCTGCGCGCTGTCGCCGCGCAGCGTGAAGCGCTCGCCGCGGCGGGCGATCGAGACGTCGAGTGCGGTTTCGATCTGGTGCAGATTCTCGTCGAGTGCGCCGCAGAGGTTGGCCAGGTGCTTGTTATTGACCGGTGACAGCAGCAGCTCGATGGCCCGGCTCTTGGTTTCAGGTGTCTTGGCGTTCATGCCACTTCTCCCGCAGTTTGCTTGGCCATCTCACCCCGCAGGGAGTGCGGCAGAGCGGCGCTGATGCGCACATCGACGAAGCGATCGAGCCACTGCGTGGCGTCGCCAGAATCGCTGGCGAAATTGACGACGCGGTTATTGTCGGTGCGCCCGGCCAGCTCGCTCTTGTCTTTTCTCGACAACCCTTCGACGAGTACCCGTTGCACGCTGCCGACCATGGCCAGCGACACTTCCTGCGCCAGTCCGTCGATGCGCTGCTGCAGGCGCTGCAGACGTTCGAGTTTCACCGCTGCCGGCGTGTCGTCGGTCAGGTCGGCCGCCGGAGTGCCTGGTCGTGCGCTGTAGATGAAGGAGAACGAAGCGTCGAAACCGACATCGTCGATCAGCTTCATCGTCTTCTCGAAGTCCTCGGCGGTCTCGCCGGGGAAACCGACGATGAAGTCGGAGGACAGGGACAGATCGGGGCGCGCCGCGCGCAGTTTGCGCACCAGGCTCTTGTACTCGAGCGCGGTGTAGCCGCGCTTCATTGCCGCCAGTACGCGGTCGGAGCCGGACTGCACCGGCAGATGCAGATGCGAAACCAGTTTCGGCACGCTGGCATAGACCTCGATCAGTCGTTGCGTCACTTCACGCGGATGCGAAGTCGTGTAGCGGATGCGTTCGATGCCCGGGATCTCGGCGATGTATTCGATCAACAGCGCCAGGTCGGCCGTTTCCTCGCCGGGCTGGGCCTGGCCCTTGCCGCTCATCGCACCGCGGTAGGCATTGACGTTCTGGCCGAGCAGGGTCACTTCCTTGACCCCCTGTTCTGCCAGGCCGGCGACTTCGGTCAACACGTCATCGAAGGGCCGCGAGACCTCATCACCACGGGTGTAGGGAACGATGCAGAAGGAACAGAATTTGCTGCAACCCTCCATGATCGAGACGAAAGCGGTCGCGCCGGCGACGGTCGCCGGCGGCAAATTGTCGAACTTCTCGATTTCGGGAAAGGAAATGTCGACCTGCGACTTGCCCAGGCGTCGCCGCTCGGCGATCAATTGCGGCAGGCGATGCAGGGTTTGCGGTCCGAAGACCACGTCCACGTAGGGCGCGCGGGCGACGATCGCCGCTCCTTCCTGGCTGGCGACGCAACCGCCGACGCCAATTACCAGGTCGGGATTGGCGCGCTTCAGCAGGCGTACCCGGCCGAGGTCGTGAAAAACCCGCTCCTGCGCCTTCTCGCGCACCGAGCAGGTATTGAAGAGAATGATGTCGGCGTCTTCGGGGGTGTCGGTCTTGACGATTTCTTCCGATGCAGCGAGTACGTCGGCCATCTTGTCCGAGTCGTACTCGTTCATCTGGCACCCGAAGGTGCGGATGAACAGTTTTTTTGGCATGTTTTACTTGTGTGAATGAGGTGGCTGGGGTGGCTGCGGTGACTCAGCGCGGGCGAGGCGCCGAGGCTTCGCTCGGCGTCAACATCCAGACGCGATGGATCGCGCCCGCAGCGTTGGGGAGATAGACGACTTCCGCTGCGCTCTGGATTTGCATCGGCATCACGATCAGGTTGCGTCCGTTGCGGAACTGCGCTGTCGGCGCCAGCCGCCACAGCTGGTCATCAATGGTGACGTAGCCGTCGCCCCTTGGCGGCAGCAGGACGCCCATCTTTGCTTTCGCTGGCAGCATACGCGCCATGACCGTCGGCTCGTTGATCAACTGCGGGTCAGGCGACGGCTCGAGTGCCGCCTCGGCAATGCCGCTGAGGATGGTGTACAGGAGGGCCGCGGGGATGTCCATCGGCGCATTATAGACACGCTGGCGGGCGGCTGTCAGCTTTCGGCATTGTCGAGCGCGCCACAAGCGGCGTACAATAGCGCCCTTCGCGGGCGTCGTATAATGGTAATACCCTAGCTTCCCAAGCTAGAGCCGAGGGTTCGATTCCCTTCGCCCGCTCCACCTCCCGCCTATCGTGCTGATTTCATTGTTTCATTGAAGTTGGCCCTGAGCTTCGCGAGGTGACCGGCAAGACTGCGGCAAGCTAGTCCCCACATGCACGGGAACCCGGGTCTCTATCGCCGCTCCAGCGGCATCCACGCTGTTCGCATTTCTGTCCCCACACCTCTGCTGGCGCACCGTCGGCAAGTCGGAAATCCACGTTTCCACTAGCCTCTGGGACCTGAACGCTGCCAAACTTGCAGCCTTGCGGATTCTGATCGGGTGGCGGGAGCATTTCATGACGCGGGCTGCCAAAAATCTCGCTGCGATAGTGCGCTCATGGTCACCACTCAACGCTGAGGTGTCTCGGAGCCTGCGTGTTGTCGTAATTGACAACGGACATCTGGCGGTGTGATGATCGCCAACATGAAGGCGACCCTGATCACTGAGTTCAAGGATGTCTCCGAAGACGATAGCATCATTCAGATGATTGTCTGGCGCCTGCCTGTTCCCGTGCCGCCAACGGCGCATGGCTTCAAGTACCGGCTCGTGTATGTCGTCGATGGAGCGCGCGTCGTCGGCTTTGATAACGAGAGAGGCAAGGGCGATCACTGCCATCTTGACGGCCAGGAGTTTTCATATTGTTTCTCAACGATCGATCAGTTGATCGAGGACTTCATCAAGGAAGTGGATAAACGGAGGGCGCGATGAGCAAACGCAGACTGACAATCACCTTGGGCTCCGACTGGCGAGCGGCCCTGCGTCAGGCTGGAAAGGCCGCGACAGCCTCGACCTATGAGGGAGAGACCCTGAACTTCGAGACGCCGGCAGCCTTCTTTGGAAGGCTGACCGAACGGCGCTGGGCCATCGTCCAGGCCTTGCAGTACGACGGCGGCACGGTCGGGGTTCGCGAACTTGCACGCCGTTTGGGACGAGACGTGAAACGTGTGCACGAGGATGCAGCAGAACTCGTTACATTGGGGCTGGTCGAGCGCACCGAGGCTGGCGCCTTGCGCTGTCCGTTTCGTGACATCCATGTCGATATGCACATGGCTACGGCCGCCTAAGCATTTGGCGTCGGGCGGGTTACGGCCAAGAAGAGACGTTGGTGAAGTCCGCCGAAAGCAGTCATTGAAGCGCCGTGGGTGTATGCTATCGCCGTACATCGCAATGTATTGCCTTCCGCGATGTTTTAGTTCTGCACAAAGCCAGAAAGCACACGGTGCAAACCGTGCCGCTGCAAGGTTTTCAGTGTGTCTGCGCAGCGCCGAGTTAGGGAGCAGGCGGCGGAGTTAGGGCGCAAAACTGTCTCCCGATAACATGCCTTGTCAAATGGGAACAATGGATGGCTATTTTTTCAACTATTGTCGCTGGAGTATTTGTGTTTGTCTTAGGCCAGATTATTCTGAAATCCGTGATTGAGCCGATACAGCAACTTCGAGAAATGATTTCAGAAGTCATTTTCTATTTAGCAAATGATCACTCAATTATTCATGGCGCTTCTGTCCTTGAAAAGGAAGAGGTGTTATCAGCAGGAAAAAAATTTAAAGAGATTGGGTGCAAAACTAGTTTCTAGTCAGAATTTGATCCCATTTTACGGAAAGATACAGAATATCTGCGGCCTACCAAGACCCGACAAAATCGCGTTAGCATCAAATAGACTTTCATTAATTTCGAAGAGTATGTTTGGAGATTCGGCCGATAAATTCGACAGATTAGACTTGTACCGTAAAGAAGTTTGCGAGGCTCTAGGTTTTCCTGATCCAGTCAATAATGGAATTACAAGAGAAGAGTTGAATAGCAACATTAAAGAGCTGCGCGAAATACAAAGGCATAGCAAACAGCTCAACGCGGATTCCGGCGCTCACGCGCCTCCACCGGTTAGCTGAGCGTTAGCCCACATATGCCTGGCACTAAGCACTTCACACGAATGCAATATAACGTCTCGCGCGGTCTGCGAGAGATCGTCGCGCCACGTCAAACTATGCCAACAGCACAGTGGCAACACCTCAAAGATGAATTTGATGGCCTTTGTGTTTTTTGTGGTAGTGACGCAACAAAGGAAAACAGAGGGATCGTCCCAGACCACCTTATCCCAGTCACACGCTTTGGCGAACTAGTTATCGGAAATACTGTTCCGGCATGTCAAACATGCAATGACTCGCGCGGAGATGATGATTGGCGGCCCTTTGTCAGGGTCAGGTTTCGCAGTGATCCTGAAGTGCAAATCGAACGAATTGAGGCGTACATCAAGCGCCACCCTTATCATCCACCATCGCCGGAAACGGCGCTCTCGCCTGAAGAGCAGAAGAGCTACGCACAACTTCTTAAAGACTGGGAGTCTTTGCTTGCGCGAGCACGCACACTGCATTCGTCTGCGGAGAATAGGAGGAAGCACCATGCCAAGGGCTAACATCGCGTTCAATACCGCTCCACTTCGTTCCGCTCGGGTTGGCCGCCTGCGGCGTCCAGCCGGTTAACTCAAACGTCAGAGCCCAGTTCCAATGTCAGACAAGTACTCAAACTTCTCGGAGCTATCTGCGTCGGAACCTTCGGGCTCCTACAGCGTGCTAGCGCGGAATAACGGCAGCTCTGTGGTTGTAGCTGCACCGCACGCTGGCGCCATTGAGCCCGGAACCTCGGAGATAAGCTTAGGTGTCGCAGCCAATGATTTGTCCGTCTACCTGTTTGAGGGCCTTAAGTCTCAAGGCAACAGCGATTTGCACATCACAAGCTCCAACTTTGACGAACCTCAATGTCTCAGCTTGCTTAAAGCCTCGGACATGGTTATAACTATTCATGGTGAGCAAAGTGAGGGTGAGATTGTTTTCTTGGGCGGCCTCCATGCTTCTGCACTAGCGTCTCTTCGGACAACTCTTCAAGACCGTGGATATTCTGTCCAAGAGCATGCAAATCCTGCTCTGCAAGGCCACAACAAGAATAATATCTGCAACATCGGGCGCTTGGGCGCCGGTGTTCAACTTGAGATATCCAAGGGTCTAAGGCGCACCTTCTTTGCGTCACTAACTCAGAACGGGCGCGACCAGCCTACGCCGCGCCTTAACGATTTTTGTGTTGTCATCAGGTATGGGTTACACACCAATGGGCCCTAAATCGTTGAAGGTCAGCTTCGCAAAATCCTGGCGGGCCGGATTGGGTCGTTTGCCGTCGATGGAATTCGCTGAGAGTTGTGCCTGCCTTCGGTTCGGCGACGACGGGCGGAAGTCGGCCAAGAAGAGACGGTGGGGAAGTCTGCCGAAAGCGGCCATTGGAGCGAACTAAGTGTATGCTATAAACCTAGCACTGCGAACTGCTGCCTTTCACGGTTTTTATCTTCTATAGAATCAGCACACATAGGGAGTAGCGCCTACTGCGTTAAGGCTCCCAGCGCCGCGCGACGTCAATTTATGAAACAATCATCAATTTTACGCGGAAAACCGCCGACATGAAACAACGCTAGAGCGATCAAACAATTACGGACAGTGGAAATTAATGAAGGTCTTTATTAGCTACGCAGGTAAGGATAGGGAGTTCGCTGACCGACTGGTGGGCGATCTTGATCGTAGCTTTCAGGGAAATGTACACTTTTTAAACGATAAATTAATACAGCCTGGGGGTTCCTTGGCTGATTCACTTAATGCCGCAATTGCCGCAGTTGACGTAATGTTGCTGGTCGTTTCTCCAGCTTATCTTGAATCGCCATGGATGAAAAAAAGAAACCACAATTGGATTGTGGCGCGCCAGCTTAGACCCAAAATTCCGTTTTATCCCTCTGATTACAAAAGCGTGCAGCCTACCTGATAGCATTGGAATGTTTCAAGCAGTAGATTTTACAAAAGACTATAACAATGGTTTGGAGAGTGTTATATGGGGCATCTCTGGAAAAAAGACCAACCGCAGCAGAAGGGCCCGAACCGGGAGATGCACGGCCACTAAATCAGAAGGAGCTTAGAGCGCTGCGCAAAGAGCTTCAGCAAGCGATTGAATTGTTTAAGGCACGCCCTCCCGAAGTGACAAATAGAAAAAACCGAATCAAAAAGCTTACAAAAACGAAACTCATAAATGCTTTGTTGTGATGCCTTTCGAAGATGCTGACTTAGAGGTCGTATACGAAGACTTCGTCAAACCAATTTTAGAGCAAGAATGCAATCTAATCTGCGAACGTGGAGACGACGTTTTTGGGTCCAACGCTATTATTGAAGACATTGTAGGTAGCATTCAGAAAGCCGACGTTGTGCTTGCGGATTTAACCAGGAAAAAACGCCAACGTGTTCTACGAAGTGGGAATATGTCATGCGATAGAAAAGAAGGTTTTGCTCCTTGCTCAGTCGATAGAAGATATCCCATTTGATCTGCGGCATCGTCGTGTTCTATTGTACGATTATTCTCCCCGCGGCTGTAAGAAGCTTGAACGGGATCTGAAAGTAAATATGAATGCGGTGTTACGACGTTAAAGTAATGTATCTAGCTCTAGCTCTAACACTGCACCAAACAAGGATACTTCGCGCTAACGCGCCCGCGCCCGTTAGCTTGATCGTTTTAACGTCCGCTCCGCCAAGACGAAGCTCACCTTTGTGTGAGGAGCAGCCAGTAGGCGCGGGATGGCGTCGATCCGTAGCCGGCCACAAGTTGTCATTCAAGAATGATGCCACAAAGCGGCCATAGGCGTTTCCAGCATATGCCAGTATTTTATTCTTAGCGGTGCAGATCGTTAGCAGTAGTTTTCCTACGCAGGAAAAGGAATTCAGAATGCAACTTGAACATGTATTTAATGAAGCCGCGTTTCCTGAGGTGACCTTTGTAGATCCGAAAGAGTATCCTTACATCAAGGCCTCGTTTAAAGCACCTGGAAAGCATATTACCCTGTCGGGCGCATCCGGCACGGGGAAAACCACTATTACAAGAAAATTGCTGCGCGAATTGAACGTTCTCGATTCCGATATCCTTTGGATCAATGGCCGGCAGTATGCTGATGTAGATTCAGGATTATTACTTCTAGCTCAGGAGCTTGGAATAGCGCCGAATTTCAACGAAATTACTGATCTCTTAAAACTGGTAACGTTCGTCGTAATCGATGACTTCCACTTTATTAAGCAGGGTGCTCGCCTTGAAATCGCATCAAAGCTTAAGCTATGGCATGAAAAAGGCGTTCGCTTCATCGTCATTGGAATTGCCAGTTCAGCAGAAGAGTTGTATGGGACGGATCCTGAACTTGGTATTCGCAACGACCCATATGAATTAAAAACGCAAAGTGAGAGTTTCTGTAGAGAGCTACTTGTTTTAGGCTCAAATGTCCTGAACATTCAATTTTCTGAGTCCTTAACTTCCGAAATAGTAAGGGCGTCCAATGGTGTGCCGTCGATCGTTCATGTCATCGCAAGAGTTTGTTGCATCGATGCAAAAATCGCGGAGACAAAGACCGAGCTCACGGTTATCGATACTACGCTAAAACATATCAGGGAAGAGGTTCTAAGGATTTTTCACGGCAAATACCGTGATAAGGTAGTCGGCTTGGCAAAAGGGAAACAACAGGCGAAATCTGTTCACAATACCTACTTTGATATTGTTGCTTTTATTGCCAACTCTCCCTCATCAGAAATTCCGGCAGAAGCGCTCTATCGTTCGATTGTTAGTATTATTTCTGATCCAAAGGAGCGCGGGAAAAAGGCGACATCCTTTTACAACTGCATGAATAATCTCAGCGACGTGATCGAGCAAAAAGGCTTGCGTGACATTCTCTTTTACAAAAAGGGAGGCACCTATGTTTCTATCGAGGATCCCGCTTTCCGGTTCTATCTGAACCTTCTTGATATTGATGATATTAAGTCGCGGATCCAACTTCGATCGAGTCAATATTCATATGACGTCGCCGTTTCTTTCGCTGGGGACGTTCGTGCCACGGTGGAGGAATTTGTTCGCGCATTAAAGGATCGTGGTCTCACGGTATTCTATGACTTTGATCAGCAAGCGCAGTTATGGGGGAAAGATCTTCGAGTTCAGCTCTCCGAAA
Organism: Candidatus Accumulibacter phosphatis; assembly: GCF_012939955.1. GTDB lineage: Bacteria > Pseudomonadota > Gammaproteobacteria > Burkholderiales > Rhodocyclaceae > Accumulibacter > Accumulibacter delftensis. The sequence continues at coordinate 79,417 of NZ_SPMY01000025.1, forward strand.
TCTACGCAAATGAGGCTCTTTACATGGTCATTTTCTTATCAAACTCCTACCCGGAGCGAGATTGGAGCGACTTTGAATTATCAATTGGGAAGGCCGCCGCCAACAAGAGAACCAATGAGTATCTTCTCCCGCTACGGCTAGATAATGTGGATGTCGTTGGAATACATTCGACTATCGGATATATCGACCTCCATCAGGTAGGAGTCGAGAAAACTGCCGAAATCCTGGCGGATAAAGTCAATTCACAACCGGCGTAGCGCAGCGTTCGGCGGACGATCTGCTTGTTCATACCCCCAATCTGGAAGATGGAATGGCCGCTTTTTGGTTTAGGCTACTTCCGCTCCGGGTCGTTTGCGGCCATCGCTACGTTGTTGAACGTTTCGCGCCGACGAATGACCGGACTGTCTCTGGTCGAGGTCAGCCCTTCGGAGGGTGCTAGGCTCCATTGCTGCTGTATATATTTTCGGGACAGTGAGCCATAATTACAAATAGGCATCAATGAAAAAAATTGGACACGCAGACGTGCTTATTGAGTATCGCCGGCGCTATAGCTATCCCTCTTGTCGCTGCAGCTCATGATCAAATGCAGTTGAGAGCCCGTTTTTTTCCATTCATGCTTTCCGCCAAATAGCTGCCGCACACAGAGCGTAGGAAATTTAGTTGCCTGACCTCAGTAGAAAATCCAACCAATGTCTGCAGCACTATCTGGCTGTTTTCGCCGATTACGAGAAACGGTTCGGTCGAAACGAAGCATTTGATGAATGTCTCCACCATTTTTTTTGACCAGCGGCCAGCTGGCAAAAACCTATCTTGGAGCGATCGCGCAACGGGACTTGCAGCTGCTCCGTTCTGGCTGGCGGCGGATCTCGTCAACACATCGGAATTATCCGCCCTGGCGCTCAGTCGGATTCTGCTACATGACTCCGCTATTTCAGGTGAGCTACTAGAACATCTGGCAAAAACCGTTCCGGATACTCTTCAATGGGCAATCCGATATTCCAAGTTGTTTCTCAGAAAAAACTCTAATCTTTGTAAGCTTCTAAGAAGTCGAGTCGAAGGAGAAGGCTGGCGGGTTTTTTTTTGGCGTCTGTGACCGTCTCGAGGAACAGCTCACGCCGTTTGACCAGCTAATTCATACTACTCAGAAGTCTCTTTCCCATCTCTCTCTACTCGAAACGCTGTCCTATCTGAGTATTCTGGCCTATGAGCAGTTCATCCCGGGGAAGCCGACTGATTTAGGGAATGACGATTGGAAAGTCTATAGCCGCATCATTGCTAACAAGCTTGGTCACTGTACCGATGAGGACTTCAACCTAAGCGACGAGCGCATCGGCTGGTCACTGAAGCGACATCTTTCGCCGATCATTTTCCCCTCGCCCGCAGTAACGCAGGAGTGCGTGGAGAACCTTGAAGCCTTTGCCGTAATGTTTGAAGCCACGAAGGAACGCATTGATTACGAGGGCTCGATCGACTGGTTTTGCTTTGACCACGACTGTCGCTACCAGCTTATACCCGGCAGAGCGGTAATTTATAACGAGACCGGGGATGGTCTAAAAGCGTGGCGTCGAACTGAACGAAAATTCCAGGCGCTGTGGAGCTACTGGATAAATCGTGGGAGTGTCGAATTCTGTGAGGGAGGATTGGCTGAAATTCAAATAGGTAGCGCAGAAAATCATGAACTCAATGCGATAGCGTACCTAAAAGCGATTCGCAGTAAGCTGGTGTTGAAAGAGATCTATGGCCTTGATGATGAGATTGAAGTGGCCGGAGGCGGTCATGCCAATCTTTTTTCAGACCTTATTGTTCGCTGAGCTTCATTCTGTGTTCTTTCAGAACGCCTATGTTCAGCCGTTCCAAAAGCATTACGCCGAATGCAATGTGGTGGCTCGGGCTTTGAGTAAGCTGGCGTTTAATGGACTGGTCGATGGAGAAAATCGCTTTCCCATGACCTGGGCCGAGGAGGACAAAAAAATTGAGAGAACTGTGGGATGGACAGTCTGTCGAAAATATCCTAAAGGCAATCGCTTGACAGCCAAGGCAATCCTGAACTTCTGGACGAATGATCTTAGAACGCTTTCGAAGCGCTTGCGGGATCAGCCGCGATTGCCGCTTCCCACACTTTCTGAGCGCCCTTTCTACAAGATTGGCGGTTACAATTTTCAGTTCCCTTGGGTTGTGGCGGAGCAAAACAATTTGACTGCGGCGATCAACAACCTTCGTCGTATCGGCTCTCGGCGATCTGAGCAAATGAGTGAGACCCGGCGGATCGAACTGCGGCTGGCGGATCAATTGCGCCGGCGTGGTTTTGCCGTGGAAGTGGGCTACCAGCCCGAACGTACGCAGCAAGAAGATCCGGGTGAGGTCGATTTGATCTGCTATCGCGATGGGGTGGTACTCTTGCTGGAGATAAAATCTGGGTACGTCCGTACGACACCGCACGAGGTTTGGTTACATCGTACAAACACCCTTCGCAAGGCCGCTCGGCAGCTAAAGCGTAAACGCCCTGCGGTAATGCACGCTTTGATACAGGATGCGGCTCTGCGGACGAGATTGGGATGCACTGACCTGCGCGGAGATGAGCACCTATACTGTTGGATTATCGATACATCTATTGAGTTGGATCAACAGCTGATCGATGGCTTCTTGGTGGTTTCGCTGGAGACACTTCACCTAATTCTGCGAGATGAGCGTCAACTACTGAATCCTGCCGAAAAAGCGCTTGATTGCATCAACGATACGTTGTTCCCCGACGGATTCTCTGCGCTGCGCTTTGCAGAGGTCGTTGAAACCGGCGCCGTTTGGATGACGTTAGATAAATCTTGGAGCGACCCTTAGTTCTATGGAGTTGAGAGGTTTCGGCTTCGGGCTACTTGGCGTCCTTACCTACGCAAAATGAGTAGCTGCAGACGGTCTAGAACCGCCCCCGGAATGGGCGCTAGTCAAGTCCGGGGCGCAGCTGTCGACCGACGCCGTCCTGTGCTTATTGACCGTCCGCCTTCTGACGTGCCGTTTAGTTACCCACATCGTCTTGGCCTGACCAACGGCCACCTCCGACGCGGCGGTCTTTTTGGCGAACGGCCGCTGTGAAAAATCTTGACCGGCAGGTTTGGGTCGTTAGGAGCCCTTAAAGGAGCTTCAGTTGGTCGATCTGGCGAGCGTGCCACTGCGCAGCAAGTTGGGCGTGACGCGCAGACAGCCAACGCGGTTCAGCCGTTCTACTACGAGTGGGGACTGAACTCTTACGACGATGGGGAGAATTACGCGCTGCCGCTCGCCTGCGCTCAGCCCCGTGTCCCCGCGACTGCGCCTAAGGCGGAGCCTGTCGAACTCGGGAAACGGCGCGTCGGCGACGGCCTGCTCGCGCGATGCTGCCGCCATTTCAGGCGCTGCCCAAGCGCCTGCAGGTCGCTTGCCGGCTCCTTGAGTTCATGTTCTACTGAGCTTGCGGACCGATCCGCTGCCCCGGTCGATGACGGACCGGCACACGAACAAGATCGCGCAAACCGAACTCCCGTTGAAGAGTCCTGCGGACCAGGCCTGTCTTGGCCCTGTCGCCGCCGTCACGGCGCTCTTTACCAACAACCTGCCGGGCGCAGCACTTCGCTGCCGACCGCTTCATACTCTGTGCTCAACTTTTGAAAGAAGCCCCTATGGATTCCACGCCTAACCCCGCTATCGCCCCCTCGTCTGTCAATACGGCAGAGTTGAACGCGGCGATCAATCTTCGTCTTGCCCTGCTCGAATTGCCCCTCGCGGCCGGCGATGATGGCGCGTCCATCACCGAACTCATGGCACCAATTCTCGCGCGGCAGCGGGAAATGAGCCGTCGACTTTCCGATAAGCTTTGCCCTGTCGATACCCGGATTCAGAATTTTCTCAAGGAGTATCTTGCCGATGTCGGTCGCGCACCCCGTTTGCCGGGGAAAACCCTGGTGCTCGACCAGCCCGGGCTGGCGCGCGGCATTTCCCTGCCCGCCAATGGGGATCTTTACAAGTCGCCGCTGCTCAGCAGCTATCGTCTGCGCAATGGGGTCCTGCACAATCCCGCCAGCGATCGGCGCACCACCGCGGGCGTTTTCCACATCGTCGAGGGTGGTTTGCCGATTCCCGACGACAAGCGGGCGGTGCCCAAGCTGGCTTTTTCAAAGCTGCTGGCCCTGGCCCTGAATCCGCCGCCTGAATCGCTGCAGCTACCGTTTACGGCGGGCGAGAAGGCACCGGCCATGTGCTTCGTTTCCCTGCTTTTGCGTCCCCTGGTGGTGCCTGCCGTGCCCGGTTTCACGACCGAGAAGCGCATGGAAACCCGCTTTTTCGTGCCCGGGGCGCTGGTCGCCAATCTCGATTTCGTCGAAAGCATTTTTGGCAATGCCGGCGATCCCTATTTGCCTGAAAATGATTCCTCGCTCGACCCGGATGGCTGGACCGGCCACACCGGTTGCGTGATTCTCGCGCCGCATCTCACGCATGTGCCGAAACACCTGCTCGGTCTCCCGCACTGGGATGCGGCGACGCCGCTGCAGCGGCGCGATGGCATGTGCTACAAGAACGAAGACGAGTTGTATAACGGCGGTAGTGCATTCAAGTTGTGCGCGCGGGACGAGCGTGGCGTGGTGGTGACCCTCATTGCCGACAATTATTTTGGTTACTGCAAGAAAGAAGTGAAAACGCAGATCAGTTATTCGGCGAACCTGTTCGGTTCTGCCGAAGAAGAGCATTCCGGCGGCGCGCTGGTGTTTCCGAGTTATAACGAGGGTCAGGAGTATACCGATCTGACGGCGGGCGATGACTACTCGCTGCAAGAGGTGCTGGCACGCGATCCCGAACGCTTTGTCGCGCAGTTGGCCGGGCATGCCATTGATCGCCTTCAGCGCAATGTCGTCCTGGTGCCCGCGAAATCCACCTTCAGCCTGCGCTCACGCACCGTCTCGTGGCCAAGCCTGGATGGCGCGACCTCGTCGATCAAGTTGCAGGCCGGCAAGACCTATATGGGCCCCAACGGCTATCGGGTACACATGGAGTCATCGCGTGCCGATCGTCGCCAGTGGAACCTCGTCGGAACCTCGGCGGAAGTGACTGCCTGCCACAAGCCGGCGACTGTTTCCGGGGGAGGGAAGTCCGAGATATCGAAGGCCATTTCGGACGCCATACTTGTCGGCAACGTGTTCGTTGCCGACGTGGAAAAGGACATGGAGGCGGTGGCCGCCATTCTGGCGCGTGATTTCTCCGGGCGCTACAGCGATCAGGAAAAGAACGGCCTTGATCAGCGGCTCATACTGAGTGCTGACCGTTCGCTGGGTAGCGTCATCAAGCTGCTCACCCCGTCGAGACGGGATTATAACGAGGCCTACAACACCTGGTTGAGCGCTATTCCGCAACATATCAAGGAGCTGGTCTTCGTCGTCAAGCGCTTTCACCGCCCGGAATGGGGCGATAGCTGGCGCAGTCATTACTCGGTGGATCTGATCAACGGTCGGCCGGGGAATTCACTGAAGCTGGACGGAAGCACGCTGGTCGTGAATACCCTGCGCGTCGGTTTCGAGAGGGACGGCGCCTGGCGTGTCTTCGGCTTGCGTCATGACTTTCACCCGGCTGGCAAGGTGCAGACCGAGGACGATATCACCGCCAGTGTCGTCGCCCCCGCCAGCGCGATTGCCGGAGAGTCCGGGACCTTGTCACGCAAGTACCTGCAAAACTGCGAGCGCCGCCTCTTTCAAAGGCCGGACGACGCCATCCATCGCGGCTACGATGGCCAGGCCGAAGCGGATATCGCGACACCGGGGAGCTTCATCTCCAACTTCCAGCCGCTTGACGGTGCGGATGCGCGCGAACTGCTCGATGATGCGATTGGTTTCAATGAGTTTACCCCGCCGATGCAGAACCTGATCCAGGCCGCGGCTAACGCGCCCGAGGGATCATCGCCCGCCTATTTCGTCTCCTCGGCACATCCGCGTATCGTCGATGGCAAGCCGACGAAGAATCCGCGCTATCTGCAGCTGCGCCCGGACCTCGCCTGCCCGGAAGACACGGAAATTGCCAGGCTGGCGATGCGTTTGTTGCGCCGGCAAGCCACTGCCGAGCCGCTCATGACCCCGGTGCATGTGGTCGCCGCCGGTCGCCGCAACAACCCTCCGGAGGAAGGCATCCGCGCGCTATGTCCCTACAATCCCCTGCACTACATGGAACTGCCCGAGCTGTTCATCGAGTTCATCAGCTCGATGACCGGCAAGTCACCCTCGACGACCGGGGCGGGTTCGGAGGGCGCCTTGACCAAGGGACCGTTCAATGCCTTGCCGGCGATCATCGACCTCAATGCGGCTTTCGTCTCCTTCGCACTCACTGGCTACGACGGCTGGGTTTCCTCTGCCGGTTACGTCGGGCCAAACATGCGCGTTGATCATGACGTCAGTCTGCTGGTGCCCGAAGTCTTTGCCCGCATGAGCCCCAGTGAACGCGACGCCAAGAATCTGATTGCCCGGGGTGCCCTTGAACGTGTGGACGATTTCGAGCACCGTGGTCAGCCCGTGCTGGCCAGCCGGCTCGGCTACCGGATGACCGCGCGTATGGCCAGCACCTACTTTGGCCGCATATTTCTGCATCCGCATGCCGTGTTCACCGAGGAAATGCTGCGCCCCGAGCTGCAGGACATGGACATCTTTGCCGACGGCGTGGCGAATATCGTCGCCACCCACCAGCGGGTGGCCGAAAGCTACTTCACTGATGGCACGATTTCCCTGGCCTGCCCGCCCCTGAAGGCCGTGCTGGAGATCATGGCGCACGGCAAGACCGCCGCTGGCCACGGCCTGGAGTCGCCGCAAGTGCGTTCGCTGTTTTCCCGCGAAAGCGTCCTCGCCAGTGACTGGTATGCAGCACGCCTCGATGCCAAGCAAGCCAGTGACGAGAAGCGTCTGACCCAGGCTGTCGCTTCGCTCTACGAGTTCCTTGATCGAAGCGAGAATGCCGAAGTTGCTTCGCGCCTGGGACTTGTGGCGCGACGTGCGCAGATACAGGGCGAACGCGTGCTTGTCGGCTCGGCGGCCTATCGTGCCGGGCTGGTGGGGACCATTGGCCGACAGCCCTTATAGAGGCCTGTTGGCTGTTGGCGATCGGGCAGCTGCTGTAGCTGCCTGATCGTCGGCTGGACTATGGGTTCAAAGAGGGTCCGCTACGCGAGGAACAAATCGCTGGGGTCACGCGACGCAAAGGCGCGATGCAAGGGCGCGGGGCCGGGACGCAATGCGCGGGTCAGGTCTTTGCTTTTGCAGGGCACGAGGCGGCCTGCCGCTGAGCGGGGAAGTAATAAAGTGCTCGCCTGCTCGAACTCGCTCCATCGACGATCAGCGCGCGAGGTTGAAGCTTCGATCCTGAAGGATCGGCCTTCGATCGTCGCGATAGAAGCCTGGCTGAAAAAGATCCACGCGTCGGTGAAAATCATCCAGGCTTCCATCGTTTTCATCGGCGTATCGATGGCGACGATGGAATGATCCATGATGCGCAATGATCGATCGATGTCGCGCATTGATCCTTCGCTGCCGGCGATGGAAGGATGACTGCGGAAGGATAAGGCCTGGATCAAAAAGTATCCGCTGCGGATCGGCAAAGATGAAGAGTGGATCAAAAAGATCGAAGCGTGATCGGTGCTCATGCAGCTGTCGATCGATCCGCTACAGCCTTCGCCGGCGGCGCTCGGCGCTGCGATCAAAAACAGGCAGCGATCGCCCTCGCGCAGCGACGGTTTCATCACCGCGATGAAACGATCGCAGGCGACGATGAATGCCTCGATCGAAGGCGTCCAGCCTCACCGGCCGCGATGGCTCGTCGCTCGTCCTGCGGCTTGGCCGATCTCAGCCGGAAGAATCCGCTAGCCAGCGTTCCAGCGCCAGGATCATCGCGTCTCTGTGCGGCACCTGCAGCCCGGCCGCCCGCAGGGCTCCCAGTAGGTTCACCGCGCGAGCGTAGTGCTCACGCGCCCGCGCCGGATCGATATTCGCCATGTGCATCAGAGAAACCACCACGTCGCCCTGGTAGTCGGCGCGCTGGGGCTCGGCGCGTGCGAGCCGTTCGGCGATGTCGAGGCCCTTCTGGAAGTACTCGGGGGCGGCCTCGCCGTTCCCGAGCTCGCGTATGAGATCGCCGAGGTGGTTGTAGGAGACGGACAGGTCGCGCTGGTAGTCGGCNTGCTGGGGCTCGGCGCGTGCGAGTCGTTCGCGGATGTCGAGGCTCTTCTCGGAAGTATTCGCGGGGCGGCCTCGCCGTTCCCGAGGNCGCGCATGAGATCGCCGAGNNTNTCGTAGGAGACGGACAGGTCGCGCTGGTAGTCGGCGCGCTGGGGCTCGGCGCAGCAGCGCTGCGCAAGCAAATCCTGCAGCCGTCGGTAGACGGCCAGGCCCTGTGCGGTCAGGCCGAGGGCAACGAGGGCACGGGCCTCCTGATCCACCAGGGCGGAATAATTCGGGTGGGCNGNTGGGATTACCTGCAGCACCTCGCCGGCGAAGCCGCCGGCGGATGCGAGCTGATTGGCGCCGCGCAGAAACTCGGTAATGCTCAGTGCCTCCCCGCTGGCCACGTCGTAATCCTGCGCTTGCAGCAGATTGCGCACCGCCTCCATGCCATCGATCAGGTCTCGGGTTTCATTTTCAACTCGCCACAGCCGGTAGCGCCCGGCACGGGCGTAGGTGGCGCGGCAGGCCGCCGGGTCCAGCTCCGCTCCGGGCTGGAGCAGGCATTCCGCTGTCCAGCGATGCACGAACACCTCGTCCGGGCTCGGAAACACGAGCAGGGAAAGCTCTGCCAGGCACTGCAGGGCTCGCCGGGCGGCGCTGATTTCCGGGCCCGTGGGCGGGCGATCGTGCACGGCATGCGCTACCCCGCTGACCGGCATCGGTAGATTGGAGACGGCCGCCTGGCGCAGGGCGGCGGCTTCTTCCCGGCTGGTGAGCGCCAGCAGTTCGGAGAGCAGCACGTCATGTGCGCCGACACGCAGGCTTTGGGCAATGGCCTCATCGAGGTCGGCGGGCGGTTGGTCGAGTGGCACGCCGGCGGCTTGGGCCTGTACTTCCAGCCGGGCGCGGATTTCCGGCAAACGGCTGCGGCCGCCGCGCAGCAGGGCATCGAGGTACTCCAGCATGCGTGGGTGGCCACCGATACGTGTGAGCACCGTGCCCAGATCCTTCCCTTCGCGCTTCGCGAGTTCTGGCAGGCGCAGGATCAGCTTGCGCGTCTCGGCCAGGGACAGCGGCGGCAGGGCGACACTTTCCAGCCAGGCGGCGAAAGCGGGTGGATGGTGACGGGCGGTGAGCAAGAGCCGCCCGGTGCGCGCACTTTGGCACAGCAGCTGCAGCCAGGTGGGCACGGTGTCGTCCAGCCAGGCCTCGCCGCCCACACTGAGATTGCTTTCGAAGTTGTCGAGCACCAACAACAGGCGCTCGCTGGCGAGGCGCTGGCAGATGCTCCTCAGGCGGCTGGCGTCGTCGTCATTGGCCAGTCCCAGGGCGCGGGCGAGACTGTCGATATTGAAAGCGCCGGCCAGGGTGACGCAATGCCAGCCGTCTTCGCTCAGCCGCGCCATGATGCGACCGGCGAGCGCGCTCTTGCCAACGCCACCGATGCCCTGCAGCAGCACACCGGCGCGCTCGCCGTAGCGGTCCTGGGCGGCCGGGGTGTTGCGCAGGATCGCCAGCGCTGCGCGCATTTGCTGGCGCCGACCGATCAACTGCCCCAGCTTGAGCCGTGGTAACCCCTGGGCATCGACTTCATGCACCGGCGGGCGGCGCAGCGGGCGCTGATCCAGACGGTGATCGAGCAAGGGCTGCTCAGGCCCGGCGCAGTACAGGGCGGCGGTGGCGTATTCCGGTGCCGGCGCCAGGGCGAGCTTGCGGCGCCGCGCCGCTTCCAGGGCGAGCCGCGCCTGCGCCAGCGCGCGGCTGGCCAATGGCCGCTCGGGCGTGTTGAGTTCCCGGTAGAAGGCGGCGGCGAGCTCGATGGCGTAGCGATCGCTCACCCGCGTCTGCATCGCCAGCACTTGCGGCACACCGGCCTGCACCAGGGCCTGCGCGAAGCCCGCCGCTTCGCCGGCCGGCGAGCCGCCATGACAACTGGACAGAAAGACCAGGGGCAGCGCTTGGCCGGCCTGGCGCAGCGTGGCGACCAGCTCGGCGGCGCTGACCGCCACCGCAGCACCGTCTTCGTCTTCCAGTTCGATGCTGCCCGGGCTGCCGTGGCAGGACAGGTGCAGCACGTGGTAGGCGTCCGCGGCCAGGGCGCGGCGGATTTCTTCGGGGTGACCCACTTCCAGAATGCGCACCTGCGCATTGCCGTGCTGCGCCGCTGGTTCGACGGCGTCGAGCAGGTCGCGCAGTTCTCGTTCGTAGTCAAGCGGGATGCTGGAGCTGCGGCCTTCATCCGGTGCGCCGACGGCGACCAGGATTTTCAGCGGGCCGGCTAGGGGAGCAGCGCTCGGCGCTGCCGCGACCGCGACCGCGACCGGCACCCGGCGCGTGACGACGACGCCGGGCAGCAGCGCCGGCAGGCGGCCATCGGGCAGGCGCGCCGCTTCGAAGGCTAGGCCCAGGAAGAGCGGCTGGGCGGTTTCGAACACCAGATCCAACTGCTCGCCGACCGCCAGCGCATCGAGCGCCTGCGCCAGTGCCGGGCCGATGGGCGCGGCGAACAGCACAGCGCCGAGTTCCTCGCCCAGGCGCTGCAAGCCCTGCTCCAGCGACTGCAGTGCCGCCTCTTCGCGGGCGCCGCGGAACGTGCTGCCGAAGTCGGCGTGCAGGGATCGCGCCAGATTGACGGCAAACGCCCGCGGCACCGGCGTCTCGTCGATACGGCCGATGTCGCGCTCGTCCAGCCGCGCCAGCAGCCGCATCTGTCCGGCGGCCGGCTGCGACAAGTGGATGACGAAGCTGTGCCGCGCAGCCTCGCTGATCGGCTCAGCCAATGGCGGCTTATGCGTCACGCCCCTGATGGCATCGGCGATGGCGTCGAATTCGTCGATGCCGCGCCGGGCTCGCGGGCGGAGCAATGGCGGGATGGGAGCGTCGGCATCGATCATCACCGGGATGAGGCGCTTGCCGTCCTCGATCAGCGCCTGGGTCAGACTGTCCTGCTCGGCGGCGTACCACAGCCCCCCGGCCTGCTGCTTGTTCGAAAAGAACAGCAGGCCGACGGTGCATTCCTCCAGACCGGCATTGATTTTGTTCACGATGCTGTCGCCGGCAAGGATTTCCCACTTGTCCAGCCAGGCGTCGATACCCGCCGCACGGAGCCGCGCCGCCAACGCCTCGACCTCCGGCTTATCCACGCTACGGTGACTGCAGAACACACGGATGCTCATGGCGTCGCCTTTATCAATGTCAGCGGGGGGCACTTTAGCAGTACCCGGAAACGGGCCGGGCCAGGTCTTTACTTTTGCTCAAGGCACGGCGAATGACCGAGTCGCGGTGCCTGGTGCCTCGTCAATCGAGCTGTGCGGCCCTGCGATCTGCATTCCTTACAGACAACAGCACTGAAAGTTCGAAGAAAGAAGGGCCAGGGGCAGAGCCTCAGAGAGCCGCCTTTTCGAGGGTCTCGATCAGGAACAGGATCTCTGCGGCCATGGAGTAGTGCAGTTCCGGGGCGTCGGCGAGGCTGCGGTCGCGGCTGCCGGCAGTGATGGCTTGCAGGGCGTGGATGAAGGGGAGGAGCCAAGCGGCGCCAGGCTCTGCCGCGACTTGCTGGAGGAGCGACGCGGCGGAGGCCGGGTCGCCAGCGAGCAGAGGCTGGGAGGCGGCGAGGGCGATGCGGCCCTCGCCGTCGTGGTTCTCGCCGCCGTCGCGGCGGTAGGCGAGGTAGCAGGCAATGGCTTTGCTCCTGGCCCCAGCGGCGGCATCGAGATCGCCGGCGTCGGTCTCGATATCGGCGAGTATGGCCCAGGTTGTCCAGGGCGAAGCTGCGTGACCGAACGGCGCCTTGCATTCGATCGCCCGGCGGATTTCCTGCCGCGCTTCGGCATGACGGCGGAGCTTGCGGAGCGTGTCGCCGAGGTTGCTCTTCACACGGCCTTCGTTCGCCAAGTTCCCAATGTCGCAGTATCTCTCCGCCGCCTGCCGGTAGAACGCCACGGCTTCCTCCGGGCGGTCGAGTGCGTCGTTATACAAGTTCCCCAGTTGCAGGAGCGTGGCCGCCTGCCCGGCGACATTGCCGAGCTGTACGTTAATCGCGAGCGACTTCCGGTAGGCCTCCTCGGCGGCCTCCGGCTGGCCGGCACTTTTATAAGCAATACCGGTCTGATGCCAGATCCCCGCGACGGTACCCGGCTCGCCCAGCTGCGTGAATCGCTTGCGGGCGTCTTCATAAGCTTTCAGCGCCTCCGGGTAGCGGCCTTGGAGCAAGCGGACCGCCCCTAGCTGGCCCTTACCGACGGCGACCTGCCGATCAGCGGTAAGCTCCTCGGCGCGGCGGATGGCCTCGTCGTAGGCTGCAGCGGCCTCGTCGAGCCGGCCCAGATCGCGAAGACAGCCGCCTTGTTCCGCGAAGCAGTCGGACGCCATCTCTTCCGCGCCTTCCCCGGGGCGCTCCTTGGCGAAGCTTTCGAAGCGCCGCCGGGCCTCGTCCAGCAGCGGACCGGCGCGCTCCGGCCCACCGCTTGTCCGCCACGCGCTGGCCAGCACGGAGCAAGCCATCGCCAGATCGTAATCGGCAGCAGGATAGCACTGCTCGCCCGCGTCCCGAGCGCGCTGCAGCAAGCGCTGCGCGCCAGCCAAGGCCTCGCGCAACTGCCCGCTGTAAAGCTGCTGGTCGATTCGCGTCCGCGTTGCCTCAAATTGCGCGTGGCTCCAACCCTCATCCAGCGCCGCTGTGGCGGCGTCGCGAACCTGCCCCACCCGCTCCAGCAGGCGCGGCTTGCCGAGCCGGCACAGCAGGCTGTAGAGCGAGGTCGCCAGATCGATCGTCGCTTCCGCATCCGCCGCGCGCCACACCCGATCGAGCAGCGCAAAGAGGTTTGGCAACTCCAGCAACGTCAGCGTCGCCGCGACTTCGGAATTCTGGTTCTGCTGCTGCTCAAGGAAGCGCACATACTTGCGCATCCCCTCGATCCAGCGAGCCGTCAACTCCTCGCGCTCCGTCTCGTCCAGGCAGCTACGCAGGTAGGGGCAAAGCGCGGGATTGAGACCGAGATGCTTGAAACGGTTCGGCGTCGCCAGCCCGGTCGCGACCAGTTCGCCGGCCAGTGCGGCGACATCGGCCTGCTCCCAATGCATCATCACGCGTAGGGCGTCGAGGTCGACCCCGCCATGAAACACCCCGAGCACACGCGCCCGTTCGCGATTGTCCGGCGACAGGCGGCGAAGCGAGAGCTCGACGCTGGCGAAGAGCGATTGTTCCCGGGCATTGGGGTGATCCACCGGGAAGCGCCGCGCCATCTGCGCCATCAGCTCGACGAGCGATTTGCGGCTGGCTTCGACGCCGCGGTCGCGCAGCGCCGGGGCCAGGAGCGCCAGGGTGCGCGCGTGGCAGTGGACGGCGTCGACCAGGCGATCGATCTCCTCGCGGGCGGCGTCGCTGGAAGCGCCGGCATCGCCGCCGGCGGCGTTCAGCGCCCGCTCGACGAGCTTCACCGCGTCGTCGCGATCCAGGCGATTCAGCTCGCGCCGCTGGCGCTGGGCGTCGAAGGGCGCCGGCAGCGCCTCGCGGCTGGTGAAGATCAGCCGCGTAGCGCCGACCGGCAGCAGCCGCTCGCAGAGCGCGAGCAGCGTCTTCAGCTCCTCGCCCGCCTCCTGCGAGAGTGCTTCGGGTGTCTCGCTGGCGATGAACGGCGGCAGCAGGACGCTCTCCATGTTGTCGAGCAGCAGCAGGGTCGGCTGCTCGCGCAGTGCGCGCGCTATCTCCTGCTCGGCTTTTCCGAGGTCGCCGCCACAGTCGGCCTGGGTCGAGAACGCCTTCTTGAGCAGTTGCCCGCCGAGCTGGTCGATCACCGACTCGGCGAGGTTCTTCTCCAGCCCTTCCACACAGACGAAGGCCGCGCGGCGCATCTGTTGCGAGCGCACCAGCCAGCGCGCGAACTCGGCGGCGAGCGCCGTCTTGCCTTCACCGCCCTGACCGCGCAGCACGGCGTAGCGGGCGCCGCCGTCGGGCCCCAACAGGCGTTGCAGGGCGAGCAGCTCACGGCTGCGGCCGACGAAGCCGGTCTCGGGTTCCTTCGGCAAGGCACCGAGGCGGGTGGCGAGCGCGCTCCGAAAATCGGCCAGCGTCTGGCTGGCGGGCGCGCTCCTGAAGAGCTGCGGGTCGTCCTTTTCCTGGAACAGGACGGGGACGAACCAGTCGTCGAGGCGCAGCTCGCCGACGCCGAAGATGCGCCCGCGGAAGCTGTCGTCCTTGAGCCGGCGCTGGCCTTCGAGCATGGCGTCACCGACGCGCCTGCCGGCGGCCAGCGCCTGGTAGAAAGCGGCAACGAAGCGGCGCGCGGTGTCGACGAGCACGCTGTGGCTCATCGCCACCACCGACCCGACGCCGACCTTGAGCAGCTCGGAGGCCACCGACTCGGACGCCTGCCCGGCCTGCGCGCTCTGGCAGGCTTCGAGGAAGACGAGCGGAATGCGGTGGTCGCGCAGCAGCGAACCCAGCTCGTCGGTGAACACGGTGCTGTGCCGGCGCTCGTCGAGCTTGCCGCTGTCCTCGGGCCGCTCGAAGCACAGGCCACCGAGGCCGAGGCTGCGGTCGTAGACGCCGTGGCCATCGAAGTGCACGACGTGGTAGGGCTTTTTCTCGCCATGCGCGCGCTCCAGCTCGGCGCGTAGCGCCGGCAGCGTCGGCGGGCTGAGCAGCCGGAGCTGGACCAGGCCGGGCAGCGCTTCCATGGCTTCGACCAGCGGCAGCGCGCTGGCACGATGATCGATGTAGCCGCAGGCGTCGTCTTCCGGCCGCGCGCTGACCAGCAGGATGCGGATCGGCGTGGCCACCACCGCCACCCCGTGGTCCCGGGTATTCGGCAGGCGACGGCGGACGCGCGTCGGTCTGGCGCCCTGGAAGAGGTAGGCGTGGCCATCGTGCAGCAGCTCCCACGGCAGGCCGAGCAGCAGCGTCGCGGCTTCGCGTGCGCTGGCGACTTCGGCGTCGGGCGCGCCGGCCTCCGGCGTGCTGTCGACCCATACCGAGAAACGACGCCCGCAGCGGTCGCCGATCTTCGCCCAGGCCTGCATGACCTGCGCGCTATGGGCGACGGGAATCGCCGCCTGGTGCAGGCGCTGCCCCCACTCGGCGAGTTGCTCCTCGACCCGGCGCGCGCGCTCCTGGAAGTAGTGGCTGGGCCAGACGGCGTATTTCTCCAGATACCAGCGCAATTCCTCGGCCTCGATCGGCCCCATCGGCGCGACCAGCCGCCAGCTCTGCGCGCAGCCGACCTCGCGCTGGCCGACCGTGGCCGGCTCATAGACCAGGCGGGCGCGGGCGGAGGCACGGCGGACGCCGTCGCTCTCCTGGAACTTCAGGTCGCTCAGTTCGAGGACGAGTTCCTCCAGCGGCTCGGCCCTGGGTTGCGGCGTGGCAGCGACGTCGGCCGGCAGGCGCCGGCCCAGGGCGACGAGGATCGCGTCCATCACGGCGGCGATGCCAGCGGCGTCGCCAGCGTCGCTGCTGACGGGGATGTAGATCGGCTCCTCATCGAAAAACATTTCCAGCACGCCGAGTTGAGTGCCGTCGAGCGACAGCGGGATGACCGGGAAGCGGTGCTTGCCGCCGTCGTCCTTGCCACGCTGTTTCTGCACCTCCAGCGCGCGGCGCAGCTCCTTGCCGACCCATTTCGACTGCAGGGCGTCGTTGCTGATCAGCACGGCGTAGGCCGACGCGCCGTCGATCGCCTGTTCTATTTCCGACCACAGCGGGTCGCCGCCGCGCAGCTCGCGCGAATCGATCCATCCTGGCTGGTCTTGGTCGGCAAGCGCGGCACGTAGCTCGCGGACGAAGGCGTCGTCGCGGGAGCTGTGGGAGATGAAGAGTTTGCTCATGGTCGGTCGGCTCATCGGCTGCGGCTCATAGTCTGGAGGGCGGGCGCCCCCTCTCCCCCGGCCCCTCCCCGACGAGGGTGGAGGGGAGGGGCGCCTTGGTCGGCACATTCTATTCCATCGTGGTGACAATGCTTTCTTGCCGGGAGGGTCTTGTTCGGAGAGGGGCGGGTGCTGGCCCGGGTGGCACCCTGGCGCTAGGCGCCTGCGCGGGGCGGGTCGGCGGTGGCCAGCGTGCCATCGGCTTCGTTCGAGGACGCGGCGGCCTGCGTTGGCCGCAGCGCTTGCTGCACCGCGCGCAGGGTCTTTACTTTTGCCCAAGGCACGGGGAAAGACCTGACCCCATAAGTGGGAGCGCCGCGATGCGCGCGACGTCATACAAGGTTCGCGGCAGGACTCGCGCGAAGCCAAGCGGGACTGCAGGGCCGACAATGAAAAAAGCAATTCCGAATGCCGGCAGGACAAGCGGAGAACCAAACACGAAGGTCGTGAGGAGTCACGCGACGTCAGAGCGGGCAAACCGACTACGCCACAATAGTCCCCTGACACAACAAGTTAGCCAAGGGTGACCCTACTTTGAAGGCAATAGCCTACCCCGCCTGACCTTGGTGTTTCGATGTCCGCAAGCCAAGTCTCCAGTCGATCCGGATACGGCACGATCGTGTCCCTAACGATCATGTCAGTCGAGATACACCGGATGATGAAAGTCATGACCGTCCGTTCGCTTCCCCCGGCCCTTCTCCCGCAGGGGGAGAAGGGAGGTTCGTGAGTCGCATACGCGACTTTCACATTAACACCAGGGGCTGACATGAGTGCGCAGTTTCAATCCAGGCGATTTTCGACAATCAAAACCCATGGCCTTGCACGTGTAAATTGCACGTAGCCATCGGGGGATAAGGTCAATATCGTTTTGGAAACGGAATTTCGGACATTTCCGCCAATGGCGTGCACGGTTTGACCGTTGGTTTCCACGACAATATCGCAATGCATCCGCCATGAGTAGAGTGAATCCTCAATTTCCTCGGTCACTTCTGGAGGCCTGATTTTACCCCGGGTAGCACAGATCAAGTCTCCTGGTTTAGGCTTGTATTGATAAATGGTATGGGGTATCCATGCCGCATATGGATTGTCGGCGTTGGCAATAAAATGATTTAGATAAAAGCGGTGGGCGCTGCTCGATGGAAACATGTCGTTCGGTACGCCTGCCGCCTGCATAATCCAACTGATGAACGCGGCGGACCAAGGCTGCTTGCAATCGTAACCCGATATCCGGGACTTGCCGACTGCGCGCCAATACTGGTTGATCCGGTCGCTGTGGCTATCGTCGTCATCTTCCCAAATTCCCACATGGGGAATACTCTCCTCCTCACCGTCAATCACGACTATCTGCTGGCCGAAGTACACCCATTCCGCCTTCGCAGCCTCCACGATCCTGTTTTGCCGGAACCCCAAAGAATGTGCTCCAGAATAATCGACTTGCGGTTCGGTCTCCTGTGCCTTTGGCTGTTTTTCTGGCTGCCCAGGGATCTTTGGTGTCGAGCCGCAAGCGACCAAAAAAAATAGTCAAGGCGATAAGCAGAGGTTTGGTTATCAACGTCGTATCTCCGTCGAAACTTGGATGCCGAAAAAAAATCTTGGTAGGCCTTGTAGCGACCTCGTCCTATAACTATAACCGAATGCTTGATAAAACGACCATCCAGGGTGTCAACGCATCCCGTTATACACGACTCACATGACATGACGGATCTCGCGCATATGCTCTACGCCGGAGACGAAATCACGCCAGCGCTGGATGCTGAGCCAGAGGGATTTGACGTCGGGTTCGCCGTCGCCCTTGCGGGCGAGGAATCCGCCGAGTTGTGCGATCAGGTGGATGACCTCGCGAATTCTCGGCACCTTCGTCGGTGGCTTCTTCTTGTTGAGGATAAAGGCGCCGGCCCATTCGGTTTCGGAGAAGAACAGATCGGCAGACCACTGCGGGCGGATGCGTCCCAGGCGGATCAGGCGGGCAAGGTGCAGCGGAAGCTAACGTCCGCTTCGTTGGCAGCGTCACATGCAGCGCTTTCCATGCCAGCCTTGGCGACCGACGATAAGGGATGTGTCGCCCCGCGGCTTTACAGCGCTGCAGCCGGACGCGTAGTATCCAACGGCCGCAGCCTATCGGCATGGCATCCCATTTACCGACTTGTGGAAGATTCTGCGAACCATGCCCGACCATAGCTGGACGTGCCCTGCCTGTCACAGTGCCAATGCCGTCGCCACTGAAGCGTGCCGCGAGTGTGGCGCCCCCGCGGCGACTGCGCCGGAGCCCGGTGATCCATCGTCTGCCGATCGCGGCGACTTGCCTGCTGCGGGCGACTTGTCGCCCGCGGGGCAGGTGAGTGGCCAGAGTGGCCAACCAAGCGAGACCTTTTTCGCGTCCCGCGAAAGCCCTTTGGCCAAGGCGAGGATCTACGTCTTTGCCGGCCTTGCCGCGGGTTTTGCCATGGTCATTGTGAAACAGGGCGGCTTTTCGACTGACCTGCTCCTTACTCTGCCGATCCTGCTCCTCTTCGCCTTACCCGTCTGGCTCCATTTCCGCAACCAACTCAGATTTGGCCAAGCCATGGTCATCCTCAGTGATGAGGCGATCGAGGCGCCAAATCTCGCCGCAACGGAAAAGACACTCCGCTGGGCCGACGTTGACGCCATCGCGCTCGATCTCAAGCAGCTCACCCCGGTTCTCGCATTCCACCTCAAGGAGCTTGACGGGTTTCGCAGCAGCAGGAAGTCGTGGTCGGGAAACAATCCATCGAAGCCCACCCTGGGATTGTCCGCTTTCTCGCCGGCCGATCAGGAACGCCTTCTCGACGCGGTCAGACGTCGCCACCGTCGGGCGCTGGGCGGGATCGCTCCCGAGCCGGGGGCAACGGGCAACGAACTACGGGAGAGGCGCGAGTTCCAGGAGCGCATCAAGGCGCTTCAGCCCTACACCTGGGCGACGCACGCGCTGATCGCTGCCAACATCCTGATCTGGCTGGTGACCCTGCTCTATGGCGCCGAGTTCTCGCGAACGGCGGCAGAGAACCTCCTCCTTTTTGGCGGCAACGCCGCTTCCGAAGTTCAGAAGGGAGAATGGTGGCGGCTGCTGAGCGCCATCTTCCTCCATGGTAGTCTTCTCCACCTGGCGATGAACATGCTCGGGCTGTACACGGCCGGCATGATCGTCGAGCGGATCTACGGTCCACGGCTCTTGCTGATCATCTACCTTGGTTCGGGGCTGCTCGGTAGCGCTTTGAGCCTGCATTTCGCGGCACAGCAGGCGGTATCGGTCGGTGCTTCGGGGGCGGTTTTCGGCGTCGCCGGGGCTCTGCTGGCGGCGCTATTCCAGCATCGCGACAAACTGCCGGGCTCCTTCAGCAAGCAGACGCAGGCCGGCATCGGCTTGTTTGTTCTCTATTCGCTCGTGCAGGGCTTCGGGCAAAGCGGCATCGACAACGCGGCGCACGTGGGAGGCCTGCTGGCCGGCTGTCTCGCTGCCTTCGTTTTGCCCGAGCGCTTCGACCTGGATCACTACCGAAGAGTGTTCGCCAGCCGAGCCATCGCCGCGCTGGCCATTCTAGGTCTGGCGACGGTGGGCCTCGCGGCCATGGCTCCGTTGGCGACAGTCGATCCGGGACGGATCCTTGCCGGTTCACAGTTGCCGTTGTTGGAGCGTGCAGTTAGCCGTTTTGACAGCGGCTTGAGGTCGATCGCTTACGACCAGGATGAAGTCAAGGCGGGCAGGCTTTCGGAACGGGAAGCGGACGAACGCAGCCGGTCCGTTCATGCGCCGATTTTCCGGGGCATCAGCGACGATTTATCGCAAGTGGTTCTCCGTCCTGGTGATCCACGAGTGCCCTTGGTTCAGGACATGCGGCGCATGTCTGAACTGCTCACCGAGTCGCTGGCGATGGAGTCGGTGCTCGACGAAGCCTCCGGAAAGCTCGAACCGGCGAACCCGGCGCGAATGGCGGAGATGGAGAGCGAACTGGTGGCGCCTGGTGAGCGGGTGACGAAAGCGATCCAGGCGCTGGCGGCGAAGAAATGAGCTGACTTCCGCCAGCGGGCGCCTGCTCTGGGGCGGGCCGTGTTTACTGAGCTGAGGATGGAGGAGGCGATGGTTCGCAGCAGTGCAGGACTGGGCAAGTGGGCGCTAAGGGCATTCGCCTTCGTTGCCGTGGCCGAGATTTTCTACCTGGTAGCGGGGAACCTGCTGCTCAACGCCGGTTTTCTGCCGCAGCTGCTGAACCGCGACCCCGATCGTTTGCGCATCGAATGGACTTCCGCATGGACCTTCCTGCCGGGCCATCTGCGTGTCACGGGCTTGACGCTAAGCGGTCGGACAGCCGAACAGGAATGGTGGTTTTCGCTGGGCCAGGGGGAAGCACGCCTGGCCCTGGGCAGTCTGTTCTTCAAGACCGTACGCCTTGAAGGCGTCGAGGCGGACAAGGTGACGGCAGGGGCGCGCGATCGGCTGGCGCGGGCCTCGGGGTCGGCAGCAAGGCCCGCTTCCGTTGCCGACCCGGCTGCCGGTGGTGTGCCGACGGCCACTGCTGATCCGCAAGCGGATGCGGCGCCGCCGAGCGTGCCACCGCCAGAAGCGGAAGTTGCGCCAGCGGCGGGGGCGCCGTTGGCCCCGACAGCGCCGGAAGCCGCGCCGGCCAGCGAATGGTCGGGCTGGAGCATCGCTGTTGGCGATGCAGACATCGCACAGATCGAGGTGCTCGAAGTCAAGGGCTACCGTTTCGGCGGGCAGGCGCGGCTGCGGCTGGAGGATTTCAGTTACCGTCTCGATGGGCCCGTGGCCATGGCGCGTGGCAGGCTTCAACTTGACTCGGGCAATCTCCGGCGCGATTCCGAGCTGCAGGCCGGCGACTTGCTGGCCGCCGAGCTGCAGGGCGATGTCGACATCCGGCTCGACGAGTTGGTCGCCGCGGAAAACCCGGGCGCCGCAGCGGCCCGGTTTCTTTCCGGTCGCGTTGCCGTGAGCGGCGATCTGGCCTCATTTGCTTTCATCGACGCCTACCTCAGCGACAGCCAATGGCTGCAGCTGGATGGCAGTGGTCGCCTGCAGGCGAGCCTCCAGATCGAACAGGGTCGCTTGCTGGAGGGCAGCGAACTATCGATCGAATCGCCGGACTTGACCCTGGTTCTGGATGAGCGCCTCGCCTCGGGTGGGCGTGGAGAGCGTCACCTGATCCAGGGGGCGGGCCGGGTGCACGCTGATGTGCGGCTTGAGGAGGGCAGGGGGCAAACGCAGCTGCAGGTGGAGTTGCGTGCGGTGGCCATGCGCAGGCTGCCGGGAAACGAGCTTTTTCTGCAAGCCGAGGGCTTTCACCTTGGCTTGATCGCCGCGCCCATCAATTTGAGCGAAAGCCCAGGCGAGCCGGCGGTGTCCATGCAGTGGCGGCAGGCGGTGATGCCCGATATTGCCCTCTTGAACAGCTATCTGCCCGGCGGGCTTCCTTTCCGCCTGGTTTCGGGGCAGGCGCGGCTGAATGGCGAGCTGGCCTATGCCGGGCGGGCGCTCTCCGGGAGCTTTGAGCTGGCGGGGGAGAAAATCTCCGGAATCGTTCGTGACAAGCCCGTGCTCGGGAGCCTCGCCGTCGATCTGCTGCTCAAAGAGCTTGATTTCGAAAACCGGCGCCTCGATCTTTCCGGCTCCCGTATCCGCATGCAGGCCGCCGAGCAAAGGGCGGCCGGAAGGGCCGGCCCGGCCACTTTGCAGACTGAGCTCAAACTGGTGCAGCTGCAGCTGGCATCGGAGTTGTCGCTAGCCGAACTCAGGGACTTTTCCGGGCAGCCGCCGCTCAGCGGCGAAGTCAAGCTGGAGGGAACGGTGGCCAACATCGATTTCCTCAACGCCTTCCTGGCGCCGCGTCACGCCATCGAGTTCGCTGGCGGTGGCCGCCTGCAGGCGGAGCTGCGCCTGAATGACGGGCAGCTGGCCTCTCCCAGTCGCCTGACGGTCGAATCGGAGCGACTGCTCGGCCGCTTTTCCGGCTTTGAGCTTAGCGGTGCGGGTGGCGTCGTCGCCGAGATTCAAACGCTGGCCGGCGCGGCGACGATGCGCATGGAGATGGGTTTGCGGGCCATGCAGCTACGCCAGCTGAAAGGGGGCGCCATTTTTCTGCGCGGCAAGGGCATACAGCTGACCGCGACAGGTCCGCTGCCCGCTGCTGGCAAGATGCGCGTCGAGCCGACGGCCGTGCTGAGCTGGCAGGATGCGCTGATGCCTGACGTTGCGCTGCTGAACAGCTACCTGCCGGGGAAACCGCCATTCAGCCTGAGCTCTGGCGCTGCCCGTTCGAGTGGCCGCCTCAAATACGCCGGCCGGAAATTGTCGGGCAGCGTCAAGCTGGCCGGCGAGCAGATCGCCGGCACCCTGTTCGGGGAATCGGTGGTCGGACAGCTTGGTGTCGACCTGGTGATCAAAAAGGCCGATCCGGCGAGCGGGCTCCTGGACCTCTCGGGGAGCAGCGTACAGATGCAGGCGGCGGCAGCGGCGGCATCGAGCGACGGGGTGGCGCCGCTGCAGACCCGCATCAACGTCAAGGAATTACGCCTGCAATCCAAACCGCCAACGGGCAAGGCGGCCCGCTCAGGGCAGCCATCTCCGCCCAGCGGAGTGGTGAAGCTGGAGGGGTCGGTGGCCAATATCGCTTTCCTCAACAGCTTCCTTCCCGGTGATCAGGGGCTGGAATTCTCTGGCGATGCGCGCATGAGCGCGGATCTGCGGCTTGCCGAAGGGAAGGTCGCACCCGGCAGCAGTCTGACCGCCGAGTCGGAGCATCTGGTCAGCCGTTTTCTTGATTTCGAGGCCAGCGGCAGCGGCGTGTTGCAGGCCGCCATGCAGGGTACTTCGGGAGCGCCGGAGGGAAAGCTGGAGGTGGCTCTGAAAAGCTTCGGGCTGCGCCGGCTGGACGACAAGGCGGCCTATGTCAGCGGGCGCGACTTTCAGATCACGACCGTCGGCAAACGCTTCGATGCCAAACAGGGGCTGCGTGAGCTGGAGACGGTGGTCACTCTGGGGGCTGCCGAAATACCGGACATTTCCATCTACAACAATTATTTGCCCAAAGAGAGCGGCGTCTCGATCGGCTCCGGAAAAGCAAGTCTGGCGGCAGACTTCAGGCTGAGCGGCGTTACCGGCAGCGCCAAGCTGGAGATGCAGGCCCGCGGCGTCGAGGTGCACGTCAAGGAGCAGACCATCAAGGGAGACCTGCGCATCAGTACCCGCCTCTCGGCAGGGAATCTGGAGAAGATGAGCTTCGATGCCGCGGGCACACAGCTGCGCATCGATAACGGCTCCCTGGAAAGCGAAGGGGCGGCGCAGGACAAGCTGTGGTGGGGACAGATCGACATCGAGCGCGGACGCATGACCTGGAAACGGCCACTGAAACTGGACGCGGAGATCAGCCTGCGCCTGCGTGACAGCGGTTTGCTCGTGCATCTGTTCGTAAAACAGACCAAAGAGAAGCCGTGGTTGAACGACTTGCTGACCATCAGGGACGTCAGCGGTCGCAGTGAAATTCGCCTCAACGACCGTGCCATCGTCCTCAGCAATACCCGGTTGAGCGGTGAAAAGCTGCTGGTGCTGGCCAACCTGCAGCTGAATGACGAGAAAATGCGGGGTGGCCTCTATGCCAGCTACGGGATCCTGGGTGCAGGCATCGAACTCAAGGGCGATGAGCGCAGCTGGAAACTGTTCAATCCCCGGGCATGGTATGACGCTTATTCCGCAGCCTTCTCGGCCAGGCAGCCTTGATGTAAAAGCGGTAACCACCGCAGACCAAGCACGGTTTTGGCCGCCTATGACTCAAAACGAACCTTCAGAGGCTGCGTTGGCGCGCTTGGGTTACGGCGTAAGGGGCTGGCCATCGATCAACAGCGGCGGCCAACAAAAACCGACCCACCATGAGCGACTACATTAGAATGCCTTCGCCTCTGCTTTCGGGGGATTCACTGTCTCTATATTCAGGAAGGCTTTATCGAGACGCGGCATGATGGCCATTGGTGGCGAGCGGCGATGCGTGAGTATGTAAGTAAAACAAATGCTTGTACTGCTTGCCTTGGGTGGCTGCTGCGTCGTTGCGCGCTTTCTGCGTGCCTGTTCGGGTGGCTGGCTTGCGCACAAGCGGCATCCCCGTCCGTCGCGCTGCACTATGGTGCCGACGCGCCGCTGGAAGAACTCAAGGCCTTTGATATCGTCGTCGTCGAAGCGGATCACGGTTTTGACCCGCAGCGCTACAAGAAGCCCTATAGCGAACTGTATGCCTACATCGCCATTGGCGAAGTACAGCCCTCGCGCGCCTATGCCGCGGCGATTCCGGCCAAGCACCTGCTGACCACCAATACCGACTGGGGGTCGAAGGTCATTGACCTGAGCTGGCCGGAACTGCCGACTTTCGTTGCCGAGGCCATCGTCGGCCCGCTCTGGGAAAAAGGCTACCGCGGCTTTTTCCTCGACACGCTTGATTCCTACCGCCTGGCCAGCGGGATCGACGAAGCAGCGCAACAAAAAGGGCTGATTGCCGTCATCGACACCCTGCACCAGCGCTTCCCGGGTATTCGCCTGATTCTCAACCGTGGTTTCGAGATCGTGCCGGCCGTCCGCGACAAGATCAGCATGGTCGCCGCCGAATCTCTCTTCCGGGGCTGGAACGCGGCTGCGCGCCGCTACGTGGAAGTGCCCGCCAGTGACCGCGAGTGGCTGCTCGGCCAGTTGCGTCGCGTGCGTGACGAGTTCGGCGTCCCGGTGCTGGCCATCGACTACCTGCCGCCCCAGGCACGTGGCCAGATGCGCGAAACGGCGGCGCGCATTCGTGCCCTCGGCATCGAGCCCTGGGTCACCGACGGGCAGGTCAGCACGCTCGGCATCGGGCGCCGGGAAATCGTGCCACGACGCATCCTGATGCTCTACGACGGCAGCCCCGGAGAGCTCTTGATCCATCATCCGGCACTGCGCTTTGGCGCCATGCCGATCCAGCACATGGGCTATGCGATCGACTTCCACGACTTGCGCAAGCCGCTGCCTGCCGGCCCGCTGGCGGCGCGCTACGCCGGCATCGTGAGCTGGGCCGAAGCGCCGCTGGCGCACGGCCGCCAGGTGGCAGACTGGCTGCAGAAACAGATCGAGCAGGGCCTGCGAGTCGCCATCTTCGGCAGCTTTCCCTTTGCTGCAGAAGGCCGCCTGGCGCAGCGCCTGGGTCTGAAATCCGTGGCGGGATCGGGGACTGCCGGCCGCCTGACGGTGCTCAGCCAGGACGCGATGATCGGTTTCGAGGCCGCCCCGCAAGCCGACCGTCGCCAGCTGACTCCCTTGCAATTGGCTGACAGCCAGGGCCGCTCCCTGCTGCAACTGGCTGACGCTCGGGGGCAAACGTTCGATGCTGCCGCACTGACCCGCTGGGGAGGTTATGTCCTTGATCCCTTCGCTGCTATCGACTTGCCCAACACCGAGCAATCACGCTGGATCATCGACCCCTTTGCCTTCCTGCAGCAGGCGCTGGCCCTGCCCGCGCTGCCCCTGCCGGATACCACGACCGAGAACGGCCGTCGCCTGATGTTCATCCACATCGACGGTGACGGTTATCCTTCACGCGCCGCGTTGCCGGGCACACCATTGGCCGGCGAAGCACTGCTGACGCAAGTGCTGCAACGCTACCGGCTGCCGACGACGATGTCGGTGATCGAAGGCGAGGTCGCCCCGGGCGGGCTGTACCCGGCCCTCTCCGCCGAAATGGAGGCAATCGCGCGGCGCACTTTTGCGCTGCCCTACATCGAGATTGCCAGCCACAGTCTTTCGCACCCTTTTGACTGGAATCGCGCCGAGCAGGTGGCGCCGAAGGGAAAGGATGAAGAGAGCTACCATCTCGAGATTCCCGGCTACACGATGAATCTGGAGAGGGAAATCGTCGGTTCGGTCGACTACATCCGCAAGAATCTTGCGCCGCCCGGGAAAGCGGTTCAAATCATGCTCTGGAGCGGTGATGCCGCACCCCAGGCGCAGGCTTTGCGCATTGCCGAAAACGCCGGGCTGCTGAACATGAATGGCGGCAATACCATCATCACCCGCTCCTTCCCGAGCCTGACCGCCGTTTCTCCGCTCGGTTATGCGCTCGACGGCATCTTCCAGACCTTCGCCCCGGTGATGAACGAGAACGTTTACACCAATCTTTGGCGCGGCCCGTTCTACGGCTTCGAGCGGGTCATCGAGACTTTCCAGATGACCGAATCGCCGCGCCGACTGAAGCCGATCGATATCTACTATCACACCTTCTCGGCCAGCAAGCGGGCGTCGCTGAATGCGCTGTACAAGGTCTACGACTGGTCGCTGGCACAGTCGCCCAACCTGATCCACGCCTCCGACTTCATCCGCAAGGCCCTGGATTTCGAGACCATGGTCCTGGCCCGGGACGAGGGCGGCTGGCGCATCCGCGGCAACGGCGAGTTGCGTACGCTGCGCGCGCCGCTGAGCATGGGTTATCCGGACCGCGCCGCGTCCGGCGGGGTTGCCGGCTATCGCGCCGGCGAGGAGGGCAACTACATTCACCTGGCCAGTGGCGACACCTGGCTGCGTTTTGCTGCCAGCCAGTCCGGCGCCGTTTATCTTGCCGATGCCAACGCCCGCCTGACTGACTGGCAGCCGCAAGGGGCAGGCCTGCGCTTCGCGCTCAAGGGGCATCAGGCGATCGAGTTTTCGCTGGCCAACGCCAGCCACTGCAGCGTGCTCGCCAATGGGCGCCCACTGCGGCCGCGGAAGAGCTCCGGTGGCGTTCAATCCTTCCGTGTCGGCGATGCTGCTGCAACGATCGAAACTCGCTGCCGCGAGCGTTGAGCGCCCGCGCCTGGCGCCGCCGTGGTCGATCACGCTGCTTGGCGTGCTCGTGCTGGGCGTGCTGGTGGCCATCTATCCGCACAAGGCACTGGTCAATCGCATCATCGAAGCGCCGCCGAATGCCGTCACCGAAGCCTATCTGGTCAATCTGCTGCGCACCGATCCCGGCAATCCACAACTCGGCCTCATGCTCGCCCGCCACCGCCTGAGCAGCAGCCTCTATGAGCAGCTGGAGCAAACGCTGGCCAGGCTGCTCCAGTCACCCGACAAGGAAGTTCGCCTGGAAGCCAGCTGGCTGAGATGGCGCGCAGCGGAGCAACGCTTTTCCCGCCTGCAGCCGGGGACAGCGCAATACACGGACAACAAGGCGCGACTGCGTGCCTGGCTGCACACTCTGGCGGTCCTCGACTGGCCCGAGCACATGACGATCGAGATTGCCCGGCGGGCTTTCCTATTCGGTGATGCCGAGCTTGGCATCGAATTGTTTCAGCGCCTCTCGGGCAGCGCTGCGGGGCGTTCTGCCGACTGGTATGCAGAGGCCGCACAGGTAGCCCTGGCGGGGGGGTGAATATTTTGCGGCGGGCAAGTTCTTCCTGATCGCGGCGCGGCGTAGCAGTGAGCCCGCCGAACAAAACCGTTTGTTCATGGATGGCATGCTTGCGCTCCAGTCCGGCGGCCAGGTGCAGGAGGCGCTGGCCCTGCTTGAAGAAGAGCTGGCGCTAAGGCCGTCCCTGGGTGAAAGCAGGCAGGTGCTGGAACTGCTGGTGCACTTTGCCGGCGATTCCCGGCTGGGCATCGAGTTGCTGCAGCGCATCTCGGTAAGCGGGCAGGGACGTTCGACCGACTGGCACGCCGCCGCCGCAGCCGCAGCCCTGGCGGGCGGCGAATACCTCGCCGCCGGCAAGTTTTTCCTGAGCGCAGCGCGGCGCAGCAATGAGCCCGCCGAACAACGCCGTTTCTTCCTTGATGCCATGCTCGTGCTGCAATCCGGCGACCAGGTGAAGGAGGCGCTGGCGCTCGCTGAAGAGGCGCTGGTCGTGATGCCGCCGCTGGCTGAAAGCACTCGCGTTCTGGAGCTGCTGGTGCGCTTTGCGCGCTCGGTCAGGCGCCCGGATCTGGCCGACAAATATGCCCGCAAGCTCCTCCGCCTGTCGCTGCTGCGACAGTTGAAACAGGAGCAGCTGGCACAGGCCTATGCTATCCGTTGGCAAACCGTCGGCGAAAAGAGCGGCCCGCAACTGCCCTTCGACGACGGCATCTACACCCTCGGCTTCGAAGCTTTCCTCGACAACCGCAAGCTCGAGGATGCCTGGCAGGTAGCCGCCTCCGCGGTGCGCCAGCGCCCGACAATCTGCTCTGGCGCGAGCGCTTGGCGCGCGTTTCCGAATGGACCGGGCGCCCGGCGATGGCGCTGACCCACTGGCTGTATCTGGCGCGCGCCAAGGCCAGCGATGAAGCCTGGCAGGCCATCCTGCGGCTGGCGCCCGGGCTGTTCGACGACCAGGCCTTGCTGCTCGCGCTCGAACATCAGCTGCGCCAGAAACCCGGCGATCGGGCGCTGGTCGTGGAACTGGTGGCGACCTTCGAACGTCTGGGCCAGCCCAGGGAGGCGATGCGCTTTCTCGAGCAGGAATACCGCCGGCACAAACAGCCGCAACTGCTGCTCGGCATGGCCGAACTGGCCGAACGGATGGGGGAAGATGAACAGGCGCTGGCGCTCTGGCAAAGCTTCATGGCCACAAACGCTTTGACAGCGGCGCAGTCGGTCCACGTGGCGACGCTTTACCTGCTACGCGGCGAGCAGGCCAGCGCACTGGCGATTCTTGAAAGCGTTGCCGCTACCGATGCTGCCGATGCTGCGGCTGCTGGCGGTGCCGGCTATTGGCGCTTGCGCGCCAGCCTCGCCGCACAGCTCGGTGACGACAAGAAGGCCGCCGCCGCCTATCGCCAGCTGCTGGCTGGCAAAGAAGCGCTGGCCGTCGATCACGCGAATCTGGCCGGACTTCTGCTTGACGAGTACGCGCTCGAAGCCGCGCGCGTCAGCAGTGACGGCTGGTTACGCTTCCGGGACTCGCAGCTGCTGCTGCAGGCGCTCGGCCTCTATGCGACGGCGGCGCGCTGGCCGGAGATGGGCAAACTGATCAGCAGCCTGTCCGCCGAAGAATCCGCCCAGCTTCGCCAACAGGCCAGCTTCCTCCGTCTTTCCGCCCAGTACCTGATGGCGACCGGTCAGCGCCGTCTCGCGCTGGCCGACCTGGATGCCGCCTTTGCGCTGGCAGCGGACAACGCGGACGTGCAGCAGGCGTTGCTCTGGCTGCTCATCGAAAGCGGTGAAGGAAAGCGCCTGCGCAACCTCATGGCCGCCCACGAACGCCATTGGCAGCCTGATCCGGCGATGCACGATGTGCTGGCTGCCGCCAATCTCGCACTGTCGCTTCCCGACGTTGCGCTGCGCCGCTACCTGACTCCCCGGCTCGCCGCCCACCGTGACGACTTCCTGTGGCTCATGAACTATGCCGATGCGCTTGAGCAGAATCAGGATGTGGATCGTGCCTGGCGCCTGCGCAAGCAATTGTTGCTTGATGACAGGATGCACCAGCGGCAGCAGCTCGCTGGCGAACAGTTGCCACGTGCGATGGCAGCGCTGCGCCAGGCGGTGCGCACAAGACTACGGATGCTGGCCGAGCCCGGTGACCCGGCCTATGCCATGCTGCGCGAAATGCTCAGGCTGGATCGTTCTGCCGAGGGCGAGTTGTCGCCGTCAGCGCGCGATGTTGCTTTCGGCTGGCTGCTCGAAGCGGAGCAGTTCGACGCGGCGCGTGGCTGGCTCTGGCAACAGTATGCAAAAACGGCGGCACGGCCACTATGGGGAGAAATGCGCCTCGCCCTGGAGTCCGGCGACCGGGCGCTGGCCGGCGAGTTGCTGGATGAGTTTGCGCCACTCATTCCACGCTACGACCGCATCGCGGGCGCACGCCTGGCCGGCGACCTGCGGCTGGCCCAGAGCGAAGCCTTCGACGCGCAAACCGAGTTGCCGGCAGATGACCCGCTCCACCAGCAGCTGAGCGAGGCACTACTCGCCCACTCGCAGCAGCTGGGTGGCCGTGTCTGGCAGAACGATATCGGCTCGGTTGATGAACGAAACACCGGTGTCAGCGCCCACATCGCCCTCTCGCCACGCCTGTCGATGGATTTCGTGGCCGGGAAAATCGTGCGCCACAACCTGGATCCCGCAAGCATGGGGGAAACACCGGATGAGACCGACTACAGCGCGCGCATGGCTTGGCTGCACAAGGAAGGCAAAACGAAGCTACAGCGTTGCCGAGCACAACAGTTTCGCGAAGTACCATCCCCTGTTGATCGAGCACGAGCAGAATCTGGGTAATCGGCTGACGACCTCCTTGGCGCTCGGTCACGAGCAGCCGGCCAACGAGTCGACCGCGCTGCGCGTCGGTGGCATGAGGGATTTGGCCTCGCTATCGCTGGCCTACCAACTGACCCGCTTCGACCGCTTCACGCTTGAACGCAGCTATGATCGTTTCCATGCCCAGACCGGTGCCGCGGTGGGCAGCGGCAATGTCTGGCAATTCGAGTACGGCCATGCCTTGCGCAGCGAGCGCCGCAGCCTGGAGGCCAGCGCCTTCTGGTCGCAGCACCGCTACAGCCAGAAATCCTACGTCAACGACCCGCAACTGGCGCCGCTCTTCCCGGCGGGGGAGTATAGCCCGTGGAGCGTTGGCGCCTTCTTCGTTCCGACCGGATTCGAATTCAAGGGAATCCGCCTGTCGACGGACCGGAATTTCGAAGAAGACTACACCCGTGCCTGGCGCCCCTATGCCAGCGTTGCCCGCACCTGGCACAGTGACGAAGGGCCGGGCTACGACCTGGCCACCGGCATTGCCGGCAGTGTCTTCGGTGCCGATCATCTCCATTTCGGCTGGCGCCTGAGCCGCGGTGGCGCCAACACCGACGGACTGGTGCGAGAATTCGGCCTCAACTATCGCCTGCACTTCTAGAAAGAACGCATTGAACCCATTGAACACCTTGAACAGATTGAACCGCTTGACCACAGGAGACGCCCCATGAAACGCATCGTCCAAGGCTTTGCCGCACTGGCAGCGATTCTGCTGCTCGCGGCTTGCAGCACGCTCGACAGCAGCGAGCCACCCGCCGTCAGCAGGCAGGCCGCGTGGGTGTTGCTGCCTTTCGCCAACCTCACCGAAACACCGCTGGCCGGCAGTCGGGCGGAGGCGGTGGCCGAGGGTGTGCTGCGCGCGCAGGGCATCGCCAAGCTGCGCCGCTACCCGGCAGCCTTGCAGCAGGAAGCGCTTTTTGAAGCGGGTGATCGCCGGCAGGCCGAGGCGGCGCTCGAATGGGCGCGGGCGGAAGGGGCGCGTTACGCGCTTAGCGGCAGCGTCGAAGAGTGGCGCTACAAAGTCGGTGTCGACGGCGAGCCTGCCGTGGGCATCGCCGTGGCGATCATCGACGTGGCCAGCGGGGAAACCCTGTGGAGCGGTGTCGGGGCCAAGGCCGGCTGGAGTCGCGATTCGCTGGCAGCCGTTGCCCAGCAGTTGCTGCGCAAGCTGATCGGCGATGGCCTTTCGGCGCGCAAGGACTGAGCGGAGGAAGCACTTTGGCCGTCAAGGATAGCCTGCTCCGCCACCTCGCTCCCTTCGGCAAGCCCTGGGCGGTCGCCGGAGAAACCGCGATACTGCCCTTGCTGGCAGTCGCCATCGGCATCTGGGTAAATCCGCTCGACCCGCTGTGGATCAACGCCGGTTTTCCGTGGGTGTGGTTCGCTCCGGTCATTCTTGCCATGCGCTACGGTCCCTTTCCCGGCCTGGGAGGGGCGGCTGTGCTGCTCCTCGCCTGGCTCGCCTTCAACGCCTCCGGCTGGGTTGTCGGTGAGTTCCCGAAACTGAATTACCTCGGCGGCCTGATCCTGGTCATGCTTGCCGGCGAGTTTTCCAGCGTCTGGCTGGCACGTGCCCGGCGCGCCGAGGGCGTCCAGGCCTACCTCGACCAGCGGCTGGAATACCTGACCCACCAGCACTACCTGCTGCGCCTGTCGCACGATCGTCTGGAGCAGGATCTGATTGGCCGCCCAATGGCCATGCGTGATGCGCTGGCGAGCTTGCAGTCGCTGATTCGCGAGCAAGGCGCTGCCGCCGCCTCGCCCCTGCCCGGTGCGCAGGGCTTGTTGCGCCTGCTGGCACAATACTGCCAACTGGAAATCGCCACCATCCATGCGGCAAGCGACGGGGAAATCACGGCCGAGCCGGTGGCGACCATCGGCCAGGGTCAGAACAATGGCCAACTCGATGCCGACGATCCTCTGCTCCGCGAGGCCATTGAGGCAGGCACGCTGTCGCACCTGGCCGCCGCGCTGGCCGCTGGTAGCTCGCCCAGTACTTATGCCATAGCCGTACCCATGATCACTTTTGATGAGCAACTGATCGGTGTGCTGGCCGTTGAGCGCGTCCCTTTCTTCGCGCTCGGCGAAGAAATGTTGCAGACCCTGAACCTGCTCGTCAGCTACTACGTCGATGGGCTCGACGAGCGCAAACTGGCGGCCGAGATCCAAAGCGAATTCCCGGCCTGTCCTGACGATTTTGCCGCCGAGCTGCAGCGCCTGTGGCGTGTCCGGCAGGGCTCGCTGAGCAGCAGCATCATCACCGTTCTCGAATTCCTGCCGCGCCCGGAGCTCGACTATCTGGCCCTGCAGATTGGCCGCCAGCGTCGTGCCCTGGACGTCAGCTGGCTTATCGACTCGCCGCAACGAAAAGTATTGGTGACCCTGATGCCCCTGGCCGGTGCGGCGGCGGCAGAAGGTTATATCGCCCGCATCGAGGAGTGGGTTCGCCAAAAGAGCGGCTGCACGCTGAGCGAGGCCGGTGTTTTCCCGCACCTCCTGCCGATCGACGAAACAGCACCGCTGCCGCTGCTTGAGCAGCTGTTCGAAATCTGCAATGTTCCAGCCGAAGCTCGCTCTCGCCGCGCTGACGCTTGAGGCGGCCGCCTGGGCCGCCTTGCTGCTCGGCAGCAGCAGCGATGCTGCGCTGCTCGCCTATCTTGGCGCGCATGCTGCCGCCAGCTTCCTGCTCGCCCGTGTGGCGATCGTCTTCCTGCCCGCCAGCGGCAAGCGAGTACCCGTCCTGCTGCTGCTTGCCGGGACCGGCTTCGCCGTCCCCGTCCTCGGTTTTGTTGCCGTCATCCTCGGCGTTGTAATGCTTCATTCCCTGCCGCCAGCCAAAGCTGAAAGCCTTTTCGCGGCGCTCTCCCTGCCGGAACTGGACTCCCGCCAGCGCGCCGGCAAGGGTTTCCGTCAGGCCGGCATGCGCTCTTTCATCAGTAATCAACGCGCCCCCGTGGCGGCCCGCCAGCGCGCACTGGTCGCCCTCCAGGAGGTCCCCGGGCACATCGCCTCGCCGCTCTTGCGGGGCGTGCTCACGGATGCCTCCGAGGATATCCGCCTGCTCGCCTACGGCATGCTCGACAGCAAGGAGAAGGTGATCAACGACGACATCCACCGCGCCTCGCAAAGCTATCAGACGGCAGCGGCAGGTAGCGCTGCCCGCGGGGAGGCCGCCGCACGGCTCGCCGACCTCTATTGGGAGCTTGTCTATCAGGAACTGGCACAGGGGGATTTGCGCACACACGCCCTGCGCGAGTCGCTGCGCTTCACGCAGATGGCTCTCGCCGCTGCCGGCGAATCGGCCGCTGATGCCGCCCTGCACCTGCGCCACGGCCGCCTCTTGCAGGCCCTGCAGCAGCCGGAGGAAGCCCGCCTGGCCTACGCCCGGGCGCTGGCGCTGGGTATGCCGAAAACCCGTATCGTGCCCTATCTCGCGGAAGTGGCTTTCGCCACCGGGGACTACGACGAGGTGCGCGCCCTGATGGGCGATCTCGACAACTGGCAGTCCCTGCCGCGCCTGCAGCCAGTGATCGCCTACTGGAGCCGGACGTGACTTTCCCGCAGGCTCGCCAGGCCGACATCGCGCTGCTTCTCGAAGGAACCTTTCCCTATGTCAGCGGCGGGGTGTCGAGCTGGGTCGACCAGATCATCCGTGCCTTCCCCGAACTGCGCTTTGCCATCGTCTTCATCGGCAGCCGTCGGGAAGACTACGAGGACATGAAATACCGCTTGCCGGACAACGTCGTTCATCTCGAGGCTCACTACCTGTATGACTTCGTCGCCCATGCTGAAAAGCCGAAACCCCGTCGCGGCAGCGCCAATGCCTTCGCCCGTGCCGACCGCCTTCACGAGGCTTTCCTGCGCGACGACGCAGCGGCTGGCGCCTGCGCTGCATTCAGCGAACTCATTCGTGACCTGATGCCCGGCGGCCGCCTGCCGGAAGCTGATTTTCTGCATAGCGAGGAGGCCTGGCGCATCATCAGCGACCG
This sequence comes from Candidatus Accumulibacter phosphatis, assembly GCF_012939955.1. GTDB lineage: Bacteria > Pseudomonadota > Gammaproteobacteria > Burkholderiales > Rhodocyclaceae > Accumulibacter > Accumulibacter delftensis. The sequence continues at coordinate 113,662 of NZ_SPMY01000025.1, forward strand.
CTATCGCAAGAATTGCACCGATCCCTCTTTCGTCGATTACTTCTGGACCGTGCGCATGATGCATGCCCCGCTCTGGAAGCTCGCCCGTGTCGCCCATGAGCTGATCCCGGTGCAGGCTTTCCATGCCGTCTCCACGGGTTATGCCGGGCTGCTCGGCAGCATGCTTCGGCGGACGCGAGAGCGGCCGCTGATTCTCTCCGAACACGGCATCTACACCAAGGAACGCAAGATCGACCTGTTCAAGAGCGAGTGGATTCGCGACAACCGCAACATCTTCCAGCGCGACCCGACCGAACTCTCCTACTTTCGCCAGATGTGGATCCGCTTTTTCGAATGGCTGGGACGACTCTGCTACGACTCGGCCGATCCGATCATCGCCCTTTACGAAGCCAACCGGCTGCGCCAGGTGGCCGACGGAGCACTGGCCGAGCGGACCTGCAACGTCCCCAACGGCATCAGTCTGCAGCGTTTCGCACCGCTGCGCGCCCTGCGCCCGGAAACGCCGCCGCCGGTACTGTGCCTGATCGGGCGCGTGGTGCCGATCAAGGACGTGAAGACCTTCATCCGCGCCATGCGCCGGGTGGCGAACCAGATGCCGGCGGCGGAAGGCTGGATCGCCGGGCCGGAGGACGAAGATCCCGCCTACGCCGAGGAGTGCCGCCATCTCGTTGCCAGCCTGGGCCTTGCCGACAAGGTGAAGTTCCTCGGTTTCCAGAAGGTCGAGGAGCTCCTGCCGAAGATCGGCCTGACCATTCTCTCGTCGATCAGCGAAGCGCTGCCCCTGGTCATCCTTGAAGGCTACGCCGCCGGCGTTCCCACCGTCTCCACCGACGTCGGCTCCTGCCGGCAACTGATCGAAGGGCTGGACGGCGACGACCGCCGACTGGGGGTTTCCGGCGCGGTCGTCAACATCGCCGAGCCGCAGGCGCTGGCCGACGCCGCCCTTGAGCTGCTTGGCGACCCGGCGGCCTGGGCGGCCGCGAGCCGGGCAGGAATCGCCCGTGTCGAGCGTTATTACACCGACGACCTGATGTTCGGCGCCTATCGCCGCATCTATCAGCGGGCGCTGGCCGCCACAGGGGCGCAGCACTAATGGCGGGTATCGGCTTCGAACTGCGCAAGCTGCTGAAGAAGGACACGCTGCTCGGCCTGCTGCAGGCCTACACCTTCGCCGGCATCATCGGCTCCGGCCCCTGGGTGCTGTCCATCCTCGGCATCCTGATCATCGGCCTGCTGAGCAGCACGGTGGTCGTGCCTTCGTTCCTGGTGACCCAGTTCCAGACCTCGGTGACTTACCTGATCGCCACCAGCCTGATCCTGACCGGTGGTTTGCAACTCGGCTTCACGCGCTTCGTTTCCGATCGCCTGTTCGAAAACAGGGACGCCATCATCGCCCCGAACCTCAACGGGGTGCTGCTGCTGATCATCCTCGTCGCCTCGGCCGTCAGCATCATCGGCTTGTTCGTACTGCTTCCCGGAACCGGGGTCATTTATCGCATCCTGATGCTCGCCGCTTTCGTCCTGATGTGCGCCATCTGGATCATGACCATTTTCCTGTCCGGAATGAAGCGCTACAAGGCCATCGTCGCGCTGTTCGCCATCGGCTATGCGATCACCGTCTCGCTGGCGCTGCTGTTGCGCTCGTTCGGGCTGGAAGGGCTGATGGCCGGATTCGTCATCGGTCACTGTGTTCTGCTCGCCGGCATGTGGGTCGTGACCATTGGCGAGTTTCGTCCGCGGGAGCTGGTTGCCTTCGATTTCGCCAAACGCGGGGCGATGTTTTCCAGCCTGCTCAGCATCGGTTTCCTCTACAACCTTGGCATCTGGGCCGACAAGTTCATGTTCTGGTTCTTCCCCGACACCTCGGAACCGATCATCGGCGCCCTGCGCGCTTCGCTGATCTACGACCTGCCGGTTTTTCTCGCCTACCTGTCGATCATCCCCGGCATGGCGGTATTCATGTTGCGTATCGAGACCGATTTCGTCGAGTACTACGACAAGTTCTACGGTGCCGTACGCAGCGGCGGTTCGCTGGAATACATCGAGGACATGCGCGACGAAATGGTCTACTCGATCAAGCAGGGGCTGGCCGAAATCGGCAAGATCCAGACCCTCGCCGTGCTCGTGACTTTCGTCGCCGGGCCGCTCCTGCTGAAGGCTCTCGACATTTCCGAGCTTTACTTGCCGTTGCTCTACATTCAGGTCATCGGCGCCAGCCTGCAGGTCGTGCTGCTGTCGGTGCTCAACATCTTCTTCTATCTCGACCAGCGCCGCATCATCCTGCTGCTCTGTGCGGAATTCCTGCTGCTCAACATCCTGCTCACCGGGGTATCACTATGGTGGGGAGCGGCGCTCTACGGCTACGGCTTCGCCCTCTCCGTACTCGTCACCCTGGCCACCGCCCTGGCACTCCTCGACCGCCGCCTGAGCCGGCTGGAGTACGAAACTTTCATGCTGCAATGATTGGTCCCGGCGTGAGGGCATGCGAAGCTTGGCGGGAGTTGGGAGATGGGAGTTGGGAGTTGGCTAGGCGTTTCATGCGTGGGCGAAAGCGTGATGTCTTGTCCGAGCGCCGGATGCGGGAAATCCGCCTGTCCGCTTCGACGAGCAGGATGTGGAAACGGACCGACGGCCAGACTACTTGGGCACCGCCAGACGAAAAGGGGCGGCAACCGACAAGTCGGACCTACCGCTACCGCGCCACATCTCGACCCGCTTTAATCGGCTTTAACGGTCATGACACGTGGAGACACCCCAAATCATGAAAGTCATGACCGTTTCCCTCTTCCCCTGCCCCTTCTCCCGCAAGGGAGAAGGGAGTTTCGTGAGTCGCATACGCGACTTTCACATTAATCCGTTAGGGCTAAGGTTTCCTGCGTAGCTCATCGATAAGGCGATGAACGCCAGCTGAGAACTTATCGACAGGGTTTTGCTGGTAATGGTGGTCCATAGAGGAAATGAACGCTTGGCCTTCACTCTCCTTTTGGTCTGGACCGTAGTAGTCCACAGCTGAAATGTAGCCCAACGTGAAAGCTCAGGGGCGCTGCGCGGCTTTATCGCGCAGCGTTCTCTGGAACGACGGGTTCGGCCACATAGCTATGCGCTACGGGAGTGGCGCGATACGTATTGACGCAGCACACCATCCATGCGTGATTGCCAGCCTTCGCCCGTGGACTTGAAGTAGGCAACGACCTCGGGGCTGTAGCGCACCGATATCAGCAGCTTCTTGTTTTCGGACTTTGGTCGCCCACGCAACGACCTCAAGGGAACCATTGCCTTTAGCTGAGTCGGTGTGAGCGGCTGTGCATCGGGATCGCTTTTTGCTGCCGCAGTAATGGCCTTGTCTTCAGCTGCGGTAGGCATGCGAATGACAGGTCGTTTAGAGACTTTCGACATAGTGCTTTACCTCACGACGATTGGCGCGGCGAAGGCTAATGATTCTTCGCACATTGCCACGATCTACAAAGGCCACGTAGTACAGGATTTCGGTGTTCGGAGCGAGCGCGATCAATCGCATCTCGTTGTACTCGAACCGTTGATCAACCCACATCAGCGCGGCTTCCCAATCGAGTTCGACCGCCATGAGCAAGGACACGCCGTGTTTCGCTTGGTTTGCCTCATCCTTGGCTGGATCGAATTCGATACGCATGCATTACTGTAGCTACAATAATTGTGATTGTCAAACGGGCGGTGGTGCGCGCTTCTATGGGGCCGAACGAATAGCGTTTATCTACCGCCGCAGAAGCGCCCGGTTCGACCGCTGGCGGGTCGCGGCAGATAAACCTTGTTGGACTGAACCGCCGCGCTGGCGGTCGTTATGGGGATTGTAAGGCCGGACGGCCCGAAGGCAATTGTTTGGCATGAAGCCGCCGGGCGGCTAGCTGCCCAACGATAGCCGGCAAAGCTGGCGGAAGATCGACAAGCCGAAGCGCAGCGGGTAAACCCGGGACTCCTGGCACCGATCGGCCGCCAAAAAGGCGAACGACGCTGCGGATGGCAGCGCCACCCGATGGTTTCGGAAGAGAGAAACCGACGCCGATCATCGCGGCGGTCCGCGCGGATTCCGGAGGTTACGTTCTGGCAAGAGGATCGCGACCACGCGAAACTGCCCGATCTTGCAATGCGGGCAGCGCGCGTGCTCGATGTGCGCCACGCGTTGCATGAACTCGTCGACCGACTCGATCACCGCTGCCTGCGGTGGTGGTACAGCGAGCGCGACACGTGCCGCAGCCAATGCGACCTTCTTGCGCGCGGGCGACAGCAAGCCGTAGTGCCGGATACGCTTGAAACCAGCCGGCAGAACATGTTGCAGAAAGCGATCGATAAACTCGGCGCCCGGCACGCGTAGCGTTCGCTTCTTGCCGCTGGCAGAATCGGCGCGGACCCGGAAAAGCACGTCGTTGCCCTCGATACCGACGATCCGCTCGTTGGAAATGGCCACCCGGTGCGTATAGCGCCCGAGGTAATCGAGAACCGCTTCCGGGCCGCCGAGCGGCGGCTTGGCATAGACCACCCAGTCGTGAACGTACAGTCGTTGTCGCAGACGTTGCCAATCGGCCGGCATGGCGACCAGCCCGGGCAAGCGCTCGGCGCTTCGCAAGGCCTCGAGTCCGGCGACGAACTTGCCGCGAAAGACGCGCGACAGCGCGCGCACCGGAAACAGGAAACCCTTCTTCGGCGAGATCCATTCACCGCTTGCCGCCAGCGCCCCGCCGGCTACCAGCGCATGCAGATGGACATGTCGGCCGAGATCCTGCTTCCACGTGTGCAGCACCAGCGAGAACGCCGACACGCCGCCCAGATGTCGCGGGTTGGCGGCGAACTCGGTAAGCGTTGCCGACACCGCGGCGAACAGCGTCTCATAGAGCGGCCGTGGTGCGGCGGCAATCAGGCCATTGAGGTCGTGCGGCAGCGTGAACACCAGGTGAAAGTAAGGCACGGGCAGCACTTCACGCCGTCTTGCGGCGACCCAGGCCTCCTTCGCCCGGGTCTGGCATTGCGGGCAGTGCCGGTTCCTGCACGAATGATAGACGTGCCGGGTCGTCCCGCAGTGGTCACAGGTTTCGACGTGACCGCCGAGGATCGCCGTGCGGCAGGCCAGGATCGCACGCCAGACACGGGCTGCCCCGCGCGCCAAAGGCTTACTGGCGAGGTAAGCCTGGCCGAAGGTGGCCAACACCCCGGCCAGGCCGGCCGCTTTCACCGGCGTCGGTCAGGTGGGCGTGAGCAGTTCGAGTGGTGAGGTGGTACCGGTCAGGCGCGTGCGCGCCAGATGAAAGTAGCGCATCGTCGTGCTGACGTGGCCGTGTCCCAGCAGACGCTGGATGGTGTGGATATCAACGCCGGCTTCGAGCAGGCGGGTGGCGAAAGCGTGCCTCAAGGTGTGGATGCCGCCGCCCTTGGGCAGACAGGCGGCATCGCGGAGCGAGCAGGCGCTGGACGGTCTGGTCGTAAATCCGACCATCGCCTGCCCGGTTCGGGAAAACCCAGCGCTGCGGTCGGAAGGCGCGCCAGTACAGCCGCAACGAGTCGAGCAAGCGCGGCGAGAGCAGCGTGTAGCGATCCTTGCCGCCTTTACCCTGGCGGACCTTAATGCACATTCGGTCCGGTGCGGATTCGATGTCGGACAGTTCCAAAGTACAGACTTCGGAGAGTCGCAATCCGGCGGCGTACACCGTTTCCAGCAGCGTGCTCTCGCGAAGGGTCTTGCAGTGCGCGAAGAGGCGCGTGACTTCGTCGCGTGACAAGACCAGCGGTAGCCGCTTGGGTACCTTGGCCATCGCAATGTCAAAGCTCGCCGTTTCTCGCCGGAGAACGGTGCCAAACAGAAACCGAAAAGCACAGGCCGCCTGATTGACGCTGGCGTACGCCGGCTTCTTGTCGGTGATCAGATGCAGGAGGTAAGCTTGGATCGCCGCAGCATCCGGTTGGTCCGGCGGCCGCCGATCGTATTTGGCCAGCCCAAGAACACACGCGATATACGATTCGCGCGTGCGGTCGGCAAAGCCGCACAACAACATGGCATCGTTCATCCGCTGGCGTAATTCAGTCATCTCGTTCTCCTCATCAGGATCGGGAACATTCCCAATGACGAAGATTGCATCGATGACGATCAGCACAAACAGTTGCGCCTTCTCAGGACTAACGATCATTGCCGAGCGGGCAGCCACCCCGTATCATGAAACATATTGAGGCGCGGTCTCCTCGCCGACCAAAGTTAGAGGCACCAGGGGTGGTGCTTTACAGAGGCATCAGAGCGGGTCCGCCCGGCTCTTTTCCTGGCATCGCGACGTCATCGTCGGCGATGCTTTTTTTGCGCCCGACGGTTGCGTTGTTTCACATTAACGGTCATGACATGTCGAGACACCCCTGATGATGAAAGCCATGACCCGTTTTCCCCTCTTCCCCCTGACCCTTCTCCCGCGAGGGAGAAGGGAGTTTCGTGAGTCGCTTGCGCGACTTTTTACATTAAACACGCGGCAGATTAGGCATGCGCGGGAACGCTGAACGTTGTTACCAGCGGACGCCCTGGCGCAGGGATGGGAAACTGCGACAGATACAGTTCCGTAGCCTCTTGCAGGTTGGCGATAGCCTCTTCAACGGTTTCACCTTGCGTAGTGGTACCAGTCTCAGGATTCAGGGCAACGTAACCGCCTTCTTCGGCAGGAGTAAGTACCGCGGTCAGTTCCATGGTTTGACTCCGGTGGGGATAGCGTAATTGTCGCTCATTCCGGGTAGTGGTGCCCAACGTAGAGGTGATCGGCGCTGCGCGGCCTTATCGCGCAGCGTCCCTTGGAGCGCACAGTTGGGCTATTGATTAGCATTTAATCCGACCCTGGCCCCTTTTCCGCTTTTCTGAGCCTTTTGCTCGCTCGCGCGGCTGCTCAGTCGCCGCGCAGCTTTCGCGACAGATTGAAAAGCCTCCACTTCATCGGCCCGATGGCTTCGGGCGAGGTCGCACCGTACAAGCGCGAATCGCTGACGGCCGCCGTCCGGTGAAAGAGCGTCGCCTGATAGTCGGGATTGGCGAGCATGCGCTCGAAAGCGCCGCGGCTCGGATACTGCATGATCAGCAGCTCGTCCCAGCGCTCTTCGTCGGGTCCGATCAGGTTGGCGGCCAGCGCACCCCGCCACATCGGTACGCCGCCGACCGCGTTCACCAGCGGAATGGCGAGTTCGGTGTAGCGTTCGTACGCCTGTTTGCCGGTCAGCTTCTCGCTGACCGTTCCCGGTGGATAGTCGGCCCATTCCTTGTAGAGCAGCAGGTTGATCAGGGCGAACGGCTGAGCATCGGGTAGCGCGGCCAATTCGTCCATCGCGCCTGCATTCAAATCACCTCCGTCGAAAACATTCTTGGCCATGCTGTGCTCCTCAGATGTGGGTTTGGAACGTCGCCAAAGCGCTCACGGAAGGCAATCGCCCGCGCATCGCGGCAGAGCAAGCGCCTTGGCCCCAACCACCGCTGATCGCTGCGGCTATGGCGATTGTAAGCCCCGATCGCGCACGGTCAATCGCCTTCCCGGTGCCGCCGGGCAAATTGGCGCCCGCAGACCGGCGCTGCTTGATCGGCAGCCTTTGCCGATCGCCTGACGCGTGCTTGACGAACGACTTCAGCACGGCGACGAATGAAAGCAGCGGCCCGCGAAACAGGCGATCGAAAACCGGCGACGTACCACCGTTTTGGCAGCAAACAACTCAGAACAGATCTTCAGGAACCGGGTTGGCGCGCTTGGGCGCTGACCTCGCCTGCGTTCACTTGGTCACCGCTTTCGGGCGGCACGGCGATCGCCGCTGCGAGTTCCTCTGGCGGCGCAGGGTGGGGGGGCGCTTCGACTTGCAGAGCGCACTCGGCCGCGCCCGGCACGGTGCCGACCAGCGCGCCATCGTCTTCGTTCGAGGACGTGCGTCATGCGCGCTGGCCTGCGCTGGCCGCAGCGCTTGCTGCGGCGTCGTGTCGAGCACTTCACGGGCGTGCCGGAGCAAGGCCAGTTCGTCGCGGGGAAGATCGGGAAGGGCGTTGAAGTCTTCCATGCACACGTCCAGCCCATCGACGATGTTGAAATGTGCTTGCGCGAAGAGTTGGCGCATCGCCTGGCGTTTGAGCGCTTCGGGCACTTTGGCGTGCAGAAAGACACTGAAGTCGTCGGCCAGTGAGAGGGTGGCCGGGTCAGGCAGGGGAATTTCTTCAAGCGCTAGCGGCGCCCGAGCCGCCACCGGCTCCCCGCGCTGCGTGATCCAGCGATTGCCCGCGACCGCCTGGCGGGCGAAGCACACCGCCAGGCGCAGGGCCTCGGCTTCGGCGTCGGCTACGATCTCTTCTCTCATTACCTCTTCCATTTCATTCTCCGCCGGCTGTGCGCGGCTATCCGGGCTAACGGTCATGACATGTCGGGATACCCCGGATCATGAAAATCATGACCGTTACCCCCTCTCACTTGCCGTGCGCATTCCGGCTTGCACGCCGGAATCGTTCGCCGGGCAGCGAGCATGCTCCCTGAATTCCCCGCCTCACCCCGGCCCTTCTCCCGCGAGGGGAGAAGGGAGGTTCGTGAGTCGCTGGCGCGACTTTCGCATTAAGATGCCGCTTCTATGTAAAAGCGCCCGCCCATGCGGCGGCGACGCCGTGTTGACCCTACTCCGCCATGCGTGCTGAAAGCGCTGCTGTTTTCGAAATCCCGCTGAGCGATGCGCCGGACGCAGCGCGGCTGTCGCTCACCCGTGCGCAACGCCCGGCCACGGCCAGCGCCATGGTCATCGATCACCAGGGCCAGTCGCGCGTGGTCGAGGTGCCTGGCGAAAACGCCCTGACGGTGTACCTCGACAAGCAGGAAATCGTCACCCTGATGACTCTCGGTCAGGCGCCGGAGGCCTTGATCATGGGCTATCTGCGCAACCAGCGACTGGTCGAATCGCTCGCCGATCTGCTTAGCGTGCACGTCGATTGGGACGTTGGCGCCTGCGCGGTGCACACGCGCCAGGGCCGGGGCAGCGAACTGGCTGCACGCACGGCCACGCGCATGGCCAAACGCACGGTCACCACCGGCTGCGGGCAGGGAACGATGTTCGGCGACTGGCTCGACGAGCTGCAGCCGCTGCACAGCGAGGCGACGCTGGCGGTGAGCACGCTTGATGCCGCACTGGCGCGGGTCCTGGCGCTGGACACCGTCTACAAGCGCGCCGGTTCGGTGCACGCCTGCGCGCTGCTGCGCAACACGCCCGCGGTGCCGCTGGTCTATCACGTCGAGGACGTCGGGCGGCACAACGCGGTCGATGCCATCAGCGGCCTGATGTGGCTGGACGAAGAAGGCGGGGCCGACAAGATTTTCTACACCACTGGCCGGCTGACTTCGGAGATGGTCATGAAAACGGTGCAAATGGGCGTACCTTTCCTGGTCTCGCGCTCCGGTCTGACGCAGATGGGGCTGTCGATGGCGCAGGAAATGGGCATCACCCTGGTCTGTCGTGCGCGCGTCGGTCGCCATCTCGTCTACTCGCATGGCGAACGCATTAGGCGAGGCGGCGCATGAACCTTGCCCCGATCCCCATCCCGACGATCCCGACGATCCCGATCATCGGCCTGATTCTCGCCGGCGGACAAGGCCGGCGCATGGGCGGCGTCGACAAGGGCCTGGTCGAACTCGACGGCCGGCCGATGATCGCGCAGGTCATCGCCCGCCTGCGCCCACAGGTCGATGTGCTGCTGATCAACGCCAACCGCAACGCCGACACCTACGCGGTGCTCGGCGCGCCGGTCGTCGCCGACCGCCACGCCGGCTTCGTCGGCCCGCTGGCCGGGCTCGATGCGGGCCTGCACCACGCTGGCGAAGATGATCGCGAGGCCTGGGTGCTCACCTGCCCCTGCGATTCGCCGGCCCTTCCGCTCGATCTGGTGGCCCGTCTGCACCGTGCCGTCCTGGCCGCCGGGGCCGATGTGGCCATGGCCCGTGCCGACGGGCAGTTGCAGCCGGTCTTCCTGCTGGCGCACACGCGCAGCGCCGCAGCGCTGGCCGCGTACCTGGCCGGCGGCGAGCGCAAGATCGACCGCTGGGTGCTGGCCCAGAAACACGTGCTGGTGGACTTCGACGGCTGCCCAGAGGCCTTCGCCAACATCAACACCGCCAGCGAACTCGCGCAACAGCAGAAAAAGTGAGGCCGCCGGGCCGGGATAGCAGACTTTGATCAACGCCAACTCGCGCCAGGCAAGGCTGCAGAGGACCGTCGAAAAGACCTTGTGGCCAGTGATGCGGGCGGAATTGCACGCCGCCGGAAAGCCGGAAAAGGCACGCAGGGAACTCGCGAAATAGCGGCTGGCGTGGAATGTTGGCGGGCAAAAAACGCTAGTTTTGACTTCCCGCGCGGTGCGTCTTGCCAAAGGCCGATATACTTCGCCTTGGCGGTGTGCTCTTTTTGAGCACTGAAAACATATCCAGCAAGGCAGCCGTGCCCGCGGCGCAGACGGTCGGCGCATCGACTGAGTTTGCACGCTGGCGCGTCGCCATTCACAGAGGGAGGTCTTGGCATGACGGGCATGACGGAACAGACAATGTGGCTGATCGGTGGGGCGGCAGTGTTTGTCGCGGCCTTAATCGGGTTTTTCGTGGGCCGCAGCCCGCTCGGTGGAAAAACCAAACAAGTTGCGCTTCTGGAGGCGGAAGTGTCGCGCCAGCAGGAAGAAATCGCCGGTTACAAGCGTGATGTCGAGTCGCACTTCGACAAGACCGCAACTCTCGTCGCTTCGATGGCCGGCTCTTACAAGGACTTGTTCGAGCACCTGTCTTCAGGTTACGAACAGCTTTCGAGTGGTTCCGCGCGCCAACTTTTCCGCGACCGGGTGGTGGGTCTGCTGGTGGGCAATGCGGGCGCTACGGCGGCCACGGATGTGACTCCTTCGGACAGGGTATCCGCTGCGCTTATCGCCGCTGGCGCGCAACCGCTTGAACGCGCCTCGATGGGGCAGGCTGAGGGTGCAGCAGCCGAATCCGAGCTGGAAAAGGCCATCGCAGCAGCCACTACTGAGGGTGCTCCGGCGCAGGCCGCGGAGAAGAGCAGTAGCGCAGGCTCGGCAACGCCAGCGGCCAATGCGAGCAAGCCCGATGGCGAAGAGAAAGCAGCAGCGGAAGAGCCGGCCGAGTCTGCGGAGAAGGCGGCTGGAGCTGCCGCTGAAGGTGGCCAGAAGGGCGCCGGGAAGGATGCCGGCAAGGGTGACAGCTCCGCCAGGTCGTGAGTTTATTGCGCTCCCGCGCTCGCTCCCGCTCTCGCTCCCGCTCTCGCTCCCGCTCCTGATCCCCGGGACAGGAAGCGCAGCCGCCCGGGAATCGCCATGCGGGTGAATGAGTGAATGGGTGAATGGGTGAATGCGCGAGGAGCGCACAAGCCAGCCGCTCAATGACCACGCCCGGCACGGGCCGGGCGCGTTCGTCACCTGCATGAGGTCGAAGATGCGCTCGCTGCGCCTGCCGCTCAGAGGCTGGAGATGAAAACCACCAGCACGCCGATCGGGGCCACGAAGCGGGTGATCAGATTCCACAGCACGAAGCCGCCGCTGCTCAGGCCGAGTTCTTCGCGCACGCTCTCGGCTTTGAGGCACCAGCCGACGAAGACGATGGCGCCGAGGGCAGTCAGTGGCAGCAGGAACTTGCTGGTCATCTTGTCGAGCAGGTCGAAGATGTTGTTGCCAAAGATCAGCACATCGCTCCACAGGTTGAACGACAACAGCGCGGCGATGCCCAGCGCCCAGGTGGCGACACCGGCCACCAGCGTCGCGCCGATACGGCTCAGGGGGGTGCGTTCTTCAAGCAGCTCGACCGAGGGTTCGAGCAGCGAGATGGCCGAGGTCAGCGCGGCGAAAGTGAGCAGTGCGAAGAACATCACGCCGAGAAGCAGCCCGCCAGTGACCTTGCCGAAGACCAGCGGCAGGGTGACGAAGACCAGGCCCGGTCCGGCTGCCGGGTCGAGTCCGTTGGCAAAGACGATCGGGAAAATCGCCAGCCCGGCAGCCAGGGCAATCACCGTGTCCATGATCGCCACCGTGCGTGCGGCGCGCAGCAGGTCCACCTGCTGCCCGAGGTAGGAACCGTAGGCAATCATGATGCCCATGCCCAGTGACAGCGTGAAGAAGGCGTGGCCCAGCGCCGCGAGGAGGACCGCGCCGGTGAGTTTGGCGAAGTCGGGCGCGAACAGATAGGCGAGTGCCTGCGCAAAGCCGTCGGAGGCTGCGCCGTAACCGACCATCAGCGCCAGCAGGATGCCCAGAGTCGGCATCAGGATGCGCGACGCGCGTTCGAGGCCGCCGGCAACTCCCATCGCCACCACCCCGACGGTCAGCCCCATGAATACCGTGTGCCAGGTCAGCAAAGTGCCGGGATCGGCCAGCATGTTCGAGAAGGCGGCGTCCGCCGTCTCCTTGCCCATGCCGTTGAAGCTACCGCTGCCGGCATCGATCAGGTAGGACAGTGCCCAGCCGCCGATGACGCTGTAGAAGGAGAGGATCAGGAAGCCGGCCAGGGTACCGCTGACGCCGACCATCACCCAGGCCTTGCTGCGGCCGTTGCTGCGTGCCAGGTCGGCCATGGCGTTGATCGGGTTCTCCTGCGCGCGCCGGCCGATCAACCACTCGGCGACGATGATCGGCAGGCCGATCAGCGCAATGCAGACCAGATAGACGGCGACGAAGGCCGCGCCACCACTCTGCCCGACCATGTACGGGAATTTCCAGATATTGCCCAGGCCAACCGCTGAACCCACTGCGGCGAGCACGAAGCCCATGCGCGACGACCACTGTCCGTGGTGTCCTTTCTTCATCACTGACATGTCTCTCCTTCAATGTGAAAGTCGCGTAAGCGACTCGCGAACCTCCCTTCTCCCCCTGCGGGAGAAGGGCCGGGGGTGGGGCGGGGAATTCAGGGAGCATGCTCGCTGCCCGGCGAACGATTCCGGCGTGCAAGCAGGAATGCGCAGTGCAAGTGAGAGAGGGACGGTCATGACTTTCATCATCCCGGCTATCTCGACTGTCATGACCGTTAGCGCTTGAAGCGCTCTTCGGCAAGCGCGTCAGCCACTTCGCCGGTAGGCCGTGCTTCCTTGTCGGCACGTTCGAAAATCTCCAGCAGCGTGGCGTGGATACCTTCCAAATGACGCAGCAGGGCAGGGCGGTCGAAACCGATCCTTTCGTGATAAATGTCGATGATCCCGCCGGCATTGATCACGTAGTCCGGCGCGTAGAGGATGCCGCGGCGCATCAGCTCGCTGCCGTGGCGCACTTCGGCCAGTTGATTGTTGGCGGCGCCGGCGACGATGCTGGCGCGCAGCTGCGGGATCGTCTCGTCGTTGAGAATGGCGCCCATGGCGCAGGGGGCGAAGACGTCCACGTCGGCGGCGTAGATGGCTTCCGGGGCCAGCGCGCGGGCGCCCAGCTCCTCGCGCGCACGCACCAGGTTGTCTTCATGGATGTCGGCGACCCACAGTTGCGCGCCGGCGTCCGTGAGCTGGCGGGCGAGGTCGAAACCGACGTTGCCGACACCCTGGATGGCGACCCGCAGGCCGTCGAGTGAATCACGGCCGAGCTTGCGCTTGACCGCTGCCCTGATGCCGAAAAAAGTGCCGTAGGCGGTGGCCGGCGAGGGGTCGCCGCTGCGCATGCCTTCGGCCTCGTGCGACGGCTTGTCGATGATGCCGGCGACGTGCGGCGTGCGTTCGGCGAGATATTTCATGTCGGCGACGTTGGTGCCCGAGTCCTCGGCGGCGACGTAGCGGCCGTTGAGCTGGTTGAGCGAGCGCGCGAAGGCGTCGAGCAGGGCCGGCGTCTTGTCGGTGCGCGGATTGCCGATGATCACCGACTTGCCGCCGCCGAGCTGGAGGCCGGCCAGGGCCGATTTGTAGGTCATGCCGCGCGACAGGCGCAGGACGTCGCGGATGGCATCGTCTTCGCTGGCGTAGTGCCACATGCGGCAGCCGCCGAGCGCCGGGCCGAGATTGGAGTTGTGCACCGCGATGATGGCTTTCAGGCCGCTGGCGTCGTCGCTGCAGAAAACCACTTGTTCGTGATCGGCAAAATCACGCAGGGAAAAAACGGACATGGCAAATTCCTTCGTTGTTGGTGAGGGATGGCGCAATCCCACCGCGGTCGCTCGTGGCGACGCGGGCGGTGGGGGGCCAGCTGCTGAAGCGACTGTCGATCAGGCCGAGACTTTGCTCGCCGGGAAGTGCGGCATGCGCTGCACGCCCGGCAAGCTCTCGCCATTGAAGCGTGCGAGCAAACTCTTCTGCTGCGCACGGGCGTGCTCGATATAGCGTTCGCGGATGTGGCCGAAGCCACGCACCTGCTCGGGCAGGCTGGCCAGTTCGACGGCCAGTTCGTGCTTGCTGGTCGTCAGTCCGGCGAGCAGGGTTTCGATCAGTGCCTCGTAGTCGGCGATCAACTGACGATCGAGCTTGCGCTCGGCGCTGCGCGCAAAAATGTCGAAGCGGCCGCCGCGCAGGTGCTTGTAGCCGGCCAGGATACGCATCGCCTTGAGCATCCACGGGCCGTAAGTGCGCTTCCTGAGCTGCCCGGTGGCCGGGTCCTTGCTGGCCAGCAGCGGCGGTGCGAGGTGGAAAACCAGCTTGTAGTCGCCTTCGAACTGCGCCTCGACGCTCTTGAGGAAGGCGCTGTTGGTATATAGCCGCGCCACTTCGTACTCGTCCTTGTAGGCGAGCAGCTTGTAGTAGCCGCGGGCGACGGCTTCGCGGAGCAGCGAGATTCCCGGCGTCAGCGCTTCTTCGGCGGCGCGTACGCGCTTGAGCAGCGCCAGGTAACGCTCGGCGTAGGCGGCGTCCTGATATTCGGTGAGTTGCTCCTGGCGGCGGGCAATCAACTCGTCGACGCTGGTCGACAGGCGGTGGTGGTCGGGTATATATGCGGGTTGCGCGGCTTTGACCACCGCCGCCCTATCGACTGCCGCGACGCGGCCCCACTGGAAGGCCGTGCTGTTGGAAGCGACCGCCGCGGCGTTGATCTCGATGGCGCGCAGGATGGCCGCGCGTGACAAGGGCACCAGGCCTTTCTGCCAGGCGAAACCGAGCATGAACAGGTTGGTGGCGATGGCGTCGCCCATGATTGCCGTCGCCAGTTGCGAAGCTTCGAGAAAATCGGCGCTCTCGCTGCCGACGGCGTCGGCAATGCGCGCCTCCATGCCGTCCTGCGGGAACTGCGGGTCCGGGTGGGCGACGACGTCACCGCTGCGCGCCTGTGCCGCAAAGCCGCGCACGAAGTCGCTGGTCGTGCTCTGGTCACGGTTGATGACCACGCGGGTGTGGCCGGCGCGCATCTTGGCGATCGACTCGTCGCTGGCGGCAACGACCAGGTCGCAGGCGATGACCGCGTTGGCTTCGCCAGCGGCGACCCGCGCCGCGTAGAGTTGCTCCTGGCGGTCGGCGATGCGCACATGCGACCATACTGCGCCGCCTTTCTGCGCCAGTCCGGCCATGTCGAGGACCAGCACGCCCTTGCTTTCGAGGTGCGCGGCCATGCCCAGCAGGGCGCCGATGGTCACCACGCCGGTGCCGCCGACGCCGGTGATGAGCATGCTCCACGCTTCGCCGTGGCGGGCAATGCCGGCTCGGGCAGTTGCGCGAAGAGGGCTTCGCTCGGCGTCGCTGCCTGGCCTTTTTTCAGTGCGCCGCCTTCGACGGTCACGAAACTCGGGCAAAAGCCCTTGATGCAGGAGAAATCCTTGTTGCAGGCCGATTGATCGATGGCTCGCTTGCGGCCGAACTCGGTTTCGACGGCGACCACCGACATGCAGTTGGATTTTTCGGAGCAGTCGCCGCAGCCTTCGCAGACCAGATCGTTGATCAGCACCCGCTTCGCCGGATCGGGAAACTTGCCGCGCTTGCGACGGCGGCGCTTCTCGGCGGCACAGGTCTGGTCGTAGATGATTGCCGTCGTGCCCGGCACGCTGCGCAGTTCGCGCTGCACCGTGTCCAGCTCGTCGCGATGGCGCACCGGCGTACCCGACGGCAGCGCCAAGGCACCGCTGTACTTCTGCGGCTCGTCGGTAACCACGACGATGCTCCTGATGCCCTCGGCAGCGATCTGGCGGGCGATGATCGGTACGCTCAGCGGGCCGTCGTGCGGCTGCCCGCCGGTCATGGCGACGGCGTCGTTATAGAGAATCTTGTAGGTGATGTTCACCCCGGCGGCGATTGACTGGCGGATGGCGAGCAGGCCGGAGTGGAAATAGGTGCCGTCGCCGAGGTTGGCAAAGACGTGCTGCGTGCTGGTGAACGGTGACTGACCGACCCAGGCGACGCCTTCACCGCCCATCTGGCAGAAGGTCTGCGTCGATTCCGGCGACAGCCAGGTGGCCATGTAGTGGCAACCGATGCCGGCCAGCGCGCGCGAGCCTTGCGGAACTTTGGTCGAGGTGTTGTGCGGACAGCCCGAGCAGTAGTGCGGAATGCGGGAAATGGCGCGGTTCGGCTTGGCCAGCGCGGCTTCTTTTTCTTCCAGGAAGGCCAGGCGCGCGGCGACGCGCTCGGAGGTGTAGTAGATGGCGATGCGCGCGGCGATGACGCGGGCGATCATCGCCGGCGTCAGCTCGCCGGCCGCGGGGAGCAGCCATTCCGAGTGCGGTAGCGACCATTCCCCTTTCTCGTCGAACTTGCCGATGACACGTGGTCGCGCGGATTCGCTCCAGTTGTAGAGTTCTTCCTTGATCTGGTATTCGAGGAACTGGCGCTTCTCCTCGATGACCAGGATCTCTTCCAGCCCTTCGGCGAAGTGGCGAATCCCTTCGGCCTCCAGCGGCCAGACCATGCTCACCTTGTACAGGCGCAGGCCGATTTTTGCCGCTACGGCGTCGTCGATGCCGAGGTCTTCGAGGGCCTGGCGCACATCGAGATAGCTCTTGCCGCTGGTGACGATGCCCAGGCGCGCGTTCGGGCTGTCGATGATCACCTTGTTCAGCTGGTTGGCACGGCAATAGGCCAGCGCGGCGTAGAGCTTGTGGTGCAGCAGGCGCTTTTCCTGTACCAGCGGCGGATCGGGCCAGCGCAGGTTGAGTCCGCCGGCGGGCAGCTTGAAGTCGGCGGGAATGACGGTTTCGACGGCGAAGGGGTCGACATTCACCGCGGCCGAGGTCTCGACGGTGTCGGCGAGCGCCTTGAAGGCTACCCAGCAGCCCGAGTAGCGCGACAGCGCGAATCCGTGGATGCCCAGGTCCAGGTATTCCTGGATGTCGGCGGGTGCCAGCACCGGCATCATCAGCGCCTTGAAGACGTGCTCGGTCTGGTGCGGCAGCGTCGAGGACTTGGCCGCGTGGTCGTCGCCGGCAATCGCCAGCACGCCGCCGTATCTCGAGCTGCCCGCGGCGTTGGCGTGACGAAAGACGTCGCCGCTGCGATCGACGCCCGGCCCCTTGCCATACCACATGGCGAAAACGCCGTCGCAAGTCGCGTTCTGGTCCAGCGTGACCTGCTGCGTGCCCCACACCGCGGTCGCTGCCAGGTCTTCGTTGAGCCCGGCCTGGAAGTGGATATGCAGGGGTTCGAGAAATTTCTTCGCGCGCCAGAACTCGTGGTCGACGTTGCCCAGCGGCGAGCCGCGGTAGCCACTGACAAAGCCGGCGGTGTTCAGCCCGGCGCGTTCGTCGCGCGCACGTTGCAGCATCGGCAGACGCACCAGCGCTTGTGTTCCGTTGAGGTAGACGCGGCCGCTGGCCAACTGATACTTGTCATCCAGTGCGACGCTGCGCAGTGCGCTGTGTTCGCTGTGTTCGCTATCGTCAGCGTTCTTCGGCGATGCATCCATGTGGCTGTCTCCTCGATGGACGGGTCATTCTGATTTTGAGAGATGATAGGAAATCGTTGTGCTATTGTAAAATCACAAAAACGCACGCGAGATATCAGAAAATCAGATGACAAGCGACGTCACCCTGCGCCAGTTACGCTATTTCGCGGCCGCTGCCGAGAGCGGTCAGTTCTCGATGGCGGCCGCGAGCCTGTTCGTTTCGCAGTCGGCGATCACCAACGCCGTCCTCCTCCTTGAAGACCGGCTGGGGGTCAGATTGTTCGATCGCAAGCCGCACGGCGTCGCGCTCACTGCCGAGGGGCACAGCTTCTATCAGCACGCGCGGCACATTCTCGACTCGCTGCAGGACGCTCTGCGCGAACCGCGCTTTCGCATCAACGATCTGCACGGCGCGATCCGCATCGCCGCCACCTATTCCGTACTCGGCTATTTCCTGCCGCCGCTGTTCGCCCGTTTTCGCGCCAACTACCCGGACATCGATTTCGACCTGCACGACATCGGCCGGCGCAAGGTCGAAGCGGCGGTGCTCTCCGGCGACCTGGAACTGGGAGTGGTGATCCTCTCCAACGTCGAGGATCGTGAGCGTTTCGGCCACCACGTCCTGATGCGTTCACGACGTCAGCTGTGGGCCGCCGCCGGTCACCCGGTGCTGGAAGAGCCTTATCCCGCGCTGGCCGACGTCGCCCGTCAGCCCTACATCCTGCTCACCGTCGACGAGGGCGAGGAATCGAATCGCCGCTACTGGACCGACAACGGCCTCAGCCCGAACATCGCTTTCCGCACCAACGGTATGGAGGCCCTGCGCGGCCTGGTGGCGCACGGTTTCGGGGTGACCATCCTCAGCGACATGGTCTATCGCCCGTGGTCGCTAGAAGGCAAGAAAATCGAAGCGCGCCCGATTCTCGATGCCATCCCGCATCTGGAGGTCGGCTTGATCTGGGCGAAAGACGCGGCGCTCGCCGAGCCGGCCGAAGCACTGCGGCAGTTTCTGATCCAGGCCTGCGGAAACTGATTCGAACGGCTCACCGACCGTCAGCCGGCTCGCAGGGCTGATTCGATCAGGGTTCTGGCCAGCCGCAACTCTGTCGGGCGCGAAATTCGATGAGATTGGCTTGGAGGCGGTCGCAGAGAGCCATCAGTTCGTCGACTTTGGCGACGATGCGATGCTGTTCGGCGACGAGAGGGAGTCCGAAGCGGAACGTGAACAGCTTGTCGGATTGACGCTTGCATGTTCCGTGCGTGGCGCGTTGTACCAGAGCAAGAATGCAAGAATGCAAGAATGCGCGTCTGGACGCCATTCGGTGCCCCGGCGATGAGGCCGAGGTGCTCGAGCAGCTGGGCGCTCATGTGGATGCGTCTTCCAGCAGCGCGATCTGGCCGAAATGCGCCGCCTTGTCGTAGTAGCGCCGGTCGGCGGTAACGAAGGTGGCGTCCGTCTCCAGGGCAGTGGCGTGGTAAAGGGTGTCGAACAGGTGGTGGTTGAGAGTCTGCGCAAGGTCGATGGCGCGGCGGTATACGGTAGTGGTGTCGATGAATTCGATGCCTTCGAGGAGGCTGAGGTCGTCGAGGCTGTCGGCAGCGAGTGTCGGCGCGCGGCGGACCATTACGCCGGCAATCTCGGCTTTCCAGTGCGCGGGCTGCGCAAACGACACGTCTCCCGCTTTCAGCTGGAGGAGGAAATCAAGCGCTTCGAGCGTGTCGGTTTCGTCGCCGGCGTCGGGCAGAAACCACTTGACCGCGACGCTGGCGTCGATGACCAGACGCTTCATCGCCGCGGAATTCCGTGTGTGGCGTCGGGTTCGCCGCGATTTTCATCACGCAACTGGAGAATTTCCGCTGTCGAGGTCGGCACGGCCGTCAGCCTGCGCAGCAGGATGCGCTTGATCGCTTGATCGCTCTGCTGCTTGCGTTCTTCCCTGGCGATGGCTTCATCGAGCAGTTGGGCGACGATGGAGCTCTTGTTCCTGTCGGCGAACATCCGGTTGAAGCGCTCCTTGATGTCGTCGGGGATGCTGAAGTTCATGGTGGCCATGACGCCCTCCGGTTGTTGATATCTTCAACAATCAGGGTAGCGCTTGCCGAAGCGGACGGCAAGCGGGGCGCGCATTTTAGTCACCACGCGCGCGGCTTTGATCACCAGTAGAGCTACGGTCTTGGGCAAGTCCTGATTCATCGTTTGCACTTTCCAGTCGAGCTCGCTGTTGTGTTCATGAATCCGATTGACACGACGATTGGCGCGCACCTAGGATGGACCAAATTCACGATCAGGCGCGGTATCCTCAGCTATGACAAATCCTGGACAACTGCAGCACTTCATCAATGGTCATCGGGTCCCTGGCGGTGATTCGCGCTGGGGCGAGATCTTCAATCCGGCCAGCGGACAAGTCACGGCGCGGGTGCCGCTGGCCAGCGCAGAGATCACCGGCAAAGGAGTCGCTGCGGCCGCCGCCGCCCTCGCTGAGTGGTCGGATACACCGCCGCTGCGGCGTGCGCGCGTGCTCTTCAAGTTTCGTCAGCTGCTCGAGCAGCACCTCGACGAGCTGGCGGCGATCGTCACTGGCGAGCACGGCAAGGTGCTCGACGATGCCCGGGGCGAGATTATTCGCGGCATGGAGGTCGTCGAGTTTGCCTGCGGCATCCCGCAGCTGTTGAAGGGTGAATACTCCGACCAGATCGGGAGCGGTGTCGACAGCTGGTCGCTACGCCAGCCGGTCGGTGTCTGCGCCGGCATCACGCCCTTCAACTTTCCGGTGATGGTGCCGATGTGGATGTTTCCTGTGGCGCTGGCCTGTGGCAATACCTTCATTCTCAAGCCTTCCGAACGTGATCCGTCGGCCAGCCTGTTCATTGCCGATCTGTTGGCGCAGGCCGGGCTGCCACAGGGCGTGTTCAACGTCGTGCATGGCGACAAGGAGGCGGTCGATGCCCTGCTCACCGATGCACGTGTTGCGGCGGTCAGTTTTGTCGGCTCGACACCGATTGCCGAGTACATCTATGCGACGGGAACGGCCAACGGCAAGCGGGTACAGGCGCTCGGCGGCGCCAAGAATCATATGGTGGTGATGCCCGACGCTGATCTCGAGCAGGCGGTCGATGCGCTGATCGGCGCCGCCTATGGTTCGGCTGGCGAGCGCTGCATGGCGATCTCGGTGCTGGTCGCGGTCGGCGCGGTCGGCGAGCAGCTGGTGCCGGCGCTGGCCAGGCGCGTGCATGCGTTGAAGGTCGGTCCGGGCACTGATCCGGGCGTGGAAATGGGGCCTCTGGTGACCCGGCAGCATCTCGACAAGGTGCGTGCCTACGTCGATCTGGGAGTTGCCGAGGGGGCAGTGCTGCTGGTTGATGGGCGCGACCTGCGGCTTGCCGCTCACGACGAGGGATTCTTTTTGGGCGGCTGCCTGTTCGACCGCGTCTCCCCCACCATGCGCATCTATCGCGAGGAGATCTTCGGGCCGGTGCTGTGCGTCGTGCATGTCGCCGATTTCGAGGCCGCCGTCGCGCTCATCAATGCCCACGAATATGGCAACGGCGTGGCGGTGTTCACGCGTAGCGGCAATGTCGCCCGCGAGTTCGTGCGTCGCATCGAGGTCGGCATGGTCGGTGTCAATGTGCCGATTCCGGTACCGATGGCTTTCCATAGTTTCGGCGGCTGGAAGCGTTCCCTGTTCGGCGACCATGCGCTCCATGGCCCGGACGGGGTACATTTCTATACCCGCCTGAAGACGGCGACTGGTCGCTGGCCGCAGGACATGGCGAGTGGCGCCAGTTTTGTGATGCCGACGCATTGACTGCTGCCGCCGCTCGGTCGCACAGACCGGCCGGGAAGGCCGCGATGCTGCTGCGCAGTTGCCGCAAGAGACGACCGGGGAGATGCGTGAATCTCGAACGCGACTTGCCAGCGATTGACCAGGGCGCCACTTTCGGCAAACCCGCCGGGTGTGGACTCTGCGGGCGCCGTCGCTGGCGGTGGTCCGCATCGGCAACGCCGCTGGGCGGGCCACCATGAAAGAGTTCGCCTGCCAATACGCCTTTCTGCGCTTTCGTCCCTTTTCTGAAACGGGCGAATTTGCCAACGTGGGCGTCGTTCTGATGGCCGCCGAGGCCGGCTTTTTCGACTTTCGCCTGCTCAAACGTTACGGTCGAATCACACAGTTTTTCTATCCCTTCGACCGCGAGGTGTACCTCAACGGGCGCGAGTTGTTCAAGGAGGAACTGCAGCGTTTTGCCGGCCAACTGCGCTCTGACGCGCTCGATGGCGGCAGGCGAGCGCCGAATCTGCTTTTGGCGAGCAAGCGCTTCGCCGAACTGGTCCGCCCGCGCGACGCCATGTTCCACTTCGACCAGCAGCGGCTCATTCTCGCCGCTGACCCTGAAGCCAAGCTCGACGCTCTCTACGACCACTACTGCGAGCGCAATTTCATGAGCAGGGAGTTTTGACCCCTGTCGGTAGTGACCGGTTTTCGTTCGAGCGGCCGCAGCGCATGCGGTACTCGGCTGGTTCTGGCGGTGGCAGCGTCGGCGTTTCTCTGCTAACGTAAGCAGCTTGTGTATTTCCATGCCGATTGAGGAGAGATGTGCTGATGAGACCGAAGCGTTTTCGGATAGTAGTGATCGCTGCTGCGCTCCTGCTGCTTCCTTTTTACAGTGGCGCGCAGCAGGTCAGCCCTGCTGAGGGCCAGGCCAGCGCGACTGCTGCCACTTCCGTAAGCCCTGCCGCTCCCGCAGCGCAGGCGGTAATTGAACCCGAAGCCATTGCTGCGCTCAAGCGCAGCAGCGAATTCCTGCATACACTGAAGTCATTCAACATTCGGGTCGATGCCAGCACCGACGAGGTCCTCGATAGCGGCCAGAAAGTGCAGTTCGGCTCGTTCGCCAATATCTCGGTGGTCAGGCCCAACCGCTTGCGGGCGGACGTGATCGACGATGAGAAGCAGCGCCAGTTCTACTACGATGGCAAGACGCTGACGGTGTACGGCAAGCTGGTGAACTACTACGCCTCGGTGAGCGCGCCCAAGACCATCAAGGAGATGTTGGCCTTCGCGGAAACCAAGTATGGGCTGGAGTGGCCGTTGGCCGACGTGCTGGCACCGGAGTCCCTGGCGGAAAATGTCAAAGCGGCCTTCTTTGTGGGCCAGAGCCGCGTTGGGGGTGTCCTCTGCGACCATTATGCTTTCCGTCAGGACGAGGTCGACTGGCAGATCTGGATACAGGAAGGCAGCAAGCCCTTGCCGAGAAAGATCGTCATTACGAGCAAGAACGAGGAAGGGGCGCCGCAGTACGAGGCGGTGTTGAGCTGGAAACTGTCACCCAGGCTGGGCGATCGCGTGTTCCGTTTCGTTCCGCCCAAGGGCGCCAGCAAGATCGTCTTTCGCGAGCTGGAAGTCCAGCCGGGCAACGAGAAGTGAGGTGAGATGATGAGCCAAGTCCAATCGAAAAAACGCTTTTCCGGTCGCTTTTCGCGTGCCGTATTGATGTCGCTGCTGGCTGTGGGCGCGCATGATTTCTTTGCTGCTTCGGAGGCCTTTGCGCGCGGGGGCACACACACCAGCGTCAACCGCAGTGCCAATGTGAACCGCAATGCGAACGTCAATCACAACACCAATGTGAACCGCAATACGAACGTCAATCGCAACACCAACGTGAATGTCAACCGTAACGTGGACGTCGATGTGAATCACCGCGGTGGCTACCACCCGGTAGGGACGGCAGTGGCGGTTGGGGCTGCCGTAGCAGTGACCGCCGTGGTCGTCGGCTCGATAGTTAACACCCTGCCGCCGAGTTGCGTACCCTACGTCTATGCCGGCATGACTTACCAGCAATGCGGCGGGACCTATTACCAGCCGCAGTATGCAGGCAGTTCGGTGACCTACGTGGTGGTTAACCCGCCCTACTAAGGACGCCTCACAGCTGCCGGGCGAAACTGTTCTGGCGAAGTGCGCGGGAGAAAGCTCGGGAGGAAAGAAGCTACTCTCTACTCTCCGTGCGGAACCTACCAGGCTGCCCCTGCCGATGCAGCGCTGCAGCCTGGTGCGCTTTCTGGCCCCTCTGCTCGGCCTGGGAGTCCATAGCCGGGATTCGGGAGGCAGCGCGTCCGTCAGTTCATGTTTGTCAGGATTGCCAGGCCTCGCCTTAACGCCGCCCACCAAAACGGCCGCCGAAGCCGCCGCCAAAACGGCCACCGAAGCCACCGCCGCCAAAGCGGTCGCCGCCGCCCCAGCCACCGCCGCCAAAGCGATCGCCGTCAGCGAAGCCGCCAGCGCTATAGTGGCTTTCAGCGTTGCTGCGCGCCTGCTGGTTAGTATCGGCCCAGGAGGTGTCGCCGCCTGCCGATTGCCAGCCGCCGGAAGCGTGTTGTTGCCAGCCGCTGTCGCTGTTGCGGTAGGCGCTGCCATCTGCGCCCGCGTAATGGTTGCCCATCACGCCGCTCGAGGTGTAGCTCTTGGTCTGTCCGGTCTGGGCATCGTAGGCCGTAGTCGTGTGCTGCGCGCCAACGCCCTCAGGGCCCGCCGTGGCGGCGGCGGTTTTCGAGATCGAGCTGCCGCCCGGGCCGCTGGCCGAGGCGCTGGAGGCGTACGAGCGCTGCCCGGTTTCGGTGTTGTAGGTGCCGCCGCGTGCGACATTGCCGCTCGTGCCGCCGGCGGTGTTGACGGTTCGGTCGTAAGCGCGCTGTGCCTGGCCGGTGTTGGGGTTGTAACTGCGACCGGCGGCGTAGGCGCCGCTGCTCCCGGTGCGCGTGTTGTTGTAAGTGCCGCGGGCGGAGCTGCCGACCTTTCCATCATCATTGGCGTACCAGCTTCGCGACCCCGAATAGACGGTGTTTCCCCAATGACCATAGACGTCGGCGCTGGTCGAGCCACAGCAGGGATAGCCCCAGTAGCCGGGGTGGTACCAGGCGCCGCCCCAGTAGGGTGCCGCCCAGGCGGCAGTTGCCAGACCGAGGCCGTAGCCATAGGCAAAGCCCACATAGGGGTTGTAGATGGGGGCCGCGGCGAGGCCCCAGGTGTAGGGCGCCGCATACCAGACGGAGCCGATCCAGGGCGTGTAGTAGTAGCCGGTGCCATAGACGACAACGCCGTCGGAGCTGACCACGTTGCCCAGGTAGCCGGGCGTATAGCCGACGTAGACGACCTCCTTGCTGGCACCATAGACGTGCACGTAGGTCACGTAGTGCAGCGGCGAGCTGGTCGGAATGTCATAGATCACCGGTGGAACGCTGCTGGCGACGAACCACGGGCCGGTGAGGCTGCTGGCCGTAAACCAGACGCCTGCCTGGACAGCGAAATAGCTGCTTGGCGTCACCTGGATGATCGGTACTTCGGCGTTGCTGACGTAGCGCAAGGGCGTGGCGTCGATGGCCTGGAACTGCGGTGCGCCATCAAACACCGGCGTGAATTTTGGCCCATTGCTCAGCGGCACGTTGGCGGTGTGCGGAATCGAGTTGGCAATCAGAGTTTCCTGCGCCTGCGGTGTGCCGGCCACCGAGGCGAGAACGACGCCAGCCGGTGCGCTCCCGGGGATGCGGCTGAAGTCGGCGGGCAAGGCATTCGCGGCCGTGTAGGTCCACGGGCCGGACAAGGCCGAGGCGCGGTACCAGCGTCCTGAGAGGAGGGTGTAGTAATCGTTGTTGGCGGTATTCACCAGCACGTCGGCAGTCGTGTTTTCTGCCCACAGCAAGCCGGTGCCGGTGATCGGCACGAAGTTGGGCGGCCCCTTGAAGACGATCAACTCAGCGGGTACCTGTCTGACGTAGAGCGTTGGTACGCCGTTCTGCAGTGTTGGTTTCGGCTCGGCTTGCGGCCCCCCGTCAAGCAGATCGACGTGGCCTTCCTTGGCCAGTTTCTGCGCCAGTTCGTTGAGTTCGTTGAGTTCCTTGGCGCCGGGTGGTTCGCCACTGGCCAGGGTCCACGGGCCTTCGAGTGCGTCTGCCGACAGCCAGCCGTCGAAGACATGCAGGTACCAGCGGCTCGCGCCGCGGCTGCGAACGATCAGCGCCTGGGTGTTGATCACGCGCTCGAAGTGCGTATCGGCAAGGGGCCGTATCGCCGGCGAGCCATCGATCGGCACCAGGATGGCCGGCGAATTGCTGACGATGACCTGTGGTGGTTGATTATTGACCTGCGCCGGCCGCGCTTTCACGGTGCCGGAGGCCGCCAGTTCGCCGGCGAGCAGTGGCAGCGACATGCTGGCCATGACCGTCGGCAGTTGCGTACGCAACTGGCGCAGGACATCGAGTCCGTGATCTGGGAGCGTCGGAAAGCTGGCCCGGCTCAGGCTGAGGTCTTCCAGTGCGACACTTTGTGTGAGGCGATCGACGCCAGTGCGTGCGCTGCCCCAGATCACCCCGAAAGCTGGTTCGCTGGCCGCTGTTTTCTTCACCGCGACGGCGGCACGGAAGTTGAGCGTGTTGCCTTGCCAGCTGTCGACCTGCGGCAGGTAGACCAGCGCCGTGGCTCCGGCAATTTCGGCCTGGCGTGGCCAGCCATCGCTGCCTGTTGGCGGCGCCGCTGGCGGCTGCGCGGCAGCGCCCGGAACTGGCGGAACGGGCAAATTGCCCCACGAATCGGCGCTTCTTAGCGCACCGTCGAAGGCGGACTCCGGGTTCAGGGGAAGCGCATTACTCATCCCGGGGTCATCCGGAAAAGGCATCGACTGCTGGTTGGCACAGCCGATCGGGCCGGCCATGATAACGCCGATCAGGCACGCGAGAAGACGGGGTTTCGGTAGTTTGATGGTCATGGCGTTCCTCTGCGGGGGCCGTAGATCAGGAGTTGGAATTGTGGCGGCGTAGTATGGATTGGCATGCTGGCAGGGTCAATTCGGGGTTCGCGTGCGCAGGGTTTGCGGAGCGCCTCGCGAAGGCGTGGCGTGCGTCGGCTCGGTGCTCGGGAATCCAGGCTCAGAGCAGTGGGCTGAGTACCTGCACTGCATTTTCCAGGCGGCGGCGCCAGTCTGGCCGGCCGCGCCAGCGCGCCAGCTGCAGTGCTTGCGATTTGCTCTCGTACTGGCTTTGCATGGCGCGTGCCGTGGCCGCGAATGCAGGGTCGTAGGTGAGCATCGAGACTTCGAAGTTCAACTCGAAGCTGCGCAGGTCGAGGTTGACCGTTCCGAAGATGGTGATCTCTTCATCGACGACCATGCTCTTGGTGTGCAGCAGGCCGGCACGGAAACGGAGAATGGTGATGCCTACTTCCAGCAGGTCCTCGACGTAGGCGTTGCTGGCGTAGCGGACCAGCGTCGAGTCGATTTTTTCGGGTACGATGAGGATCACCCGTACGCCGCGTATGGCGGCCGAGCGCAGCGCCGTGAGCAGCGTTTCGCTGGGAATGAAATAGGGCGTCGTCAGGACGATTTCGCGCCTGGCGGCATAGAGTGCGGCGACCAGCAGTTGTTCGATGTGCTGCGTGGACGACTGTGGTCCGGAGGGGAATATCTGCACGTGGCTGTCACCGGCAGGGGCCAGTTCGAGGGGGGGGCGGCGGCGCGAAGGGGGTTCCGGTCTGCAGGGCGGTGAGCGAGAGTGAAACCGATTCCAGTATCCACGCCGCCGGTCCTTCTATGCGCACCATCGCGTCAACCCACTCGCCGACGCCGGCGTCCTGTTTGAAGAAGCGGGGGTCGGCGATGTTCATGCTGCCGGTGTAGGCGATGCGGCGGTCGATGACCGCGATTTTGCGGTGGTCGCGGAGGTCGAAGCGGACAAACAAGGCGCGTAGCGGATTGACCGGCAGGATTTCAACGATGTTCACGCCCGCGTCACGGAGTCGGCCAAGTGCTTCACTCTTGAAAAAAGAGCGGCTGCCGAGTGAGTCCATCAGCGTCGAGCAGGGGACGCCGCGTTGCGCCGCGCGGACCAGCGCGGCGACCAGATCGTCCACAAAGCCGCCCGAGCTCCAGATATAGAACTCCAGATGGACCGAGCCGCGGGCAGCATCAATGTCGGCGATCAGCGCGCGCATGATCGAGCTGCTGTCGGTCAGCAGTTGCAGGCGATGGCCTCCCATCAGAGGCAGTCCGGCCGAGCCGGTGGCAAGCCTGCTGACGCTCTCCGCACCGGTACTCAGCACGCCGGGGTCGACCAGGGTCGACGCCGGGATGTCCTGCGCCCAGAGCAGCAACTGCGGTTGCATGGCGATCGCCCGATCCATCCAGGTCTTGCCGAGACGGCGTTCGCCGATCAGGAGATACATCAGGACGCCGACAGCGGGAATCGTAATCACCAGCAGCAGCCATGCCAGTGCTGTTCCGTGCGAGGTCCGCCGGGAAAAGATGCGCAGTGAAACCGCTATCACGGCGATCAAGTGCAGGACAGTGAGAAGATCGAAGACCATGCGGCGGAGTATGAGACGCTCGCCCCTGTGCGGTCAACAAGCCGTCTCCGCGCGACGCCCGATACGGCGCTGCGTCCCTGCTGCCGCCAGAAGGTGATCGATCATCTGTGCTAATCTGCCGGCGTTTGTCGGGTCGTGCTGTGCAATCTCTGTCGTCAGCCAAGCCGAGGCAGGAGTTGCACAAGATTCGCCAGGCCGTGAGTTGGGCCATCAACAAAGGAGAGAGGCACCATGAGAACTGCTGATCGCTATCGATTGTGCGTGGCGCCGGCTGTCCTGCTCGCCTGCCTGCTGGCGGCTGCCAGTGCGGTCGCGCAGGGCAACGCTGTCGTTCCGGATCCGGTCTTGTCGCCGGGCGCCATCGCGCCCGACCCGGCACTCTCTCCGGAACAGATGAACCCGCCACCGGTGCCGTCGGTCGACGCGGTCCGACCAGACGCGGCACTGTCGCCGGAGCAGGATCAGGGCGGGACGGTGCTTTCTCCGGATGCGGTCGCTCCCGACGCCGCACTGTCGCCGGAAGAGACCACGGAGGAACCCGCCCTGTCACCCGATTGACTGCAAGTAACGGCAAGGACCTGACGTACAATACCGCCTGCCATGCAGGTCAATAACCCCAAGGAGGTGTCTAGATGTTCCAGAAAGTTTCGTCCTACGTTTCGACCCTGGTGCTGGTTCTGGCACTCGCCGCTTGCGCCACACCCGGAGCACAGCCGGGTCAAATGGAAATACGCGCGGGCGTCGTCGAACAGATCATTAATACCGAGTTGTCCAGCGATCACCATTCGGGTATTGGTGCTGTCGTCGGCGGCCTTGCCGGTCTCGGAGTCGGCAGTCTGATTGGTGCCGGCACCGGTCGCGACGTGGCGATGGTCCTGGGTGCCGTGGGTGGTGCCGTCGCCGGTCACGAAATCCAGAAGAAGTACGACAAGCCGATTCCGGCACAGCAGGTGATCGTTCGCGTTGGCAGTGGTGTACTGGTGTCGGTGACGCAGCCTGTCAACCCCGCCATCGGCAAGGGGCAGCGCGTCTTCATCGAAGGCAGCGGCGAGGACGCACGCGTCGTTCCGCGTTGAGCGTGAATTGACCGTCGGGTGTCGGCCTGGCACGCCGGTCGACACCCCTGATTCAGATCCCGGATAAATGACCATGCCCTTTCCTGTCGCGAAACCTGACGCGTCTCGTTACGAACGAAGCTCGGGGGCCTTCCTTTTGCCTGCCAGGGCGATTGCCGGTGCTGTGCTGAGTGCGCTGCTCATTGGCGGATGCGCGCCCGATGCTTTTCTGCCCGACGCCCCGTATGAAGACTTTCTCAATCGGGTTCAGAGCAAATGCCTGTATCAGAGGATCGGCAACGTCGAAATCACTTCCGACTTCCTGCAGACGCCATATTTCCTGGACCTGACGTCGCGCTTCTACAACGGCGAGATCCCCCAGGCAGCCTTCGTCGAGAACCTCCAGGGAGCTTATTCTGCAGAGCCCGGTTCGCCGGGCGTGAACTGCCTGCTTGCCCAGATGCCGTCGCAGGGCGGGCCCGTGCCACCGGCGATGGGTGGTCCGCTACCGCCGGCGATGGGCGGTACGCGCTAGTCCGAGCAGTGCATTGGCGGCACTAGCTGCCGCCCCCTTGACGATCCGCATCGGCCGATTCCGCCGATGCGCTGGCGAAGCGGCACTCGAGCACGACAGCCTCTGACGAATTTTCCGGCTGACAGAGCACGCACAGAACAATGAGCAAACGATCCAGAACGAATCCCGGCGCGCCCGCCACGCCTCCCGCCGCCTTACCTGCAGCCCCAGTCGTCAAGCCGGCAAGACCGAAAACATTCTTGCTGGTCGTGGGTCTGGCGCTGCTGCTGGTCATTGCCGCAAGTATCTTCATCGCCATGCGTCAGGATGCGGCGCAGCCGACGTCGCAGGCACCTGTCGCGCCGCTTGCCACCTCGGAGCAGCAGCCGTCACGCTTGCCATTACCTGTTGCAGCGCCTGCTGCCGCCAGCTACGTCGGGGCAAGCCGCTGCCAGAGCTGCCACGAGAGCGAATTCAGGGCCTGGAACGGTTCGCACCATCAACTCGCCATGCAGGACGCCACGGCAGCCACCGTGCTCGGTGACTTTGCCGATGCCAGCTTCAACTACCAGGGTGTCGCGTCGACCTTCTTCAAGAGCGCCGATGGCCAGTTCATGGTGCGTACCGATGGCCCCGACGGCAAACTCAGCGACTACCCGATCAGCTACACCTTCGGCGTCTATCCACTGCAACAGTATCTGATCGCTTTCCCCGGCGGGCGCTATCAGACGCTGCCGATTGCCTGGGACGCGCGGCCGAAAAGTGAAGGCGGGCAGCGCTGGTTCCACCTCTATCCCGAGCAGACGATTGACCACACCGATCCGCTGCACTGGACCGGCATCTATCAGAACTGGGCGCTGCAGTGTGCCGAGTGCCATTCGACCAATTTGCGCAAAGGCTACGATGCCGCCAGCAACACTTACCACACCACTTACAGCGAAATCAACGTCGCCTGCGAGTCCTGCCACGGCCCCGCTTCGGCGCATGTCGATTGGGCCAGCAAGGCCAAGCCCCCTTACGCCGCGCAGGACGACAAGGGTTTGCCATCGCTGAAGAGCCGCTGGAACGAGGCCTGGAAATTCCCCGCCGAGGGCGCAAAATTCGCCGTGCGTGCGCAGCCGGCCGACCCCGCGGGCATGAACAGCTGCGGCGCTTGCCACTCGCGTCGCTCGACCCTCAGCGAAGGCGGCAAGGCCGGCGCGGTGCTCGAAGATAGTCACCGCCTGGCGATGCTCACCGCGCCCAACTACCACCCCGACGGGCAGCAGCGTGAAGAAGTCTATGTCTGGGGCTCTTTCCTGCAGAGCAAGATGCACCAGAATGGCGTGACTTGCATGGACTGCCACGAACCGCATTCGCAGAAACTGCGCGCCGAAGGCAATGCACTGTGCACGCGTTGCCATCTGGCCAGCGAGTTCGACGTGGCCAAGCACCATCAGCACCAGGCCGGCGGCAAAGGTGCGCAGTGCGTTAGCTGTCACATGCCGAGCCAGAACTACATGGTCGTCCACGCCCGGCCCGATCACAGCCTGCGCATACCGCGCCCAGACCTCTCTATCTCGCTGGGCAGCCCAAATGCCTGTACTCAGTGCCACACCGACAAGCAGCCCGACTGGGCAGCCACCAGCATGGACAAATGGTACGGCAAGGCCTGGCGTGAGCGCCCGCATTACGGCAGCACCCTGCACGCTGGCGAGACGCAAGGTGTGCGCGCCCTGCCAAGGCTGCTGGAACTGGCCAGCAGCCCGGCAGCGCCGGCCATCGTCAGGGCCACCGCGGCGACCCTGGCACAGCCCTACGTCAATCCCGGCACGCTGCCGGCTACGCGTGCGCTGCTCCAGGATGCTGATCCCTCAGTGCGCATCGCCGCTCTCGGCATG
Organism: Candidatus Accumulibacter phosphatis; assembly: GCF_012939955.1. Classification (GTDB taxonomy): domain Bacteria; phylum Pseudomonadota; class Gammaproteobacteria; order Burkholderiales; family Rhodocyclaceae; genus Accumulibacter; species Accumulibacter delftensis. The sequence goes on from NZ_SPMY01000025.1 coordinate 145,224, forward strand.
CTGGCGCCGGTCGACCCGCTGAATCGCGTGCTTGGCGCTTCCGCCTTGCTTTCCGACCCGGTCCTCGGCGTGCGCATCGAGGCCGCAAGTCTCCTCGCCGACGTGCCCGATAGCCAGATCCCCTCGGCTCGGCGCGCAGCACGCGAAGCCGCCTTGCAGGAATACGAGGCGGCGCTGAAGCTGGAGGCCGACTGGCCATCGGGTAATGTCAATCTCGGCAACCTGCGCTTGCGCCAGGGACGTGTCGACGCGGCTGTCGCTGCCTTCCAGAGGGCGATCATGCTCGATCCGCAGGCGGTCGGCGCCTATGTCAATCTGGCCGATACCTGGCGCCAGCAGGGGCGCGAGTCGGAGGCCGAAAAGATCTTGCGCGATGGTCTCGTGGTGCTGCCACGCAACGCCGACTTGCACCACGCCCTGGGCCTGCTGCTGACCCGCAAGGGGGAGAGCGCCGCGGCGCTGCAGGAATTCGGCGAAGCCGCCCGGCTGGCGCCGGACAACGCGCGCTACGCCTATGTAAAAGCCATTGCCCTGCACTCCGCCGGCAAGCGCGCCGAAGCCCTGGCGCTGCTGCGCGCCGCCAATAAACGTCACCCGAGTGATCTCGAGATCCTCAGTGCGCTGATCTCGATGAATCGTGAGGCGGGCGACCGGCGGGCGGCACTAAGCTACGCCAGGACAGCCGCCGAGCTTCTGCCCGACGACCAGAGCGTGAAGCAACTGCTGAGCGAGTTGGAAGGCCGTTAAGGCGATTGCCGGAAACGAACGTACCAGATTGCGCCGGATTTTCGGTCGGCTTCAAGGCGCGACAACAGGCGCATAGTCGAACTATGTAACTGTTTTCGTAACACAGAAGACGGGCGAGAAGACAAGCAAGATGGTATGTTCTTTGACAGAAATCGCCGAAGACCATTCGATCAATTTCTTCAGCCCTTAGCCGACTTCCCATCGCCTGGCCCATTACCGCTTTTATGTGCGCCATTAGGCATTGTGGAGAGGCACTCATTTTTCCTCCACATTTGCTGCTCAGAATGTCTCCATTGGCCGGCCGATGGATGTCTGCCAAAGCACAGGAGCGATCTGATGATAAATGTAAGACAAATTTTGGCGCGCTCAAGCTTGATGGCTGCTCTCGCGTGCTTTTCCGGCCTGCTTTTAGCGCAAGCGCCTGAGGGTCAAGGGGGGCCGCGCAAACCGCCGCAGGAAGCACTTGATGCCTGCAAGTCATTGAGCGCTGGCCAGGAGTGCGGTTTTACCTCCCCGCAGGGAAGCGTCAAAGGTTCCTGCTGGGCTCCCGAAGACAAACCGCTGGCGTGCAAGCCGAAGGATGAGCCGAGCCGCGGATCCCAAGCAAAAAATCAATAAACAGCCTGATACGGGTCGTCGTACAGGATTGAAAAGGAGTTCATCATGAGCAGCATTGGCAGTGTTGGCAGCAGTAACAACAGTTTCATGATGCAGAGCACGAGGCAACGCCCGGATACGAAGAGCATGGCCGGGGAGTTGTTCGCGCAGTTGGACACATCCGGGCAGGGTTACCTCCAGAAGTCAGATCTTCAGGCAGCCTTCGACAAGATTTCTTCCACCTCCAGTTCCTCGTCAAGTGCGACCGGCACTTCATCGACGGTTGATGAACTATTTTCAACACTTGACACGAACAGTAACGGAAAAGTCTCCAAGGAAGAATTCACCGATACTCTGACAAAACTTCAAAACGACCTGGAGCAGCAATACCAGGACGGTCGTATGCAGAAGGCGATGCAGGCGGGTGGGACAGCGGGGATGGAGGGGATGGGCGGCAGGCCGCCACCGCCGCCGCCACCCGGCGACGGACCGAGCATGAGCAAGGACGAACTGAGCAGCACCCTCAATGAAATCGGCACGTCCGACAGCCGAAGCACTCTGCTGTCCGCTATTCTCCAGAGCTTTGATCAGGCGGACAGCGACGGCGATGGCGAAGTCAGCTTCCAGGAAGCGATGGCCTTCCAGCAGTCGAGCGGCGGCGCCAGCGGCTCGGCTGCGACGGCGTCCATCGATGCCAGCCTTGGCGCTGCCTCGTCAGCAGCGGCGAGCGGCAATTCCGAGGCCAAGGTCATGATGCAGATCATGAAGTTGATGCAGGCCTACAACATTGGCAATGAGCAGAGTCAAGACGGCAGTCTGCTGGCTTCGCTGTCGGTTTCGGCGTAGCCCGTGCGAAAGTCGCGCCAGGTCATGACCGTTGATACGGCAATTTCTGTGGGACTACTTCGGAAACATCAACTGCACCTGGAAGCGCAGTTGCCAGTTGGCGGCATTGTCCGGATGGGCGACATTGTAGTAGGCACTGAGCTGGGTGTTTACAGGTAGTTTGCCGAAGTGGAAAATTTTGCCGACGCCGCCGCCCAGCGGCACCGTCCAGCGCTGGCTGTTGTCGGCCTTCCAGTCGGCGGTGACGATAGGCGCCGAGGTGAGATAGATGCCGCCTTCGAAGTTGTAGTTCAGGAAAGGCTGGAGCAGGAAGTTGTTGTAGCTGGCGTCACTTCCCGAGCCGACCGACCAGACGTTGTTCGCCAGGAAGCCGTACACCCAGGGGTCGCCTTTCTCGAGATGGAGTAACACGAACGACGGGCCAAGTCCCCAGTGGTCGTTGCCGAGCGAGTCGTTGCTGTTGGTTGGCATCTGCACGATCGCGCCGGCGCCCCAGATGGCGCCTTTGGGCACGGCAGGCGACAGGAAGGCCGTCAACTGGATGTCGCCGATGCCGTTGGTCCGATCGCCGCCGGGCACGAAAGCGGGCTGCGAAATCACCGGCATGATCGTGCGCGTGATGACGTTCCATTCGCTGTTGACCTCGATCGGAATCACCGGCTGGACGTTGAGAATGTTTTGAGTGCCGTCGCGTGGTCCGACGTTGAAGTTGGTGTTGTTCTGGAAGGGTACGCTGATCAGGTTGCCGACCGGGTTCTGCGCCAGTTTGGCGAGTTCCTCGGCGCTCATTTCGGCGCGCGCCGGCGTGGTGAGTGCCGTCGCCAGGGCGAGGGGGCCGAGAACGCGTCGCGCCGCGCTTGGAATCATCTTGGATTGCATTGTTGCGCTCCTAGCAGTCAGGGTGTCCCGAGGAACAGGTAGAAATTGGAATAGCCGCCGATCGAGCCGGCATTCGAGTAGCCGTAACCCAGGTAGACCGGACCAAAAGGTGTTTCGCCGCCAAGATAAACGGCTGCGCCGGGAATCCAGCCTTTCAGCTCGGTTTCGGTGAACGGCCTGCCGACCTTGGCGGTTTCCAGGGCGGCTCCCAGGCGCAGGTCACCGCGCAGGCCAAGCGGCAGGCGGCCGATGATGCGCTCGGCGCGGATGCTGCCGTAGCTCATATCGTCGCCCTTCAGCTGCCCGACGGCAAAGGCCGTCATGTTGAGCATGCCGCCGAGTTGTCCGAGATCGTAGACCGGGAGCTCTCCGACCGGCGAGCCCTGATACGACAGGCGGCTGGCCAGCACCCAGTCGCCGACGCTCAGGTAGCCGCTGGCACCGGCGTCGAGCCTGCTGAAGCCGCTGGCTGGTGAGTCGAAGTATTTGACGCTGCTGGACCAGCCATTGGTTGGAAAGTAGATGCGGTCGGTCTGGTCGAAATCGAGTCCGGCAAACCAGCCGCCAAAGGTCTTCGACTCCGCCGGCAGGAATGGTGCGCCTGTCTGGATCGTGGCTTTTCGCCAGTTCTCCTGCCAGCCGAGGCGCGCCTGGCCGAGCAGCCCGACGTTGATGCCCGCCGCTACCTGGGCGGCGCTTTGGCTGAGGGCGTATTCGGCGAGTTGGTCGTTGTTCTGGTAAATGCCGGTCGATGTGCTCTGATAGTTGACGTTGGCCTCGACGAAGTAACGCTGGCGCGCGTCAATGGGTTGGTAAAAGTCGGCGCCAATCCCGGTTGTTGACCCGATCTGCACATAACCGAGGAATTCGCCGCCCAGGCTATTGAGCCAGGTTTTCTGATAGGCAGCGCGAATGGCGTAGGTGGAGTCGGTCTGGAAGTTGCTTTCGAGGTTGATGCCAAAGCGCAGGTAATCAGGGCCCCAGCTTTTCTCCATCGGCGTCACACGCAGGATTTCGCGGTTACGCAGGGTGTCGTCCAGCGCATAATCGACCTGCTGGTAGTAGCCGTCGCCATAGGCGCGCATCAGATCGGCATCGAGTTTCACCGGGTCGACGGTGTCGCCCGGCTTGATCTGCAGGTAGCGCTCGACGACTGCCGGGTTGACCAGCTTGAGTCCGGCGATCTGCACCTCGTTAATGCGCGGTGCGGGGCGCATCGGCGGCTGAACCTGGGCGACCCAGGCGGCGTAAGCGGTTTCGCTGACCGCCAGCGTGCGCAGGCGATCGGCGACCGCCTCGGTTGCGGCAACGCCGCGATCAGCCGTTTCCGAACTGCGCTTGAAGTCGCCCGCCGTGATCCCCTCGAGATCGGGCTTGATGTAGATGTCGGTCGGCTTGAGCGTCGCCAGCGAACGGGTGACATTCTGTTCGGTGAGGATGTTGACCATTTGTGCCGAAACGCTCAGCAGGCCGCTGATATCTTCGGCCTTGAGCAGTGGTGAGCCGACGTTGACGGCGATGATGATGTCGGCCTGGCAGCGGGCACGCGCTTCGTCGATCGGCACGTTGTCGACCAGGCCGCCGTCGACCAGTTTCTTGCCATCGGCCTCGACTGGCGCCATCAGGCCGGGAACCGACATGCTGGCGCGCATCGCTTGCGACAGGCTGCCCCGACGGAAGACCACTTTCTCACCGCCGACGATATCGGTGGCAATGATTGACAGTGGTAGCGGCAGGGTCTCGATTTCACGTTCGCCAAGATAGTCGCGAACCAGGGTATTGAAAAACAGCTTGATCTTCTGACCCATGACGATGCCGGGTTGCCCGTTCACGCCTTGCGGACCGACACCCGTTTCCGAACCCGGCAGGAAGCGCTTGTCGTACACTTTTTTTCGGAAGTTCTGCTGGTCCAGTGGTGGATCGTCGCGGAACAGGTCATCCCAGTCGGCTTCAGCCAGCTTGCTGCGCATGGTTGCCGGACTCAGGCCGCTGGCGTAGACGCCTGCGACCAGGGCTCCCATGCTGGTGCCGGCGACACAGTCGACCGGCACGCGCAATTTTTCAAGGACTTCGAGGACGCCGATATGCGCCGCGCCGCGCGCACCGCCACCGCCGAGGACCAGGCCAACGCGCGGCCTGGCCAGTTCGCTGGCGGCCGTTTGCGCGGCAACACCGCCGGCAAAAAGAAGGATTCCGGCGGCGAAGGCCATGCGTCCCAGCCTGACTGCCACGGTCGATTCGAACACGCTTGTACTCACTCCAAACTCCTTGTTTTGATACCCGGTCGACCAAACGCTTGCCGCGAGTCGAAGGCTGCGCGTGCCCCCGTCTCCACGCGGTTGACGCGGCATTTATTGTTTCAGCGGCTCGACGCGAAGGTGGCCGACACCGCCCCGGGTGGCGTGACGGCCAGCAAATTACTGCAGAGCGGTCATCGGCAGCGAGTCGAGAATGGTCAACGCGGCGTGCGCATTCTCGGCTGCATCGCGGCCCAGGCTGGTGAGATAACCGCCATCGACCTGCGTCAGCAGGCCTTTGGCGTGTAGCCGCTCGGCGGCAGCGATGACTTCGGGTGCTGCGGCCTTGTGGATTTTCAGGCCTTGCTGCGGGCTTGCCAGGTCAAAGCGGGCCAGGATGTTCAGTTCATTGACCAGATCGGGCGTGAAGGGCATGGCAAGTCCTCGTTTGGTTACGGCGCGGTTGCGCTTGGGGGCTACATTCTAACGGTCATAGCATGTCGCGACACCATTGACAATCGAAGTCGTGACCGTTTCCCTCGCTGGCGGCGTACATTCCGGCTTGCACGCCGGAATTGTTCGACCGGCAGGGAGCATACTCCCTGAATTCCCCGTCTCACTCCCCTGGCCCTTCTCCCGCGAGTGGAGAAGGGAGGTTCGTGAGTCGCGGGCGCGACTTCCAGGGAAAGGCGACCTGGGCGCCTCACTCTCAGGAACTGCATGAGAGCGTCGAGCAGCCGGCTTTATGGCGTGCCCAGTCGGGGCGTCGGGCGCTGAAAGCGGCGCGTCCCGGCTGCTCGTCGAAAGGGTGGCGCAGGACTTCGAGCAGTTCATGGATCCTCTGCGTGTCTCCCTGTTCGGCGCGCTCGATGGCCTGTTGCGCCAGGTAATTGCGCAGTACGAAGCGTGGGTTGGCCTGATTCATGGTGGCCATGCGGCGCTCTGCCGGCTGCCCGTCGTGGCGCAGGCGAGCGCTATAGCGCAGCAGCCAGCGCGCCAGGTCGGGTGCAAATTGCTGGCGGAGATCGTCACGGTAGAAAGCTTCACGCAAGGCTTCGGGGTCCGCTTGGCCGATGTCGAGCTGCGCCAGCTGGCGGAAGAACCCGGTCATGTCGATCTCGGCCAGGCGCATCAGTTCGAACAGGTCGGCGAGCAGCTCGCCATCGTCCGGTGTCCAGCTGCGCAATCCCAGCTTGGCGGCAAAAGCCGTACAGAACTCGGCCGAATAGACTTCGTCGTAACGATCGATAGCCGCTGCCAGCTCTGCGACTGGCGCCGATCTTGTCGGCTTCTCTGCCTTCGGCAGCAACGGAAGCAGCGCGTCGGCGAGTCGTTCGAGGTTCCAGCGGGCGATTTCGGGCTGGCGGGCAAAGCAGTAGCGGCGGCTCGAGGCATCGGTGGTGTTTGGCGTCCAGCCGGGGTCGAAGTTGTCGACCCAGCCGTAGGGGCCGTAGTCGATGGTCAGGCCGAGGATGGACATGTTGTCGGTATTCATGACCCCGTGGACAAAGCCGACGCGTAGCCAGTGAGCCATCAGGCGGGCGGTGCGCTCGCAGACTTCGTGGAACCACGCCCCCAGCTTTTGTTCGCGTGTGCCCACCAGCGCGGGGAAGTCGCGGGCAATGGTGAAGTCGACCAGGCGCTGCAGCAGTGCGTGCTCGCCGCGCGCCGCCAGCAGCTCGAAATGCCCGAAGCGAGTAAACGAGGGCGCCACGCGGCAGACGATGGCTCCGGGCTCGGCGATCGGATGGCCATCGTAGAACATGTCGCGGACGACGTTCTCACCGCTGCCAACCAGACTCAGCGCGCGCGTCGTCGGCACGCCGAGGTGATGCATTGCCTCGCTGCACAGGAACTCGCGGATCGACGAGCGCAAGACCGCGCGCCCGTCGGCGCGGCGGGCGTACGGTGTCGGGCCGGCGCCTTTGAGTTGCAGTTCGAAACGCTGCCCGCGCCGATTGACCGTTTCACCGAGCAGGATCGCCCGGCCGTCGCCGAGCTGCCCGGCCCATTGCCCGAACTGATGACCGCCGTAACAGCTTGCATAGCCAAGCATGCCAGGCAGCAAGCGGTTACCGGAAAGGGCGCCGAGCATCGCCGGCGAGGCCATGTCCTGGTCGTCGAGATCGAGGTCGGCGGCCACTTCGCGCGAATGGGCGAGCAGCGTCGGTGCCGCGACCGGTGTCGGGGTGACCGGCGACCAGCAGGCGCCAAAGACTTGCCGCGGCTGGTTGCGCTGTTCGCTATCGCCCGGCAGTTCGCGAACGAAGCGGTTATCGAAGTTCAGCATGAGCGCTGCCATAGGCGCTTGCCAAGCCGGTACGGTGGCGGCGATGGCGCATCCAGAATCGACGCCTCACCTTCGCCCATCATCAGCCCTGGCGAACCAGGTCGACGATCTGGGCGCTGTCCAGCGTGCGTGCGCGAGCCTGCATCTCGGGCAGATAGCGGCTCTGCAGGCCCTTGGCTTCAGCGAGCACGTTGTCGAAGCTTGCGCGCAGCATCTCGCTGGAGAAGCTGCGACCGCCGGCATAGTAGCGTCTGGCGACGTGGCCGAGGGCGTAGGTGCTGGCAAAGCTCATTCCCGAGCTCACCGCCTGCTTGCCCAGGCCGCGCAGGAAGCCACCGCCGACCTTGCCGAGCAGGCCGCCAAGCAGCTTGCGTCCGGCCTGTTCGAGATACTGGGAAGTCAGACCGACGCCGAGGGTGGCGAGGAAGTCCTTGATATGCCCGCGGTCGAGCTCGAAACCGTAGGACTTGCCGACGCGGTACACGAGCTTCATTTGCAGCGGAATGATGGCCATCGTCGACAGCGACTCGGGCAGCAGTTCAAGCGCGCCGTTGAGGATCGAGGCCTTGAGAATGGCCTGGTCCATCTCGGCTTCGCTCATCGTCGAGGCGTAGCCGGCAGCCACTGCCTCAGGTACCACGACGGTCCGGGGCGTGTCCGCGGTCGTCGGCGCTGCGCTGTCGCTGGCTGTCGCCACTGGCAGTGCGGCGACCGCTTCCGCCTGCTGGCTGTAGGCACTGGCCTGCTGCTGGTCAAGCGCCAGGGCGCCGCGCAGCTCTTCGAGAAAGGCCTTTTCGGCAGTCGATTGCAGGCCATCGGAGTCGCACACACAGACCGCCATTTCAAAAGCCAGTTGTTGCGTCTCGGGGGTAGTCAGCGCTGCCGCGGCCGATGCTATCGTTACCCGTTTGAGCAGGACATCCTGATAGAGCGCTGCGATATTGATCGATCCCTCGCCGGCCAGGGCGTCGGCGATGCGCTTGATCTCGGCACGTTCGCTTTCGTTCTTGCCGCCGTCGGCAAAAGCGGCCATCAGGCTGAGGGTGAGGATTGCTTGTTGTTGCTGCTGCTCGTTCATGCGCGGTCTCTCTGATCAAGGTGGGAGGTGGGCGGTGGGCACGGCGAGTATCGACAAGTTCCGCGGCACAAGCAAGCGCTGCGCAGCGGTTTTTGGGGGTGGCAGCCGGTAGTCGCCTACGACCGCGATCAGCGCGACTCCTTGATCATTCGCGAATGCTTCGGCTGCACCGGTCGGGCGTTGTATGGGTAAAGGCGCGAAAAGATCCGCAGTTGCTCGGGGGACAGCTGTTGCGTTTGTTTGAGCACCAGCCAGAGGACATCTTCGCTACAGGGGGGGGGTGGTCAGGGACCCAATGTAGGTGTAGTAACTGCGGTCCTCGGGAATCAAGCTGGCGAGATCGATGCCCTGCTCGGGTGGTTGCACGTATTCGTTCTTTTCCAGGGGCAGGTTGTTCCATACACTCTGGATCAGCGGGTTTTCCAGGCCCTGTTCGAGGAGCACGGCGACGACGGCCAGATCGCCGTCCTCCGACTTGTGCACCAGGTGGATGACCATCTCGAAGGATTGACCGTCTACGCGTTCTTCGGACGGTCGGTGAAAATGGAACTGCACCAGATCGTAGGTCTTGCCGAGCAGGCCGATGTGGCTGCCGCCGACATCGACCTGTACCGTGTGGCCGTTATCGATGACGCGAAATTGCGAGGGACGGTAGGTGAAGCGAATCGGCTCGAGATCGACGCGGAAACCGTCGCGGATATCGATCGGCGACTGCCGCTTGCCGTTGGCGCAGGTGGCGTAATCGGGCCGCAGCTTGCCCCAGTTTTCGGGCCGACCCTCCCCTTCGTAGGACCAGGGAATCTGCGCTTGCGCGTAGGCGGCGAGGAGATCCATGGATTCACCCATGCTGCTGCCTGCTGGCGAGCTGGCTGGGTGCGCGTCGGCCAGGCGTGTAGCAGCGACCTGCCTCGGCGGCCGGCGTGCGGCGGCCGTGGTCGATGCGGTGACTGTGGCGGCTGTGGCGGCTGTGGTGGTGGATTGGCGGGTGGGAGCTCGCGTTTCTTCGGGCTCGGTCTTTTCCGCGGCGCGCGTATTCAGGTTGGCTCGTTGCACTTCCTGGCGCACCAGGGCCTCGTTGGCCTTGCGTAGTTCGCCGGCGGCCGCGCTGACTTTCTCGGCGGTTTTTCTGGCCGCCTGGAGGGCGTCGTTTCCTGCTTTGGGTCGGCAGACTTCGCGCAGCAGCTTATCGTCGAGCATGCCAGTACGCACGGGCATTTCGACCTGCACCTTGACCTCCTCTGCACGCAGTAGTTCACCTTCGACCTTGAAGTAGCTTCGTTGCAGAGTGCTGTAGCTGCGCGTCGCGCAGTCGTAACGGTTGACGGCTTCGACGATGCGGTAGGACGAAGAGGTTCTCGGATCAACGATAGGCTTGTCGAGGACGATTCGCCCGCGTGCTTCGGTCTTGCCCTGATCGACTTTCTTGATACTGGCCCGGTCGAGCTCGACGCGCCGGCCCGGTTCGTCGGAAATGAGCTGCCAGCTTGCGGAAGCCGCTACAGGCGCGATGGCCACGAGAGCCATGGCAAGAAGCCTGAGGTCTGAAAGCATGGGGAACTCCCTCAATTCGCGCTATGCATCACTGTGTTCACGGCCAATTCCGATGAAACTTTAGGCGATTTGGCGAGCTGGCAGGCAAAAAAAAACCCTGGCGGGCCGTTTGGCGCCGCCAGGGTTTGCTTGCGTGAGGCTGGTGATCGACTACTTAGTGGCTGGCACCGGAAGCACCAAAGCCGGTCTGGGCACGTACGTACTGGTCTTCGAAAGCGTCACGTTCCTTGGCTGCCCGGGCGCTGCTGTCCGAGACCGAGAAGACGTAGGCCAGGAAGAAGGCGATGGGCATCGCGAACAGCGCCGGCTGCGTGTAGGGGAACAGCGGCGCTGCATTGTGCAGCACGTCGACCCATACCGCTTTCGAGAAGACGACGAAGAGGACCGCGGAAATGACGCCGCCGTAGCCGCCCCAAAGTGCGCCGCGAGTGGTCAGCCCCTTCCAGTACATCGAGAGAATCAGGACCGGGAAGTTGGCAGCGGCTGCGACACCGAAAGCCAGACCGACCATGAAGGCGATGTTCTGCTTCTCGAAGGCGATACCGAGGATGATGGCCAGGATGCCGAGGGCGATGGTCGCCATCCGCGAGACCTTGATCTCTTCCTTGTCGGTACATTCGCCTTTACGGATCACGCGCGCGTAGATGTCGTGCGCGATTGCCGAAGCGCCGGCCAGGGCCAGGCCCGAGACCACCGCCAGGATGGTGGCGAAGGCAACCGCCGCCAGGAAACCGAGCAGCATGTTGCCGCCGACGGCATGCGCCAGGTGCATGGCGACCATGTTGCCGCCACCGATCAGCGCGCCCTTGATGTCACCGCCTTCAAAGTACTCGGGGTTCTGACCGACCAGAAGAATGGCAACCAGGCCCATCAGGAAGATGACGTTGAAGAAGAAACCGACGAAGCCGGAAGCGTAGAGCACCGACTTGCGGGCTTCCTTGGCGTTGCCGACGGTGAAGAAGCGCATCAGGATGTGCGGCAGACCAGCGGTACCGAACATCAGGCCAAGACCGAGGGAGAGCGCCGTCACCGGATCCGAGAGCAGGCTACCCGGTGCCATCAACGAGGCACCCTGCTTATGAACCGCCTGCGCTTTTTCGAGCAGGGTGGTCAGCGAAAAGCCGAACTGTGAGAAGCCGAGAATCAGCACCAGCGTACCGCCGAAGAGCAGCAGGCAGGCCTTGATGATCTGCACCCAGGTCGTCGCCACCATACCGCCAACGGTCACATAGACCATCATCAGGATGCCAACGGCGAAGATGGCGTAGTTGTACTCGAGGCCGAAAAGCAGCTTGATCAACTGCCCGGCGCCGACCATCTGGGCAATCAGGTAGAAGATCACCACCACCAGCGACGACAGCGCAGCCATCGTCCGCACGCTCGGGTCGAGACGGTAGGAGGTGATGTCCGAGAAGGTGAAGCGGCCCAGGTTACGCAGTCGTTCAGCCATCAGGAAGAGGATGATCGGCCAGCCGGCAAAGAACGCCATCATGTAGATGTAGGCGTCGTAGCCGCGGCTGAAAGTCATCGCCGTGAGACCGAGCAGGGTCGCCGCCGACATGTAGTCGCCGGCGATTGCCAAGCCGTTCTGGAAGCCGGTAATGCCACCGCCGGCGGTATAGAAGTCAGCGGTGGACTTGGTGCGGCCGGCTGCCCAGTAGGTGATGCCCATGGTCAGGGTCACGAAGATCAGGAACATGATGATCGCGTGCCAGTTGGTGGGCTGCGTCTTGATTTCGCCTTGCAGGGCGGGGCCCGCGGCCACCGCCAGGCCGGCGAAAGCGAGCAGGGCGAGTGCCGTTGTAAATCGCTTGCTCATTTTGTCTCCTTCTGTGCTTCTTTGATGATTTCGGCCGTCAGGTCGTCAAACTCGCCATTGGCGCGGCGGACGTAAAGGAAGGTCAGAAGCCAGAAAAAGACGAACATCACCATTTCGGCCGTATAGCCGATGGCCCACATCGACCCCTCGGCGATCGGTTGCCCGAGCATCTTGGGATTGAAGGCGACCAGCAAGAAGAAGCCGTAGAAAATAACCAGCACGATGGCTGACAAGGTCCAGGCGAAGCTCCCTCGCTTCTGAACCAGCTGGTCGAACTTCGGATTGCGCCGAATTCGATCGTATATAACACTACTCATTTGTACTTATCCTCCTTGTTTGTCTTGCGAAATAATTGTGAAACCAATTTTCCAGATGTTGACAAGACCACTCCCCTCGGGGCGTCGAATACTAACCTAGATCCCTGCGTGGTTCAATCCACTGCTCTACCGAGTGGTTTTTCCCGCGCAGTGGCTCTGCCGATGAAGGGGGCTGGCGCTGCCTTGCGCCAGACAGCGAAGTTGCAGTGTCCGTCGAGGTCGAGGAGGCGCTGCCGCGGCGTGCTTGGTTCGTGAGCAGCAAAGCTTCGCCGAAGCAGCTGCCATCCGACAGTCCCACGCAGCTGGCGGCCTTGCCGGTACGGCAGTTGCTGATGGTGATACTGCATTGCACAATGACTGGCGAAAAAAAAAAGACTAGAATCGCGCAGAACAATATAAGCAAAAGCGTGCCGTCACGATAACGGCCGTGAATGCACCGGAGGAGACAATATGCCGGAAACTGCGTCGTCGCAAGCGCTGGATACCTTTCCGCGCTTGCTGTTGAAGCATGCCCAAGTGCGCGGCGGCAAGGTGGCCATGCGCGAGAAGGACCTCGGGATTTGGCAGTGCTGGACCTGGCAGAATGTTGCCGACGAGGTGCGCGCCCTGGCCTGCGGCCTTGTCGAAATGGGCTTCAAGCGGGGCGAGAGCGTGGCCATTGTCGGCGACAACCGGCCGCGCATGTACATGATGATGAGCGCCGTACAGTGCCTTGGCGGGGTGCCCTTGCCGCTCTACCAGGACGCCGTGGCCAACGAGATGCTTTTCGTTCTGGTCGACGCGGAAGTCCGCTTCCTGTTCGTCGAAGACCAGGAGCAGGTCGACAAGGTGCTCGAACTGCAGGAGCAGTTGCCGCAACTGCGCCACGTCTTCTACGACGATCCGCACGGCATGCGCCACTACACGCAGCCCTTCATCCACGATGTGCGCGAGCTGATGGAGATGGGGCGGATACACAACCGCAACCATCCCGATCTGCTGACCAGTGAGGTCGCCGCCGGCAGCACGAATGACGTCAGCGTCATGCTGTATACCTCGGGGACGACCGGCAGGCCAAAGGGGGTGTGCCTGACGCACCACGCCTTCATCAGCGCTGCCCGCGGTGGCGCCGATTTCGATCATCTGACGGCCGACGAAGACATTCTCTCCTACCTGCCGATGGCCTGGGTGGGCGACCATCTGTTTTCGTTTGCGCAGGCGATGATCACCGGTTTCACCATCAACTGCCCGGAGTCGGCCGAGACGGTGATGAACGATCTTCGCGAAATCGGCCCGACCTACTACTTTGCACCACCGCGCGTTTTCGAGAACCTGCTGACGCAGGTGATGATCCGCATGGAAGACGCCAGCGCCATCAAGCAGAAGATGTTCCACTACTTCATGGCCGTGGCGCGGCGCAGCGGTGCCGCGATTCTCGATGGCAAAGCGGTGTCCTTCGCTGATCGCGTGCTTTATGGACTGGGCAACTTCTTTGTTTTCGGGCCGCTGAAGAATGTCCTCGGACTGAGTCGCGTGCGCGTCGCCTATACCGCCGGCGCGGCGATCGGTCCCGACCTCTTCCGTTTCTACCGCTCGATCGGCATCAACCTCAAGCAGCTCTACGGGCAAACCGAAACCTGTGCCTACGTCTGTCTGCAACCCGACGGCGAGATCAAGTTCGACAGCGTTGGCAAGCCGGCACCCGGGGTCGAGGTGAAGATTGCCGACAACGGCGAAATCCTGGTCAAGGGTCCGATGTTGCTCAAGGAGTACTACAAGCGGCCGGACGCGACTGCCGAAGCGATCAATGCCGATGGCTATTTCATGACCGGTGACGCCGGCATGTTCGACGACGAGGGGCATCTCAAGATCATCGATCGCGCCAAGGATGTCGGCAAACTGGCCAACGGCGCCATGTTTGCGCCCAACTTCATTGAGAACAAGCTCAGGTTTTTCCCCTTCGTCAAGGAGGCGGTGGTTTTCGGCGATCGCCGCGAGATGGTCTGTGCGTTCATCAACATCGACATCGGCGCGGTTGGTAACTGGGCCGAGCGGCGCGGCATCGCCTATTCGGGCTATACCGATCTGGCCGCCAAGGTGGAGGTCTATGGGCTGATCCAGGAGTCGATCGAACAGGTGAATTCCGAGCTGCTTGGCGAAGGTCCGCTGGCCGATTCGCAGATTCATCGTTTCCTGATCCTGCACAAGGAGCTCGATCCCGATGATGACGAGTTGACGCGCACGCGCAAGGTGCGCCGCGGTTTCGTCGCCGAGAAGTACGGGGTATTGATCGACGCGCTCTACGCTGGCAAGGGCAGCCAGTTCATCGAAACGGCGGTGAAGTTCGAGGACGGGCGGCAAGGCAAGGTTGCCGCCGATTTGGTGATCCGGGATCTGAAAACCTTTGCTATTGCCGGGAGGGCCGCGTCATGAGTCGGCAGATCGGCGAGGTCGTTCTCGACCTGAAACAGGTTTCGCTGTCCTTCGGCGGCGTCAAGGCGCTGACCGACATCTCGTTTGATGTGCGCGAACACGAGATCCGGGCGATCATCGGCCCCAACGGTGCTGGCAAGAGTTCGATGCTCAATGTGATCAACGGCGTCTATCGGCCGCAGGAGGGCGAGATCATCCTGCGCGGTCAGCGGTTCACGAAAATGAACCCCTACAAGGCTGCCCAGGCCGGGATCTCGCGGACTTTCCAGAACATTGCCCTGTTCAAGGGAATGAACGTCATCGACAACCTGATGACCGGCCGCAACCTGAAAATCAGGAGCAACCTGATTCAACAGGCCTTCTGGTGGGGGCCGGCGCGACGCGAGGAGCTCGAGCATCGCGCCAAGGTTGAGGAGGTGATCGACTTCCTCGAAATCCAGCACATTCGCAAGACGCCGGTCGGACGACTGCCTTACGGTCTGCAGAAGCGCGTAGACCTCGGTCGCGCGCTGGCCATGGAGCCGAGCATCCTGCTGCTTGACGAGCCAATGGCCGGTATGAACGTCGAAGAAAAGCAGGACATGTGCCGCTTCATTCTCGACGTCAATGACCAGTTCGGGACGACCATCGTGCTCATCGAGCACGACATGGCGGTGGTGATGGATATCTCCGACCGGGTCGTCGTTCTCGACTACGGCAAGAAGATCGGTGACGGTGATCCGGACGCGGTCCGCAACAATCCGGACGTCATCAGCGCCTATCTTGGCGCCAGCCACTAACGGTCATGAGCTGTCGAGAAACCCCAGATGATGAAAGGGATGACCGTCCCCCCTCTTCCCCCAGCCCTTCTCCCACAGGGGCGAGAAGGGAGGTTTGTGAGTCGCCTACGCGACGTCCACGGTAAGGAGTGATGCGATGGGTTTCTTCCTGGAAACATTGATCGGTGGCCTGATGGCCGGCATGCTCTATTCGCTGGTGGCGCTCGGCTTCGTGCTGATTTTCAAGGCATCCGGCGTGTTCAACTTCGCGCAGGGGGCGATGGTCTTGTTTGCCGCTCTGGCCATGGCCCGTTTTGCGGAGTGGATTCCGGGCTGGTTCGGCCTTGAGGGTTCGTACCTGGGAACCGCCGCAGCCTTCGTCGTCGCCGGGGCCTTGATGTTCGTCGTCGCCTGGTTGATCGAACGCCTGGTCTTGCGCCACCTGGTCAATCAGGAGGGCGCGACGCTGCTGATGGCTACGCTGGGCATTGCCTATGTTCTCGAAGGCGTCGGCAGCAGCCTTTTCGGCAGCAGCATCTATACGATCGACGTCGGCATGCCCAAGGATCCGGTGTTTCTCTTCGAAGGGACTTTCGCAGGCGGCCTGCTGATCAACAAGGAGGATTTCATCGCCGCCTCGATCGCCGCCGTCCTGGTCGGCCTGCTAACCCTTTTCTTCCAGAAGACGACCACCGGGAGGGCCCTGCGGGCGGTGGCCGACGACCATCAGGCGGCACAATCGATCGGCATTCCATTGAACCGCATCTGGGTGATCGTCTGGTGCGTCGCCGGTCTGGTTGCCCTGGTCGCCGGTGTGATCTGGGGTTCGAAACTCGGGGTCCAGTTCTCGTTGTCGACGGTGGCCCTGCGGGCGCTGCCGGTGGTCATTCTGGGCGGCCTGACTTCGGTTCCCGGCGCCATCATCGGCGGATTGATCATCGGTGTCGGCGAAAAACTCTCCGAGGTCTACATCGGGCCGATGGTTGGCGGCGGCATCGAGATTTGGTTTGCCTACGTACTGGCTCTGCTCTTTCTGCTGGTCAGGCCGCAAGGCCTGTTCGGTGAAAAAATCATAGACCGCGTCTAATCGGGGAGCAGGCAAGTGCTATATAGAGAAAACGGTCAGTTCAAGACTTCTTACGCCGCCGATCAGCAGATTTTTCCGATTACCCAGGACCGCTGGGCGATCATCGGCATCCTGGTGTTCGCGTTTGTTGCCGTTCCGCTGCTGGTCGATGAGTACATGTTCCGCGCCATCCTGATCCCCTTTGTAATCCTGTCGCTGGCCGCGCTCGGGGTCAATATCCTGGTCGGCTTCTGCGGGCAGATTACGCTCGGTGCTGGCGCCTTCATGGCCGTCGGGGCGTACGCGGCGTACAACTTCCACATTCGTGTCGAAGGCATGCCCTTGCTCGTGTCGCTACTTCTTGGCGGCCTGACTTCCGCCGCCGTGGGCATCGTCTTCGGGATTCCGAGTTTGCGCGTGCGCGGCCTCTATCTGGCGGTTGCCACCCTGGCGGCGCAGTTTTTCACCGACTGGGTTTTTCTGCGCGTTCCCTGGTTTACGGACAATGCCTCATCGGGCTCGGTTTCGGTTTCCAACCTGCAGGTGATGGGCTGGCAGATCAACAACCCGCTCAACAAGTATCTATTTTGCCTGGCGATCCTGACTGTCTTCGCACTGATGGCAAAGAACATGACGCGTAGCGCCATCGGTCGGCAGTGGATGGCGATCCGTGACATGGATGTGGCTGCCGAAGTGATCGGAATTCGGCCGCTGTTTGCCAAGCTCTCGGCATTCGCCGTCAGTTCCTTCTTCGTCGGCACGGCCGGCGCGCTGTGGGGTTTTGTACACCTCGCCTCGTGGGAGCCGGCCGCCTTCTCGGTCGATCGTTCGTTCCAGTTGCTGTTCATGGTCATTATTGGTGGCCTGGGTTCGATCATGGGCAGTTTCTTCGGCGCGGCATTCATCGTCGTTCTTCCGATCGCGCTGAATCAGCTGCTGCCGGCGATCGGGGACCTGGTCGGTGTCGAAATATCGACCGCTGGCATCTCGCACGCCGAGTTGATCATCTTCGGCGGCCTGATCGTCTTCTTCCTGATCAAGGAGCCGCACGGCATAGCGCGCCTGTGGTCGACCGGCAAGGAAAAGCTGCGGCTCTGGCCATTCCCACACTGAGGCGCGGGTAGCGGGCCGCTTCACATTTGTAATGGAGTTTGTCGCAGGCGCAGGTGTTGTTGCAGGGGTATCGCCATTTCAATAAGAGGAGACACGAATGAACTTAAGCAAGCTCGTACTTACTGCTTCGCTGGGGGCCATCGCCCTGTCGTCGCTGGCGACCGCGCCGGCGGTGGCGCAGCAGGCCAAGGAACAGTACTTTCCGGTCCTGGTGTACCGTACCGGCGCCTACGCTCCAAACGGCGCTCCCTGGGCCAACGGTTATGTTGATTACCTGAAGCTGGTCAATGCGCAGGGCGGTATCAACGGCGTCAAGCTCATTTTCGAGGAGTGTGAGACGGGTTACGCCACCGACCGCGGCGTCGAGTGCTACGAGCGCCTGAAAGGCAAGCACGGCGGTGCGACGACCTTCCAGCCCCTGTCGACCGGCGTTACCTTTGCGCTGACCGAAAAGGCACCGAAAGACAAGATCCCGTTGATCACCGCCGGTTACGGCCGTAGCGAATCAACAAACGGCGCGATCTTTACCTGGAACTTCCCCTTGCTTGGCACCTACTGGGTTGGCGCTGACGTTGCCATCCAGTACATCGCCAAGAAGGAAGGCGGCGTTGACAAGCTGAAAGGCAAGAAAATCGCTCTGGTGTATCACGACAGTCCGTACGGCAAGGAACCGATTCCGGTCCTTGAGGAATTGGGCAAGAAGCATGCTTTCCAGGTGCAACTGCTGCCCGTGGCACACCCCGGCGTCGAGCAGAAAGCAACCTGGCTGCAGATCCGGCAGAGCAAGCCCGACTACGTTCTGCTCTGGGGCTGGGGGGTGATGAATTCGACCGCTCTTCGTGAGGCGCAGGCGACCGGCTATCCTCGCAACAAGATGCTGGGCATCTGGTGGGCGGGTGCCGAACCCGATGTCAAAGACGTTGGTGAAGGGGCTAAAGGCTATAGCGCGCTGACCTTGCAGCATGGCGCCGAGCACAATTCCAAGATCGCCAAGGACGTTCTTGCTGCCTTGCACGCCAAGGGTGAGGGGACCGGACCAAAAGAGGAGGTCGGCGACGTGCTCTATATGCGTGGCCTGATTTCGGCGATGCTCGCTGTCGAAGGGGTTCGCAAGGCGCAGGAGCGCTACGGCAAGGGTAAGGTGATGACTGGCGAGCAGGTGCGTTGGGGTCTCGAGCATCTCGATCTCGACCAGAAAAAGCTCGATGCCATGGGCTTTGCCGGCGTGATGCGTCCGGTGCAGACTTCCTGCCTGGACCATATGGGATCGTCGTGGGTACGCATTCAGACCTGGAACGGCAAAAAGTGGGAGTTCGTTTCCCCAGACTGGTATCAGGCCGACGACAAGACTTTGCGTCCGATGGTCATGCTCGCCTCCGGCAAGTACGCGGAAGAGAAGAACCTGACGCCGCGCACGCCAGAGGAGTGCAACAAGTAATTCCCCGGCGGACTCGTCACCGCGAGTCCTTTGTCAGCCCTTCCGCTTGCGGGAGGGCGGCCCGCTGAGCGAAGAGACGCCATGAGCACTGCCAACATCCTTCTCCGAGTCAATAGTATCGAGGTCATCTACAACCACGTGATCCTGGTTCTCAAGGGCGTTTCCTTCAGCGTTCCCGAAGGCGGCGTCGTGGCGCTTCTCGGCGGCAACGGTGCCGGCAAGACGACGACCCTGCGCGCGGTCAGCAATCTGCTGCACGGCGAGCGCGGCGAAGTCACCAAAGGAACGATCGAGTTGCGCGACGAGCGCATCGAGGCGCTGACGCCGGCCGACCTCGTTAAACGCGGTGTCATTCAGGTGATGGAGGGGCGGCACTGCTTTGGCCATCTGAGCATCGAGGAAAACCTGCTCACTGGGGCCTACACGCGCCGTGATGGCAAGGCGGCTATCAACGAGACGCTGGAAAAGGTCTATTCGTATTTTCCCCGCCTGAAGACGCGCCGCAGCAGCCAGGCGGCCTACACCTCGGGTGGCGAACAACAGATGTGCGCCGTCGGCCGGGCGCTGATGGCCAAGCCAAGCATGGTGCTGCTCGACGAGCCATCGATGGGTCTGGCGCCGCAGATCGTCGATGAGGTGTTCGGCATCGTCAAGGATCTCAATCAGAAGGAGGGCGTGACCTTCCTGCTCGCGGAACAGAACACCAATATGGCGCTGCGCTACGCAGACTTTGGCTACATCCTCGAAAACGGCCGCGTGGTGATGGAGGGTGCAGCCAAGGAACTCGCTGCCAACGAAGACGTCAAGGAGTTCTACCTCGGCCTGTCGTCGGCCGGGCGCAAGAGCTTCAAAGACGTCAAGCACTATCGTCGTCGCAAGCGCTGGCTTTCCTGAACCGCCCGTGGCCTGCCACGTGGCGCTGTCTGCTTCGGCGGCGGCATGGCGGGCTGTCTTCACTGTTTGCTGCGAACTTTCTTATCGTGTGAGTGACAAGCCATGGATTACTACGATTCTCTGGAAACGCGCTCGCCGGCCGAGCGCGAAGCCTGGCTGATGGGACGCCTGTCGCAGCAGCTTGAGCATGCCCAGAGGAAGTCAGCGTACTGGCGCCAGCTGTTTGCTGGCCTTGCCGCCGACAGCATCGATTCCCGCGCCGCACTGGCAACACTGCCGGTGACGCGCAAGAGCGAGCTCGGCGAACTGCAACGCGCGGCACCGCCTTTCGGTGGTCTGCCGGCGACGCCAATGGCCGGCTTGTCACGGGTTTTTGCTTCGCCGGGTCCGATCTATGATCCCGAGGGCCGTGGCCAGGACTGGTGGCGTTTCGCGCGCGTCCTCTTTGCCACCGGGTTCCGGGCCGGCGATCTGGTGCACAACACTTTCTCCTACCATTTCACGCCGGCCGGCTTCATGCTCGAAGGCGCGGCGCAGAAGCTCGGTTGTCCGGTTTTTCCTGCCGGCGTCGGCCAGACCGATATGCAGGTGCAGGCGATTGCCGACCTCAAGCCGGCGGCCTACGTCGGCACGCCTTCGTTTCTGCGCATCATTCTCGACAAAGCCGACGAATTAGGCGCCGATATCAGCTCATTGGGCAAGGCGGTCGTTTCGGGCGAAGCCTTGCCGCCGACGCTGCGCAAGCTGCTCAACGCGCGCGGCATCGTGGTGCGCCAGGCCTATGCGTCTGCCGATCTGGGCCTGATTGCCTATGAGACGCCGAGTGAGGAGGGGCTGGTCGTCGAGGAAGAGGTGCTGCTCGAAATCGTTCGTCCCGGTACCGGCGATCCGGTGGCCGAAGGGGAGGTCGGCGAAGTGGTGGTGACCAGTTTCAATCCGGATTACCCGCTGATTCGCTTTGCTACCGGCGATCTTTCGGCCTTTCTGCCGGGGATCAGCCCCTGCGGCAGGACCAATGTGCGCATCAGGGGCTGGCTGGGGCGCGCGGATCAGACGACCAAGGTCAAGGGGATGTTCGTACACCCTTCGCAGGTCGCGGCGCTTGTCGCGCGACACGGCGAAATTGGTCGCGCCCGGCTGGTGGTCGACAATGCCGGCGGTCAGGATCGAATGACCTTGTACTGCGAGGTCGCGCAGCCCTCGGACGCGCTGCAGGCGGCGGTGGTGGCCAGCATTCGTGAGCTCACCAAGCTGCGTGCTGAGGTAGCTTTCCAGGCTGCGGGTGCCTTGGCCAACGACGGCAAGGTGATCGAAGACCTGCGCCGCTACGAATGAGGCGTGTACTGGCCGTCGTTGCCGGTTCATCGCTGGCCGCGGCGCTGCTCGCTGACGACGCTGCGCCGGCGGCAAGCGCTTTCTCTGCTGCGTCCGCCGGGCCGCAGCTTGGTGACTGCGTGATCTTCAGTGAGGGCGGCGCCGGCCGGCTGCTGAAGGCACCGACCTATTGGCTGAAAGGCTCGATCGCCGCGCTTTCCCGCCAGCGGTGGCAGCTTGATCGCTGTCCACACATCGGCAAACCCGCTGCCGCCCATACCGTAGCCGACCACGCGCGCCTGGCAGCCGCGATGCCTTGCGTCGAGCCGGCTTCCGTGAGCGTTGTGGACACGCTGCCCCGGGAGGTCGAGGTGACGCGCGTGCAGGTGCTGGTCGCCGAATGGGAAACGCCGTGGTCGCATCAGCACGGCACGACAGGATGGCTGTTCCGCGGTCAGTTCCTGGAGCAGACCCTGCGGAAGGGGGCGCTGATCGACATGGATGCGGCCTGGCTAGAGGGCTGCGAGGGCGAGCGATGAGTGGCGCACCGCTGCGCGGGGTGCGTGTTCTTGATCTTAGCCGTCTGCTTCCCGGGCCAGTAGCGAGCTTGCATCTGGCCGACCTGGGCGCCGATGTTATCAAGATCGAAGATCACGGGCCTGGCGACTACGCGCGCTTGCTCGGCGAGGGTCCGGCGGGTGTCAGTGCTTTCTATCGCAGCGTCAACCGCAACAAGCGCGGTCTACGCCTCGACCTCAAGCAAGAACAGGGGCAGGCAGTCTTGCTGCGTCTGGCGACTACTGCCGACGTGCTGGTCGAGAGTTTCCGGCCCGGGGTCAGCGACCGGCTCGGCATCGGCTATCCGGCGCTGCGCTCGATCAACCCCAAGCTGGTCTATTGCGCGATCACCGGTTATGGCCAGAGTGGACCGCTGGCGATGGCCGCTGGGCACGATCTCAACTACATTGGCCTGGCCGGCGTCCTCGATCAGATTGGTGTCGATGGGGGGCCGCCAGCGATCCCCAATCTGCAGATGGGCGACTTGTTGGGCGGCGCGATGAGCGCCGTGATGGGTATTCTCGCGGCCTTGTTCGATGCTCAGCGCAGTGGCCAGGGTCGCCTGGTCGACGTGGCGATGAGCGACGCGGTTCTGGCACACAACCTTTTTCCGCTGTTCGCGATGCAGAGTGCTGGCGGCCTGCCCGAGCGCGGGCGCGATCTGCTTACCGGAGCTGACCCTGGCTATGGGGTGTACGCCACAGCGGATAGTCGCTACATGGCTGTCGCGCCGCTCGAGAAGAAGTTCTGGGACGTCTTCTGTGCGGCACTGGAACGCCCTGACTGGAAGCCCCTGCACGCTGTGCGCGGCGCGACCGCGCTTGCCTTGCGCGCGGAAATAGAGACCCTCTTTGCGAGTCGCACACAGGCCGACTGGAGCAACTTCTTTGCCGACATCGATTGCTGCGTGACGCCGGTACTCGCGGTGGCGGAGGCTCTCGAGCATGCGCAGTTTGTTGCGCGTCAGATGGTGGTGCACGCTGACGGCGTTGTCCAGTACGCGCCGCCGGTAAAGCTCTCGGGCTGGGTTTTTGCGGTCGAGCGCGCCGCGCCCGCTGCCGGCGAGCACGGCGAGGAGATCCTGCGCGAGGCGGGGTTTGCGGAGAGTGAGATCACCGCGATGCGCGCGGCGTCGATCATCTGACGCCGCGGCCCGGCCGGCACGTGCTGCCCGGCTTTTTTCCGCTTAGGGTTTCTTCGCCTCGTCGTCGCTTTGCCCAGCCTGTTGCGCGGCGGCCGCAGCCTGCTTCATCTGTTCCTGCATCTGCTGCATCATGGTCCAGGGCCACATCGCCGCTTGCTTGAGGGCGTCAGCGCCGCCTGCCGCACCGAGCAGTCCCGGCTGCGCGTCATCGCTTCCGCCAGCGGCACCAGGCGTGAAATTGGCTCCCATCTGGCCCATTGCGCGCACAGCGTTGAGCGTCACACATTGCATTTCGAGGCCCTGGATTGTCATTTGCAGCATCGACAAATTCATTTTCAGCCAGCTCTCGACCGCTTTAAGATCCCTGACCTTTTTCTCGATTTCCTCAACGTCCAGCGTCGGGGTGATCATGCCCGGCAAGGAAAAGCCCATATTGCCAAACATTTTTTTTTGCGAAGCTCATCGGATCGCTTAGAGAATCGTTACTGGACATTTTTTTTCGGCTCCGGTGGTGATGGAATCGGTCATGTTAGCAAAGTTTCACCGTCTCTGGGGTGGGGCGCCGATTGTTGCGAATCGCTGCTTGCTGGCAACCGTAGCGGCCGAGCTCGGTGTGCGCATGAAGCGTCGCCCCGGCGCGCTCACAGGCGGTAGCAGAAAAGTTGCGTATGGCACGCGTCGTCGACTTCGATGACCTGCTCGGCGGCGACATCGGGCACCGCGAAGCTGTTACTGATGAACAGCGTTCCGGGGCGCATTTCCCGCTGCGCCTTCTCCCAGAGGGCGGCCATCGGAACCGGCGAGAGGAAGGCATAGACGACGTCGTAGGCGCTCAGTTCGGTGCGCCAGAGGTCACCCCAACGCCAGTCGCAGTTGGCTAGCCCGGCCATGCGCAGGCGTCCGCAGGCCCAGGCCGCTGGGGCATTCTCGACGCCGGTGAAGTGCGCATCGGGCCGCTGCCGGGCGAGCGGACCGAGTACGCTGCCGACGCCGGCGCCAAGGTCGAGAAAGCGCATCTCGGGGATCTCGCGGGTCAACGTGGCGAGGGCTGCCGCGGTGGTGGCGTTGGACAGGAAGAGCGGTATCTGGCCACCTAATGCGCCGCGATAGACGAGTAGCAGCACGAAGAACAGCAGTAGGTACCAGCCCGGGTCAATGCCGATCATCGAAGCCGACCACGCCAGCGGTACGAAGAGCGTGTGGATTAGCCGCCACCACCAGGCCTGACGCGTGAGAGTGGCGAAAAGCAGTGCGGTGGCGCCTATGGCCAGAGCGGTTTGTGGCCACGGCAGCGGCTCGTTGCGCAGTCCGTAGTATGGCCAGGCCAGTGACAGCACGGCGAGCGTCGCGGCGAGTTGCAGGGCCAGTTGACGAAGTTGCGAGCCAAAGACGGGCGGCACGGCGTCAGTGGATTCGGGTGCGGGTGAAGACAAGCTCTTGCTCCGGAGGATTGGGCGCTGCGGTGGAATGTCGGCAGGGCTGCATGAGCGCATGGCCCGCGCTGCCGGCCTGCTGGCTCAGCTGGCCGTGCCGGGTGGCAGAACCTTGCCTGGGTTGAGCAGATTCGTCGGGTCCAGGGCTGTCTTGATGGCGCGCATTACGGCGATCGCCTCTGCGCCGTGTTCGCGCACCATGAATCGGGTCTTGCCGATGCCGATGCCGTGCTCGCCGGTGCAGGTTCCCGACATCGCCAGCGCCCGCTCGACGAGGCGTTCGTTGATCCATTCGGCGGCGTGCATGTCGGCCGCGCTGGTCGGGTCCACCAGCACCACCAGGTGAAAGTTGCCGTCGCCAACATGGCCAAAAAGGGCGATCGGGATCGACACCAGGGAGATGTCTTCGTTGGTCGCCTGGATGCACTCGGCGAGCCGGGAAATCGGCACGCAGACGTCCGTCGGCAAGGCGCGGCAACCTGGTTTGAGCTGCAGGCACGCGAAATAGGCGTCGTGGCGGGCCTGCCACAGGCGCGAACGGTCCTCGTTGTGCGTCGCCCAGGCGAACTCCTGGCCGCCGAAACCGCCGGCAATCCCCTGCACGATCTGCGCTTGTTCGCTGACCGCCGCCGGGCTGCCATGGAATTCGAAAAACAGTGTCGGTAGCTCGCGCAGCGTGGTATGGCTGTGGCGGTTGACTGCCGAAATGGTCAGCGCATCGAGCAGTTCTATGCGCGCCATGGGCACGCCCAACTGGATGGTCTGGATCACCGTGTCTACCGCTGCCTCGACATCGGGAAAGGCGCAGACCGCCGCCGACATGGCCTCGGGGATCGGATGCAGCTTGACGGTCAACTCGGTGATGATGCCCAGAGTCCCCTCGGAACCGATCAGTAGGCGCGTCAGGTCGTAACCGGCCGACGACTTTCGCGCCCGGCCGCCGGTCTTGATGATTTTCCCGTCGGCCAGGACCACCGTCATGCCCAGCACATTGTCGCGCATGGTGCCGTAGCGCACGGCGTTGGTTCCCGAGGCGCGTGTTGCGGCCATGCCGCCGAGCGAGGCATCTGCACCTGGGTCAATGGGAAAGAATAGCCCGCTGCCCTTCAGGGATGCGTTCAGCTGCAGGCGCGTGACGCCGGCTTCGACCGTGGCGTCGAGATCTTCGTTATGCGTGGCCAGGATGCGGTTCATCCCGGCAAGATCGATGGTGATGCCGCCGTGAATCGCCAGGACATGTCCTTCGACCGAACTACCAACGCCATAGGGGATGATGGGCACCTGCTGCCGATGGCATAGCCTGACCACGTCCGCAACTTCTTGCGTGCTGCGGGCAAAGAAAACAGCATCGGGCGGAGCCGCTTCGTGGACCGACTCATCCCGTCCGTGCTGCATGCGAATCGACTCGCCCTGCGAGAAACGCGAGCCGAAGTGGTCTTTCAGGGTCGCCACGAGATCCTCAGCGAGAGGCGGGTGCTTGGGTAAAGGACTGTTCAGTGAGGGGCTCATCGCGCCAGGAGGATCCTTTTTTTTCGTGCTACGGAAAGGGACGCAAGCGATTTTACGCCCTTGAGTACGCGAAAGTGTCAAAAGAGCTGTACGCGGCCTTTGCTTCTCGTCTATAATCTTGCGCTGCTCGAAAAACAATTTGACAGTTATTTTCCCAGGTGCCAGAATCCTGGGTTCTGAGCTGGAGGGATACCCAAGTGGCCAACGGGATCAGACTGTAAATCTGACGGCTCTGCCTTCGAAGGTTCGAATCCTTCTCCCTCCACCAAAATGCCGCTGTTGGCGGTCTTGTTTTAGCGTGCTTCGGGTAATGGTTTTGCGGGTGTAGCTCAATGGTAGAGCTGAAGCCTTCCAAGCTTATGACGAGGGTTCGATTCCCTTCACCCGCTCCACGTTGGCGTTGTGACCGCAGAACAGCTTCAGGCATCGCGCACACCGCCCATGTAGCTCAGCGGTAGAGCACTCCCTTGGTAAGGGAGAGGTCGACAGTTCAATTCTGTCCATGGGCACCACTGTTTGGTGCCGTAGATTCACTAATTTTAACGTCTTGAGGTACCGGTAATGGCCAAGGGAAAATTTGAACGTACGAAGCCGCACGTCAACGTTGGCACGATTGGGCACGTTGACCACGGCAAGACAACGCTGACGGCGGCGATCACGACCATTCTGTCGAAGAAGTATGGCGGTACCGCCAAAGCCTACGACCAGATCGATGCGGCGCCGGAAGAGAAGGCGCGCGGGATCACGATCAATACCGCGCACGTCGAGTACGAGACGGCAAAGCGCCACTACGCGCACGTCGATTGCCCGGGTCACGCTGACTACGTGAAGAACATGATCACCGGTGCCGCGCAGATGGACGGCGCGATTCTGGTGTGCTCGGCCGCTGACGGTCCGATGCCGCAGACGCGTGAGCACATTCTGTTGGCCCGCCAGGTGGGCGTACCGTACATCATTGTCTATCTGAACAAGTGCGACATGGTTGATGATGCCGAGCTGCTCGAGCTGGTGGATATGGAAGTGCGCGAGCTGCTTTCCAAGTACGATTTCCCGGGCGACGACGTGCCGATCATCCAGGGTTCTGCCCTAAAGGCCCTTGAGGGTGACCTCGGCGAGCTGGGTGAGCTGTCGGTGCTGGCGCTGGCGGATGCGCTGGATAGCTACATTCCGACCCCCGAGCGTGCGATCGACAAGCCGTTCCTGCTGCCGATCGAAGACGTTTTCTCGATCTCCGGTCGCGGTACGGTAGTTACCGGTCGTGTCGAGCGCGGCATCGTCAAGGTGGGTGAAGAAGTCGAGATTGTTGGTATCCGGCCGACGGTGAAGACCATCTGCACCGGCGTCGAGATGTTCCGCAAGCTGCTCGACGAAGGTCGGGCGGGCGACAACGTTGGTGTTCTGCTGCGCGGCGTCAAACGTGAAGACGTCGAGCGCGGTCAGGTGCTGGCCAAGCCCGGTTCGATCAAGCCGCACACCCACTTCTCGGGTGAGGTGTATGTCTTGTCGAAAGAAGAGGGTGGTCGTCACACGCCGTTCTTCAATAACTATCGCCCGCAGTTCTACTTCCGCACGACGGATGTGACCGGTGCCATCTCGATGCCTGAAGGTGTTGAAATGGTGATGCCTGGTGACAACATCCAGATGACGGTCAAGCTGATTGCGCCGATCGCCATGGAAGAAGGCCTGCGCTTCGCTATTCGCGAAGGTGGCCGTACCGTCGGTGCCGGCGTGGTTGCAAAAATCATCGAGTAGTTTGAAAAAAATACTTCGGGCGGCGCCAGTTGGGCCGCCCATCGCTCTTTGGAATATGACATGCAAAGCCAAAAAATACGGATTCGTCTGAAAGCCTTCGACTATCGCTTGATCGATCAGTCTGCCCAGGAGATCGTCGAAACCGCCAAGCGTACCGGCGCTGTTGTTCGTGGTCCGGTGCCGCTGCCAACGCGCATCCAGCGTTTTGACCTTCTTCGCTCGCCGCACGTCGACAAGACTTCGCGTGATCAGTTCGAGATGCGTACCCATCTTCGCTTGATGGACATCATCGATCCAACCGACAAGACCGTCGATGCGCTGATGAAGCTTGACCTGCCGGCGGGTGTCGACGTCGAAATTAAGTTGCAGTAGCGACTGCCTTACGGCTATAATTGCCGGCTTTGGTCGGGCAGCTGCGTTCTCACGCTGCCCGTTTTGTTTGAAGCGCTCGCCGGCCAATCGTAGCCGGTCAGAGGAGAATAAACATGAGTCTAGGCCTTGTTGGACGCAAGGTCGGCATGACGCGCATTTTTACCGAGGCTGGCGCAAGCATCCCGGTAACCGTGCTCGATGTGTCGAACAATCGCGTCGCTCAGATCAAGACGCAGCAAAACGACGGCTATTCCGTCGTGCAGTTGGCTTTTGGCAAGCGGCGTCCGTCGCGTGTAAGCAAGCCGCTGGCCGGGCACCTGGCCAAGGCTGGCGTCGAAGCCGGTCACGTATTGAAAGAATTTCCTGTTTCTGCCGAGGAGCTCGCTGAGCTGAAGGCTGGCGACCAGGTAAGTATCACCATCTTTGCGGTCGGCCAGAAGGTTGATGTCACCGGCCAGACGATCGGCAAGGGTTTCTCCGGTGCGATCAAACGGCATCACTTTTCGTCTCAGAACGCAACGCACGGCAACTCCGTGTCGCACAAGGCGCTGGGCTCGACGGGTATGGCGCAGGATCCGGGGCGTGTTTTTCCGGGCAAGAAGATGGCTGGTCATCTGGGTGCTGCCAAGCGCACCCAGCAAAATCTCGAAGTCATCCGCGTCGACGTCGAACGACAGTTGCTGCTGCTCAAGGGTGCGGTTCCCGGCTCCAAGGGGTCGGACGTGATCGTGCGTCCTGCAGTCAAGGCGGGGGCATAAATGGAACTCAAGCTTATTAATGAGCAGGGCCAGGAGGCGAGTCTCCTGCAGGCTTCTGATGTTCTCTTCGGTCGCGAATATAGCGAAGCTCTGGTGCACCAGGTGTTGGTTGCTTATCAGGCCAACGCTCGTAGTGGCAATCGCGCTCAGAAAGACCGTGCTGACGTTCGTCACTCGACGAAAAAGCCTTGGCGGCAGAAAGGCACGGGTCGGGCTCGTGCGGGCATGTCGTCGTCGCCAATCTGGCGTGGTGGTGGTCGGGTCTTTCCAAGTACGCCGGACGAAAACTTCAGCCACAAGCTGAACCGCAAGATGTACCGCGCCGGTATGGCGGCCATTCTTTCCCAGTTGGTCCGTGAAGATCGTCTGGCAGTGGTCGATGAGTTTTCGATCGAGGCGCCGAAGACAAAATTATTTGCGGCGAAGATCAAGAGTTTGGGCTATGAGTCCGTACTGGTGATCACTGAGGAGCTTGGTGAGAACGTGTTTCTCGCTTCGCGCAACCTTCCCAATGTGTTGGTTGTGGAAGTTCAGCAGGCCGATCCCGTGTCGCTGGTCCGTTTCCCGAAGGTGTTGATCACCAGGGGTGCGCTGGCCAAGTTTGAGGAGATCCTGGGATGAATCCAGAACGCCTGATGCAAGTACTGCTCGCCCCACAGATCTCCGAGAAGGCGACCTTTATCGCCGACAAGCACGAGCAGGTGATTTTTTCGCGTGGTGCCGGATGCGACCAAGCCTGAAGTCAAGGGGGCTGTCGAGTTGCTGTTCAAGGTTTCGGTGAAATCGGTTCAGATGGCCATCGTCAAGGGCAAGCAAAAGAAGTTTGGTCGCGCGATGGGTCGGCGAAAAAGTTGGAAGAAAGCCTACGTGTGCCTGCAAGCGGGGCAGGAGATTAACTTCGTCGATGGAGGGGGCTTCTGATGGCACTCGTCAAAGTCAAGCCGACTTCGCCAGGCCGGCGTGCGGTTGTCAAGGTCGTTAATCCGAAGCTGCACAAGGGCGCGCCGCTGGCGGCCCTGGTCGAGTCACAGTCGCAGCACGCTGGGCGCAACAATAATGGTCATGTCACCAACCGCCACCGTGGCGGCGGTCACAAGCAGCACTATCGCCTGGTTGACTTCAAGCGTACCAAGGACGGCATTCCGGCCAAGGTCGAGCGCCTTGAGTATGATCCAAACCGAACGGCGAGCATTGCTCTCCTCTGTTATGCGGATGGTGAGCGGCGCTACATCATCTCGCCGCGCGGTCTGGTCGTTGGTCAGCAGGTGATCAGTGGCTCGGAAGCGCCGATCAAGGTGGGTAATACGCTGCCGATTCGCAATATTCCGGTGGGTACGACGATCCATTGTGTCGAGATGATTCCCGGCAAGGGTGCGCAGCTCGCGCGCTCTGCGGGTACCTCGGTGCAGTTGCTTGCCCGCGAAGGTGTGCATGCTCAGCTGCGCTTGCGTTCTGGCGAGATCCGCCGGGTGCATGTCGACTGCCGCGCGACGATTGGGGAAGTGGGTAACGAAGAGCACAGCTTGCGCTCGATCGGCAAGGCTGGCGCGAACCGCTGGCGCGGCATCCGTCCGACTGTTCGTGGTGTGGCGATGAACCCGGTCGATCACCCGCATGGCGGTGGTGAAGGCAAGACGGCGGCGGGTATGCACCCGGTCAGCCCCTGGGGTACCAAGACCAAAGGTTATCGTACTCGTCGCAACAAGCGCACGACCTCGATGATCGTGCAGCGCCGTAGTAACAAACGCTAAGGGATAGAGAACCATGGGACGTTCCGTTAAAAAGGGCCCGTTTGCCGATGCCCATCTGATCAAAAAGGTGGACGCCGTGCGCGCGACGGGCGACAAGCGCCCGATCAAGACCTGGTCGCGCCGTTCGACCGTATTGCCGGATTTTGTTGGCCTGACGATTGCTGTGCATAACGGCAAGCAGCACGTACCGGTGTATGTCACAGAGAATATGGTCGGGCATAAGCTCGGCGAGTTTTCGCTGACACGCACTTTCAAAGGTCATACGGCCGGCAAAAAGGCAAAGAGGTAGAACAATGAATATGGAAACTCGTGCTGTTTTGCGCGGCGTTCGCCTGTCGAGCCAGAAGGGTCGACTGGTTGCCGATCAGATCCGCGGCCTGCCGGTGGATAAGGCCCTCAACATCCTGACCTTCAGCCCGAAAAAAAGGTGCGGCAATCATCAAGAAAGTGCTTGAGTCGGCGATCGCCAACGCCGAGCACAATGATGGGGCTGATATTGATGAGCTGAAAGTCACAACCATCTGCGTCGAGAAGGGCATGGTGCTCAAGCGCTTTACGGCACGGGCGAAAGGGCGCGGCAACCGGATCGTCAAGCCGACCTGTCACGTTTTTTCTGACCGTCGGCAACTGAGGAATAAGTATGGGACAAAAGATTCATCCTACTGGGTTTCGGCTGGCTGTTACTCGTGATTGGTCGTCGCGCTGGTATGCGAACAAGAAAGACTTCGCTGGAATGCTCAACGAAGATGTGCAAGTCCGCGAGTTCCTGAAAAAGAAACTCAAGCACGCTTCCGTCGGCCGCGTTCTCATTGAGCGCCCTGCCAAGAATGCGCGCGTGACTATTTTCTCGGCGCGCCCTGGCGTGGTTATCGGC
The DNA here is from genome assembly GCF_012939955.1 of Candidatus Accumulibacter phosphatis. Classification (GTDB taxonomy): domain Bacteria; phylum Pseudomonadota; class Gammaproteobacteria; order Burkholderiales; family Rhodocyclaceae; genus Accumulibacter; species Accumulibacter delftensis. Next base: position 176,731 of record NZ_SPMY01000025.1, read on the forward strand.
AAAAAGGGCGAAGAGATCGATAATCTGCGCGGCGCGTTGCAGAAGATCATGGGTGTGCCTGTGCATGTCAGCATCGAAGAGATTCGCAAGCCGGAAATCGATGCGCAGCTGATCGCGGATTCGATTACCCAGCAACTCGAGAAGCGCATCATGTTTCGCCGCGCGATGAAGCGGGCGATGCAGAACGCCATGCGGCTCGGTGCGCAAGGGATCAAGATCATTAGCTCGGGTCGCTTGAACGGTGCCGAGATTGCTCGTCGTGAGTGGTATCGCGAGGGGCGTGTGCCGCTGCACACGCTGCGTGCCGATATTGACTATGCCACCTCGAAAGCGCTGACCACCTATGGACTGATTGGTGTCAAGGTCTGGGTCTACAAGGGTGAAACAATTAGTCGCCACGATCAGACGCTAGCGGCTCCGGAAGGTGCGGCCGACGAGCAGGCGCGCAAACCGCGTCGTGCTACCCGTCCCGGGGATGCCGAGCGACCGCGCGTCGCGGTGAGGGTAAAGCCAGAGGGCCAGGAAGACGCAGCAGGCGTCGAGGGAGCCGCTCCGGACGCGAAGGCGCCGGTGAAACGTGTAAGAAAGGCAGGAACCACAGATGCTTCAGCCAGCTAGAAGAAAGTACCGCAAAGAGCAGAAAGGCCGTAATACCGGCCTGGCGACGCGCGGAGCCAAGGTGAGTTTCGGCGAGTACGGGCTCAAGGCAATTGGTCGCGGTCGTTTGACGGCTCGGCAGATCGAAGCCGCCAGGCGGGCCATGACGCGCCATATTAAGCGCGGTGGCCGGATATGGATCCGGATTTTCCCGGACAAGCCGATTTCGAAGAAGCCTGCGGAAGTGCGCATGGGAAGCGGTAAAGGAAACCCGGAATACTGGGTTGCCGAGATCAAGCCCGGCAAGGTTCTGTACGAGATGGATGGCGTAAACGAAACCCTGGCGCGTGAAGCGTTTTCGCTGGCTGCTGCGAAGCTGCCCATTCCGACGGTTTTCGTAACGCGTATGGTAGGTTGATCATGAAAGTCAGTGAACTCAGAGCAAAAACGGTCGACGAACTGAACAAGGAGTTGCTGGACTTGCTGAAGGCCCAGTTTGGTCTGCGGATGCAGCTGGCAACGCAGCAGTTGTCCAACAATAGTCAGATCGGTAAAGTGCGTCGGCAGATTGCGCGCGTACGCACTCTTCTTCGTGAAAAGGCAGTTCAACAATGAGCGAGACCACCAGCAGCAAGCGCACCTTGGTCGGGCGCGTCGTCAGCGACCGCATGGACAAGACGGTGACGGTCGTCGTCGAGCGCCGTGTCAAGCACGCGATTTACGACAAAATCATGATGCGCTCAAGCAAGTACCACGCGCATGATGACGGCAATGAAGCCAAGGCAGGTGACCTGGTCGAAATCCAGGAGTGTCGCCCGCTATCAAAAAGCAAGTCGTGGGTTGTCACCAAGCTTCTAGAACGCGCGGTTGCGATTTAAAGCTTGCTTTGTTCTCAAGAGCGGCTATAATGCCGCCTTCCTCGCGCTCGGCTGACTCTCGCCTCTGAGCGTTTCTACCCCTACGGGTTCCAAGACTGACCGCTGCTGCGGGACAAGTTGGAGTGACAGATGATTCAAGTACAGACAGTTCTCGACGTCGCCGATAACACCGGTGCGCGCTCGGTGATGTGCATTAAAGTGCTGGGCGGCTCCAAGCGCCGCTACGCGAGTGTTGGCGACATTATCAAGGTCACCGTCAAGGATTCGGCGCCGCGTGGGCGTGTCAAGAAGGGCGACGTATACAGCGCGGTGGTTGTGCGCACGGCCAAGGGTGTGCGCCGCACGGATGGCTCCCTGGTCAAGTTCGACCATAACGCAGCTGTCCTCCTGAATAACAAGATGGAGCCGATTGGTACGCGTATTTTCGGACCGGTTACGCGCGAGCTGCGCGGCGATCGGTTCATGAAGATCGTCTCCCTGGCGCCGGAAGTGCTGTAAGGAAGGTCATGGAAAAGATTCGTAAAGGCGATGACGTCGTCGTCATTGCCGGAAAAGACAAGGGAAAGCGCGGTTCCGTGCTGCAGCGTACTGATTCCGAGCATGTGCTGGTCTCCGGGGTTAATCGCGTCAAGAAGCATGTCAAGCCAAATCCCGTAAAAGGTATCGTCAGCGGCATCATCGAAAAAGAGATGCCGCTGCACGTATCAAATGTATCGCTCTACAATCCGGCGACCAAAAAAGCGGATCGTGTTGGCTTCAAGTTGCTTGAAGACGGTACGAAAGTGCGCTTTTTCAAATCGAACGGCGAAGTGTTGGGGGCCTAAGGAGTAGTCATGGCACGTTTACTGGATTACTACAAGACCACGGTGGTGGCGCAGCTTACCGAAAAGTTCGGCTACAAGTCGGCTATGGAAGTGCCGCGTATCACCAAGGTGACGCTCAACATGGGTGTGGGTGAGGCGATCGCTGACAAGAAGGTGCTTGAGCACGCGATTGGCGACTTGACCAAGATCGCCGGACAGAAACCGGTGACCACCAAGGCACGCAAATCAATTGCTGGCTTCAAGATTCGCACCGGCTATCCGATTGGCTGCATGGTCACTCTGCGTGGGCCGCGCATGTTCGAATTCATTGATCGTCTGGTGACCGTGGCGCTGCCGCGGGTGCGTGACTTTCGCGGTATATCGGGCAAGGGTTTTGATGGCCGTGGCAATTACAACATGGGCCTCAAAGAACAGATCATCTTCCCGGAAATCGAGTACGACAAGATCGACGCGCTGCGCGGCATGAACGTCAGCGTCACGACGACTGCGAAGACCGATGACGAAGCGCGTGCCTTGCTTGGCGCGTTTAAATTTCCCTTCAGGAACTGAGACGAAATGGCAAAACTCTCTGTGATCAACCGCGGTGAGAAGCGGCGCAAGACAGTCGAAAAGTATGCCAAGAAGCGTGCCGAACTGATGGCGGTCATGAACGACCAGAGTCTGTCGGTTGAGGATCGCTTCGAGGCCCGGCTGAAAGTGCAGGCGCTGCCGCGCAACGCGAGCCCGGTTCGGCTGCGTAACAGGTGTGCGTTGACCGGTCGTCCGCGTGGCGTCTTTCGCAAGTTCGGTCTGGGTCGTGGCAAGCTTCGCGACTTCGTCATGCAAGGTGAGGTCCCCGGAATGATCAAGGCTAGCTGGTAGGCAGGAGAGAACGATATGAGTATGAGCGATCCGATCAGCGATATGCTGACACGCATCCGGAATGCCCAGATGGCAAACAAGGCCTCCGTCGCCATGCCGTCTTCCAAAGTAAAGATTGCCATCGCCCAGGTATTGAAGGACGAGGGCTATGTCGAAAATTTCGGCGTCAGTCCCAACGATGGCAAGCCGATTCTGGAGATTGGCTTGAAGTACTACGCCGGTCGTCCGGTGATCGAGCGAATCGATCGCGTTTCCCGGCCAGGCCTGCGGATCTATCGAGGTGCCGACAACATTCCTCCGGTCATGAACGGTCTTGGTGTGGCCATCGTGTCCACGCCCAAGGGTGTCATGACTGACCGCAAGGCACGCGCCAGCCATATTGGCGGCGAAGTGCTCTGCGTCGTCGCGTAAGGGGTAACTATGTCCCGCGTTGCAAAAAAAACCAATTGTTCTGCCGCAGGGTGTCGCGGTAGATCTGTCGTCCGATCGAATTTCCGTGAAGGGCCCTCTGGGCTCTCTCGAGTTTGCGTCGCATCCGGCGGTCACTGTCACGCTCGAAGACGGAAGCCTGTCGTGCAAGGCGGTGGTCGGAGTGGCCGAGTCAGTCGCCATGTCGGGCACGATGCGCGCTGTCGTCGCCAATATGGTGACCGGGGTGAGTGCCGGGTTCGAGCGCAAGTTGAATCTCGTTGGCGTCGGCTATCGTGCCCAGGTGCAGGGTGACACGCTAAATCTGACGCTTGGATTTTCGCACCCGGTTGCCTACAAGCTGCCAGGGGGTGTCACTGCGACGACTCCGACGCAGACCGAAATCGTCATCAAGGGTGTCGACCGGCAACTCGTTGGCCAAGTGGCCGCAGAGGTTCGTGCCTACCGTCCGCCGGAGCCTTACAAGGGCAAGGGCGTTCGCTATGTCGACGAAGTGGTCGTGATCAAAGAAACGAAGAAGAAGAAGTAAGGGTGCTGAGATGATTGACAAGAAACAGGCGCGTTTGCGCAGGGCTCGCAAAACCCGGGCCAAAATTGCCGAACTGAAGTCGGTACGTCTGTCGGTTCACCGCAGCAACTGCCACATCTATGCGCAGGTGATTTCAGCCTGTGGCACCAAGGTCCTGGCTGCCGCCTCGTCGCTGGAGCCTGAAGTGCGCAAGAGTATGCCCAACGGAGGTGATGTCGGTGCCGCCAAGGCAATTGGGCAACTGGTTGCCGAGCGTGCCAGGAAGGCCGGGATCGAGCAGGTCGCCTTTGACCGTTCCGGGTTTCAATATCACGGACGGGTCAAGGCGCTTGCCGAGGCGGCGCGTGAAGCCGGCCTTAAGTTCTGACCGCCGCACCCTGCAAAGAATTGGAGTAATCAATGGCTAGACCACAAGGCAGAAAACCGCAGCAGTCTGACAAACCCGATGACGGCATGCGCGAGAAAATGATTTCGATCAACCGCGTAACCAAGGTGGTCAAGGGCGGTCGGATTCTCGGTTTCGCGGCGCTTACCGTCGTTGGTGATGGTGACGGACGCGTGGGTATGGGCAAGGGCAAGTCGCGCGAAGTGCCGGTGGCTGTTCAAAAAGCCATGGAAGAGGCGCGGCGCAACCTAATCAAGGTAAGCCTCAAGAACGGTACTCTGCAACATACCGTTTTTGGCCGGCACGGTGCATCGACGGTGATGATGCAACCTGCGCCGGAGGGTACGGGTGTGATCGCCGGTGGTGCGATGAGAGCAGTGTTCGACGTGATCGGAATGACTAACGTGGTCGCCAAGCACACGGGTCGACCAATCCCTATAATGTTGTCCGCGCGACGATCAACGGCCTCCGCTCGATGACCACGCCTGCCGAAGTTGCGGCCAAGCGAGGCAAGACCGTCGCCGAGATCCAGGGGTAAGAGATGCTTGAGAAAAAAAGTAAAAGTGACGCTTGTCAGGAGCCTGATCGGGACCAGAGAATCGCATCGTGCGACAGTGCGCGGCCTGGGTCTGCGGCGGATGCATAGTAGCGCGATACTTGAAGATACTCCGGCGGTTCGCGGGATGATCAACAAGGTCAGCTATCTCTTGAAATGTGAGGGCTGAGATGGACCTGAATACTGTTCAAGCTGGCGAGGGTGCCCGCACAAACAAAAAGCGCGTTGGTCGTGGCGTTGGTTCCGGTTGGGGCAAGACTTGTGGGCGTGGTCACAAAGGCCAGAAATCGCGTGCCGGTGGCTTTCACAAAGTGGGTTTTGAGGGCGGTCAGATGCCTTTGCAGCGCCGTCTTCCCAAACGTGGCTTCAAGTCGCTGACCGGCGCTCGTAATGTAGAAGTACGGCTGTCTGACATTGCGCGCTTGCCAGTTGATGAGATCGATTTGGCGACCTTGCGTCAGGCGAACCTGGTGCCTCAGCAAGTGCTGGCGGCAAAGGTTGTTCTGTCGGGCGGGATCACGCGGAAAGTGTTGCTCAAGGGTGTTGGCGCAACTGCCGGCGCTCGAGCCGCGATCGAAGCCGCGGGCGGCAGCGTCTCCGAATAACGAGTTGGCAGGGGTGAAATTCTTTGGCAACTAGTCCTAGCACAGTCAGCAAAGGCGGGAAATTCGGCGACCTGAAACGTCGGCTTTGGTTCCTGCTCGGCGCTCTGGTTGTGTACCGGATCGGTGCGCATATCCCCGTTCCGGGAATCGATTCGCAAGTTCTCGCCGAGCTCTTCGGTAGGCAGCAGGGCGGCATTCTGGGCATGTTCAACATGTTCTCCGGCGGTGCATTGTCGCGGTTCACAATTTTTGCGCTGGGGATCATGCCGTATATTTCGGCGTCGATCATCATGCAGTTGATGACCCATGCCAGTCCGCAGTTGGAGGCGCTGAAGAAAGAGGGCGAAGCCGGAAGGCGCAAGATCACGCAGTACACGCGCTACGGTACGGTCGCTCTGGCTCTGTTTCAGGGGATGGGCATAGCCGTGGCGGTAGAGTCGCAGCCGGGCCTGGTGCTTGACCCGGGAATGATGTTTCGCTTCGTCACCGTTACCACGCTAGTCACCGGAACGATGTTCCTGATGTGGCTGGGCGAGCAGATCACCGAACGGGGACTGGGCAATGGAATCTCGCTGATTATTTTCGCAGGTATCGCAGCGGGCTTGCCAAGTGCCATCGGGGGTCTGCTGGAGCTGGTCCGAACTGGCGCGATGCATCCGCTGACGGCGCTGGTGATCTGTGTTCTCGTGGTCTTGGTCACCGCTTTTGTGGTCTTCGTCGAGCGCGGTCAGCGCAAGATTCTGGTGAACTACGCGAAGCGTCAGGTGGGCAACAAGGTTTACGGCGGGCAAAGCTCGCATCTGCCGCTGAAGCTGAACATGGCGGGTGTGATCCCGCCGATCTTTGCCTCGTCGATCATTCTCTTTCCAGCAACGATCGCCGGCTGGTTTGGTAGCGGTGAGTCGGGGCGTTGGCTGAAGGATATCGCTGGTGCGCTGTCGCCAGGACAGCCGATCTATGTGATGCTTTATGCTGCAGCGATTATTTTCTTTTTGCTTTTTTCTATACGGCCCTGGTTTTCAACTCCAGGGAAACGGCAGACAATCTGAAGAGAAGTGGGGCCTTCGTTCCGGGGATCCGACCGGGGGATCAGACGGCCCGCTACATTGACAGGATACTGATGCGTTTGACACTTGTCGGCGCTCTCTACATTACCATCGTGTGCTTGCTACCAGAGTTCATGATCCTGAAGTGGAATGTCCCCTTCTACTTTGGCGGCACTTCGCTATTAATCATCGTCGTTGTGACGATGGATTTTATGACCCAGGTGCAGGCCTACACGATGTCGCACCAGTACGAGAGCCTGCTGAAGAAGGCTAACTTCAAAGGCTCCGGGTTACCGGCGAAATAGGATGGCAAAGGAAGATTTAATTGAAATGCAGGGCGAGGTTATCGAAAACCTCCCCAACGCAACATTTCGGGTGAAACTGGAGAACGGTCACGTAGTTCTTGGTTTTTATCTCTGGCAAGATGCGCATGCACTACATTCGCATTCTGCCAGGTGACAAGGTGACGGTTCAGCTGACACCCTATGACTTGAGCAGAGCGCGAATAGTCTTCCGCGCCAAGTGAAGAATCTCTACGCAACAATTCGGTTTCAGGCTGGCTGCGCCTGCTGCCGAAGAATCAGGAGTTAACAATGAAAGTGCTGGCCTCTGTGAAGCGCATCTGCCGGAAATGCAAGATCGTTCGGCGTCACGGCATTGTGCGCGTGATCTGTACGGATCCACGTCACAAACAGCGTCAAGGTTGATCGCTGCGACCCGGATGCAAGGGTCGTCAGTCGGTTGAAGTATAACTGTAAGTTTGGATTAGTTGGGGTGAATCAATGGCCCGCATCGCAGGCGTAAACCTACCGAACCACCAGCACGCCGAGATTGCGCTCACCGCGATCTACGGTATCGGCCGTCCGCGCGCACAGAAGATTTGTGATGCTGCTGGGGTTTTACGTTCCACCAAGATGAAGGATATGACGGAAGCCGAGTTGGAGCGTTTACGCGACCAGATTGGCAGATTTGCCGTCGAGGGCGATTTGCGCCGCGAAGTCACGATGAGCATCAAGCGCTTGATGGACCTCGGGTGCTACCGTGGCCTTCGTCATCGCAAGGGCCTGCCGTCTCGCGGTCAGCGTACGAAGACCAACGCCCGCACCCGGAAAGGTCCGCGCAAGCCGATCGCCGGCAAGAAGTGATTAGCAAATAGGATCTGACCATGGCCAAGACCGCTGGAAAAGTTCGCAAAAAAGTCAAGGTAAAGAAGAACGTAGCTGAGGGCGTCGCCCATATTCACGCATCGTTCAACAATACCATTATTACCATTACCGATCGTCAGGGTAACGCCCTGTCGTGGGCTACCTCGGGCGGCGCCGGTTTCAAGGGCTCACGTAAGAGCACTCCGTTTGCGGCGCAGGTGGCTGCTGAAGCGGCCGGCAAAGTGGCTGTCGAGTGTGGCGTCAAAAACCTCGAAGTGCGCATCAAGGGCCCTGGCCCGGGACGCGAGTCTTCGGTGCGTGCACTCAACGCGCTTGGCATGAAGATTACGGCGATTACCGATGTGACGCCGATCCCGCACAACGGCTGCCGTCCGCCGAAGAAGCGTCGGATTTAAGGAGAAGATAGAGTGGCTCGCAACCTAGATCCGAAGTGCCGTCAGTGCCGCCGCGAAGGCGAGAAGCTGTTCCTGAAGGGCGAAAAGTGTTTTACCGACAAATGCGCCATCGAGCGTCGCTCGTATGCACCGGGACAACACGGCCAGAAGTCGGGACAGCGTCTGTCCGACTACGGTGTACACCTGCGCGAAAAGCAGAAAATCCGGCGTATCTACGGTGTCCTAGAGGGACAGTTCCGTAAGGTCTACAAAGAAGCGGACCGTCGCAAAGGGGTGACCGGGGAGGTGCTGCTGCAGTTGCTGGAAGCTCGCCTTGACAACGTCGTCCATCGCATGGGCTTCGCGGCATCGCGCTCGGAGTCCCGCCAGTTGGTCAGGCACAACGGCATGCTGGTGAACGGCCGTCGGGTCAACATTCCGTCTTACCAGGTGCGTCCAGGCGATGTCATCGAGGTTTGCGAGAAGGCCAAGGCGCAGCTTCGTGTCAAGGCTTCAGCTGCCGCTGCCGAATCGCGGGGTTTTCCGGCGTGGGTAGAAGTGGACGCAAAGACGCTGAAAGGCACCTATAAGGCGCATCCGGAACGGAGTGAACTGCCGCCGACGATCAACGAGAGTCTGGTCATCGAGCTCTACTCGAAGTAGTAGTGGCTAGGCAGGCTTGACGGTATCAGGCAAAGGACAGTACATGCAAAGCAGTGGACTATTTAAACCGCGCATTATCGATGTGCAGAGCTTGTCGCCGGTGCATGCTCGGGTGGTCATGGAGCCGTTTGAACGCGGTTACGGGCATACTCTGGGCAATGCCCTGCGGCGGATTCTGCTCTCTTCGATGCCCGGCTACGCGCTGACCGAGGTAAGCATAGACGGAGTCCTCCACGAGTACTCGTCAATTGACGGCGTTCAGGAGGATGTCGTCGATATTTTGCTCAACCTCAAGGGCGTGGTCTTCAAGTTGCACAACCGCGAGGAGGTGGTTGTTCGTCTCGCCAAGGAAGGCAAGGGTGTGGTTCGTGCGGCCGATATCGAGGTTTCTCACGATGTCGAGATAATCAACCCGGAACACGTGATTGCCCACCTTTCAGCCGGTGGCAAGCTGGCCATGGAAATGAAGGTTGAAAAGTCGCTTGGTTATGTGGCGGGCAATGTTCGCGACCTGGGCGACGGCGGGAAGAGCATCGGCAAACTGGTTCTCGACGCGTCATTCAGCCCGGTTCGTCGGGTCAGCTATAACGTTGAGAGCGCTCGCGTCGAGCAACGCACCGACCTTGACAAGCTGATCATGGAAATCGAGACCAACGGAGCGATTGAACCGGAAGAGGCGATTCGCACCGCGGCTCGTATTTTGATGGAACAACTTTCGGTGTTTGCCGATCTTGCTGGAACGGCGTTGCCCGTCGAATATCAGAAGACGGTGCAGGTGGACCCGCTCCTGTTGCGCCCGGTGGACGATCTTGAGCTGACCGTGCGGTCGGCGAATTGTCTGAAAGCGGAAAACATCTACTACATTGGTGATCTGATTCAGCGGACCGAGAACGAACTGCTGAAGACGCCTAATCTCGGGCGTAAGTCGCTTAACGAAATCAAGGAAGTGTTGGCCGCGCGCGGCCTGACGCTTGGCATGAAGCTTGAGAACTGGCCGCCGGCCGGGCTCGACAAATAAGTCGCCGGACAAGAACAGGAAGGAATTGATATGCGTCACCGTTTGGGTCTTCGCAAACTGAATCGTACCAGCGCCCATCGGCTGGCGATGTTGCGCAATATGACTGTATCTCTGCTGCGTGAAGAGGTCATCAAGACGACTTTGCCCAAGGCAAAGGAACTTCGCCGGGTTGTCGAGCCGATCATCACGCTTGGCAAGAAGCCGAGCCTTGCCAATCGGCGCCTGGCGTTTGACCGCCTACGCGACCGTGACATGGTCGTCAAAGTGTTTGATGAGCTTGGACCGCGTTTCGCGACGCGTAATGGCGGCTATCTGCGGATTCTCAAGTGTGGTTTCCGTGTCGGTGATAACGCCCCGATGGCTCTGGTCGAATTGCTGGACCGGCCCGAAGGCGAGGCTGCTACGGGCGCTGCCGAGTAAAAGCTGGGGCTCACAAGCTGGCGTAAGCCTCCGCGGATAAAAAAACCAGGCCTGGCCTGGTTTTTTTGTGTGTGATGTTAGCGGCTTTTGGTTAGCGGATGGCGCTGCGCCCGACCGGGACGACGGTCGCCGACGCCGCCTTTGGCGCCGTCTCCTCCTGCTGCTGCAGCTCCCACATCTGCGCGTAGAGGCCTCTGGCCTGCAACAGCTGCGGGTGCGAACCGCGCTCGACGATGCGTCCAGCGTCCATGACCAGGATCTGGTCCGCATTCATGATCGTCGATAGGCGGTGGGCGATGACCAGCGTGGTCCGCCCGCGGGCCGCGTTGTCAAGGCTGGCCTGGATCGCTTTTTCGGTTTTTGAGTCCAGGGCCGAGGTGGCTTCATCGAAGATCAGTACCGGCGGGTTCTTGAGCAGCGCGCGAGCGATCGCCACGCGCTGCTTTTCACCCCCGGAGAGTTTCAGGCCGCGCTCGCCGACGCGCGTTTCGTAGCCATCAGGGAGCTGCTCGATGAAACGCGCTAGCTGAGCCGCTGCCGCAGCAGCCAAGACTTCGTCGTGGCTGGCGTCCGGGCGACCGTACTGAATGTTGTAGTAGATGCTGTTGTTGAAGAGCACGGTATCCTGCGGAACGATGCCGATCGCGGCGCGCAGACTGGCTTGGGTCAGCTGTCGTAAATCGCTCCCGTTGGCGCGGATCTGGCCGCCGCTGACATCGTAGAAGCGATACAGAAGGCGCGCCAGGGTTGATTTGCCGGAGCCCGACTCGCCGACCACGGCGACCGTGTGGCCGGCAGGGATAGTGAAGTCGACGCTGTGCAGAATCTGGCGGTTCGCTTCGTAGAAGAAGTCGACTGCGCAGAAACGGACCTGCACGGGGCCGGGCGGCAGTACGGTGGCGGAGGTTGCGTCGGCGATTTCGCGGTTGACCGCGAGCAGACCGAACATGCGCTCGATGTCGGTCAGCGACTGTCGAATTTCCCGGTAGACGACGCCGAGGAAGTTGAGTGGCATGTAGAGCTGAATCAGGAAGGCATTGACCAGTACCAGGTCACCAATGGTCATCGTGCCATCAACGACGCCAGCGGCAGCTCGCCACATCATTGCCGTCACCCCCAAAGCGATACTGACCTGCTGACCAAGGTTCAGCCAGGACAGCGAGATTCGGCTTCTCGTCGTGGCGTCTTCCCAGTCGCCCAGTTGTTGGTCGTAGCGTTGCGCTTCATATTCCTCGTTGTTGAAATATTTGACTGTCTCGTAGTTGATCAGGCTATCGATGGCGCGCGTATTGGCGGCCGAGTCGGTCTCGTTGACTTTCCGTCTGATGGCGATTCGCCAGTTGCTCACCTTGACCGTGAACACCACGTAGGCGCCCAGCGAAGCCAGGGTGATGAGGACGAAGACGCTGTCGTAGCGGGCAAAGAGGATGGCCAGGACGAGGCCGATTTCGACCAGGGTGGGGAGGATCGAATAGAGCGCATAGCTGATCAGATTGGAAATCGAGCGGCTGCCGCGCTCGATATCGCGTGACACCCCACCGGTTTCGCGATGCAGGTGAAAGCGAAGTGACAGTTCGTGCAGGTGGCGAAAGACTTCCACCGCGATGCGCCGCACGGCGCGTTGTGTGACGCGCGCAAAGAGGATTTCGCGCAACTCCGTAAACAGGGTGCTCGAAAAAACGTAGCGCGCCGTACAAGGCGAGCAGCAGGGCTGGCAGAACCAGCACCTGCTGCTCGCTGCTCAGGGCGTCGATCATGTCCTTGAAAACCAGGGGCACGGCAACGTTGGCCAGCTTGGCAGTGAACAGGCAGGACAGCGCCAACAGGACCCGCCACTTGTACTGCCACAGATACGGAACGAGCTTTTTCAGCGTTAGCCAGAGGTGGGCGTCGGCGGCTGCTGGGCGATCGAGAGCGGCGGTGGACGTGGTAGAGCGGCGCATGTGAGTGATGAGGTGGTGGTGGACCAGCGCTGCAGTATGCCTGTTGTGACGGCGCAGGGCCGCGAGGCCGGTACAGAAAGATGCAAAAAAGCCTTGCATTTGCCAGCAGCCGACCCTAGTATTCAAACGAACGTTTGAACGAAGCTTGGGCGCGCTCTTCAGCTTCGCTCCTAGCGGTTCATCGAACTACTCCAGCCTGAACATTTTTGGACCATCGATCTCATGGCCGATCAAAAGACCAATCACGATACTCGCGAACGCATCCTGGATGTCGCCGAGCTGCTGTTCATGACGAACGGTTATGAAGGGACGTCAATGCGCGTGATCACCAGCGGTGCTGAGGTCAATCTGGCGGCTGTGAATTACCATTTCGGTTCCAAGGAGGCGCTGCTGCGCGAGGTTTTCCGGCGCCGGCTCAGCTGGCTGAATCGCGAGCGACTGCACGCGCTCGACTTACTCGAAGCGGAGGCGGCTGGCGCGCCGCTGAAGCCTTCGCAGATCCTCGAAGCCTTTTTTGGCACGCTCTTGCGCATCGGTGAGGACTCCTCTCTTGGCGGCATGACTTTCCTGCGCCTGCTCGGTCGCACCTTGACCCAACCGGCGGAGTTCATCCGGACTTTTTTTTGCCAGCGAGTATGCGGAAGTAATCGACCGCTACAAGCAGGCGCTGTTCAGCGCCTTGCCCGACGTTCCGCAAGCCGAACTCGTCTGGCGCCTGCATTTCATGCTTGGTGCCATGTCCTACGCGATTGCCGGCACGGACGTTCTGCGAGTGCTTACCGGCTGTGAGTTGGGCGATTGGGCCGGTGAGGGCGCTGCTGACAGTGTCGACGATAGCGCTCTCGCCAAGCGGCTTGCGCAGCGCTTGATGCCGTTTCTGCTCGGTGGCCTGCGCGCCCCGCTGCCGTCAGGTCTGCAGTCACTGACCGCTTCGCCCGCTTCGCCCGATTCGCCCAGCGCGGGCGACACGGAGCCGCAAACCTCGAATCACTTACTGGAGAAACAGCCATGATCACGACGATCATCTTGGTGCTCATCGGCATCACTCTGCTGAGCATTGCCATACTGATCAGCGTTCGCCCCTGGCGGCAGTCGCTGATAAGCCGTCGTGTTTTCGCGACCTACAAACGCATTCTGCCGCAGATGTCGGACACCGAGCGCGAAGCGCTCGAAGCCGGGACGGTCTGGTGGGACGGCGAACTGTTCCGCGGCAATCCCGACTGGAACCAGCTGCTCGCCTATCCGGTACCAAAACTCAGCGCTGAAGAGCAGTCCTTCATGGACCATGAAGTCGAAGAAGCCTGCGCGCTGGTCGATGACTGGAAGGTCACCAGCGAAGACTTCGACATGACGCCGGAAGCGTGGCAATACATCAAGAGCAAGGGCTTTCTCGGGATGATCATTCCGAAGAAATACGGTGGCCTGGAGTTCTCGGCGTTCGCACATTCACAGATTGTCACCAAATTGTCGACGCGTAGCTCGTCCTTGTCGGTGTCGGTGATGGTGCCGAACTCGCTTGGCCCCGCCGAACTCCTTCTGCACTACGGTACTGACACGCAGAAGAATCACTACCTGCCACGCCTGGCCAAGGGCCTCGAAGTGCCGGCTTTCGCCCTCACCAGTCCGTGGGCGGGTTCCGACGCCGGCTCGATTCCCGACGTCGGCATCGTCTGCAAGGGGCTCTGGAAAGGCCAGGAAGTGGTCGGCATGCGGGTGACCTGGGACAAGCGTTACATCACGCTGGGCCCGGTATGCACCCTCCTCGGCCTGGCGTTTCACCTCTATGACCCCGCTGGGCTGCTTGGTGACAAGAAGCATATCGGTATTACCTGCGCGCTGGTGCCGCGCGACACGCCGGGTGCCGATATCGGTCGCCGCCACGTGCCGCTGAATGCGATGTTCATGAACGGTCCGACGCGTGGCAAGGACGTGTTCATGCCTTTGGACTACGTGATCGGCGGTCCGGGCATGGTCGGGCAGGGCTGGCGGATGCTGATGGAGTGTCTGGCCGCAGGTCGCTCGATCTCGCTGCCTTCGTCGAATGCCGGTATGGCCCAGCTTACGGCCCGCACGGTCGGCGGCTACGCCCGCGTTCGCAGCCAGTTCAAGATGGCTATCGGGCGCTTCGAGGGCGTCGAAGAGCCGCTCACCCGCATTGGTGCGTACACCTACATGATGGACGCCGTCCGCAAGATGACTGCCGGCGCCATCGATCTCGGTGAGAGGCCATCGGTGGTTTCGGCGATCGCCAAATATCATGTCACCGAGCGTGCTCGCCAGGTGGTCAATGACGGCATGGACATTGTCGGCGGCAAGGGGATCTGCCTGGGCCCGTCAAACTTCATCGGTCGAGCCTATCAGCAGTTGCCGATCGGTATCACCGTCGAAGGCGCGAACATCCTGACGCGCAGCATGATCCTCTTTGGCCAGGGCGCTATCCGCTGCCATCCCTACGTGCTCAAGGAAATGAAGGCGGCCTACAACCCGGATGCCAAGCAGGGCTTGCTTGACTTCGACGAAGCCTTCTTTGGTCATGCTGCCTATACCGTCAAGCACGCCTTCGGGGCGCTCGGGAAGGGCCTGACTGGCTCCCATTTTGTTTCGGTGCCGGCCAATGTGGCGCCGGAGACCAGGCGCTACTACCAGCAACTGACACGCTTCTCTTCGGCTTTCGCTTTCCTCGCCGACATCTCGATGCTGGTCCTTGGTGGCGAACTGAAGCGGCGCGAAAAGCTCTCTGCGCGTCTGGGCGACATTTTGTCGATGCTCTATCTGTGCTCGGCGACGCTCAAGCGTTACGAGTCGGAAGGCCGTCAGCAGGCCGATGCACCGCTGATGCACTGGGCTATGTGGGACACCATGTACAAGGCGCAGATGGCTTTTGACGGCGTGATTGCCAACTTCCCCGTGCGCTGGATCGGGCGCATGCTGTATCGCATCGTTTTCCCGCTCGGTCATCCTTACGATGTGCCGTCGGACAGGATTGGGCACCAGGTGGCCAAGCTGATGATCGAGCCGTCTGCTTCGCGCGATCGACTGACGGCGGAAACCTATCTGCCGAAAGTGGCTAGCGAACCGGTCGGTGCGGTCGAACTGGCCCTGCTGGCGACGATCGAGGCGGAGCCGATCGAGGCCAGGATTCGGGCGGCGGAAAAGGCCGGCGCGTTGGCCGACAACCCGGACGCCAACGTTCGCGATCTGGTACATGCAGCTTTCGCCGCCGGCATCGTTACCACCGCCGAGTACGCAGTACTCAAGCGGCGCAACGAACTGCGCGACATCGTCATCCATGTCGACGATTTTCCATACGATCTGGGCCGTTCGCGCGCACAAGCCCTGCTTCACAAGGCGGCAGCGTAGAGGTGATCGAGGCGGTATGCGGAGGTACGGCGCTTGCGCCATGCCTCTGTCCTTGATTTGCAGCGAGAATTAACTCGGGAGACAGAATGGGATTCCAGCCAGTGTATGTGGTGGACGGTGCGAGAACGCCGTTCCTCAAGGGGCGCAACGCGCCCGGGCCATTTTCGGCCAGCGATCTGGCGGTACAGGCCGGCCGCGCGCTGCTGATTCGCCAGTCCTTCGCGGCCAGCGATTTCGACGAGGTGATTCTCGGTTGCGCCAGTCCTTCGCCGGATGAAGTGAACATCGGCCGTGTTGTCGCCCTGCGCCTGGGTTGCGGTCACAAGGTGCCGGCGTGGACGGTGATGCGTAACTGCGCCAGCGGCATGCAGGCGCTCGATTCGGCAATCGCCAATATCCAGAACGGACGCTCGCAACTGGTCCTGGCCGGTGGTGTCGATGCCCTGTCGCACGCAGCGCTGCTTTACTCGGAAGCGATGGTGCGCTGGTTCGCGCAGATGATGCAGGCGAGGACGCTCAGCGAGAAGGCCGCTGTGTTCGCCAAGCTGCGTCCGGCACAACTGCTGTCGCCGGTGATCGCTCTGCTGAAAGGTTTGACCGACCCGAACATTGGTCTGCTGATGGGGCAGACGGCGGAAAATCTTGCCTGGCGCTTCGGGATTTCGCGTCACGACATGGATCAATTCAGCGTTGGTAGCCACCAGCGAGCCGTTGCCGCCCGTGCCGCCGGACACCTTGGCGAGATCGTTCCGCTGCTTGACACTCAAGGCACGGTCTATGGCGAAGACGATGGTGTGCGTGCCGATTCGAACCTCGCTGCTCTGAGCAAGCTGAAGCCGTTTTTCGATCGTCGTTACGGCCGCGTCACGCCGGGCAACAGCTCGCAAATCAGCGACGGTGCCGCCTGGCTGATCCTCGCCTCCCAGGCCGCCATCGACAAGTGGGGGCTCGAGCCGCTCGGCAGAATCACGGATAGCCAATGGGCTGCTCTCGACCCGGCGCAGATGGGCCTTGGTCCGGTACACGCGGCGACGCCGATCCTGCAGCGCAACGGACTGGCGCTCGATGACGTCGATCTCTGGGAAATCAACGAAGCCTTCGCCGCGCAGGTGCTTGGCTGCCTGGCTGCCTGGGAATCGGACGAGTACTGCCGTGAGCAGCTGGACTTGCCGGCGGCCTTTGGCTCGCTGCCGCGGGCGCGTCTCAATGTCGATGGCGGTGCGGTCGCCGTCGGTCATCCGGTCGGCGCGTCGGGTGCGCGTATCGTTCTGCACCTGCTGCATGCCTTGCGCGCAGCCAAGGCCAGGCGCGGCGTCGCAGCGATCTGCATCGGCGGTGGCCAGGGCGGTGCGATGCTCGTTGAGAGCATCGGCTGATGGCAGTCACTGGCAAACATGAGGACAAGGCATGAATATCGAAAGCAATGCTTACCGCAACTGGCAGCTCGAGGTGGATGGTGCAGGGCTGGCCTGGGCGACATTGGACAGAGTCGGCGAGACGACGAATTCACTGTCCAGCGAGGTGATGGACGAACTGGCATCGATTCTCGCTCGCTTCGACAGCGAGCCACCGAAAGGGCTGATTTTCCGTTCCGGAAAGTCGGCAGGCTTTATCGCCGGTGCGGACATTCAGGAGTTCACCCAGCTCGACACGCCCGCAAAAGGCATCGCGCTGGTTGAGCGCGGCTGGCAGCTCTTCAATCGCCTGGCAGCAGTCAGCTATCCGACGCTGGCGCTGGTGCGCGGCCATTGCCTGGGTGGCGGTCTCGAACTGGCGTTGGCGTGCCGCTATCTGCTGGTCGTCGACGAGCCAGCGACGCGGCTGGGCCTGCCCGAGGTCGTGATGCTGGGCATCGGTTCCTGGCTGGGGATGGCATGGTTGCGTC
>NZ_SPMY01000026.1 GCF_012939955.1 Candidatus Accumulibacter phosphatis
CTCACGCGCCAGGCCGAGGGCTTGATGAAGAACGTGCGCGCACACGCCGCCTTGAATCGGGCGCTGGCCGCCCGGGGCCTGCGCCCGGCCGCCGCGGCGGTGCGCCATTTCGGTGAATTCGACTACCAGGCGCGCTCCTGGCCGCGCGCCTTCCGGGTGGTGCTCAAGGCCGAAGTCCTGACCGGTAGCGCGATCACGCCTGCCAAGGACAATCAGCGCTACGTGGTCACCTCCTTGCGTGGCCCCTCGCCGCGGACGCTTTACCAACAGGACTACTGTGGCCGCGGCCAGGCTGAGAATTTGATCAAGCAAGTGAAAAGCGATCTGAAATCGGATCGGACATCCGCTTCGTCCTTCCTCGCCAACTTCGCTCGCCTGCTGCTGAGCGCCGCGGCCTACGTTCTGCATCAGCAACTGCGCCACCTGGGGCTGCAAGGCACGCCGTTGGCGACGGCACAGCCCAAGACCGTCATCCTCGCGCTGTTCAAGATCGCCGTCCGCGTCAAACAGTACAAGGACCGGGTGCTGCTGCAGCTACCCAGCAGTTGCCCGCTCAAGGGGCTGCTGGCACAGCTCTGCAAGAGGCTTTACCCCGCCAAGCGGATGCGCCCCATGCCGGCTTCGCCATGAACACGCCACGTCTGGCCCACGAGAGGCAGCCACCCACCCTGACCATCAACCACTTCTCACGCTTCTCCCCGCTTGCGGGGTCGGGGGAACTATCGCCTGGAAATCGAAAAATGCGTAGTCAAGCCCCGGGGGGAGGCACAGGGCAGCGTTTGTGCAACATCCGGGCTAGACCTGGCGCGTTTTGCCGCCGAGAAGTTCGGCTACCCCTTGCTCGATCTGTCCGCCTTCGACGACACACAGATCCAGAAGAGCGCGATTGACCGCAAGCTGATCGCCAGCCATCGCGTCGTGCCCCTGCACAAGCGCGGCAACCGCCTGGCAATAGCCATCGCCGACCCCACCAATCTGCGCGCGCTTGATGAAATCCGCTTCCAGACCGGCTTGGCGGTGGACCCGGTAATCGTCGAAGAAAACAAGCTCGCCCCCCTGGTCGCCAAACTCTCGGAGTCGGTCGAAGACAGCCTGAAGAGCTTTACCAGCGAGGACATTGACCTCGAGTTTACTGACGAGAAGACACAGGAGAAAACCGACGATGCCTCAGCCGTCGAGGTCGACGACGCGCCGGTCGTCCGCTTCATTCAGAAAATGATGCTCGATGCGATCAACGACGGGGCCTCCGACATCCATTTCGAACCGTATGAAAAGAGCTATCGCATCCGCTTTCGTACGGACGGCATCTTGCGCGAAGTGGCGGCGCCACCGCTGGTCATCAAGGACAAGATTGCTTCGCGGATCAAGGTCATTTCGCGCCTGAACATTGCCGAGAAACGCGTTCCCCAGGATGGTCGGATGCGTCTGGTGCTGTCCAAGAGTCGAGCCATCGACTTCCGGGTCAGTACCTTGCCGACGATGTACGGCGAAAAGATCGTCTTGCGGATTCTCGACCCGGCCAGCGCCAGCCTCGGGATCGATGCGCTGGGATACGAGCCCGAGCAGAAAGAACTGTTGCTCGACGCCATCAACCGACCCTACGGCATGATCCTGGTCACTGGACCGACGGGTTCCGGAAAAACCGTTTCGCTCTATACCTGCCTCAACATTCTCAACAAGGCCGGGGTCAACATCGCCACCGCCGAAGACCCGGCCGAAATACCACTGCCAGGAATCAACCAGGTCAACGTCGATGACAAAGCCGGGCTCACCTTCCCGGTGGCGCTCAAGGCCTTTCTCCGGCAGGATCCGGACATCATCATGGTCGGCGAAATCCGCGACATCGAAACGGCGGAAATCGCGATCAAGGCAGCGCAAACCGGGCACATCGTCTTGTCGACCTTGCACACCAATGATGCGCCGGGAACGCTGACTCGCCTGATGAACATGGGCATTCCGACCTTTAACCTGGCCTCGAGCATTCTGCTGATCACCGCGCAGCGCCTGGTGCGCCGGCTGTGCACCTGCAAGAAGCCGCTCGACACACCGGTCGAGACCTTGCTCAACGCCGGCTTCCTGGAAAGCGATCTGGATGGCACCTGGACGCTCTACGGTCCGGGCGAGTGCGAACGCTGCAAGGGGAGTGGCTACAAGGGACGGGTAGGGCTCTACGAGGTGATGCCGGTCACTGAAGCGATTCAACGCATTGTCATGGCCAACGGCACGGAGCATGACGTGGCAGACCAGGCCAGACAGGAAGGCGTCAATGATTTGCGTCGCTCCGGGCTGCTGAAGGTCAAGCAAGGGCTCACCTCTCTCGACGAAATTCTCGGCAGCACCAACGCTTGAAGAGGAGGAAATAGATGGCCACCGCTGCGAAACGCACCCGAAGAGCCGAGCCGGAAGTCAAAGAATACGTCTTTCTCTGGGAAGGTAAAAACAAGACTGGCAAGGTCGTCCGCGGCGAGCAACGCGCCAACAGCCAGAACGTCGTGCGCGCGACGCTGCGACGGCAGGGAATTCTCGTCAGCAAGGTCTCCAAGCAGCGCTTCAAGGGTGGACGTCAAGTCACCGAAAAGGACATCGCGCTGTTCACGCGGCAATTGGCAACGATGATGAAAGCCGGCGTGCCGCTGCTGCAGACTTTTGAAATCGTCGGCCGCGGACACGACAACCCGGCGGTCGGCAAACTGCTCCTGGACATCAAGTCCGACGTCGAGACCGGAAGTTCGCTGTCGCAAGCCTTCCGCAAATATCCGCTGCATTTCGACCAGTTGTACTGCAATCTGGTCGCTGCCGGTGAGCAGGCCGGCATTCTCGAAACGCTCCTCGACCGACTGGCGACCTACAAGGAGAAAATGATCGCCATCAAGTCCAAGATCAAGGCCGCGCTGTTCTACCCGGTAGCGATCATCGTCGTCGCGTTCGTCATCACCGCAGTGATCATGATCTTCGTGATTCCGGCTTTCAAGGAAGTCTTCAAGAGCTTCGGTGCCGACCTGCCGACGCCAACACTGGTGGTAATCGCCATATCGGACGTCTTCATCGAGTATTGGTGGGCCATTTTCGGCGGCATCGGTGGCAGCGTCTTTGCCTTCTTCTACACCTGGAAACGTTCGGAGAAGATGCAGATGGCTTTCGACCGCCTGTTCCTCCGTTTGCCTGTTTTCGGCGACATCATCCGCAAGTCGGTCATCGCCCGCTGGACACGTACCCTGGCCACCATGTTCGCGGCCGGCGTCCCCCTTGTCGAGTCGCTGGAATCGGTAGGTGGCGCAGCCGGGAACTACGTTTACAAGGTCGGCACCCGGCAGATCCAGAGCGAGGTCAGCACCGGCACCAGCCTCACTTCGGCGATGCAGAACTCGGCGCTTTTCCCGAATATGGTGAATCAGATGGTCGCCATCGGTGAAGAGTCCGGCGCCCTCGATTCAATGCTCGGCAAGGTTGCCGACTTCTTCGAGGCCGAGGTTGACGACGCGGTCGAGGCGCTGTCCAGCCTCATGGAACCGATCATCATGGTCGTTCTCGGGGTGCTGATCGGTGGCATGGTGATTGCCATGTATCTGCCGATCTTCAAACTGGGCGCGGTCGTCGGATAGTGCTCGACCTCGTCCCTGCTGACCTGCCCCCGGCCCTCTTCGCGCTGATCTGCGGAGTGCTCGGGCTGCTGGTTGGCAGCTTTCTCAATGTCGTCATTCACCGCTTGCCGACGATGATGGAGCGCGAGTGGCGCAACCACTGCGCCGAACTATGCGGTGACGAGGCACCGCAACACGAGCCGTTGTCACTGGCCAGGCCCGGCTCGCGCTGTCCCGCGTGTGGGCATGCGATTACCGCGCTCGAGAACATTCCGCTACTGAGCTGGCTGTTTCTGCGCGGCCGCTGCTCGGCGTGCGCAGCTCCGATCTCGCTACGCTACCCACTGGTCGAAGCGATCAGCGGCCTGTTGTGTGCCTTTGCTGCGTTTCATTTCGGCTATGGCTGGACAAGCCTGGCGGCCATGCTGCTGATCTGGGGCCTCATCGCCCTGACCTGCATCGACTTCGACAGCCAGCTGTTGCCGGATGCGATCACGCTGCCCCTGCTTTGGGCCGGCCTGCTTGTCAATCTTTTTGGCACTTTCGCCGACCTGCAAGCGGCGGTCATCGGGGCGATGTGCGGCTATCTTGCCCTGTGGTCTGTGTATTGGGCGTTCAAATTGACCACCGGCAAGGAGGGCATGGGCTACGGTGACTTCAAGCTACTCGCCGCCCTCGGCGCCTGGCTCGGCTGGGAGATGCTGCCCCTGACCATCCTGCTCTCGTCACTGCTGGGCGCAGTGGTCGGTATCGCACTGATCGTGATTGCCAAGCGCGGGCGCAGCGTGCCCATTCCCTTTGGCCCCTACCTGGCGATGGCCGGCTTGCTGGCGCTGTTCTGGGGAAAGCCACTGACGCGCGCCTACCTGAGCTTGCTGTAGCCTTTCCGGCTGGCAACTGGAGCCCCCGCAGCCGCGGCGGAGACGGGTAAACGATACCGGGGTTCGCGTATAATCGTGCCTTTTCGGGCGCTATCCTGCGCCTTTTGAGGGTTCGTCATGCCGATTTACGCCTATCGCTGCGAAACTTGCGGTTTCGAAAACGATCACCTGCAAAAACTGAGTGACCCGGCCTTGAGTATCTGCCCGGAATGTGAACAGGCGACCTATACGAAGCAGGTAACGGCGGCCGGCTTTCAGTTGAAAGGCAACGGCTGGTATGTGACCGATTTCAAGGGTGGCAACAAGGCCCCGTCGACAGCCACAGGCCCCGAAAACAAGCACAGCTCGCCAACCGGTACGGAAAATACGACGAGCTCAACGGCGCAGGCCAGCGCTTCAAGCAGTTCAACGAGCTCGACCAAAACAACGACTTCGGCCGACAGTACGCCCGCCAGTGCGAAGAGCACGGCGGCTGTTAAAGACAAGGGATGAAGCGGTATTTCATCACCGGACTGCTGATCTGGGTGCCATTGGCGATCACAGCCTGGGTGTTGGTGCTGATCGTCGGCACCATGGACCAATCGATGCGCCTGCTGCCGACGGCGATCCAGCCGCGCACTCTGCTCGGCTTCGACATCCCGGGTGCCGGCGCGATACTGACCCTGCTGATCATCATCACCACCGGCTTGCTGGCCGCCAACTTCATCGGCCAACAGCTGGTGCGCTGGTGGGAACATCTGCTGGCGCGCATTCCGGTCGTCAATTCGATCTACAACAGCGTCAAGCAGGTTTCCGACACCCTATTCTCGTCATCCGGAAACGCTTTTCGCAAAGCGCTGCTGGTCGAGTACCCGCGTCGCGGAGCCTGGACGATCGCCTTCCTGACGGGCAGACCGGGCGCTGATCTGCTTCGCCACCTCGACGGTGACTTTGTCAGCGTGTACGTGCCGACGACCCCCAACCCGACCTCCGGCTTCTTCCTGATGCTGCCGAGAACAGACGTCATCGAACTGGAGATGAGCGTCGATACGGCGTTGAAGTACGTCATTTCCATGGGCGTCGTCGCGCCACCGTCCACGCACTCGAAAAAATCGGCAGCTTCGAAACCATCGGCGGCCGCCGTCGCGCCGCCCATCGACCCCACCATAACCTGATATCAGCAACCCGGAAACAGCATGCGAACCCATTACTGCGGACAAGTCAATTCACAGCTCATCGGCCAGGAAGTGAGGCTTTGCGGCTGGGCGCATCGGCGGCGAGACCACGGCGGCGTCATCTTTGTCGACCTGCGCGACCGCGAGGGCCTGGCTCAGATCGTCTGCGACCCGGATCGCCCGGAAATGTTCGCGACCGCCGAAGGGGTGCGCAACGAGTTCTGCCTGCGCATTACGGGCAAGGTTCGCGCCCGTCCCGAAGGAACGGTGAACGCCAACATCGCCAGTGGTGAAGTCGAGATTCTCTGTCACAAGATGGAGATTCTCAACGCTTCGGCGACGCCGCCGTTTCAGCTTGACGAAGAGAACCTGTCGGAAAGTATCCGCCTGCAGCACCGGGTAATCGACCTGCGCCGTCCGCAGATGCAGAAGAACATGCGCTTGCGCTACCAAACGGCGCGCGCCTTTCGCCGCTTCCTCGACGACGCCGGCTTCATGGACATCGAAACGCCGATGCTCACCAAGAGCACCCCGGAAGGAGCGCGCGACTATCTGGTACCGTCACGCGTTCATCCGGGGCAGTTCTTCGCCCTGCCACAATCGCCACAACTGTTCAAGCAACTGCTGATGGTCGCCGGCTTCGACCGCTATTACCAGATCGTCAAGTGCTTTCGCGACGAGGACTTGCGCGCCGACCGGCAGCCGGAGTTCACGCAGATCGATATCGAGACATCGTTCATGGCCGAGGACGAAATTGTCGCGCTCATGGAGAAGCTGATCCGGGCGGTATTCCGCGAAGTGCTGGCCGTCGAGTTGCCCAACCCCTTTCCCCGCCTGAGCTACGGCGAGGCGATGAATCGTTACGGTTCGGACAAGCCGGATCTGCGCGTCACTCTCGAACTCGTCGAAGTCACCGACGCGCTCAAGGACGTTTCCTTCAAGGTCTTTGCCGGCGTCGCCAACAGCGCGGGCGGGCGCATTGCCGCCTTGCGTGTTCCTGGTGGTGCCACGCTGACACGTGGCGAGATCGACGCCTATACCCAGTTCGTCGGTATCTACGGTGCTCGCGGCCTGGCCTACATCAAGGTAAATGATGTCACGCAGCTCAACGAGACCGGACTGCAATCGCCGATCGTCAAGAATCTGCATGCCGTTGCGCTGCAGACCATCGTTGAGCGCACCGGCGCACAGTCCGGCGATCTGATTTTCTTCGGCGCCGACAAGAGCAAGGTCGTCAATGACGCGCTGGGCGCACTGCGCGTCAAGATCGGTCACGAAAAGGGCTTCCTGAACCCTAACCCCTGGGAGCCGGTGTGGATCGTGGACTTCCCGATGTTCGACTTCGACGAAGCCGAACGACGCTGGAGCGCCTGCCACCACCCATTCACCAGCCCCAAAGACGGCCACCTCGACCGCCTGCAGAGCGACCCGGGCAACTGCCTGGCGAAAGCTTACGACCTGGCACTGAACGGTTCGGAACTGGGTGGCGGCTCGGTGCGTATCCACCAGGCCGAGGTGCAGGAGAGGGTCTTCAAGGTGCTCGGTATTAGCGACGAGGAAGCGCAACTCAAGTTTGGCTTCCTGCTCGATGCACTCAAGTACGGTGCGCCACCGCACGGTGGCCTGGCCTTCGGCCTCGATCGCATCGTCGCCATGATGGCCGGCGCCGAGTCGATCCGCGACGTGATCGCTTTTCCGAAAACCCAGCGCGCGCAGTGTCTGCTCACCGACGCGCCAAACAGCGTCGACGAGAAACAGCTGCGCGAACTGCATATCCGCCTGCGCCAGAAAGTCGAAACGCAGGTCGAGGTCGGCAAGGGCTAGCAGCCGTGCTACGCGCCACCGCTTCTTTTCGGCTGCTACTGGGTACGGTGGCGCTGCTCGCGCTGCTGGCAGTGCTCGGCCTCTTGGGCGCGAGCACTGCCACGGCACGCGAAAGCGTGCCCCTCAACAGCGTCGCACTGGCCGAGCTGCCTGCCGAAGCGCGGCAAACCCTGCAATTGATCAAGCAAGGCGGACCCTTCCCGTATGTGCCCAAGGACGGCAGCGTCTTCGGCAATTTCGAGAAGCGCCTCCCCTTGCAGCCACGCGCTTACTATCGGGAATACACGGTACCGACTCCGGGTCGCCGCGACCGCGGACCGCGACGCATTGTCGCCGGAGCGGGCAGCGGTGGTGATGTCGCCACCTCCGGCGAGTACTACTACACCGGCGATCACTACCGCAGCTTCCGCCGAATCCGCGAATAGTTACCAATAGCCACCATCTGCCATGACTCAGAAGAATCTGCAAGCGCTGTTGGAGGATGCACGCCAGGCCGGCATCTACGCTCTGCCGCATGGCGATCGTCTGGCCCTCAGAGACGCGGCCGAGGCAGCCGGCTTTGCCTGTTTCGAGGCCGATCTCGGCGACTGCGACCGGATCGAGGCGGTACTTACCCAGCTCGGCCGCCAGTTCGGCTTCCCCGAATGGTACGGCAGCAACTTCGACGCTCTGAAAGATTGCCTGAGCGATATCTCCTGGCGCGAAGAACCCGGCTATCTATTGATCCTGTCGCGAGCTGACACCCTGCAGTTCGCGAACGCAGACGCTTTCCGGACGCTCAACGACGTCTTTGCCGCCGTGATTGATGCATGGCGTGCGCAAGACGTCCCGATGTGGGTTGTCTACGACTGCCAGACCGACGGCCTGGCGACTCTTCCGACCCTGGAATGACTGCCTACAAGCAACCGATATCGGTCCTGGTCGTGGTCCATACCCCGCAACTGCAGGTGCTGCTGCTTGAACGTGCTGCGCATGCCGGCTACTGGCAGTCAGTCACCGGCAGCCAGGAAGCGGGCGAGGCGCTGCTCGACACGGCGCGGCGTGAACTTGCCGAAGAGACCGGCATCCGCACCTCTCCAGGCGAGCTGCAGGACTGGCAGGTGAGCAATCGCTACGAGATTTTTGCCGAGTGGCGGCATCGTTACGCACCGGGCGTACTGTACAACACCGAGCATGTCTTCTCGCTGCAGGTAGCGGCCGTGCAAGCGGTCAGCCTCGCTCCCGGCGAGCATCTCGACTACTGCTGGCTGCCCTGGCGAGAGGCTGCCGCAAAATGCTTCTCCTGGAGCAACCGCGACGCGCTGCTCATGCTCCCGGAGAGGGCTTCCCTGGCGAAGCGCTGAAGCGCTGCGCCAGGCAGCCCGGGCAATAGCAACTGCCACCCACCTCCGGCGCGAAGGAAAGCGGCGCTGTGTCGGCTTTCTCCATGCACCAGCAAGTGGCAAGACCAGCCGCCGCAGCGCAGACGAAGGACATGCCGCAAGCTGGGCAGGTGCTCGCCAGCGGCTTTTCAGGGACCTTCGACATGGCCTTCCTTGCTCTCCAGTTTCACTCTCATGGGCGCCGCGGCAAAGCGACACGCCTTGCCGTGCCCAAGCGCCAAGATCCCGGGCAGCCGTAGTCTATCCTGGCGCTGGGCAGCACGCCAGGCGAAAGGATGGCGAACGGCGAATTTTTCTGCCCATTTTCCGACTGCCGCGCGGACGATGCGCGCAAGCACCGGATCCAGCTCCCGAGCCAACACGTCCCACTCGGCACTCCGATAGGGCGCGAAAAGCGACGACGGCGTACGCTAGGCAATCGCCACTTTGCCGTCGCGGCCGCTCCTGGAGAGCGAACGGGGCAGCAAGCACGGCTATCGCAGCAGCAGCATCACGGACGGTGAAGCCATCAATGCTCCGCGGCTCTGCGGCTCATCATCCGGACGAACTTTCTCTGCTTTTAGCACTCTCAGGCCGCGAGTGCTAAAATACAATTGTTAGAAAGTAAACAGCAAGGAGGAGTCCATCCAAATGACACAAGCGTTGGCTTTACCCACGATCTCCGCCGTCGGCAGCATTGACGCGTATATCCAGGCGGCCAGACAGTTTCCCATGCTGACCGAGGAGCAGGAGTTCGGTCTGGCGACACGCTTCCGCGACGAAGGCGATCTCGGCGCTGCGCGCCAGTTGATTCTTTCACACCTTCGTCTGGTGATTTCCGTTTCTCGCGGCTACCTGGGTTATGGCCTGCCGCATGCGGATTTGATCCAGGAGGGCAATATCGGGCTGATGAAAGCCGTCAAGCGCTTTGATCCCGAGCGCGGCGTTCGGCTGGTTTCCTTTGCCATCCACTGGATCAAGGCCGAGATTCATGAGTACGTCCTCAGGAACTGGCGGATGGTGAAGCTGGCAACGACCAAGGCGCAGCGCAAACTGTTTTTCAACCTGCGCAGCATGAAAGCCAACCGTGACACGCTCGGCCCGGCTCAGGTCGCCGATATCGCCCAGCGCCTGAACGTCAAAGCCGACGAGGTCATGGAAATGGACACTCGCCTGTCGGGTCACGACACGGCCTTTGACGCGCAGGCTGACGATGACGAGGCCTTTGTTCCCGCGGCGTATCTGGCCGACAACTCCAGCGAACCGGTACATATTCTCGAAGGCCGCGCCCGCGAGCGACTGTACAGCGACGGCCTCCAGAATGCCCTGGGCAGTCTCGACCCACGCAGCCGCAGGATCGTCGAAGCGCGTTGGCTGACGGAAGAAAACCCGGCAACCTTGCACGATCTCGCAGGCGAGTTCTCGGTTTCCGCAGAACGGATTCGCCAAATCGAAGTCAAGGCGATGCAGAAAATGCGCGCCAATCTAGCGCCGCTGGTGGCCATCACCTGAGTCGCGAAGGCGACTTTCCCGCTAAGCACTAAGAAAAGCCGGCATTGCCGGCTTTTTTCTTGTGCCGCCCCGATTGTAAACATGCTCCCTGCCCGTCAAACCATGCCGGCAAGCAAACCGGAAGACACACCTTTCCTGCGCTCATTTTTGGCGCACACGGCGCTTCTTGTCCATCAACTGCATGATCATCGGCGTGAAAATGATCTGCATCGCCAGCCCCATCTTGCCGCCCGGGCAGACAATGATGTTCGGGCGCGACATGAACGAATCATGCAGCATGCTCAGCAGATAAGGGAAATCAATGCCATGGGGGCTGGCAAAGCGGATCACCAGCATGCTCTCGTCGGCCAGTGGAATATCCTGAGCAGTGAAGGGATTCGAGGTATCGACCGTCGGCACGCGCTGGAAATTGACGTGCGTCGTGGAAAACTGCGGGCAGATGTAATTGATGTAGTCGGGCATCCGGCGCAGGATGGTATCCATCACCGCCTCGGTCGAATAGCCCCGCTGC
Organism: Candidatus Accumulibacter phosphatis; assembly: GCF_012939955.1. Lineage (GTDB taxonomy): Bacteria > Pseudomonadota > Gammaproteobacteria > Burkholderiales > Rhodocyclaceae > Accumulibacter > Accumulibacter delftensis. The sequence goes on from NZ_SPMY01000026.1 coordinate 10,825, forward strand.
CCCTTGTCGCGATGCAGCTTCTGGATCCACTCCAGGTTGATGATCGGAACCACTCCGACGCACAGGTCGACATGCCGCCCGACGTCGACCGTCTCGGTCCTGGCGGCGCCATGCAGACCTTCGTAGAACAGCAGATCGGTGCCCGCCGGCAGTTCGCTCCACTCGGTAAAACTTCCCGGCGGCGCACCATAGCGCTCGGCTTCGCCTTCATCGTGCACATAGTGGCGGCTCGTGCCGCTGCCGCTCTCACCGTATTGGCGGAACAAGTTTTCGAGCTCTGCGAGCAGATTGGCTTCCGGTCCGAAGTGACTGAAATGGTGGTCACCGGCGAGCGCTCGCTCGGCCATCTGCGCGCGCATTGCGAGACGGTCGTAACGATGAAAGCTGTCACCCTCGATGATCGCCGCGTTGACTTGCTCGCGTCGAAAAATATGCTGGAAGGCCTTCGTCACCGAAGTAGTGCCGGCGCCCGAAGAGCCGGTAATCGCGATGACGGGATTCTTGATCGACATTGGGCATGCCTCCTCAAATTAAGTAATGGATGGTCCGCTGTGCGGCTCAATCGTCCCGAAAGAGGGTACGCGTCGAGAACAGTGGCGATCTGAAGGGCTGGTCTTCTCCCGTCTCGTGCTCGCGGTGGTAGCGTTCGATGCGCTCGACCTCGTCGCGCGAACCGAGAATGACCGGCACTCGCTCGTGCAGACCAGCCGGTTGCACGTCAAGGATTCGCTCGCTGCCGGTTGACGCCAGGCCGCCCGCCTGGGCAACGATCATCGCCATCGGGTTGGCTTCGTACATCAGGCGTAGTCGGCCCGGCCTGGACAGATCCTTGCTATCGCGGGGGTATAGGAAAACGCCGCCACGCATCAGGATGCGATGAACTTCAGCGACCATTGACGCCACCCAGCGCATATTGAAGTCCTTGCCGCGAACACCGCTCTGGCCAGCCAGGCACTCACTGACGTAGCGCTGCACAGGAGACTCCCAGAAGCGCTCGTTGGAAGCGTTGATCGCGAACTCGTGAGTTTCCGGCGGGATCAACAGATTCGGGTGGGTGAGCAGGAATTCGCCGATGTTGCGATCCAGCGTGAAGCCGTGCGTACCGTTGCCGACGCTCAGTACGAGCATCGTCGATGGCCCGTAGAGCGCGTAGCCGGCGGCAATCTGCTGCGAGCCAGGCTGCAGAAAATCAACTGCAGTCGGCGCGCCGCCACTACAATTCTCGGGGCAGCGCAACACTGAAAAGATGCTGCCGACCGACAGGTTGACGTCGATGTTCGAAGAGCCATCGAGCGGGTCGAAAACCAGCAGATACTGGCCGCGCTGGTTTTCGGAGGGAATCGGAAAGATGTCCTCCATCTCCTCGGAAGCCATCGCCGCCAGGTGGCCACCCCACTCGCAATGGCGCAGGAAGGCCTGGTTGGCCAGTACGTCAAGTTTCTTCTGCCCTTCACCCTGGATGTTTTCGCTGCCCGCATCGCCAAGCAGGTTGGCCAGCGAACCACGCGAAACGCCCTGCGCAATGGCCTTGCAGGAACGCACGATGTCGCTCATGAGCATCGAGAAATCGCCGATCAGCGCCGGATTGCGACGCTGCTCTTCGATCAGGAACTTGTTGACGTTGGTCCGTCCGCATAGCATGGCAGCACTCCGGAAGATGAAAATTTTGCTCGCCGGTCAGGAAGGCACCTGATTCTAGCCGCCTGATAGAAAAACTCTAGTTAAAGCTACTGTCTAATTTGATAAACAAATACTAACCCATGAGAAACGCCACAATCCGTCAGTTGCAGATCTTCTCGATCGCCGCCAGCCATCTTTCGTTTGCGCGCGCTGCCGAGAGCCTGCATCTGACGCATGCCGCCGTCTCGCTGCAGATCAAGCAACTGGAGGAGGTCTGCGGGACGCTGCTCTTCGAACGAATCGGCAAACGCGTCTTTCTTACCGAAGCAGGCGAAACCCTGCTCGAACACGCACGCCAGATCCTGCAGTCGCTGAAAGACGCCAATGAGGCGCTGCTGGCGCTGAAGGGGCTGAAAGGCGGACGCATCGCCGTCGCCGTTGTCAGTACGGCCGAATATTTCGCGCCCGGTTTGCTGGCGGAGTTTCGCAAGACGCACGGCGACGTACGTATTCGCCTGCTGATCGACAACCGCGACACGGTGTATCGCCTGCTGGCCAGCAACGAGGTGGACCTGGCAATCATGGGCCGGCCACCACCGGCCCTTGACGCCACGGCGGTGGCCTTTGCCCCGCACCCGCTGGTGATTGTTGCCAGTGTCGACCATCCATTGGCCCAGCGGCCAAACGTCACCGTCGAAGACCTGGTCAGCGAAATGCTGATCGTTCGTGAGGCTGGATCAGGCACGCGTTCGGCGATGGAAGAGTTCTTTAAGGAACGTTCGCTCAAGCCACGGATCGGCATGGAGATGGGCAGCAATGAAGCCATCAAGCAGGCGGTCGTTGCCGGATTGGGGATCAGCTTCCTTTCCCAGCACACGCTCGGACTCGAACTCAGCGCCGGGCGTCTGAGCATTCTGAAAGTCGAAGGCACACCGGTAATGCGCCGCTGGCACATCGTCCGCCACAAGAGCAAACACCTGACGCCAGCGCTGGCCGTTTTCTGGGACTTCGTCCTGGACTTCGCGCCAGCCTACCTGTGCAAGCTGGTCTGAGGACTCGCTCGACAGGGGGCGCTTGCCGATGATGTCGACCTTAGGGCCATCCGCGGTCATTGTGCCCAGCGCGAGAAAATTCAGCTCCTTAGTCAGGGTGATCAGGCCGAAAAATGGGCTGCCGATTTGTGTGTCGGCGCTGGATGGCGGCGGCGCCGACAGAAGCAGGCATCCCTTGCGTCGACGCGCATGTGCGGGTGTATTACGGCGAGCAGACCACGCTGCCGCGCCACCACATCGCGCGGCAGCGGCTGTGCCAGCGGGCGACCGCCGATTACTGGGTCAACGCGATCGACGGACAACCCTTCTTTCGGGTCACGCAAGTCGTTGATCGCGGCCTGATCAAGGTCCTCGAGGGCGAGACTCTGCTCCGTCTGGAACGGGACATCCCGGGTCAGCCGAACTCCGAAGTGCTGGCAGCCGAACCGTTGCGCCATCGCTTCACCCTGGTCTTCGATCGCGAAGGCTATAGTCCGAAGTTGTTCAAACGCCTGAAGGCGCGTCGGATTGCCTGTCTCTCCCATCGCAAGTATCCCGGTGACGATTGGTCAGCCGCCGGCGCGCCCAATGCTTGGCTGTCGGAATTATTTACACCTGGTGTCAGAAAACTCTCGCTGACCCACAAATTTTTGTTGAGTAAACAGGCTGCTTGGCGAATAAAAGACACTAAGTCAAGGCGCCGATCCAGGTCGCGCAGTTCCTGGCACATATCCTGCTTTGTTAAGGCCAGGGTAAGAGAAAGAGGGTTTCTCCACCTACTTTTCCGGTAGGCAACGAAGGGGCGCGGCGACTGCCAGTCCGCTACCGCCGGTGATCAATACCACAAACCATAGAAGGAAACTCGTCATGAAAATGAATCGTCTCTGCACCGCTCTGCTCACCGCCGGCCTGGTCTACAGCGCCTCCGCCGCCGCTGTCGTCATCACCCTGGATTTCGAGGGCATCGGCGATCAGGCTTCGATCGACAACTTCTACAACGGCGGCACCGACAGCCTCGGCAATTCGGGCACCAACTACGGCGTCGCTTTCGGCAGCAACACGCTCGGCATCATCGATGCGGACGCCGGTGGCACCGGCAACTTTGGCAACGAACCCACCCCGGACACCATCATGTTCTTCCTGACCGGCTCCGCGGTTCTGAACTACGCACCGGGATTCACGACAGGTTTCTCGTTTTGGTACACCACCGTGGCGTTCGGCGGCGACGTCGACGTCTATGACGACCTGAATGCAACCGGGAACCTCCTCGGCACGATCAACCTCGCCGCACTCGGCGCTGGTCCCGGTGATCCGAGTGGCAGCTTCAGCAATTGGGCGATCGGCGGCCTCGCCTTTGCCGGTACCGCCAAGTCGATCGATTTCGGCGGCACGGTTAACCAGGTGGGTTACGACAACGTGACCTTCGGTGCTTCGCGGCCCGAACCGATCCCGGAGCCTGCCACCCTCGCCCTCTTTGGTCTCGGCCTCGCAGGTCTGGGCTTCGGTCGCCGCAAGCGCACCTGAGCGGCAATCGCTAGCTTCCTCAAAACAGTCGCAGCTCGGGTTAAGCCGGCCTTCGACAAGCTCAGGCCGTCACACCCGACCGTCTGCGACAAGCTGTGTCGCGTGACGCTGCCCTGACGAAAACCAGGAAATCCTGCGCCCGCATCTTGCTCGGGCGCCAGGATTTTGTCTTTTCGTCACCCAGAGCAGGAGGGCGTCCTTGGCCGGTTCGCCAGGCCCTTATTCCCGGATCGGCGGGGTGCCCTTCATCCACCCCGCTTTGGCACGCTGCTCAATCCGCATCAGCACTTCCACTGCTTCGTCATCGAGGGTGCCTTCGAGGCGGGCGCCTGGAGAAAACGGTATGGCTTTCGTTGACCCATCCAGAGGCTATCGATTTCCCTGGTATGTCAGCCCTCTTCGGGCAAGCGTGGTCGCTCGCCAGCGCGGCGATCGCAGTTGTCCTGGTCGGAGCCGGCGGCCCCGCTGATCAGCTTTCGCTCAAGGGCAGCACTGTCGGCCTGGCCAGCTCGCGGCGCAACTGCCACTGCTTGACCAGCGCATACAGCGCCGGGATGACGCACAGGGTCAGCACGGTGGACGAAACCATGCCGCCGACCATCGGTGCGGCGATGCGGCTCATCACTTCCGAACCGGTACCGGTCGACCACATGATCGGCAGCAGACCGGCCATGATCGCCACCACGGTCATCATCTTCGGGCGCACGCGTTCGACGGCGCCTTCCATGATCGCGTGGTAGAGGTCGGCGGCTGTCGGATCAACGCCTTCGGCGCGACGCCTGGCGGTGACTTCCTGCCATGACTGGTCGAGGTAGATGAGCATCACCACGCCGGTTTCGGCGGCAACGCCGGCCAGGGCGATGAAGCCGACGGCCACCGCGACGCTCATGTTGTAGCCCAGCCACCACATCAGCCAGATACCGCCAACCAGCGCAAACGGAACGGAGAGCATGACGATGAGCGTCTCGGTGAGACGCCGGAAGTTGAGATACAGCAGCACGAAGATGATCGCCAGGGTCAGCGGCACGACGAGGGCCAGCTTGGCCTTGGCGCGCTCCATGTATTCGAACTGCCCCGACCAGGTGGCGTAATAGCCGGGCGGGAAGCTGACCTTGTCGGTGACCGCTTTCTGGGCATCCTTGACGTAGGAACCGACGTCGCGATCGCGAATATCGACGAAGACGTAGGCGGCGAGTAGCGCATTCTCGGTCTTGATGCCCGGCGGGCCGTTGCGCAGTTCGATGCTCGCCAGTTGGCCGAGCGGGATCATTCCCGCCTGGCTGGGCACGAAGACCTCGTTGGCGATGCGTTGCGGATCGTCGCGCAGGGCGCGCGGGTAACGCACGGTCACGTTGTAGCGCTCGAGGCCTTCAACGGCGGTGGTCACCACCGCGCCGCCGAGCGCGCTGGCGATCACCTGCTGGAAGTCGCCGATGGTGATCCCATAGCGGGCCAGCTGATCACGCTTCGGTGTGATGTCCAGGTAATAACCGCCGGTGACCCGTTCGGCGTAGGCGCTCGAGGTACCGGGAACGTCCTTCACCGCCTGCTCGATCTCGCGGGCGACCTTCTCGATAACCGCCAGCTCCTTGCCGAAGACCTTGACGCCGACCGGCGTGCGGATGCCGGTGGACAGCATGTCGATGCGCGCCTTGATCGGCATCGTCCACGAGTTCGCGACACCGGGGAACTTGAGCGCGGCGTCCATCTCGGCGATCAGTTTGTCGACGTTCATGCCCGCACGCCATTCCTTCTCGGGCTTGAGGTTGATCACCGTCTCGAACATCTCCATCGGTGCCGGGTCGGTGGCGCTGGCGGCGCGACCGGCCTTGCCGTACACCGACGCGACCTCGGGGAAAGTCTTGATGACCCGGTTGGTGGTCTGCAGCAGGCGCGCGGCTTCCGTCACCGACATCCCTGGCAGCGATGCCGGCATGTAGAACAGCGAGCCCTCGTTGAGCGTTGGCATGAACTCCGAACCGATGCGGCTGGCCGGCACCACGGTGACCACCATCACCACGCCGGCGAGCAGCAGGGTGACGATCTTGTTGCGCATCACCGCCTGGATGATCGGCCGGTAGACCCAGATCAGGAAGCGGTTCACCGGGTTCTTCTGCTCGGGCATGATTCGCCCGCGAATGAAGAACATCATCAGCACCGGCACCAGCGTCACCGACAGGATCGCTGCGCCGGCCATGGCGAAGGTCTTGGTGAAGGCCAGCGGACTGAACAGGCGCCCCTCCTGGCCTTCCAGGGTGAACACCGGCAGGAAGGAGACGGTGATGATCAGCAGCGAGTAGAAGAGCGCCGGCCCGACCTCCTTGCAGGCGCGGATCATGGTCGCCGCGCGGTCGTGCCTGGTCGCGTTCGGCGGCAGGTGTTCGAGCCGCTTGTGGGCGTTCTCGATCATCACAATCGCCGCATCGACCATCGCCCCGATGGCGATCGCGATACCGCCCAGGCTCATGATGTTCGAACCCATGTTCATGCTGCGCATGGCGATGAAGGCGATCAGAATGCCGATCGGCAGGGTCAGGATGGCCACCAGTGCGCTGCGCACGTGCATCAGGAAGATCACACAGACGGCGCCGACGATCAGGCTTTCTTCGAGCAGGGTCCTTTTCAGGTTGTCGATGGCGCGCTCGATCAGCGTCGAACGGTCATAGACGGGAACGATCTCCGTTCCTTCCGGCAGGCCCGGCAGCAACTCCTCGATCTTGGCCTTGACGTTGGCGATCACGTCGAGTGCGTTCTGGCCGAAGCGGGCCATGACGATTCCCGAGACCACCTCGCCCTCGCCGTTGAGTTCGGTGATGCCGCGCCGGCCGGCGGGGACGATCTCGACGCGCGCGACATCGCGTACCAGTACCGGTGTGCCGCCATCGCTCTTCAGTACCAGCGTCTCGATGTCGGCGACCCCCTTGAGGTAGCCGAGGCCGCGCACCATGTATTCCTTTTCCGCCAGCTCGACGACACGCCCGCCGACATCACGGTTGGATTCGCGAATCACCTGCGACAGGCGCGCCAGCGAAACGCCATAGCTGGCCAGCCGGTGCGGGTCGACGATGACCTGATATTCCTTGACGAAGCCGCCGACGCTGGCCACTTCGGCAACGCCGCCGGCCTTGGTGAGCTGGTAGCGAACGTACCAGTCCTGGACGCTGCGCAGGTCGGCCAGCGATTGGTCCTTGCCGGTCAGCGCATACTGGAAGACCCAGCCGACGCCGGTAGCGTCGGGGCCGATCTGCGGTGCAACACCTTGTGGCAGGTTGCCCTGTACGGAACTCAGATACTCCAGGACCCGCGAACGCGCCCAGTAGATGTCGGTGCCGTCTTCGAAAATGACATAGACGTAGGAGGCGCCGAACATCGAGAAGCCACGTACCACCTTGGCTTTCGGTACCGCCAGCATGGCCGTGGTCAGCGGATAGGTGACCTGGTCCTCGACGACCTTCGGCGCCTGCCCGGCGTAAGGAGTGAACACGATCACCTGCACGTCGGAAAGATCCGGCAAGGCGTCGAGCGGCGTGTTCTTGACCGCGTAGATACCACCGGCGACCACCGCCAGGGTGGCCAGCAGCACCAGGAAGACGTTGCGCGCCGACCATTCAATCAGCCGATCGAGCATCTCAATGGCCCTCGTGCCTGGCGGCGGCCTTCTCGATGCGGGTGATCACGAACTCGCCATCGCCGCGGTCCTCGAACTCGAAGCGCATCGGCACGCCGGGGGGCATCCCTTTGACGACCTCGGGACTCGCCAGCCCGAACTCCATGGTCATCGCCGGCCACTGCAGTGCGGGAATCGGCTCGTGCGTGACGGACGCGGTGTTCGCGGCGATGTCCAGCGAGTCGATCGAACCCTGTGCCTGGTACCGTTTTGCCGCCGCCTTGGCCGTCGTTGCCGACTGTGGCGCGGTGAAAGTCGACAAGGCGGCCTTGAGGTTGCTTTCGGCGTCGATCAGGAAGTTGGCGGCGGTGACCACTTCGTCACCGGCCTGAATGCCTTCGAGAATCTCGACCGCCTCGCGTCCGCGCAGACCGAGCTTGACCGGCTGCGGTTTGTACCTGCCCTCGCCCAGCACGAGCAGGACCACCTGGCGGTCGCCGGTGTCGATCACGGCCGACGGGGGCACCGTCAGGCGTGCAGCCTTGCCCGCGGTGGCGATCTCAACGTGCGCGAACATGCCCGGACGCAGCATCCCGTCATGGTTCTTCAGTTCAAGCCTGACCGGCGTGGTGCGTGTCGCGGCGTTGAGGGTCGGATAGAGGTAGGTGACCTTGGCGTCGAAGCGGTGTCCCGCAAAGGCGTCGATGATCACCCGCGCGGCGTCGCCGAGCTTGACCTGGGCAAGGTCCCGTTCGTAGACATCGGCGATCACCCAGACGGTGGACAGGTCGGCGATGCGATAGATGACCGTTCCGGCCATGAAGCGCATCCCCTCGATGGCCTTTTTTTTCGAGTACCACGCCGGTGGCCGGCGAGGAGAAAGTGACGAGTGCGTTCTGCGAACCGGCCGCGCCGGCAACCTTCCAGTTGCGCAGCCGTTCGCGAGCGGCTGCCGCCAGACGCCGGGCGCCCTCGCGGGCCGCCGGGTCGGCATTGCCGGCACTCTGCTCAAGTCTCTCGGCGATGCGCAATTCCTTCTGGGCGGAGACAAGCTCGGGACTATAGACGGTGAACAACGCTTGTCCTTTTTTCACCGGGTCACCGGTGGCGCTCACCTGCAGCCGTTCGATCCAGCCTTCGAAACGTGGTGCAACATCGTGAATCCGGCGCTCGTCGACCTCCACCCGGCCGACCGTACGCAGCGCCGAGTCCAGGGTGCGTTCCTCGGCACGCGCGGTCTTGACGCCGAGCGTCTGGACGCGCGCCGGGCTGACCTTGACGACGCCGCTGCCGTCGGGTTCGTCGTCCTGGTAGACGGCGATGTAATCCATGCCCATCGAATCCTTCTTCGGTTCCGGCGAGGTATCGGGCAAGCCCATCGGATTGCGGTAATAGAGGATCTTGCGTTCCTTCCTGCCGGCGGGCGTGGGAGATGCGGCCGTCTCGCCGCTGGCAGCGTCGGCCATGGCCATGGCCATGCCCGTGGCGCTGGCCGGCTGCTGCCGGCCAAACCAGTAGCCGGCGCCGAGGGCTGCGGCGATGGTGGCGATTAAGGCGACGGCCAGGGCAAACTTGAGACTGCGGTTCACAGCGCTTCTCCGGTCAGCAACTCGAGTTCGGCGAGGCGAACGGCGGTTTCCACGTCGGCGTCGAGCAAGGCCAGGCGGGCGCGCAGGATCTGCCGCTCGGCGTCGATCAGGGTGTTGAAGTTGACGCGGCCACTTTCGTAACCGGACTGGGCCGCTTCGAAAGTGGCGCTGGCCTGCGGCAACAAGGTGTTCTTCAGCAGGCGCGCCTTGTCGCGGCTGGCCTCGAAAGCGGCAAGCGTTTCGCCAAGCCGGCCGGCGAGGCGGGTTTCGGCGGCCAGCACGCGCGTCTGTGCCGCATCCAGACGGCGCTCGGCCTCGCGCTCCTGGGCGCGCCGGGACGATTGTTGCAGCGGAATGGTCACGCCGACCATCACTTCCCAGTTGTCCGAGGCGTTGTAGGGGCGGTTGTTGGTCAGGCCGACGGCGAAATCCGGATAACGGTTCAGCCAGGTCAGTTCGCGACTCTTTTGCGCGGCAACGACGCCGAAGCGTTCGCGCGTGACCTCCGGCGAACGTGTGCGGATCTGTTCGAGCAGGCTCTGGTAGGAAATTCGGGCGGGGGCTGGCGGCAGTTGCGCGGGCTCGGCGAGCGGGGCATCGCCGTCCCGTGCCAGCAGGGCATTGAGCTTGGCGGCGTTGTCGCGCTTGCGACGCTCGGCTTCGACGAGATCGATCTTGACGCTGGTCAGTTCGCTCTGCGCCCGCAGGGCGTCCTGCTGCGGCACCAGACCGACGCCGTAGCGGGTCAGCACCAGTTGCTCGATGGCATCGAGCAGCGACAGGGTCTCGCGGAGGATGCGGATCTGGCCAGAGGCCTGGAACTGCCTGGCGTAGGCGGTCTTGATGCGGTTCTCGACCTCGAGCACGGTGCCATCCTGCAGGGTCTCGACCTGCTCGGCGAGCGCCTCGGCGACTTCACCGCGCAGCTCGCGCTTGCCCCAGAACGGCAGCGGCTGGACGACCCGGTAGCGGGTATTGCCCACCTGGCCCGGCAGCAACGACGGCGCACGATCCGGATTCACGGTGTTGGTGAAGTCCATCAGTTCGAGTTCGAAGCGCGGATCGGGCAGTGCCGCCGCCGGCTCGACCCGTTCCCGTGCCGCTTCCGCCTCGAATTTGCGGACACTCAACTCGGGGTTGTGCTCGCGGGCATAGCTCAGCAAACCGCTGAGCGAAGCACCCAGCGGCGGGACGAGTGGGCCCTGCGCGTAAGCCGGCGCGTTGGCTAACACGAGCGCAAGCAGCACACAGCCGGCCGCAGCAAGGCTTGCCGTGAGCGCGCTTGGCGTGGAAAGCATCATCTGTCGGGAATCCGGTTAATGTGAAAGTCGCGTACGCGACTCACGAAACTCCCGTCTCCCCTTGCGGGAGAAGGGTCAGGGGAAGAGGGTAACGGTCATGACTTTCATGATTTGGGGTGTCTCCACGTGTCATGACCGTTAATGTGAAAGTCGCGCACGCGACTCACGAAGCGCGCTGCTCCCGTAGGGAGAAAGGAAACTACTTCGCAGGCTCGAGTGCGGTGACCGTCAAGGCATCGCCGACATTCTCCGCGGTGAAGCTTACCTTTTCGCCTGCCTTGACCTGATCGAGCATCGCCGGGTCACTGACACGGAAAGCCATGGTCATCGGCGGCATCCCGAGATTGGCCAGCGGGCCATGCTTGATGGTGATCTTGCCGGCCGCCTTGTCTATTTTCTTGACGGTGCCTGCGGAAGCTGCCGCCTTGTCGCTAGCTGCGCCGCTGCCCGCCGGATGATGGGAATCGTGCTCGGCGGCGGCAAACACCGGGTTGGCAAGGGCCATGGTAAGCAGGGAAATGACGGGAAACAGAGATTTCATGGCGGATCCTGTGGGTAGATGATCGGGGGTCGAAAGGCGCTGAGTTTCCATCCGGAAAGGAGGACTTCTTCCTGCACAAGGATGGCGCATGCGCTGAACTCAAGATGATCAAGGCCGCCAATGATGACTGCGTCACCCGGTCAGCAAGCTGACATCGAGATTACATTACTGTAATGCTGTTCGCCATCGAGCACCGCCAACACGGCCTTGGCGGACGGCGTAGGCTCTATGTCGTTTCGTGTCGAACAAGCGCCTACCACCCTCGGCCGGGTGCCACGTAGCCAGCGCGTTGTCGTCGCCGAAGGGCCGGACGAGCTGTCTGTCGAGCGCCACGATCGGCACAGCCTGCCGGCTGCCTGGGATGCCGAGAACAGCAGCGTTGCCCGTAGCTTCGCCGACGACTGGCTTGCGTCAGGGCGGAGTCTGATCCTTGTCGTTCCGTCCGTTGTCGCCCGCCTGGAGTGCAATGCGATGGTCAATCCGGCACACCCTCGATTTCACAAGCTGATTGTGTCCATCGCCGAACCGGTGATCTGGGACAGCCGAATGTTCAGGGCGAACGGCTGACCACCGGGTGGCGGTCGCGACCAGTGTCGCGGTGCAATCACCGCAATGGCGAAATCGATCCCGTCTATATGCGCACGCTGCGCAGCCGCAAGGCGTTGCTGATCACCGAGATCGACGACAGACTCATCGCCGCGGCGGCAAAGATCGGTGACACCAGGATGCCCAGGAAGGGATACAGGATGCCGGCGGCGACCGGCACCCCGGCGGCGTTGTAGACCAGGGCAAAGAACAGGTTCTGCTTGATGTTGCGCATCGTGGCTCGGGCCAAACGGCGGGCGCGCACGATACCGTTGAGGTCACCTTTCACCAGCGTGAAGCCGGCACTCGCGATGGCCACGCCGGCGCCAGTGGCCATGATGATCGTCAGGCCCTCGGCGTGCAGCGCCTTGAGTGCTTCTGGAGTGCTCTCCTTTACCGGGTCGGCGACGCTTGCCAGGCCGGCAATTTCTGCGCCAATCAGGATGAACATCACCGCCTCACCCTCGTCGCGGCGGGCGTTGGCCGCCTCGCCGAAGCTGCCTCCATCCAGGCCCAGTTCAGTGAGCAGTGCGGCATTGCCCAGGGCAACCGCCTGGCCATCGACGACGCCCTTCACACCTTTGCCGGTGAGCGCCTCGAACTCGTCAGCCTTGGCCAACTCGACCCCACGTTCCGCGGCTCCCCTGACGATGGCTTCGGCGAGCGGGTGCTCCGACCCCCGCTCCAGGCTCGCCGCGAGGCGCAGCACTTCGTCCTCCTCGTGCCCGGCAGCGGGCAGGACCGCCACCAGCTTCGGTTTGCCGACCGTCAGCGTGCCGGTCTTGTCGACGATCAGCGTGTCGACCCTGGCGAAGCGCTCCAGCGCTTCGGCGTTGTTGATCAGCACGCCGGCCTGCGCGCCGCGCCCGGTGGCGGTCATGATCGACATCGGCGTCGCCAGGCCGAGCGCACAAGGGCAGGCGATGATCAGCACCGCCACCACTGCGACCAGGCCGTAGGAAAACGCCGGTGCCGGTCCCCAGGTCGCCCAGGCGATGAAGGCCAGGATGGCGATGCCGATCACCGCCGGAACGAACTTGCCGGCAACCCGAGTCGGCGAGCTTCTGGATCGGCGCCCGCGAGCGTTGCGCATTGGCAACCATTTCGACGATCTGGCTGAGCACGGTGTCGCCGCCGACCCGCTGCGCTTCAATGATCAACGAACCGGTGCCGTTGATCATCGCCCCGGTGACCGTGTCTCCGGCGACCTTTTCCACCGGTACCGGCTCGCCCGAGATCATCGACTCGTCGATCGACGAGTGACCTTCGCGCACGACGCCATCGACCGGCACCTTGTCGCCGGGGCGCACCCGCAGGTGCTCGCCGACGACGACGTCCTCAAGGGGGATTTCCTCCTCGCGCCCGTCGGCGCGGATCACGCGCGCCGTCTTGGCGGCGAGGTCGAGCAGGGCGCGGATCGCCGAACCGGTGCACTCACGCGCGCCCGGCTCCATCACCTGCCCGAGCAGAACCAGGACGCCGATGACCGCGCCGGCTTCGAAGTAAACGCCCACATGCCCCTGCTCGTCGTGAAAGCCATCCGGGAACAGCCCCGGAAAGAGGACCGCGACGATGCTGAAGAGATATGCCGAGCCAACACCCAGGCCGATCAGCGTGAACATGTTGAGGCTGGATTGACGACCGATTTGACGCCGCGTAGGGAGAGGGTGTCCAGCACTTCCAGCCCTCGCTTGTGGAAGTAGATTTCGGCAGGTCCTGGTCGCCTCTGGTCATGCCGCCAGCTGTACGTGATGGGTCATCGGACAGCAAATTCCTGACGCATGTAGTGCACGACCGCCTTGATATCCTCAGCGCTCAAGCCAGGCTTGCCGCCGCGCGGCGGCATCTCCATTGGCGACCCGGGGCTTTGAAAACCTTCGGCGATGCGCTTGGTCAGCACCTCGTCGGCGAGTGCCAGTTGGCCGTCCCTGGGAGTCAGATCGGGAACGCCGTCACTACCGCCGATCGCCGGCGCAACCATCCGGCAAGGCGGGGCCATACCGGCGGCGGTCAGGCAAAGCCGGTGCGGGCGGCTGCCGGAATTGGCAGGCGTGACGGCTGCAAGCGCCGCAACGGGAAAACGATCCTGGCAATACAGCCGCACACCGCTTCACCACTCGCGCCGCTGGTCTTTGGACGCAGGCTGGCCGCAGCCTGATGGATCTCGGCAATCTCGCGAACAATAGCCAGGCCCAGGCCGCTTCCTTCGCCATCACTGCCGTCGGCCCGGTAAAAGCGGTCGAAAACCTTGAGCGAATCGTCGTCGGAAATACCGCTGCCACTGTCTTCGATTTCGAGGAGGGCGAAATCGCCCTGCGCAAACACGCGCGCCGTGACGCGTCCGTCGGCGGGCGTATAGCGCAGGGCATTGTCGAGCAGATTGTTGATCATCTCGCGCAAGAGAAAAGCGTTACCGACGATGGGCACGGCACCGGCCGGCTCGTAGCCAAGGTCAATGTGCTTTTCAAGCGCTTGCACGACCCAGGTCTCGACGATTTCGCGCAGCAGTGGCTCAAGGTCGAGCGCTAGCAGCGTCTGCTGCGAGTGACCACTCGCTTCGGCGCGCTCCAGCGCCAGCAACTGGTCGACCAGGCGCGAGGCGCGATCAACGCCAGCGAGAATCTGGCTCAAGGCGTGCCGCAGTTCGCCCGGATCACGCTCGCGCATGGCCAGCTGCGCTTGCGTCTTCAAGCCGGTGAGCGGCGTGCGCATCTGGTGCGCGGCGTTGGCAATGAAACGGCGCTGTGCGTCGACGTTGTTCTGCATCCGCGCCAGTATCGAATTGAAGGCCTCGGTCAGCGGCCGCAGCTCCTCGGGGACGCGGCTCAGCGAAATCGGCGAGAGATCCGCTTCGCGACGCGCTTCGATGCGCTTGCGCAGTCGGGTCAGCGGGCGCAAGCCTTGCGACAGCCCGAACCAGACCAGCACCACCGCCAGGGGGATGATCACGAACTGTGGCAAGATCACGCTGGCAATGATCTTGTTCGCCAACTGCGAGCGCTTTTCAGTCGTTTCTCCGACTTCGATCAAGACCCGGGGCGTCGTCGACTGGGCGCTGGCGAAGAGAACCATGTAGGCGACGCGCAGCGTCTGGCCGCGGTACTCGTCATCGCGAAAATGAACCTCGCCGGGCTCTTTGTTCTCCAGGCTGATGGGCAAGACCGGCACGGGCAGTTCGGGGTCGCCGACGACCAGTTCGCCGTCACCATCGAGCAAATGGAAATAGACGTTGTCGATCTCGTCGGAACGCAGAAAAAGCTGCGCCAGAGCCGGCACCGCCAGTTGCGGATGCCCGTCGTCGAAAGTGATCTGGCGCGATATCGCCGTTACATGCTCGCGCAGTGACTGATCGTAAGGGAAGCTGGCAACACTATTGGCAAAGTAGTGGGTGAATGCGATGCTGATCGGCCACACGAACAGTAAGGGTGCCAGCATCCAGTCCAGGATCTCGCCGAAGAGCGAGCGCTGGACGTCAGGGTCTCGTTTCTTCCGCAGGTTTCTCAAGATAGTATCCGAGGCCGCGCACGGTCGTGATATTGACACCAGTCGCTTCGAGTTTCTTGCGCAAGCGATGGATATAGACCTCGATGGCGTTATGGCTCACTTCCTCGCCCCAGCCACAGAGGTGATCGACCAGTTGGTCCTTGCTGACCAGCCGCCTGGCGCGCGAGAGGAGAATCTCCAGCAAGCCGAGCTCACGAGCCGAAAGGTCGAGCATCTCGCCATTGACCATCGCACAACGGTCGGTCTGGTCAAAAGTAAGCAAACCGCAATGGATAAGCCGGGCCGTGCCTGACGAGCGGCGACTCAGCGCGCGCACACGCGCTTCGAGTTCAGGCAGCTCGAAAGGCTTGGCCATGTAATCGTCGGCACCCAGATCAAGCCCTTTGACGCGGTCGTCGATACCGTCGAGCGCAGTCAGGATCAATACCGGAGTGCTCGATTTGCGAGCGCGCAACCGGCGCAGCACGTTCAGGCCGGGCACCTTGGCAGACCCAGGTCGAGAATTACCAGATCGTAGACGTTGGTCATCAAAGCGGTATCGGCGTCGATTCCTGTGTACGCGCAGTCGACGGCGTAGCCTCCCTTGCGCAGCGAGCGGCAAAGGCCATCGGCAATGATTCTGTCGTCTTCAGCAAGAAGAATGCGCATCGCTCTCGGTTCTTGAGCTGACGCACGTAAGCTGCCTGTAAGCCCCCGCCTTTACGCTACACACGCTGTTCTCCATTTCATGGTCTGGGAGTTCTGACTTCGGCCGGAACTCGGGGAGTATCCACGTACTGTACGCGGATACTCCCCGCCATTTTTTCGCGGGCCTTTGCAGCAGTACCGCAACCACCGTCATCGCTGCGGTCGGTCGCGGGGCGGGCTGCGGCCCTGCTATCGTGCGAGTGTAACAAAAAACCGCCCACCGTCGTCATGCACCACGCACTACGTTCCGCGAGCCATGCCGGCGCCTTCGCGGAACGCTGGCCAGCAACTCAGGCCGGGCCTTCCGCGCGCCTCCCCTTGAGCCAGGCCTCTGCCAGGCGCACCCAGTAACTGATGCCGATCGGCAGGATTTCGTCGTTGAAGTCGTAGTGGGGATTGTGCAAGGTACAGCCGCCGCTACCGGGACCGTTGCCCAACCAGGCGTAGCAACCCGGCTTCTCGGCCAGCATGTACGCGAAGTCTTCGGCGCCCATCGACGGCAGTTCGTCCATGCGCAGTTTGTCAGCGCCTAGCACGTCCCTCGCCACCTGACGACAGACCTCGCTTTCTGCCACGCTATTGACCGTTGCTGGATAGCGATGGTCGAAGCGCACTGAAATCTGCGCACCGAAAGCGCTGCCAATGCCGCTGCACAGGCGTTCGACGGCGCTCTCGACCAGCGCCTGCGTTTGCCCGTTGAAGCTACGGATCGTGCCGCGCAGGACGGCGTCGTCGGGAATGATGTTCCAGGCTTCACCGCCGTGTATCTGGGTGACGCTGACCACGGCCGACTCGCAAGGGTGGACGTTGCGCGCCACGACGGTCTGCAAGGCCAGCACCAATTGGCTGCTGACGACCAGCGTATCGACCCCTTGATGCGGCATCGCGGCATGGCAACCGTGGCCACGCACCCAGATCTCGAAGGCGCAGGTCCCGGCCATCACCGGCCCGGGCATCACCGCCATTTCGCCAACCGGGATTCCGGGCCAGTTGTGCAGGCCAAATACGGCGTCCATCGGAAACTTCTCGAACAGGCCGTCGGCCATCATCACCGCCGCCCCTCCCTCCGACTCCTCGGCAGGCTGGAAGATGAAATGCACGCTGCCGTCGAAATCAAGCTCGTTTACGTGCTCGGCCATGAAGCGCGCGGCGCCGAGCAGCATCGCCGTATGGCCGTCGTGACCACAAGCATGCATCAGACCTGGCGCGGTCGAGCGGTGGGAAAAATCGTTCTTCTCCAGCAGCGGCAAGGCGTCCATATCGGCGCGCAGGCCGATCGCCCGCGCACCACTGCCATTGCGCAGGGTCGCAACAACGCCCGTACGCGCCAGCCCGCGATGGATTTGCAGCCCGTAGCTGCTCAACTCGCGCGCCACCAAATCGGCAGTGCGCAACTCATTGAAAGCAAGCTCCGGGTGGGCATGAAGATCACGCCGAATTGCCGCCAGTTCGCCGAGAAAAGGGATATCAAAAAGAGTCATGAGCCTGACCTGACAAAAAGGAACATCGAGAGTATGCCAGAGTGACTTGCTCGGGACTGCGCACACCGCTATCCTTGCTCACATGCACCTCGTTCTCATTAGCGGCCTCTCCGGTTCCGGAAAATCGATTGCCCTCAAGGTACTGGAGGACGCCGATTACTATTGTGTGGACAACCTGCCCTCGCAGTTGTTGCCGCAGCTTGTCGAGCAACTCGACCAGCAGGGCTATCGCAAGGTCGGCGTGGTGATCGACAGTCGCGGCGGCGACAGCGTCGCCAAGCTACCGCCGCAACTCGACACACTGCGGACCCGGAATCTCGAACTGCAGTTGCTGTTTCTTGACGCGCAGGACGACACGCTGATCAAACGCTATTCCGAAACGCGGCGCCGACATCCACTGGCCAGCGATCGGCTGACCCTCACCGAAGCAATCGCCGAAGAACGTGTCCACCTCGCCGGCCTGTCCGCCATCGCTCATCACATGGACACCACCGTCCTCAAGCCGGCAGCCTTGCGCGAGTGGGTGCGCCAGTTCGTCGCCACCGACGACATGGCGGAGCCTTGCCAGGGACTGGCGCTGCTGTTCGAGTCGTTCGGCTTCAAGAACGGCATTCCGCTCGACGCCGACCTGGTGTTCGACGTGCGCTGCCTGCCCAATCCCTACTACGAAGCCAGCCTGCGCACGCTGACCGGCCGCGACGAGCAGGTCATTTCCTTTCTCGAAGCCGAAGCAGAAGTCCTGCGCATGCGCCAGGACATCGCCGGCTTCGTTCGCGCCTGGCTACCGGCGTATATCCGCGACAGTCGCAATTACCTGACCGTAGCCATCGGCTGCACCGGCGGGCAACACCGCTCGGTTTACCTCGCCGAACGCTTGGGGCGTGAATTCCGCAGCAGTGCCCGGGTGCTGGTTCGCCACCGCGAGTTGCCGCCGCCGATGCTCAGCACTCTCGACATTTCCTGACGGTCATGACGCCCCAGAACCCCCGCTCATGATAGTCATGGCTGCTCCCCTCTTCCCCAACCCTTCTCCCGCAGAGGGGAGAAGGGAGCTTCGTGAGTCGCGGACGCGACTGTCACGGTAACGGTCATGCACTGGTTCGGGCTGTTCAAGCCCGGCGATTGGCTGATCGTGGCGCTCGGCCTGGCCTTCTGTGCTACCGCCTTCCCGCTGGCCTGGCGGGCAGGCGTTGCTGAAAAAGCCATCGTCCGGCGCGGCGGCGACGTTTTCTCGGAACTCGAACTATCACGCAATCGGCGCATCGAAGTCCCCGGTCCGCTGGGCATCACCACGGTGGTCGTCGACCAGCGTCGCGTGCGCGTCGCTGCGGATCCCGGCCTTCGCCAGTACTGCGTGCGCCAGGGCTGGCTGTCGCGCCCCGGCGAGATCGCCATCTGCGCTCCCAACCAGGTCAGCGTCGAGGTGCGGGGAAGCAAGCAGACTTACGATTCACTCGCTTACTGAACCCGGCGCGGCACGAGCACGGGTTCGTGACGGAAGCCCTGCTTTAACGGACCAGGATCCGGTTATAATGGCAAGCCTAATCCGAGGGGCGCTGCAGGGCTGTCGCGAGACAGTTTCAGGCTCGGATTTCTCAAACGGCGCTCATCCAACCAACCCATGCCGGACATGGGAAACGGGATGGGCCCACGCTGAAGTCCTTCAGTGGGCACACGACGGCTTCCTGTCCCGGCAAAGTTCTGAAGGAGCCACCTGTGCTGGACGCTTTTAGCAAGACCCAAGACTACGTGATTGCCGACCTCGGCCTCGCCGACTGGGGCCGCAAGGAAATGCGCATCGCCGAAACCGAAATGCCTGGCCTGATGGCGATTCGCGAAGAATTTGCCGCTACCAAGACCCTGCGGGGCGCGCGCATCACCGGTTCGCTGCACATGACCATCCAGACCGCCGTACTGATCGAGACGCTGACCGCCCTCGGCGCCGAAGTGCGCTGGGCGTCGTGCAACATCTTTTCGACCCAGGACCATGCCGCCGCAGCGATCGCGGCATCCGGCGTGCCGGTGTTTGCCGTCAAGGGCGAATCGCTGACCGACTACTGGGACTACACGCACCGCATCTTCGAGTGGCCCGACGGCGGCTTCAGCAACATGATTCTCGACGATGGTGGTGACGCAACCCTGCTCCTGCACCTCGGTGCCAGAGCCGAAAAGGACCCCTCGGTTCTCGCCAAGCCGACTTCGGAAGAAGAAACGATCCTCTTCGCTTCGATCAAGGCCAAGCTGGCCAGCGATCCCGCCTGGTACTCCGTCCGCCTGGCGGCGGTCAAGGGGGTCACGGAGGAAACCACCACCGGCGTGCATCGCCTTTACCAGATGCACACCAGGGGCGAACTGCGCTTCCCGGCCATCAACGTCAATGATTCGGTCACCAAGTCGAAGTTCGATAACCTTTATGGCTGTCGCGAATCTCTGGTTGACGGCATCAAGCGGGCGACCGACGTGATGATCGCTGGCAAGATCGCCTTGATTGCCGGCTACGGCGACGTCGGCAAGGGCTCGGCACAGGCCATGCGCGCCCTCTCCGCCCAGGTCTGGGTCACCGAAATCGACCCGATTTGTGCGCTGCAGGCGGCCATGGAAGGCTTCCGGGTAGTGACCATGGATTACGCGGCGGACAAGGCCGACATCTTCGTCACCTGCACCGGCAACTACCACGTCATCGACCACAGCCACATGGCGAAGATGAAGAATCAGGCCATCGTCTGCAACATCGGGCACTTCGACAACGAAATCGACGTCGCGTCGATCGAGGGCTACAGCTGGGAAGAGATCAAGCCACAGGTTGACCACGTGATCTTTCCCGACGGCAAGCGCATCATCCTGCTGGCCAAGGGTCGTCTGGTCAATCTCGGCTGCGGCACGGGCCATCCGTCGTACGTGATGAGTTCCTCGTTCGCCAACCAGACGATCGCCCAGATCGAGCTGTTCACGCGGACCGACGATTACCCGATCGGCGTTTATACACTGCCCAAGCATCTGGATGAAAAGGTCGCGCGCCTGCAGCTCAGAACCCTGAACGCCCAACTCAGCGAATTGAGCGATGCGCAAGCAGCGTACATCGGTGTCGCCAAGGACGGTCCTTACAAGCCGGACCACTACCGCTACTGATACCCGAGACCTTAACAGGGGGAGATCGTCATGCGCCTGATCCTGCTCTGGCTGCTCAACGCCTGCGCACTCCTTGCCGTCGCCTACCTGATGCCCGCGTCGATACAGCTGGCATCATTTGGCACGGCCATGATCGCCGCCGTGCTGCTGGGGCTGGTGAACACCGCCTTACGCCCTCTGTTGGTCTTGCTGACACTCCCGGTCACGCTGCTGAGCTTCGGCCTCTTCCTGTTCGTGGTCAACGGCCTGATGTTCTGGCTGGCGGGTTCGTTGGTCGACGGATTCGTCGTCAGCGGCTTCTGGCCGGGCGTCTTCGGAGCGCTGCTGTACAGCATCATCTCGTCGCTACTTTCTTCCCTGTTGACCACCCGCAAGGGCTAGTGATGTTCTCCTCATGACACAGAACAAGCGTACTTTCAGCCTCGAGCTCTTTCCACCGCAAACGCCCGAGGGCGCCGAAAAGCTGCGCGCCGCGCGGGCCCGCATGGCCGCGCTCAAGCCGCGCTTCTTTTCGGTCACTTTCGGTGCCGGCGGCTCGACCCGTGACCGAACGCTCGAAACGGTGCTCGAGATCCAGCGCGAGGGCTACCAGGCGGCGCCGCACCTGTCGTGCATCGGCTCGACGCGCGAAAGCATCCGCAGCATCCTTGAAGAGTACCGCACGAACGGTATCCGCCACCTCGTCGCCTTGCGCGGCGACCTCCCATCCGGGATGGCCCGGCCTGGCGCTTTTCGCTACGCCAACGAACTGGTCGAATTCATCCGTGCCGAAACCGGCGACTGCTTCCATATCGAGGTCGCCGCCTACCCCGAGTACCACCCGCAGGCGAAGAATCCGCAGGACGATCTGCAAAGCTTCAAGCGCAAGCTCGACGCTGGCGCCGACTCGGCAATCACCCAGTACTTCTACAACTTCGACGCCTACGCACACTTCATCGACGAGTGCCAGGCAATCGGCATCGACCTGCCAATCGTCCCCGGCATCATGCCCATCGCCAGCTACAGCAGCCTGGCGCGCTTTTCCGATACCTGCGGTGCAGAAATACCGCGCTGGATCAGGAAGAAGCTCGAAAGCTACGGCGACGATAGTGCATCGATCCGCGCCTTTGGCCTCGACGTGGTAACCGGGCTTTGCGAACGCCTGTTGGCCAACGGCGCACCGGGCCTGCACTTCTACACCCTCAACCAGGACGCGCTGACCGCCGCCTTGTGGCAGCGCCTCCGTCTATCATAGGTTTTCAAGATGGCTGCACGCGAGCTACCCGTAGTTGTCCGCTATGCTCTCGAACTCTTCGCTCCGCTGGGCACCCTGCGCGTCAAGGCGATGTTCGGCGGCTGGGGCTTCTATTGCGACGATCTCTTCTTTGCCATCGTCGCCAACGACATCCTCTACCTCAAGGCTGACGCGCAAAGCGCAGCCACCTTCGAAACTGTCGGCGGCGAGCCTTTCCGCCTGCTGCGCAAGGACGGCCGTAGCGACACCATGAATTACTGGACGGTGCCCGAAGAGGCGATGGAGAGTAGCGAGGAAATGCTGCCCTGGGCGCGTGCCGCGCTGGCCGCGGCGGCGCGCAATCGCAAGCCGGCAAAGTAACTTCGTCGGCGGGGCGGAGGCACGCCAGCGTCGCGCGCAGCGGCCGCTTCGTTCGCGCGCCGGCCGAAAGCGCTGATTTCGGGCTAGAATGGCCCGCTTTGCGCAATCTCGCCTGCTTCAGCGGCACGCGCGCCAGCGCGCAGCCGACCCAGCCCGAAGAGGACGCATGAAGGACTATTACGCAGTACTTGGCGTGGCCAGTGATACGTCTCTCGAAGGCGTAAAGCAGGCCTATCGCAAAAAAAACCCTGCAGCTCCACCCTGACCGCAATACCGCGGCCGACGCCGCTGACCGATTCCGCGACGTTCAGGAAGCGTACGAAACGCTTTCCGACGAGGGCAAGCGGCACGACTATGACGAGAACCGGCGTCGCAATCTTCTCGAAAAACCGCTTGAGACTGCGCGCGAGATCTGGAAGAACTACCTGGAAGGAATATTGCAGTGAGGCTGTCGCAATTTTTTTGAAGAACTCAGCTCGGCCTACGACGCTGAGCTCGACGACCTGCTGACCGATTCGGCTGGGCACGATGTCCTCGCCCAGCGGCTGCTCCTGAAGCGCAGTCAGCTTCCCGAACTGCTGCCGATGATCGAATTCAGCCCGGAAATGGTCGCCGTCACGTTCCACGGGGGAATGGACTTTTCCAGCCCCGAAGTCATGCGCGATCTGGCGTCTCAGGACCCGGAAGACCTACCTTCCTGGGAGATACTGCTGGAGAGCGTGCATCTGCAGCCGTGGGCCAGCGAGCTGGCGAAAACGGTCCTCGAAGATCCGAACGGCGAACGCTTCCTGGTCGTCACCGCGTGCCTGGAATACCTGCACGGCCGGAATAAGCCTTCGTCAGAGTCAGGCGATCGACGGCAGCGCAACGATTTCGACGACGACCGCTCCGACCCCGACGTCGACGGCGACGACATCGATCTCGAGGAAGCGGGCGCGACTGGCTTGCCGAACAGGGTTTTGACCGCAAAGATCGCCATTCGGGAGACAACTGATGAGTCACCCAGTACTCGTACGCGCCGAGAAGTTGATCCGCGTCGGCGACATCGTCGGGGCCGAAGCGGCGCTGGCCTCCCTGGTCGATAGCGACGGCGACGGCGCCCTGGTCGTCGCGCTCGATGATTTCGCCGCCAAGGACCTCTTGGCAGTCCTCCGCGACTTCGATTCCTCGAAGGAATCGGTGGTCAGCCTGCTGGTCCTGCCGGAGCAATTCGCGCGCGCCATCGTCCTTGAGCGTCGCTATGGCGATGCCACTCACGAACGCCTGCAGGCGATCATCAACTCGGTCATTTTCCGGGCTGACAGCGACCCCGGCGAGTTCATCGAGGCAATCGCGGCGGTAGACGGCGGCTGCGACGCGCTGGCGGACTATCTCTGTGATCGTGCCGAAATCGTCGAGCACTTCTTCAAAACCGGCACTTTCGGCTTCTTCGACGACGTCGATGAAGCGGCTGCCGAGTTGAACGACGACGAACGTCTCGACGAATTGTCGGATCCCGAGGCCAATCGCCCCTTCCTCAGCCATAGCGAAGTCAGCGATCAGGACTGGATGGAGCTGACCTGGCTCCTGCGCTACGAACATGCCGAGATTTTTCGCGATGTCCTGCTGATCTTGCGGGCGCGCGCACGAGCCGAAGAACCGCAACTTGCAAGCGACGAGACGCCAACTCGTGCCAATGAGCAGCGCCGCCCCCCGGGTGAGCCCGAGGAAGAATCAGCCTTGTAGATCGGTAGATCTCTCGATGCACCCAATGCTAGCCGCAGACAGCTGACCGCCCATGCCCAACGACCACCACCAGCTCGCCGTTTTCGACGAGCGGCCCTTTTTCGAACGTGCGCTCGCTTTCGGCGTCCGCGCCGGCATCCTGGCCGACGCGAAAATTGCCGCTATTGTCGACGACGGGCCGAAGGGCATGGTGCAGATCGCCGAGTATTTCGGCACCCAGTACCTGCGCCCGAACATCGACGAAGCACGCGAACGAATCGTCAATCTGGTCAGTTTGTTCCTTGAGGAACAAAGTGGTGGCGACCTTGAAAAAGCAGCACACTCCTTGCGTGACGGTACTTTTCTGTCGCATTCGCGGGGCGGCTCGGAAATGCTGAAAAGCCTCTGGGCAATGCCCGAGGATGCCTCGTTCGGAATCATGATCAAGCAGTCCCAGAAGCTGTTTCTCGCCGACTGGTCGCTGCGCAGTAGCGCCGACTATCGCCAGGCGCGCGCAGAACGGCAAGACCACCAGCAGACGATCGACACGGCGCTGTGGTTTGCCGAAAGCCTCGGCGTCCCTGCGGAAGAGATTTCGACCGTGGCCAGCGAGTCGATCATCCGCACCGCCGTCCTCCTGCATCTCGCCGGCAGCACGGCAGCTTCACTTCCCAACGCCGCCGAATTCGTTGGCATATTGGCGAAACTCCGCGAAAAAGGCGTCCCCGCCAAAGGCAGAAAAAGCCTCGCGGCGGTTTTCAAGGCGCTGCCGGAAGCCTATCAGGCAGCCGCTCGCAGGGAACTGCACAAGGTCGAAAGCGACGATCTGCCGCGGATTCTCGACGCCTCGCAGGCGATGAACAAGCTGATTCCCGAGCTTGAGCCCTTGTATTTCCTGCGCGACTTCGGTCTCGAGGAAGCCAGCCAGTTCAGCGCAGGCGTGTCACAGGACTGGCAGAAGATCACCGCTGGCAAGGTAGACGATAATTCGCTGCTGACGATTTTCCTCTGTCTGGCGGTCGATATGGCGCCCAGGGCGGCACTGAGCAAGGCCGCCGCACGTACGCTGATCGGCAAGATCCGGAAAGAGGGCCTGCAACGCCAACCGGCACTGGCCTTCATCCGCGCTTTTGCCCCTTACGCCATGCAGGATGACCTCGAGGCTCTCTGGAATGAAGTCTTTCCCGAGTTGGAGAACGCCCTGGTCGACCCCGCCGATACTTCCGGCAGCCAGGCGCTCACCTACCTCAAGGAAAACTGCATCATCCGTTAGTGGCGTGGACGCGCCGGCCAACAGGCGCGCCTCGCAGCCGCGGGCGCTTCCTGGACTGGCTCAACGCCGCGAGACCAGCCACACCCCGGCCAGGACCAGTCCAGCGCCTGCCAACTGCACCAGGGAAAGCGGCTCGTCGAGCAGCAACCAGGCGAAGACGATGGTCAGCATCGGGCCAAGAGTTCCGATCATCACCGACTTGCTCGCGCCGATACGGCGGATCGCCGCCGATTGCAGGAAGACCGGCAGCACCGTGGAAAAAAGCGCCATCGCCGCCGCGTAGGCATAGATTGGCAGCGGCTGCAGCAACAACGCCGACAGCGGCTGCGTGACGAGCAAATGCAGCTCCGTGGCCAGGACCGAGACCAGCATCGCCAGGGCCGTGAAGCGCACCGAACCGAGGCGCTGGATCATGCTGCCGCTGCCCGCCAGGTAGAAAGCGTAGGCCAGCGACGAAGCGAAGATGAAAAGCGAGCCGATGACTACCGATCGCGCCTCCCCCGAGAACTCGAGGTCGTGGAAAAAGACCAGGCCGATTCCCGCGTACGACAGCAGCAGCGCGCCGATCTCGCGGTGCTGCAAGGCCTTGCCCATGAACAGCACGCCGATCATCACCGTCAGCGTCGGATAGGTAAACAGAATCAAGCGCTCGAGACCGGCACTGATGTAGCTGAGGCCAATGAAGTCGAGAATGCTGGCGCCGTAGTAACCGAGCAGGCCGAGCGCAATCAGCGTCAGCCAGTCACGCCGGGACAGCGACGGCGCCGCGCGACTGGCGTGCACCGCGATGACCGCGAAGAAGGGCAGGGCGAAGCTCATCCGCAAGGCGAGCAGGGTGATCGCCTCGACCGGCACTGCCTGCGGGACGGCGTAGGCGAGCTTGACGAAGATCGCCTTGAACGAGAAGCCGAAGGCCGCCAGAATCGCCAGCGCGACCCCGAGACTTTCGGCAGACCAATTTTTCCAGGGCATGCCGATGGCAAGAAAAAAAAAATAGTGCGAAAGCCTCTGGCTGACGAAGCGGGCGCTCACTGTACGTCAACGGCGACGACGGGTAAACGTCGGCGACGGCGAAAGCGCTCTCCGGTCCTCAGACCGACCGGCTGGCACGCAGCCTACCCGAGACAGCGGCCGTCAGCAGCTAAGGCTGGGCTAAGTCTTGATCGCTATCTTCGCAGGCATACACACCCGCCGGCGCGGGGAAGCGCGGCTTTCCAGGTCACACTTCCTGGCAAGCGTAAAACCCGTTTCCGGCTAACCGAGCCAGGAGGCCAGCACATGCAAACAGTGATCGACTATCGCGGCAAAACCAAGTACGACGTGAGCACCGCGTTGGCCTACAAGGATCGCCCC
The DNA here is from genome assembly GCF_012939955.1 of Candidatus Accumulibacter phosphatis. Taxonomy (GTDB): domain Bacteria; phylum Pseudomonadota; class Gammaproteobacteria; order Burkholderiales; family Rhodocyclaceae; genus Accumulibacter; species Accumulibacter delftensis. The sequence continues at coordinate 37,348 of NZ_SPMY01000026.1, forward strand.
GCAAGGCAACAGTTCGCCGAGATGGCGTTACTCGACCAGGTATTTACCCTTGTTGCGAAAAGCCGGCGAGTACTGGACCTGCCTTGCGGCGGTGGCAGAGTAAGCGTCCATCTGGCCAGGCAGGGCTATCAAGTGAGCGGCGCCGATCATTCCGTCGCCATGCTGCAGATTGCCCGCCAGGGCCTGGCCGATAACGGGCTTGACTGCCGGCTCGAAGAGCAGGATATCGAACAGTTGACCTACGCCGATGGACAGTTCGATACCATCGTCTGTTTTCGCCTGTTTCATCATTTCCCGACGCCGAGCATCCGGCAAAAAGCGGTTTCTGAACTCTGTCGCGTCGCCGGGAGCCAGGTCGTCCTCTCATACTCGAGTCCCTTTTCGGCAAGCTCCTTCGCCCGCCGTCTCCGGGTGCTCTGCGGTGGCCGCAGGTCGCAGAAATTCACAACGCCGCTTGGCGAGGTGGAAACCTACTTCAGAACGCAAGGCTTCCGACTGGTGAAGGACTTTGCGCGCAGCCCTTTCTTTCACACGCTACACCTGGCCCTGTTCGAACGAGTTCAATAGAAGCTGAACAAGTTCTGCAGCAAAGCCACGAAAACTCCATGCGCCTTTCGTCCCCCTCTTTCTTCGCCGCTGCTCGGGCACTTCAAAAAGCCGCTGTCACCGCTGTCACGCCGCGTACTGGTCGGCGACAGGGTTGTGCCCGGATCAATCGCAGCATCCCTTCTCTACGGCTGGAAAAGTTACCGTCACCCGCAGGCCTGAACACGATTGCTGGTTAGCAAAGCCAAAAGCCAGCGTGGCGCCCACACGAACGGCAATAGCCCGAACAATCGACAGACCGAGCCCCGAACCAATCTCGTTGCTGCCCAGGACGCGATAGAACGGATCAAACACCCGCTCTCGCTCTGCGTCCGGAATGCCGGGACCGCTATCTTCGATTACCAGCGTCGTCGCGACGGCGGTAGCCAGCACCGACAAGTCGACGCGCCCACCGGCCGGCGTGTAACGAATCGCGTTCCCCACCACAGAGTCTCGGGGGCAATCGGGTGCAACTCGTCTTCGTGGCGCTGATCGATTTCATGGGCGAGCGCGGCAAGCGGGCGAAATATCTTGCGAACGATAGCGGCGACGACAAATAGCAGGATCGGAACCAGGATCAGGAAGGGCGTCAGCGTGAGTAGCGCGCCGCCGCGAGAAATTTCGTCGCGGACAGCCGTGTCCTGCGCTATGGCTAGGCGATCCCCACTGTCGAGAGCCCTGACCAGAACGCGATAGCGTTCATGACCAATACTCACCGTCTGCAGACCGTCGACCAGATCTGTTGGCAACGCCAAGGGCAGATCGGCAGACACACCGCTGGCGATCGAGGAACTGCCGGCGAGGAGTTGCACGAAAACGCGATTCTCCCGATCACGAACCTCCTCGTTACCGAGTTCTCCCACAGGCGGAGTAGCCAGGGCCAGGTGTTGCCGGACAATGACCGCCGCAAGCTGACGCAGCACGTCGTCCTGCAACTCCTCAGCCTCATGGTGCGCCAGAAAAAAAAGCGAAGATACCGGCGATCAGGGCCACACCGAGAATCGCCAGTGACAGCCCGACGGACAACTTGCTTTGCAGCGACTCTCTCAGACGCTTTTCGAGACCATCCATCCAACTCCCCGAACGTTCTTGATGACTTCGCTGCCCAGCTTCTTGCGCAGCACATGAATCAGAATCAGGAATTCGACGGCATTGCTGTCCACTTCCTCGCCCCAGCCGTAGATCCTGTCCTCCAGCTCGCTACGCGACAGGATCGCACCGGGACGAATCAGCAGTGCTTGCAGGAGCGCGAATTCACGATTGGAAAGCGTTACGGGTTCGCCATCCTTGACGCGTGCCTTGTGCGCCGCTGGATCAAGCGAAACAAGACCATTACTCAGCTCGGCAGCCGCGGCGCCACCTTTCCTGCGCATCACCGCCCGCATGCGAGCCAGCAATTCGCGCATCTCGAAGGGTTTGAGCACGTAGTCATCAGCGCCGCCGTCAGGCCCAAAAGCCGGTCCTCGACGCCGTCGCGTGCAGTGATAATCAGGACTGGCACCGGGTTGGCCTGGCTGCGGATGCTGTTGAGCACCTGCAGTCCGTCCTTGCCCGGCAAACCAAGATCCAGGAGCACCAGCTCATAGATTTGACTCGCCATGGTGCTGATCGCCGTGCCCGTTGCGTAGCCAATCAACGGCGTAGGAAGCATCCTTCAAGGCGGCGAGAACGGCATTGCCGATCATTGCGTCGTCTTCGACCAGAAGGACCCGCATCTTTTCTCCTTTCAGCCAACGGCAGCATCTTCCGCCCGCAGTCCTGAGCTGACCCCGGCGGCATTGATGTCGGCTAGAATGCCGCCACTATGAGCGAACACCACCCACACGATAAGCACGAGGGCCACGAGGGCCACGAGGGCCACGATCACGACGGCAATTCGCACGCAGCGGGCCACACCGCGCACGACTATAGCGCGCATGGCGATCACGATGGCCACGCGCATCACCACCACCACGCGGACGCCGGCCCACGCCTGATCTGGGCGTTGCTGCTGACGCTCGGCTTTGCCGCCGTCGAGGCAGTCACCGGTTTCTGGTCGGGATCGCTGGCACTGCTCGGCGATGCCGGGCACATGGTCACCGACAGTGCTTCGCTGGCCCTCGCCGCCTTTGCCGCCTGGATCTCGAAACGGCCGCCGACACAACGACACACCTACGGCTACGGCCGCGTCGAAACGCTGGCGGCGCTGGCCAACGTGCTGTTCATGGTCGTGGTCGTGGTTGGCATTTCGGTGATGGCGGTGCGCCGCTTTCTCGAACCGGGGGTGGTCAACGGCGAAGCGGTAACCATCGTCGCGGCGATTGGACTGGTGCTCAACATCGGTGTCGCCTGGTTGTTGATGCACGGCGAGCAAACGATGAATACCCGCGGCGCCCTGCTGCACGTGCTCGGTGACCTGCTCGGATCGGTGGCCGCGCTGGTCTCCGGTGCGGTGATCATGTGGACCGGCTGGATGACCGTCGACCCGCTGCTCTCGCTGCTGATCTGCGCGCTGATGCTGGTGTCCAGCCTGCGCCTGCTGCGCGAGGTCCTGCAGGCGTTGATGGAAGGTGTCCCGGTGAGCCTGTCCACCGCGGAGGTCGGTCGCCGGCTGGCCGGCGTGCCGGGCGTTGCCTCGGTGCACGATCTGCACATCTGGACACTCTCGTCGAACCGTATCGCCCTATCGGCGCATCTCGTCGTCGAATCGCTGGCACACTGGCCAGCGGTCCTTGCCGCCAGTCGGCAGCTCCTCTCCGAGCAAGGCATCACGCACGTCACCTTACAGCCGGAACCTCTGCACAATGCCGTCCGCTGGCTGGCGCCCGGCGAACAACGCGGCGTGCCGGGAAGCTGAGCGAGGGATGCGGGTCGTCGCCCAACGCGTCGCCTCGGCACGGGTGGAAGTCGACGGTCAAGTGACCGGCAGCATCGGCACCGGTCTGCTGGTCCTGGCCGGCTTCGAGCCCTCTGACGCCGCCGCCGATCTTGACTGGATGGCCGCCAAGCTGGCCAGGCTACGCATTTTTGCCGATGCCGCCGGGGTCATGAACCGCAGCGTCGTCGATGCCGACGGCGAACTGCTGGCGGTCAGCCAGTTCACCCTCTTTGCATCGACCCGAAAAGGAAACCGCCCTTCCTGGAGCCGCGCGGCACCGCCGGACCTGGCGCAACCGCTCTTCGAGCGCTTTGTCCTGTGCCTCGAGAAAACCCTGGGACGGCAGGTGCCGACCGGCGTCTTCGGCGCCGACATGCAAGTTCACCTGATCAACGACGGTCCGGTGACGATCAGCCTCGATTCGCGGCAAGCGGAGTAGCCGCTGGGCGAGCCAGCAGCGCTCGCTCATCGCTAGGCAGCCAGCCGACGATCAGTCCCCTGACGCCCCCCCCCATCTGCGTCTGCAGATAGTTCTGCAAGCCAACCTTGTCGATCAGATCGAGCTGCGTTTCGAGGTAGTCAAGGTGCTCCTCGGTGTCATTGAGGATCTCCTGCAGCAGGTCGCGGGAGACGTAGTCCTTGACGGATTCGCAGTGGCTCACGGCGTTGATAAGGTCGGCGTGCGCAGCGCGCTCGAGCTTGAGGTCGCCGCTCAGGCACTCGGGAACGTTGCTGCCGATTAACAGCTTCGGCACCTCCATCTTGGGCAGGCCGTCGAGAAACAGCAGACGTTCAATGATCTTGTCGGCGTGCTGCATTTCTTCGATCGACTCCTCGTACTCGTGCTTGCCGAGGGCATTGAAACCCCAGTTCTTGTACATCCGGGCGTGCAGGAAATACTGGTTGATCGCGGCAAGCTCGTTGGCCAGCTGTTTGTTGAGCAGCTGGATGACCATTTTGTCACCTTTCATGGGGACTCCGTTTTGAGGTTTGCCGCAAAAAGTGTTGCGGCGGGTAATTGGGGAAGCGCGGGTGAGCCGGGTTTCCACCCTGAGCTTGCCCGCCAGTATGACAGCGCAGCCACCGTTACAGACAGCAACGTGGCCGCGCAATTCACATCAAGGAACAGCTCGCGTCGTCACTCAGTTTCCAGCAAGCGTGGCTCCAGACAATGCGCTCCTTTCCGGCAGCTCATTCGCGCGCCCTGTTGACCCCGAGCCTAGCGAGAATGTACCGCCGCCGGCGGTCTGCAACAATCGCCAGTAATTCGAATCGGGGCCAGCGCTATGCCTCTGGCGGGTCCTCGCGAGCAGTGGCTGGTCGTGGAAGCACCGGGGCGCGCTCGATCCGCAAAGGCCCACGGAAATTGATATCACGCTGAGGAAAGGGGATTTCGATGCCCTCTTCGCGGAACGCGGCATCGATGGCACGATTGATGTCGCTGATCACGCGCTGGCGCCGGTCGACTTCGCGGATAAAGGCGCGCAGCTCGAACATCAGCGCGCTGTCACCGAAGCTCAGAAACAGTGCATAAGGCTCGGATAGCTCCGGGTTGCCTCTGATGACTTCCGGGTGATTGTTGGCGACCTCGTGAAGCGTCTCGATGACTCTCTCGACGTTGCTGCCGTAGGCAACGCCTATGGGTACCGTGATCCTTCCCCAGGTGTTGCGCAGCGTCAGGTTGGTCACCTGGCCTGAGATCAGGTCCGAGTTGGGCACGATCACATCGGCACGTTCCAAGGTGCGTATGGTCGTCGTGCGTATGCTGATGCGCTCGACGTAACCCTCGGTGCCGCCGACGATGATCCTGTCGCCGGACTTCACCGGCCGCTCCACCAGCATGATGATGCCAGATACGAAGTTATTGATGACATTCTGCAGGCCAAAACCAATGCCCACCGACATCGCACCGGCAATGATGGCCAGATTGGTGAACTGGATGCCGGCGATCGATAGCGCGACGATGACCGAAAGAGCCACTGCCAGGTAACCGAAAGTGGTGACCAGAGC
>NZ_SPMY01000027.1 GCF_012939955.1 Candidatus Accumulibacter phosphatis
GTCAAACAAACCGAGACCATGCACTGGTTGCAGCGCTCGAACCTCAAGACCGCACGGGCCTGGCGGATCAAGCAGGCGCTGCGCTCCATCTACGCCACCGCCACGACACCTGACGAGGCCACGCCCCTGCTCAAGCGCTGGCTCAGCTGGGCCAGCCGCTGCCGACTCGAACCATTCAAGCGCCTCGGCAGGACGATCAGCAAGCATCTTCCTGGCGTACTCAACGGTTTTAACGCCGGCAAACACAACGGCCGCGTCGAAGCGATGAATCGATCGCTCCAGGAGGCGCGCGCACGGGCGCGCGGCTATCGCCGCGTCGAAAACTTCATCGCCATGGCCTACCTTATCGCTGGGAAGCTCACTCATTTGCCCGCCTCGCCCTTCGCCCCGTTCTTGCCCGTTCCACAGGAAACGACCTAAACCCGTGAGAAGTCATTCTTGCCCTTGATAGCCAGCTTAAAAACAATGCGCCTTCAGTGGAGTGGTGCTCAATAGAAAGCGTTGGCTGGAGTGTCGTCGCAGCGAGAGAATGCGCGTCACCGTAGGTAGGCTTTAGTCCAGAACTACGCTTGCCTTTGGCAGGGACTTGCATTTTGCGGGCTTGCCGCGTTGGCATTCATGCGACTGACAAGTGCACGAAGCGTGCGTGCACTTTCCTGAGGTCCATGCGTCAGGCCCTGCGCGGGGGGGCGCTCAGCGGGCGGGCGGACGGCGCTGGTCGGTTATCGAGCGTCCACCGCGCAATTTTCTGGCAAGCGACTTGGCCAGCCGTCCCAGCGCTTCCTTGATCAGCAAAGCCAATCCGACCATGGTCGCCGGGTTGTACGCCACAATTCCCCAGCGCTCCCGGCGGTCGCTCATCCAGGCGCCCTTGTAAGCGTCGTCGCCGATCAGGAAGTCGACCTCATTAACACGATCATGCTCAATGACGTGCCGCATCAGGTGTGCTGTAAGCACGGTTCCCGGCGCGTACGAGGCGGAATCCTCCCGGTATGCCACTTTGTAGATGCTGGCCTTGTGCTGATCGACGATCCAGAGTTGTGTCGCGATGGTGCGCCCATTGATCCTGGCAAAACCGAGACGGAGCATGCCCATGGATGCGAGTTGGCGGATCAGAGCGGGCATGAAGTCGCCATGAGGTTCTGGTTTCTTCCAACTTGCCGAATAGACGTCGTTGTAGTCAGCGATGCACTGTTCAGTCTCATCAAGCGTTGTTACGATTTCCAGTGTTCCCCCTTCAGCCGCAAAGCGTTTGCTTCTTCGCCTGATTGTACTGCGGTGGTTGGCGCTACGCTTATTTAGATAGTCCTCCCACGACCCGTTAACCCTGAGGTACCAGTTGCCAAAGTAGAACAGGCGAAACGGGATCCAATCATTCGCCTTTAGGGCATTGAGAAGCGCCTTGTATGCCGTTGATTCTGGATCCATGGGGGCGAAATCCATCACATGGGCGTTTGCGTGGTCGTGCACTGCCGCGGCGAGCAGTTTCTGTAGATCAAGCAGGTCGCCCTCAGGGCTCACGAGCGGGGCGTATAGCGAGCTGTAGTAGTTGCTCAGCGAGTGGATGGTCTTGACTGGCCCCTTGCTTGTCAAGCGCAGAGGCAGGATCACCTGAGGGGCCTTCTTCTCGCTCGTAAAGTAGTAACGCACTCCCGGATCGGTCGCGTACACGTGCTTTTCGAGCAGTTCGAACCAGGCAAGAGAGACTTCAAGATGATTCTCGGGCGAGAAGTCACGCAAGTCGTACTGTTCTTCCTTGAAGGCCTCGATGCTGCTGTAGCTCTTGACGCTGTCGCTCAGCGAGTCGTTGTTTTCTGCGCCATGGCGGAGGCTGCGAAGATTCTGCCGAAATGCCCTCAGGACGGAAAATGCGGTAGCGGTCAGTGGGTTTCTGAATATCTGGATGTTCTGAATAGTGCAGGCGAACGTGGCCCAATCTTTCTGATCGCTTGTCGCGTTGGTGTAGAACTCGATCGTTCGTTTGGCGGGGAGCTCGAGCTGTTGCTCGATGAGGCGATAGAGCAGTAGGCGGCCCGGGGCGAATCGCGCCAGGGATTCGTTGTAGGCCGTCTTAAGGATAATCGTCATATGTTGATTGTTAATTACAAGGCGAGACGAAGCCAGGCTATTGCCAATATGCAGCTCGAAGACTGCTGCTTGGCCCGTCGTTGCGAAGCGACGTAGGACTTGGCGATAGAAGGCGCCTTGCTCGTTGTCGTACGAAACGGCTGTCCCCGCCTTTCCCTTCCAACCATCGGTCTCCAGTGCGCCAAAGCGTTCCAAAGCGAGGTCCATATCTGCCACGTTGACAAGCTTCGAGAGTCGAGGGAGGCCAAACTCGGTTTCCGCTCGCCGCCAATAGCGGCGAATATTCTTCGCAAGATTTTTAGAGCGTCCTTCCCAGTAATTGCTGAACGCAATGCCTTGCCCAACCCCTATGGTGCGCGCGTGCGAGTAAAAAATCTGTGGCAATGCCAGCTGCGAGAAGTCTGGAGCGTAGCGCGGATCAACGGCGTGTAGTTCTATCGTCCACGCCCTCCCAGGTAGTGCGTCCAACAGCGTTTCCAGTAGGCGAGAGTCTTCTAACAAGACGATCGTTGCCTGCCTCTGGGATGGGCGAAAAGTTGACCATCGGCCAACGGCATTCGGACAAAGGAGCAGTGCTGCGGAAATGCCATCAATCGTCCGGTGAATGCATAGACGTACGCTACCGTCGCCGAAATGATCTACGAGAGGCCCTATAAAGCGGCTGTCGGCAAAGGGGTGGCCGTCGTACAGCCTCGTATTCAGTCCATCCCATTCGTCGGCAAATTGCGCGAAAGCCGTTTTGGCGACGTGAACTTCCCATCCCATCACTGAACTCCCTTGCTAGTGTGGCGCAGGGTCTTGTCGAGGGCAGTAGTCATCCAGTCCATCTGATCGTCGGTGAGCGCCTGATGGCACGGCAAATGAAGCAGGTGCAGGCGATAGTCCCGAGCGATTCCGCAACTGGAGTCGGCCATCTCGTCCCAGCGCCAGACCGGCACCCCAAGCTGCTTCAGCCAATGGAAATGGGTCGCTGGACGCTCGATGTGCAGCGGGAACATGTAGGGCACACAGTCTGCTGGCCGCACCGCGAATAGTGCATGGCAGTTTGGGAGGTTAGCTGTGCTCTGTACCCAGCGATCGTAATTCTCGCGTCGGCGCCGGATGTTTTCGTCGACAACTGAATGGTCAATGACAAAGCGCGAGCTGCGCAGGGAGCCCTTGGCGACTGAATCGTCTGAAAAAAAAGGCAGACGGAGCCGAGCGTTCGACCATTTCGTCATTGCCCGCGGCTGCGTGCTTGGCACTAATCAAGGCGAGTTGCGAGTCGATCGCCGCGCTATCGCTGGCCGAAAGTTGCTTGCATTGGCGTCTTTCGATAATACGCTTAATGCCCCGCAGCTCTTCGCTGAGGCTCGCCGAGTTGGTCGCCACCTTGTCGAGAAGCTGCGCGTCAGCAGCGTAGAGCAATCCGCCATCGGCACAAGGGAAGAACTTGTACGGACTGGATACCACGAAATGGCCATCGATGCCGCTGCCAGCCGCGCGGAAGCGCTCGGTGAACAGGACGTGCGAACAGTCTTCGATCAGGGCGATCTCGCGCTCGACGCACCACTCCCGCAAACCTGAAAAGTTCTGTGTGATGCCGAAGTAGTGGGTTGCCAAAAGCGCTTTGACGGGCTTCCGGATGCGGGTAAAAAGCCTGTCCAGGGCGACCAGGTCAGGGGAAAGGTCTGCATGGAGAGGGTACAGATGAATTTCCGCACCCAGAGCCAAGGCCGGGTCGAGCATCGTCACACAATGATAAGAGGGTGCGAGAAGGGCTCCCAGGCGATCCAGAGAGGCGAGTCTGTACGCTTCGCCAAGGGCATATCGGCCGCGCATGAAATGCCTGAAATGGTTGAGTCTCCCGGGCTCGCTCGGTACAGGGCGCCGCAACGCCAGCGATGGAAGAACGGGGTTATTGGGTAGCAGAGGTATGCGTGGCCTGGGGTAAGCACAGGGCACTGGATCAAAGTGGAAGAACTTCAAGGCTGGCCGTTCTGCAGGCAGGAGACGCAGCGAAGAACTCGTGACGCGAGCCGTTGGCTGGGCAGCACTGCGCTCATACCATCACCTCGACGCAGGCCGGATGTCCGAGAAAAGCCTGCGGGCTGGCGGTAAAGCCATACGCGCCCGATTGAAAGACGACCACCAGATCGCCTGGTTCAGCCGTGGCAAGTTCCATTCGGTCGGCCAGCAGATCGAGCGGCGTGCACAGCGGGCCGACGACCGATACCGTTTCTCGTTCGCTCGATGCCATGCGGTTGCCGATGGCGACCGGGTAATTCTTGCGGATCACCTGGCCGAAGTTACCCGAGGCGGACAGGTGGTGGTGCAGGCCACCGTCGGCGACCAGGTAGCAATGCCCGCGTGAGATCTTGCGGTCGACGATGCGGGTGACGTAGATGCCTGCTTCACCCACCAGGTAGCGGCCCAGTTCGAGCACCAGCTCGGCTTCCGGGAGCTCGTGTGACGCGCGATCGACGATGGTCGCCAGAGCGGCGCCAATCGGCGCCAGATCCAGCGGCTGCTCGCCGGGGAAATAGGGGATGCCAAAGCCGCCGCCGAGGTTAAGGAAACGGACCGGCGAGGGCGCTGCCGCCGCCAGTCGAAAGGCAAGTTCGAAACTCTTGCCCTGCGCCTCGACAATCGCCTCGGGTTTCAGGTTCTGCGATCCGGCAAACAGGTGGAAGCCCTCAAAGTTCAGTCCCGAACGGCCGATTTCGGCCAGCAGTTCGGGGACCTGCTCGGCGTCGACACCGAATTGCTTGGCGCCGCCGCCCATTTTCATTCCCGAACTCTTCAGCTCGAAATCAGGGTTCACGCGCACCGCGACGCGTGCCCGGTCGCCTGTTTGGTCGCTGATCGCGGCGAGTTCCCGCACTTCGCGAAACGATTCGATATTGATGAGGATGCCAGCGGCGACTGCCTGCTGCATCTCGGTGCGCTGTTTTCCAGGGCCTGCGAAGCTCGTTTCATGCGGATTTGCACCCGCGTCGAGGGCTACCTTGAGTTCGCCGCCCGACGCGACGTCGATGCCGTCGACCAGTCCCGCCATGTGGCAGACCAGCGCTGGCATCGGGTTGGCTTTCATCGCGTAGTGCAGTTTCAAGGCCGGCGGGAGCACGGCCCGCAGTTCGGCGACGCGCCGGGTCAGCGAGCCGCGGTCGTAGGCATAGAAAGGCGTCTGTCCGACACGGGCCGCCAGTCGAGTCAGCGGCATTCCGCCGACGACGAGTTCGCCGTCCCTGATCGGGAACTGTCGCATCGGCGCGTGGCTTGGGGGGGGGGCGCTGGAGTTGAGTCACTTGCGGCTTCCTTCGATGCAGGTGTCGAGTTTGCCGGCGTCTGCTGTCAGCGCTGCGTTCGCAAGAAACTCGCCGGCCAGCATTTTGCGGTCGATTTTTCCGTTCGGGTTGCGTGGCAGGGGTCCGGCTCGAACCGTGACGCCGGCCGGCACCATGTAGGCGGGCATCCTGCGGCGGCATTCGGTAAGCAGCGCTGCGGTATCCAGCGTGCCGCCAGTGCCAGGGGTGGCGATCACCTGAATGGCGTGCCCGAGCGTCGGGTGGTCGACACCGAAAGCGACGCATTCCCCGACCAGCCTGGTCGCGTAGAGGACTTCCTCGACTTCGGTCGGACTCACCCGGTAGCCGGATGTTTTCATCATTTCGTCGCGACGACCGATGAAGTAGAGGAATCCCTCTTCATCGCTGCGCACCGTGTCGCCGGAGAACACCGCAATCTCCGGGAGCACCAGACCCGCATCACGCCCCGGCGTGTTGGCCGGCAGCGGTTTGTAGCGTTCGGCCGTTTTTTTCGTGGTCGTTCCAGTAGCCCATGCCGACCAGTGCGCCACGATGGACAAGTTCGCCGGGTTCGTGCGCTGCACAGGCCGAGCCGTCTTCGCGCAAGACCAGAATTTCGGCGTTGGGGATGGCTTTGCCGATCGAATCGGGGCGCCGGTCAACTTCTTCCGGCGGCAAGTAGGTTGAGCGGAAGGCTTCGGTCAGGCCGTACATCAGAAAAGGCTTACTCTTCGGCAGGTGGGCGCGCAACTTGGCCAGCGTCTCGCGCGGCATGCGTCCGCCGGTATTGGCGAAGTAGCGCAGATGCTCACTTATCTCGGCTGGCCAGTCGAGTTCCGAGAGCTGGATGTAGAGCGGTGGTACCGCCGTCAGCCCGGTGACTTTTTTCGTGTGCCAGCGTCTTGAGTACGTCGCGTGGCAAAAGGTAGTTGAGCAAAAACGACGCGCGCGCCAGTGTGGAAGGCGGTCGTCAACTGGCTGAAGCCGGCATCGAAAGACAAGGGCAGGGCGGCCAACAGCGTATCGTCGGCATTGTTGTCAAGATAGCTGGCGACGCTTTTTGCGCCGGCGACCATGTTGCGGTGCGACAGGACGACGCCTTTCGGCTTGCCGGTGCTGCCCGAGGTGTAAAGGATGGCCGCCATGTCGGTGTCAATCACCCGGTGACCGCTGCGGCCGCCGGCGAGCAGCAGCTCGTCCCAGCGCAGGTAGGCCAGCGGAGCGTCCGTGGCTGGCAGGGGGCCGCTGCCGGTCACGATGACGTGCCGTAGATCGTGGCACGAAGCAACTGTTGGGGCGAGCAAGGACAGTCGTTCGCTGGAGGTGACCAGTGCCCGTACCTTGCAATCGCGCATGATGTAGGCGACCTGATCGGCCTTGAGCAGCGGATTGAGTGGCACGAAGACGCAGCCGGCGGCCGTTGCCCCGAAGCTGGCGATGACTGTCTCGAAGCGTTTTTCCAGGTAGATCGCGATGCGCTCGCCGCGCTGTAGTCCGAGACCGACGAGGCCACCGACAAGACCTTCGATAGATTCCTGCAGCACGCCGTAAGGCATTGATTGTTTGCCGTAGCTGAGTGCGATGGCTGCAGGATTGCGCGCCGCGGCGTGCTCTATCAGCTCGGCAAGCAGGTTGGCATCGGTCATGTTTTTGGGGTGGTGGTGATCATGTAGGAGGCACCGATTCTAGCGACCAGCGCCGTATCGACTGTGAAATTGTTCGCGCAGGCGTGAAAACTGGCGATCAGCGCTATTCGGTAGCTCGCCTCGTTTCCTGGCCACGCAACCACTGTTCGAGCACCATCAAGATCCATACCATCTCCCCGTAATATCCAGGGTGCTCGGAAAGATGCTCTTTGATCAGCCGCTGAACGAAGTCCGGTCGTACGATGCCGCGCGTGGCGAGACTGTGCAGCGAATCTTCGGCGAGTTTCCGCAGCGCGGGATCGCGCGTCGCCCATACGCCGAAAGGCAGTCCGAAGCCTTTCTTCGACTTGGTGATGATCTTGTCGGGCAGGTAGCCGCGTAGTGCTTCCTTGAAGAACCAGCGCAGCTTGAAGCGGCGCAGTTTCCAGTTGCTGGGCAGGGCCATCGAGAAATCGGTCAGGCGGTCCGCTAGCAAGGGGTAGCCGACGGCCAGTCCAGCCATCTCGGTTGCGCCGCGGACTTTCGGAAGATCGCTGTCGGCCAGCGTGTAGCGCCAGTCGTAGGCCAGCATGCGATTGATCAGACTCGGCGCCCGGCACTCGCTCCAGGTTGCCTGCATATGCTTCGACGGTTCGCCGAGATCGACCTGGGCGAGAAAGTCGGCAGTCAGCACCTTCGCCGGGTCGAGCTGCATGATGAGGTTGAAACTCTGCAGGCGATCGGGCATGGGTATGCGCGAATGCCGGACATAGCCGGTTGCCTGCTTGAGGCCCGGGATGCGCCGCAGCACGCTGTCGTCCGAGCAGAGCGGCTCGATGCGCTGCCGCAGGGCTTCCGGCACCGACTGGTAGAACTCGAACAGGCGCTGCGTGGCGTAGCGCGAATTGCCGCCGAAAAGCTCGTCGCCACCGTCGCCGGCAAGCATTTTGCTGCAGCCGTCTGCGGCGGCCATTTTGGCGCAGTAGTAGGCGGGCAGGGCCGAGGAGTTGCCGAACGGTTGATCGTGATGCTGGGCGACGGCCGGGATGCTGGCCAGCAGGTCGGCCGGGGTCACGTAGTACTCGTGGTGCTGGCATCCGAAATGCTTTGCCGCCAGGCGGGCATACTCCATTTCGTCATAGCCGTCGGCAGCGAAGCCGATCGAGTAGGCGGGTGCCGCCTGGCCGGTGACCTCGCAGAGCATGCCGGCGATCGTCGAGCTATCGGTGCCACCCGAGAGGAAGGCACCGACGCGTTGGTGGCCGACAATCTCGTCGCTGACGCCCTCTCGGATCAGCTTGCGGAAAGCGTCGCGCGACGCCGCGAAGGGTTGCCGGTGGTGCTCGTCGAAGCGCAGCGGCCAGTGGCGAATTTCGTGCACACCTTGGCGGTCGACGAGCAGCGCGTTAGCCGCTGGCAGCCGGCGTACGCCCTTGAAGATCGTGCGTGGTGCCGGGATCATGTGGAAGTACAGGTAGTCGAAAATCGCCTGCGGGTCGAGCTCGTCGCTACCGCCCGGGACGCAGTCGGCACGGTCGGAGAAAGCCAGCGTACGCTCATCGACGCGATAGCAGAGCGTGTGGACCGCGAAGCGGTCGACGGCCAGGAAGACGCATTCGCGTTTCGCATCGACGATGGCAAAGGCGTAGCTGCCGCCGATGCGGGCACACAATTCGCTGCCGCTTTCCTGCCAGGCTTTGAGCAGGCCGGCGGCCCGGCCGGCCTGGCGCGCGACGCTGGCGTCGTCCTCGTTCAGGAAACGCGGCGATCCGGTCATCGCACAGGTGGCAGTGGCATCACGCGCAGTCAGAGCGCCGCACAGGTCGAGAGAGGCGATCAGATCGGCCGCCGACGCCGGGTCCAGCAAGCGGGTCAGATCGATCTGGCCGGAAAGCATGTCTTTCATCGCTGATTCCGAGTTTGTGGTCTTGCCGCCATGAAGCGGGTCCGGATCTCCGCCGGCCGGAGCCAACGGAGCCAGCGGTCTTGTTGGTAGTGCTTCGCAGCCGAGAAGCGTGGCGCTCGTCGCTAGCGCATCCACCGGCGAGGGCCGTATGTTCTCATAGAGTCGGCGGTCTTGGTAAGCCCATCAAAGTGCCACCGCGCATCGCTTGTCTTGCGCAATGTGAGGGGAACCGCCTGGGCGGCCGGCCCAACGGGGCTTTTTCATACGGTGTGAGGTCAGGGCTGATCGGCCGTGGCGAGTAGTGTTACCGCGGGCAAGCACTCGAAATGACCGTTGCAGGTTCATCAGTCGCTGTCTTGGCGGTCACGGTAAGCTGCCGTGCGTGCGCCCTTGGCGATGCCGGCCAACTGCTTTAACTCGGGCACGGGCTTTAGCAGCACGCCGTTGCGGCGCGGAGACCTCTCGCCACCCCATTCCAGCCAGGTCAGCAGCAGGAAGAGCAGCAGGAAGCGTGGCGTGTCGATGACGGCGCCCAGAGTCCCGATGATAAGCACTCCCGCCAGCGCCGCCAGGGTGGCTGCGGCCAGCAGGTCTCCCCGCCAGGCGCGGCTGCCTGTCCGCTTGATCGCCAGTGCCAGCAGCACGGCGAAGGCGAGCAGGCCGAGCCAGCCCAGGTCGAACAGGATGCCCACCGGCATGCTCGCGATATCCCAGGGCCAATGCACGTCGACGGCGAAGAACCACAGATCCAGGCCCTGTTCGAAGTCGCCGTTGGCGATCAGTGATTCCCCGTCGGGCTGCAGCAGGCGAACGTTGTCGACATCGACGCGAATCCCCGCGGCGTTGTGGAGCGAGAGTTTCACCGGCGACATCGCCATCCAGGCGTTGCCGCCGACCTCGCCGCTGTTCAAGCGCAGTTCGTGCTGCTGCCAGTTTCCTCCCTGCGCGGGGGTGGTGACGCTCACACAGCGTCTCGAGGTCAGCAGCAGTTTCTCGCACAGGGAAACCGAGAGTTGACCGCCCGCCTGCGCGCTGCGCGTGTCCAGGCGCAGCAGGTACTCCTGGCCGGGCTCGATGCGGACGAACTGCTCCATGTACAGCGGCTGACCGGTGCCGAGGCGCAGGAAGCGGTTGTCGCCCTCGCTCTCCAGGCGGTAGCTGGTCGCCTTGTCCTCGCTGCTGCGCCAGTAGTGGGTTTCCGGGTAGCGGCCGATCCCTACGCCGAATAGCGCGGTCAGGAGCCCTGGGTCGCGCATGGCCAGGGCATCGGCCCAGTGAGCCTGGCGAACGGCCAGGTCGGAGCCGCTGCTCGCCAGGCGTTCCCTGGCGAAGGAGCCGCTGTAGATCGGTGCGGCGACCGCGGCAAGCACGGCGATGAGGAGCAGCGGCGCCGCCCAGCGATAGATTCTCGGGCTGCCCAGGCGCAGGTCGCTGGCGGGCTGGAGTTGCGCCGCTGGTGCCGAGGAATCGCTTGCCGCGGTGCGGGAAGTCCTTGGCCGCCGTGGCAGGAAGGCAGCCAGGCAGATGATGATCAGCGCCACCGAGAAGCCGGCATAGCCCGCGCGCGCGAAAGTCACGGCCAGCGCGTAGCCGCTCGCCAGAAGCAGCAGGCCGCCGCCTAGACGGGCGGCGAGCGCGCGCGACTGCACGGTGAGCAACACGGCGAAAGGCAGCGCCGCGGTCAGGTAGGTCTCGATGGCGGCACCACCGGTGTGCATCAGGGAAAACGGCCCGGTCACCCGGTAGTGGTCGGTGAAGTTGAAGAGCCCCGGAAAGAGCAGGCGTTCCCAGATCACCACGGCAACCGTTCCGGCAAGGCCCAGCACCATGCCGCGCGCAAAGGGCATGCGGATGTCGACGCCCCCGGCGGCAAAGCGTGGCATCAGTGCCCAGAGCAGCAGCGCCCAGAAGGCACCTTTGGCGACACGCAGTGCGTTGTAGGGGCTGTGGTAGTTGCTGAAACTGTTGGCATCGGGCAGCGTCAGAGGCAGCATGCCGCGCAGCGTGCCGATGGCGAATACGCCCGCGATCAGGCACGCCACCGCAAACCCCACCACGTCACGGTATTGGTTTCGCGGCGCTGGCGGAACGCGGGCATAGGCAACGACCAGGCTGACGATGATCAGAAAATCGAATTCGTCCAGGTAGAAACGCCCGCTCCACGGCGCCAGATCGAGCAGCGGAATGGCCGCGGGAACTGCGGCCCAGAGCAGGCGCGGGTTGCGCCAGAGCGCTGCAGCGTAGGCGAGAAGCGCCAAAGCAAGAAGCAGCGGGTGGTACGGGAAGTCGATGACGATCCAGGCCGCCAGCAGCACGGTAACGGTCAGGGCAAACCAGGCGCGTGCGGGCGGGCGGCCGTCGTTGGCTACCGTGGCAGGCGCGGTCGGCGGGGCTTCGGGCTGCGCCGTGGACGCAGAGGCCCGCGCATCGCCGGGGAAGTCGGTGGCCGCATTCCGCGTCGGAGCCGCTTGCAGGCGCCGGAGCAGCCAGCTTGCCGACCAGGTGGCGACCGCGGCGATCAGGATGTTGGTCGGGTCAGGGTGAAGGCCGGTGAGAAAAAGCTTGCTTGTTTCGATGCCGCTTGCCACCACGGCTGCGCACCAGAGAGCGGCCGCCGGCGACCAGCGGCGTAGCCAGGCGAGGACCCCGATGGGGGCGTACATCAGCGCCACCGACGCCAAGCTGAGCAGGGCAGCCTGCTCGGTAGTGTAGTAGTGGTAGTAGAAGGGCAGCCAGTGCGTCTCGGTGAGCACACTGCTGGCGCGGTCGAGGCCGTGCCATGGACGATCAAACCAACTGTTTACTGCAACCAGAGCAAGTAGATAGAGTGCAGCGAGTGGCAGCGTCAGCCGTGTTTTTGCCGCTTGGCGTTGCAGTTCGAGGCAACGCCCCTGGTCACGCCAGAGGCGCGCGCCGCCATACATCCCGACGGCACGGGTGAGTAGTGAGGCGCCCTGGCTGACGCCTGAGAAAATCAGGAATTGCGCGACTTCAATTAGGAGACCGAGGAGTGTCCCGTAGAGCAGCGCATGACGGGTCGCCGGTTGTTGCCTGGCCGCATTGAAGTTGCCCAACATTAATCCGAGGGGTATCACCGCCAGCACTTCGGCCAGCAGCTTGGCCGTGAAAATGATCGCCCCCCGGTCCATGGTTTGCTGGGAAAGAAACCAACCCCAGCTACTAGAATCGATTTTTGCGGCTAGTTCTGTCGTCGACAGCAGAAAGTCGAAGGGGAACAGACTGAACGCAAAGTAGCCGATGGCATAGAACTGCAACACTCGGGTGCTCAGTTGGCCTAGCTTCCCGGCCAGGGCGCTGAGCATGTTGAGGAACCCGGCGGACCAGTAGCACGCGGCCATGATTCCCAGCGCGCTGCCGATGCACTCCGCGATCACGTCGTTGCGTGACACCGTGCGTGCTGGAAAAAACAACTGGGTAAACTCCACAGCCAGGGCCAGTGCAGCGCAGAAAAGCGCCGCGCCGACCAGCAAGGGCAGCTGCGCCAGTCGCGTTCTGCCGCGCGGAAACAAGGCGACGGTCAAGAAACCCACCGGTATGTATAGCACCCCGTTGGACACCCAGTCGGCCCGTCCCTGCGCGCCGATTTTCAACATCGGTAGCTGCTGGAAAGCTGCCCAGGCCTGATCGAGAGGGAGCGGGTGGAAATTCATTGGTACCAAGCTGCCGTAGACGACCAGGCCGATATAGCCAAGCCAAGCGAGGACGAGGCGGCCTGAGCGGTCGTCAGGGCTGCCTGCGGGACGAGTTGGGGATGCAAGGTGCGACATGGCAAGCGTATTGTAGAACCGTAACCCGGCGATGGGATTTTTTCCGGCCTGTTGACCGCGTCCGGATAGCGTACGCTGCAGCGTCCGCGGCGCGATACTGTGGCTAGGCGAGGCCCAGCGACGGGTGTGCTGACTTTGTGACGCTGCCAGTCGGTGCCCGGGGCTGAATGCTTGAAGAGGACGAACAGCTTGTCGGCGATGACGCTGCTGCGGAAGAATGTGGTGTTGGCGGCTAACTGCCGGTGGGGCAGATGTGCCATGGCTTGCTTCCCATCCCGGCAAGCATTCACAGAGTCTATTGGACTGCAGCCGAGGTCGTTTGCTAGGTTGACACCTCGATCTTGAGCGATTCGGCGCCTACGCAGGCGCCCCGATGGGGAGACGGACGATGAGCAAGTTGCCTGAAGACCGTGGTTTCATTGGCGAATCGATAGCCTTCCGGGAGATGCTGGCGATTCTCACCAGGGTCGCAGACTACGACACCACCGTCCTGATCAGCGGCGAAACCGGCAGTGGCAAGGAAATGGCTGCGCGTGCCATTCACTATCAGGGCAGACGTCGGGACCGACCGTTCATTCCGGTCAATTGCGGCGCACTGCCCGATCACTTGGTCGAAAACGAGCTTTTCGGGCACGCCAGAGGTGCCTACACCGATGCGCGCGAGAGCCAGATCGGCCTGATTGCGCAGGCGCAGGGGGGCACCCTGTTCCTTGACGAAGTGGATGCACTGACCGCCAAGGCGCAGGTCAGCCTGTTGCGATTTCTGCAGGACGGTCAGTACCGTCGCCTGGGTGGCAGCCTGGTCGAAAACGCCGACGTGCGCGTTGTCGCGGCGTGTAACTGCGATCTCCCGCAAGCGATTGAACGGGGCGCGTTTCGTGCCGACCTCTACTACCGCCTCACGGCCATGGAGCTACATGTGCCGCCGCTGCGCGCACGCGGCCAGGACGCCCTGCTGCTGGCGCGCTACGTCATTGCCGAAGCCGCCAGTCAATACCACCTGGCGATCAAGGCACTGCACCCCGATACCGTCCAGTGGTTGCTTGCCTACACCTGGCCCGGCAACGTCCGCGAGCTGCAGAATCGTATCCAGCGCGAGTTTCTGTTGTGTGACGAGCCGGAGATCCGGATCGGTGAAACCGCGCCTGACAACGATCGCCGACAGCAAGCCGATCGTCGCCTGGCGAGTCCGACGACCCTCAATTTCAACGCTGCCAAGCAGCAGGCGCTGCAGGCTTTCGAGCGCGGCCAGCTGTTGCGCCTGATGTCGGAAAGCGCCGGCAACGTTTCCAGCGCCGCCCGTCTGGCCGGCAAAGAGCGGCGCGCGCTCGGCAAGCTGCTCAAGAAGCACGGCATCGCGCCCGATGATTTTCGGCACGCCTGAACTGTCTTTGACTTCCACGCGCAGCACGCTTGCGTCGGCTGCGCTGCGGCAGACGCCTTCCTGCGCCTGAGCCGCCAAGGCGGTTTTCGCGACGTGTGCAGGCGACGCTGATCCACTTTTATTGCCACCTTTCCACTTTCCCTTTCGCTGAGCGCCATCGCTTGCCGCGAGCGTCTTGCCCATAGCACGAACATTGCTTTCAGATGAATGTCGTCTCAGGGAAGGGAGTCCATGCGGCCGCAGCCACGCACCAGCGAAGTGGTAGACGCCATCCTGCGTTACCTGCATAGCCATCCGGATGCGGCTGACACCGTTGATGGTATCTGCGAATGGTGGCTGCCCAGGCATTGGCGGGTCGATGCTCAGTGCGTCGAAGCGGCTCTCCTGCGCATGCAAGCGCAAGGTCTCGTGCGCCGCCGCGAGAACGCCGATCACCATGTCGTCTATCTGCGCGCCAAGATGCCTTCGGTAAGCGTTAGCGGCAAATAAGTCATTGATTTTAATTAGCCGCGTGTCCACTGGCGGCGTAGTGACTCGTGGCCGGTGGGGCAAAGCTGACCCACCCGGGGCAAATTCTACCCATTGCCCTTGCAGTCATCGCTCCGGTCGCTGGCGAACGGTATTGACGGCATTGGGGCGGCGAGCCGAGTACCTGGCGGCGAGTAGGGTGTTCCCGGAACTGCTGACGCAGCGGGTCGTTTCAGACCCACTTTGCTCGCTTCGTCGCCAAGCCCTCCCAGAAACAGCTGTCGATACATGCAGTTAATTTGCCGTCTGTAACTGGCACGAGGCTTGCTTCTGAGCACTGGCAGGACGTTTGTGAAAAATTGGGCGGAGCACTGCCCGGTGTGCAGGCTGGCGGAGAGCGTAGCAAGCGAAGCAGGCAACTTCCAATGGGAGGACGATGGCCAACGTATTCGGGGTGCACTCGGTGGGGAGTTCGATTGCGACTTTCCTGCGCAATACCTATCCAGCGGAGATCGGTGGTCGTGCTTTGCCGGCCTGCGATTTCGAACTGGTGAGCGCCGGACAATTGGCCAGCGACAGCGAAGAGCGCAATCGCATCACGCTGTTTCTCTATCGCCTCGCGGTGAATGAGCACTCCCGGCAAAGCGCGCACCTGCGCGCTTCCGACAGCCGCCTCGCACCCCTCGGGCTGGATCTGCACTATCTCATGAGCAGCTGGGGCATGACGCCACAGGATGAGCAGGTAGCACTCACCTGGGCGCTGCGGCAACTGCATGAATTCCCGGTGCTCGATGCCTCGTCGCTGACTCCCGATGCCGGGTGGGCGGGCGACGAGGTGATCCAGATCGTGCCCTCGGAGTTGGCCACCGAGGACTTGATGCGCATCTGGGATGCCGTCACGCCGTCCTATCGACTGTCGGTGTCCTACGTGGCGAGACTGGTACGCATCGACCCGGACAGCGACGACGCGCAGTTCCGTCCGGTGGTTAGCGGGCGTTTTGCCTTCGGCGAGGAGGTGTCGTGAGCGTCGTTCGTCAATTTCACGAACTCGAACGCCTTGAGTGGCGGGTGCTCGGTGCGCTGCGGCCGGTCGATGGAACGACCGGTATCGCCTTGCGCGGCCGGCTCGAAGCGTCTGCCGTGGGCGCGCGCATTGCGCGCAATCGCAGCGGCCTCTACGTGATCCACGAATGGTCACGCCTGCCTACGCACGCAGCGGCCTTTGACGGGCCACCGGCCCTACCTGCGCCGGGCAGCGAGCAGTTGGCAATCACGCTACGTGATCCCGGTGGGCACTATCTGCCGCGACTGGCCAGCATCGCGCTGCCGCGCGATCCGCAGGCGGTGGGTGGCAATTCGCTTTTCGTGGCCGTGGACATCCCGCTTTACCCGAGTGCTGCGGCCGGGCTGGGCACCAACTGGACGGCCGTGCGCGCCAGCATCACGGACAACGCCGACGGCGCAGCCCTGGGCGGTGCGCTGCTGCGCGTACTGGCCGGGGCCACGGTGCTCGCGCGCGGCATGAGCGACTGGCGAGGCGAGGCGCTGGTGCCGGTGGTCGGCGTGCCGGTGACCACCTGGTCGGAGGACGAGGACGCGGTGGTGGTGACCACTATCGCGGCCACTGTTGAAGTCTATTTCGACCCGGCGCTGGGCACGCGTACGCCCATCGCCGATGTCCGTGCCGGTCGCCCGCCGACAGCGACGCCGCTGGTGGACCCGGCTGATCTCGAAAGCCGTCGCGAAGCCCTGGCGACGACGCAGCAGAACATCAGCCTCGCCGCGCGGGGCGCCCTGAATCTCAACCTGGGCCTTGATCTGCCCTAACGGTCATGACAGTGGAGACAAACCAGATCATGAGCGCCATGACCGACCCCCTCTTCCCCTGACCCTTCTCCCGCAAGGGAGAAGGGAGGTTCGTGAGTCGCGTGCGCGACTTTCACATTAAGCAGCGAGTCCGAAATCCGGGCATTCATGGCCCGGCACGCTCGATCGAAGGAGACCTGCCATGCCCGAGTACCTAGCTCCCGGCGTCTATGTCGAGGAAACCAGCTTCCGCGCCAAGTCAATCGAGGGCGTCGGCACCAGTACCACCGCGTTCGCTGGGCCTACCCGCAAAGGGCCATTCCGTGCCAGCACTGATGCCCAGGAAGTACCCGAACTGCTGACCAGCTTCGGCGACTTCGAGCGCATCTACGGAGGTATCTCGGATCTGGCGCTCACTGGCGCCTCGCCCGACACCAACTACCTCGCTCACGCCGTGCGCGCCTTCTACAACGAGGGCGGTTCGCGACTCTATGTCTCGCGCGCAGTCGGCGCCGGGGCGACGACCGCCAGCGGTCAGGTGACCCCGGATGGCAACACCGCCGACGAGGCGGTGCACTTCGTTTCGCGTTTCCCCGGCAGTCTCGGCAACGGCCAGGTGGTGGTGCGTGAGCAACGCGCGCCGGTGGCCGCGACGGCGATGAGCAACGCGCCGGCCGGCACTTTGCTGGTCACTGGTGCTGGCGGCGGCACCGCCTTCCACCTCAAGGTTGGCAACAACTGGCATCCGGCCACCGACCCCAGCGCTGCCGCTGAAGTGGCGGCCACGCTGGCAGCCGACACGCCGCGCATCGTCAGCCTGCTGGTGGTGGCCATCGACGATGACAACGAGGACCTCAGCTTCGAGGGGCTTGGCTTCGATCGCAGCCATCCGACCTGGGTCGGGCACGTGATGTCGGCCACCCCGGCACGCCGCGCCGATCATCTGCAGAACATGTTCGCGATCACCATTGGCGCCAACGTCAGCGCGCTGGAGTTGCGCAACGCCCTGTTTACAGGTGCCGTCACCAATGCCGCCGGCGAACTCGAGCGGGTGATTGCGCTGATCGGCGGGGGCGACGGCGCTGCGCCGGTCGCTGCCAACTACGCACTCGCCCTGGGTGAGTTGTCCGGCCTCGAAGACATCTCGATTGTCGCTGCGCCCGGTTCCTCGGCCTACGCCGAGGCACAGGCGATCAATAACCTGTTGATCTCGCACGCCGAATCGCGCCGCGCCTACCGCATCGCAGTGCTCGACCTGCCGCGCGACCAGACACCCGGCCAGGCCCGTAGCCTGCGTGGCCTCATCGATTCGCGCTACGCGGCGGTGTATTACCCCTGGGTCGTGGTGCCCAATCCGCTGGCCCGGCCAGGCCGCGAGGACATCCCGCGCGAACTGGCGCTGCCGCCTTCGGGCTTCGTCAGCGGCATCTACGCGCGCAACGATGTCGAGCGCGGGGTCTGGAAAGCGCCGGCCAACGAAGTGGTACGCGGCGCGCTGCGCTTCGAACTGGACATCAACTTTGCCCAGCAGGAAATGCTCAATCCGATCGGCGTGAATTGCCTGCGCTATCTCTCGGGTCGCGGCTTCCGCGTCTGGGGCGCGCGCCTGGCTTCGTCCGATCCCGAGTGGAAGTACGTGAATGTGCGGCGCTACTTCAACTACCTCGAGTCGTCGATCGACCGCGGTAGCCAGTGGGCGGTATTCGAGCCCAACGGCGAGCGGCTGTGGGCCAACATTCGACAGACGATTTCCGACTTTCTCTACAACGAGTGGCGCAATGGTGCGCTGCTTGGCAGCAAGACCGAGGAAGCCTATTTCGTGCGCTGCGACCGCAGCACCATGACCCAGAACGACCTCGACAACGGTCGCCTGGTTTGCCTGATCGGCGTGGCGGTGATCAAGCCGGCCGAATTCGTGATCTTCCGCATCGGCCAGAAAACCGCCGATGCCCGTGCCTGAGCGAGGGGGACTAAACCATGGCTGAGCGAATCACACCCTATGGCGCTTTCAATTTCGTCGTCAATTTTGACGGCAGCGACGACTTTGGCGGTTTTTCCGACGTTTCCGGCATTGGTACCGAGGTCACCGTCGCTGAATATCGCGCCGGCAGCGACAAGGAAAACCATGTGCGCAAGGTGGCTGGCGTGCACAAGGTCAGTGACGTCACTTTCAAGCGTGGCATCGTCAATTTCGACAGCCTGTGGGCGTGGATCGAGGAAACGCGTACCGCCGGCCCGGCGGCGCAGCGGACGGTCGCCGTAACGCTGCTCGACGAAGCCCACAACCCGGTGCGTACCTGGCTGCTGCGCGGCTGCATCCCGATGAAGTACACCGGCCCGACGCTGGCTGGCAAGGGCGGTGGCGACGTGGCGATGGAAGAGATCGTCCTCGCCGCTGAAGGCTTCGAGATCCAGGCCTAGGCGAGACTGCGGCGATGAAGCGCACACGCCTCCTGGCGGTATCGCATGAACCCGGCTTCTTCGCGGCGGAGCGGGCATGAACGGTCTGTCCTTCGAACTGGCGCCGCCGGCCGTCGCGCCGGACCCGAACCGGGTCGATGTCGCCTGTTTCGTGGGCTACGTCGGACGACGGGCGACCGCCCTGCCAGCCAGCGTGCATGCGGCACTTGTCGAGGCGCGCTGGATCGACGGGCCTTGGGCGCGCCCGGCGGTGGAGGTCGAGGCCCTGCTGCAGCTGCCGGTGGTGGTCGAAAGCTGGAACGCCTTCGACGCCTTGTTTGCCTGGGATAGGCGGCCTGTCATGCAGCCGGTCGGCAGCGAGCAGCGGCTCTGCGCCAGCTATCTTGGCGCCGCGGTGCGCAGCTTCTTTGCCAATGGCGGGCGACGCGCCCTGATCGTGCGCTGCGGCGATCCCTGGCCCTACCTCGAGGCCGCCGGAAATCGCGCGGCGCAGCGGTCGACGCGGTTGGCGGCGCTTCTGGCCAATGCTTCGGATCCGATGGACCCGGCCAGCTGGATCGGCATTGGTCATCTCTCCGGCCTGCCCGAGGTGACGCTGCTGTGCCTGCCGGATTTGGCCGATATCTGCGCGACCGAACCGGCGATGGTCGACGTGGCGGTCGAGCCGCCCAACTCGCCCGAGGTCTTCGTCGAGTGTTCGAGCAACACCGTAGCAGCGGTTGAGCAGGAAGTCGGACTGCGCGACCTGGCGCCGCCGCGCGCCAATGACGAAGGCTTCCTTGCCTGGCGCAATGCCCTTGGCACTGCCCGTGAGCGCCTTGCCCGGCTGCACCGCGAGATGCTTCTCGTCGCCGCGCTGCCGCTGCCGATGCAGAACGCGCGCAATGCCGAGGCCTGGGCGCAGGCCGATTTCCACGCCTACCTGGAAAACGCCGGCGTGCTCGTGGAACCCGACAGCAGCAATGGCGGCCGTGCCGCGGCCAGCGCTTTCGTACAACTGGCCTGGCCGTGGCTCAGAACCAGCCACAGCGCCGACCTGCCAGGCGCGCTCGAGGCACCCGAGGGGCTGCTCGCCGGCCTGCTGGCGATCAACGCGCTGGCGCGCGGCACGTTTCGTTCGGTCGCTGGCACGCCGCTGGCTGCGGTTTCCGGCAGCGAACCGGTTCTCGCATGGAGCGGCATCGCCGCGACGCCGTCCGACCGCCTTGCGCGCCGCGTGTGCGTGATTGCTCCGTCGCCCGTGGGCTGGGTGCTGCACTCGGACGTTACTGCCAGCGCTGACGAAGCCTGGCGGGCCGGTGGTGTCAGCCGGCTAATGGGCGCGTTGTTGCGAGCTGTCCGGCGCACCGGCGAAGCGGCACTTTTCGAGGCCAGCGGAGCGGCTCTCTGGCAGCGCATCGAGCGCACACTCGGGCACTTGCTGACCGCCTTCTGGCGAGAGGGCGCGCTCGGTGGCGCTTCGCCGGAGGAGGCCTTCAGCGTGCGTTGCGATCGCAGCACGATGAGCCAGAACGATCTCGACAATGGCCGCCTGCGCGCCGAAGTCAGCATCCTGCCGGTGGCGGCGGTCGAGCGCATCAGCGTGGTACTCGACCTCACCGGTGGCGGCGCCGCACCAGCGCTGGCAGAAGCGCTGCGCGAGGTGGCCTGATGAATGACATCCCCTTGCACGTCTTTCGCTTCCACGTCAACTTCAGCCAGCAATCGCTGGCCAATCCGAGTGGCGACGACTTGGCCCTGTGCCAGGGCGCTTTCTCCGAGTGCACCGGGCTCGAAGCGACCATGGAACCCAAGGTGATCAAGGTCGGCGGCAGCAACTACGGCGCGGTGCAACGTGCCGGCCAGGTGAGCTTCGCCACGGTGGTGCTCAAGCGCGGCATGACCGACACCCGCGACCTGTGGAACTGGTTCGCCAGAGTGGGTGCCGGCGCCTATGCCTACCGCCTGCAGGTCGAGATCGAGATGCGCAACAGCGCCGATCAGCCGGTGGTGCGCTGGGCGCTGCGCCGGGCGCTGCCGGTCAAGTTCAAGGCAGCCGACCTCAACGCCAAGGGCAGCGAGATCGGCATCGAGGAACTGCATCTGGCCCACGAGGGCCTGGTGCTCGTCAGCTGAGGCCGGCCATGCCCGAATTTCCCGACGACCTGGTCGATACCCCCGCCACCTTCGAGACCATGACTGGTCCCAAAGTGACTGTGCCGGTGCATTTCAATCCGGCCAGCCTGCAGCACACGGTCTCCAACACCCTCAAGGAAGAGGGCCAGGGCGCCAAGAAGAAGCAGTACGTCAGTCAGACGACGGCCAAGCTGACCATGGACGTGGTTTTCGACAGCACCGACACCGGCGAGGACGTGCGCATCACCACCAACAAGATGGCGCAGCTCCTGCAGCCCGTACCCGAGGGCCAGAGCAAGAAAGTGCCGCCGGTGGTGAAGTTCAGCTGGGGCGCCTATGCCTTCACCGGCATGGTCGAGCAGTACAAGGAGACGATCGATTTCTTCGCCGCTGGCGGCCTGCCGCTGCGCTCGTCGATCAACCTCACGCTGTCGAGTCAGGACGTCACGTTCGAGGGCGGCACCAGCAGCGACCGTGCTTCGGTTGATGGCGAGCTGAGTCCCGAACCGGTGGTCGTTCCTGACGACGAGGGACCGCTCGGTGGTGCCCAGGGCGCGGCCAACAAGGCCGGCGACCCGCGTGCCGCGCGCGGCATTGCAGCGGCCAACGGCGCGGCGAGCCTGCGCTTTGGCGCCGGCGGCGGACTCGCGGTAGGGGCTTCGGCAAGTGTCGGTTTCTCGGCGGGTGCCTCGGTCGGCGCCGGCTTCTCGGCTGGCGTCGGAGCGTCGGCGGGTGGTGGTTTTTCAGCGTCTGCGTCGGCGGCGGGCTCGGCCGGGGGCAGCGCGAACCTGCTGCCCGCGGCAGCCTTCGCCGCGGGCGGCGGCGCCGGGCTGAGCGTCGGTGGTGGCGCGGGTTTGGGTGTCAGCGCCGGTGGAGGAGTCGGTGCAGGAGCCGGTTTGAGCCTTGGTGGCGGCGCATCGGCGTCCCTGTCGCTTGGCGCCGGAGCTTCGGCCAGTGCCGGTTTCTCGGGGCTGCGGGTAGAGAGCAAGCTGAGTTCACGGCCGCTCTCTACGGGCAATCTGCTACAGAGTTCGGCGAGCATTTCCAGCACCGGCAAGGTGGCCGTCGGCGGGCGCCTGATTGACGGCGGCGGCAGCGGTTTGAAGGCCGATGTCAGCGGTGACGCCGAGTTCGTCATCGGCTCACGCTAACGGTCATGACACGTGGAGACACCCCAAATCATGAAAGTCATGACCGTTTCCCTCTTCCCCCTGCCCCTTCTCCCGCAAGGGAGAAGGGAGTTTCGTGAGTCGCTGGCGCGACTTTCACATTAACAGGGAATAGTCAGCTCTCCGCTCTCGAGCTTGAGCAGTCAAGCTTTCACACCCGCACCCACAATCACCAGATGCACCCGATACGGACCATGCGCGCCGAGGACGATGGTCTGCTCGATGTCGCCGGTTCGCGAAGGGCCGGAAACGAAGTTCACGGCGCGCGGCAGTTCACCGCACTCACCACGTTCACCACTCTCGTGGCGGAGCAGCGCGAAGCCTTCCTCCATGCCGGCGACGATACGTGCCGCGTCCACGATGGCGATGTGCGTTTCGGGCAGCAGGCTGGTCGTCGCAGCAGTGCGTGACCCGGAGAGCAGCATCAACGTGCCGGTCTCGGCGAGGGCGCAGAAGGTGCCGGTGATGCCGACCAGATCGTCGTCGCGCGCGGCGCGGGCTTCGACACTAAGGCCGGCGCCGGCCCAGTCGAGGTCGGCGTACTCCTGCCAACAGACGGCAGCGGTCGGCAAGCCGCCGGCCGCCAGGTAGCGGGCGATCGCTGCCGGCGCTGCAGCTAGGCTGGCGACCTGCTCGATGCTTGACGACATCGCCAGCGAGCGCTTGCAGAAGCGGTCGACCAGGTCACCCGTCAGCTGCGGACGAGGGCCTGCGGGCGGCGCGGCGATCTCCGCGATGACGCTCGCCCGGCGTTCCTCGGCGGACGCCGGATGGTGCTGTAGCGCGGCGCGAACGCGCGCCAGGATGTCGGCTCGCGATGAGTGCTGGTTCATTTGCGGAGCTCTCCGGTGGGGTCGGCATTGATACCGCCGTGGGTGCCGATCGCCGCATCGGCGGGAGTCAGACAGATGGCGGCCTTCTGCAACTGCAGCGCGATACGAGCGCCGGGAACGATACCGCGCCGCTGTGCGACCGCGGAGCCAATGGCGAAGGACAGCGCCGCGTCGCGGCGGTCGGCGATGTGCGCGGTCACCGTCGCATGTCCGCGCCAGGCGAGTCGCTCGCTGACGGTCGCGGCGAAGGTGTTCTCGCGACCGGCCTGGTGGTCGCGTACGAGAATCACACCGGCTTCGGGAAGCACCCAGCAGACGCGGTCGCCGACGGCGAAGCCGGCGTGATGGCTGGCTTGCAGCGGTTGCCCCAGCCAGTCGATCTGCGTCGTATCGGTGGCCGCCGACTGCGCGCTCACCGTAGCGCCGAAGAGGTTCGGCTGATCGGTCAGGCGCGCGACCAACGCACTCCCTGGTCGTGCCAGCAGTTCGTCTGGGGCGGCGGTCTGCAGCGTGTGGCCGTGATGCAGGACGGTCATGCTGTCGGCGAGCAGTGCTGCTTCCTCGAGATCGTGAGTAACCAGAATGATCGGGATGGCCAGCGAGCGCCGCAATTCGATCAGCTGCCGCAGCAGTTTGCGGCGCGTCACTTGATCAAGGGCCGAGAAGGGTTCGTCGAGCAGCAGCACCTGCGGTTCGCGCGCCAGCGCGCGGGCGATCGCCACGCGTTGTTGCTGACCGCCGGAGAGCTCGGCGGGGCGGCGCGCTTCCAGCCCTTCGAGCTTGCTGCGCGCCAGCCAGTGGCGCGCTTGCGCGGCGCGCTCGCGCGTCGGCAGGTGCTGCAGTGCGACCATCACGTTGGCCAGCGCGCTGAGGTGCGGAAACAGCGCGTAATGCTGGAAAACGAAGCCGACACGCCGCTGCTGCGGCGAGACATCGACGCCGCGGCTGGCGTCGAACCAGGTTTCGTCGCCGCAGCGCACGCTGCCGCCTGACGGCCGGTGCAGGCCGGCGAGGCAGCGCAGAATGGTCGATTTGCCGCTGCCCGAAGGGCCAACCAGCGCCAGCAACTCGCCACTGTCGCAGGCGATGTCGGCGGCCAGCGGTATCGGCGCACTCTGTTCGAGGCGCGCGACGAGCTTCACCGGCGCAGCACCGAACGACCGAGGCGACTGACCAGCAGCACGGCAACGAAGGACAAGGCCAACAACAGCGCCGACATGCCGGCCGCCGCCGAATCGTTGAACGCCTGCGCCTGATCGTAGATGGCGATGGCGATGGTCTTGGTCTCGCCAGGCAGGCTGCCGCCGACCATCAGCACGACGCCGAACTCACCGAGTGTGTGCGCGAAAGTCAGCGCCAGCGCGGCGGCGATTCCCGGCCAGGCCAACGGCACTTCGATGCGCAGAAAGGTCTGCCAGCGCGACAGCCCGGAGACCCACGCGGCTTCGCGCACTTCGCGCGGGATGGCGGCGAAGGAACGCTGCATCGGCTGTACGGCAAAGGGCAGGTTGAAGATCAGCGAAGCGGCAAGCAGTCCGTCGAAACTGAACACCAGCGCCCGCCCGGTGAGCGCGTGGTAGGCCTGGCCAAGAGGCGAAGCGCCGCCGAAACCGAGCAGCAGGTAGTAGCCGAGCACCGTCGGTGGCAACACCAGCGGCAACAGGATCGCCGCTTCGAGCGCCGCCTGGTGGCGAAACTGCGACCAGGCCAGCAGGCGCGCCAGCCAGATCGCCAAGGGCAGCAGCAAGATTGCCGTAGCAGTCGCCAGTTGCAGGGACAGCGAGAGCGCTTGCCAATCAATCACGGCGAACGCCGCGGTCACGGTGCTCACCGCGCTCACCGCTCCCTGCTTGCCGGCAGCGAAAATCCGTTGCGTTCGAAGATGGCGCGCGCCGTCGGTTTTTGCAGATAGTCGTAGAAACGGCTGGCGTCTTCGCCGGCGTGACGGGTCAGCGCCATACGCTGACGCAAGGGCGGGTGCCAGTTCTCGGGAATCAGCGCCGCGACGCCGTGCCGGGCGAGCTCGGGCGCCTTGACCAGCGACCAGGCAACGATGCCGCCCTGCGCCGAACCGCTGAGTGCAAACTGCGCCGCCTGCGCGACGTTCTCGCCGAGCACCAGCTTCCCTTGCAGCACTGCCCAGAGGCCGGCGCGTTCGAGGACGGCACGCGCGGCACGCCCGTACGGCGCGTGCTGCGGGTTGGCGATCGCCAGATGCTGTAGGCGACCATCGCTGATCGCCGCCGCCAGATCGCGCAATTCGCTGTCGACCTTCAGCGACGAGCCATGCGGCGCCAGCAGTGCGAGACGGCCAATTGCGTAGAGCTGGCCCTGGTCGCGCAACAGACCCTGCTCGGCGAGGCGGATGATGTACTCCTCGTCAGCCGAGAGGAAGAGTTCGAAAGGTGCTCCCTGCGGGATTTGGCGGGCGAAGTTACCCGAGGAACCAAAGGAGAGGGCCACCTTGTTGCCCGTTTCTTGCTCGTAACGGGCCGCGATCTGGCCGAGCGCGAACTGCAGATCGGAGGCGGCAGCGACTTTGGTCGGCTGGGCGTTGGCAACATGGGCAACGCTGGCGACGAGGCTCAGCAGGAGGAAAAGCAGGAAGCGCATGTTGTTGTGATTGGTGGGGGAAGGCGTGCCTGCCGCTGACGAACGTGGCAAATAGCAGCGACTGCGCACGCGTATGACGGTCGTCGAACAGCGAGGGTCGCGAGCCGCAGCCCGCGGCTCCCCTCTCCCCAAGCCCTCCCCCACGAGGGGGGAGGGGCGAGGGGTGGCGCTGGCAATGGAAGCGCCGGCAGTTGTGTGGCGCTGTTCATGTCAACACGTGTTGTGGCTCGCCGCGAGCGAAGGCTTCGAGGTTGCTGATCAACTGCTCGGCGAGGGCCTGCATCGCTGGCTGGCTGGCCCAGGCGATGTGCGGGGTGAGCATGAAGTTGGGCAGCGCCAGCAGCTCGGGAGCGAGCAGGGGGTTGCCGTTGCGCGGTGGCTCGACGCTGAGGACGTCGAAACCGGCGCCGGCGATCCAGCCTTCCTGCAGCGCCCGGGCCAGGGCGCTTTCGTCGACCAGGCCACCGCGCGCGGTATTGATCAGCAGGGCGGAAGGCTTCATCGAACGTAGTTCGCTTTCGCCGATCAGCTTGCTCGTTTCGGCGCTCAGCGGGCAGTGCAGTGAAACCGCATCGGCTTGGCGCAGCGCTTCGGCGAACAAGGTATAGCCCGGACGAACGCTGAGCGCATCCTTGCGTTCGCTGCGCAGCACGCGCATGCCGAAGGCGGCGGCCAGGCGGGCGACGCCGCTGCCGAGGTTGCCGCTGCCGATCAGCGCCAGCGTCGCGCCATGCAGATCGCGGATCGGGTAATCGAAAAAGCAGAACTGCTCGGCACGCTGCCAGCTTCCGTCGGCAACCGCCTGCCGATAGGCGAAGATGTTGCGCGACAGCGCCAGCAGCATCGCCAGCACGTGCTCGGGAACGGTATGCGCAGCGTAGCCACGGATGTTCGAGACGACGATGCCGCGCACGCGGCAGGCCTCGAGGTCGATGTTGTTGGCGCCGGTCGCGGCGACCGCGACCATCTGCAAGGCGGGCAGCGCGGCGATCAGTTCGGCGTCGATCCGCAGTTTGTTGACGATGGCTATCGTCGCTCCGGCGAGCCGCTCCTTGACCTCGCCCTGCAGGGTTTTCGCATGTTCGGCCCAATGGTGCGGAAAATCCGGCCGGCGGACTTCGGCGATGATCGAGTCGCGCTCGAGATAGACGATTCGGTGCATGGCTCCGCTCAATCCACGCAAGGCTTGTCGTAGCGGAAGGCAATTTCGGCAACCTTGGCGCCCAGCGCCGGATCGCCGGCAAAGCACAGCCGGCTGACCTCGCTGAGCCCACAAAGCCCTTCGATAGCCGCCAGGTCGCCGTGCAGAACGTTGAAAACACCGCCAGGGAAAGCGCTGCGAGCGCTCAGTTCGGCCAGTGCGAAAGCGGCTGATGGCGCTTTCGGGCTCGGCTTGACGACGACCGTCGCACCGGCCAGCAGTGCCGGAACGGCATGCCGCAACGGGCCGAGGAGTGGCGCACTGTCGTCGCTGACGATGGCCACGACAGCATTGGCCGCCGTGCCGGTGCTTCCTGTGTCGCTTGCGGCGGCGGGGGCGACGGCCGCGCAGCAGGCTCAGCGCGTCGCCGACTTCGGCTGCCGCGAGCGCAGCGTCCTTGCCGCTTTCCTCGCTGATCAGCGCCGCAAAATGCTCGCCGTACCCAGCCAGTGCATCGGCCAGCGCCAGCAGCAGCGCGGCACGCTCGGCGACGCTTCGGGCGGCCCAATCAGGCAGCGCCGCCTGCGCCGACGTGGCGGCAGCAAGCGCTTCGGACGCGCCACACAGGGGTGTGCGCCGCTTGATCTCGCCGCTGGCCGCGTCGCGGACATCGAAAAAAAGCCGGCGCCATGGTCAGATAGGCGCGCCCATTGATCCACAGCGGTATGGCCAGGACCTGATCGATTTCGGACATCATTCGGAAATTTTGCTCCTTGCTTGCTTAATGTAAGAGTCGCGCAAGCGACTCACGAATTGAGGAAATGCTCGCCAGCGGACCAAAGAGGACAAAGCGCCGGCATGCTTCACTTGCCGCGCCGCTGCTGGCGATACAAGTCGTGAAACGTCCTGCCCTGCGGTGCCGGCAGGTCGCGAGCAGCGCTCCAGCTCGGCGCGATAGGCAGCACTTCGATGTGCTCGCGGCCAGCGGCGAGCCAGTTCAGATAGCGGACGGCGATGCGGGCGCTCAGCGCATAAAGCGCCGGGCGCGCCGCCAGCCAGGCCCAAAGTCGCAGGCCGAGGCGTTCGCTGCGCGGGCGCAGGCCGGCGCGCGTCTGCCGCTGGCGCAGCTGGCGCAACAGTCCCGGCAGAGGAATCCGGACAGGGCAGACGACGCTGCACTGCTGGCAAAGTGTCGAGGCCTGCGGCAGGTCGAGCGCTTTGTCAATGCCGCCGAAAAGCGGCGTCAGGACCGAACCCATCGGCCCCGGGTAGACCCAGCCGTAGGCGTGCCCGCCAACCGTCTGATAGACCGGGCAATGATTCAGGCAGGCGCCGCAACGAATGCAACTCAGCATCGACTGGAACTCGGTGCCGAGCAGGCCGACGCGACCGTTGTCGACCAGGATGAAGACCATCGTCTCGGGACCATCGCCATCATTGGCATCCTCACCGGCAGGACTGCTGCGCTTGTTACCGGTGAGCAGCGAGACGTAGTTGGAGATCACCTGGCCGGTGGCCGAGCGCGGCAAGAGGCGCATCAGGGTCGCGAAATCGTCCAGTGTCGGGACGATTTTTTCGATACCGGTGATCACCACATGCACTTTTGGCAGCGTCGTCACCATCCGCCCGTTGCCTTCGTTGGTCACCAGCGCGGCACTGCCGGTCTCGGCGATCAGGAAGTTGGCGCCGGAAATGCCCATCTCGGCGCTGACGAAATGCTCACGCAGCACTTCGCGCGCTTCCCGGGTCAGTGCCGGAATGTCGGTCTTGCGCGGCGTGCCGTGCGTCCTGGCAAAGAGGTCGGCGACTTGGTCCACGTTCTTGTGCATCACCGGCGCGATGATGTGCGACGGCGGTTCGTTGCCGGCAATCTGCAGGATGTATTCGCCGAGGTCGGTTTCGACCGGCTGGATACCGGCAGCTTCGAGTGCCTGGTTGAGGTCAGCCTCTTCGGAAAGCATCGACTTCGACTTGATCACCTTGCGCACGCCGTGCTGCCGCGCGATGTCGAGCACCAAATCACAGATTTCCTTGCCGTCGCGCGCCCAGAGAACGGTCGCGCCGCGTGCCGTGGCCTTCTCTTCAAAGACTTCGAGCCAGGCGTCAAGCTTGCCGACGACGCGTTGGCGGATCGCTTCGCCAGCGTCGCGCAAGGCTTCGAAAGCCGCGTCGCCCTGACCTTCGCTGGCCCGCTCCTGGTCATAATCGCGCACCGCTAGCGCACGCGTGTCGACGAATTTGCCTTTGGCCTTGCGCAGATTGGCCTGCAGGCGAACGTCGGCGAGCATCGTGCCGACGCGCGCCTTGAAGAACATTGACTGTTGCCGCATCAGCCAGGGTCTCTGTCGGCGTTGTCGGCGCTGTCGGCGCTATTTGCGACAGGGCCGGCGACGGCGGACTCGTAGACTCCGGCGAGCACCTCGGCGATGTGCAGCACGCGCGTGCGCCGGTCACCCATGCGCCGCAGCTTGCCTTCTATATTGAGCAGGCAGCCGAGGTCGCCGCCAACAACGGCGTCGGCGTCCGCCAGGCGCAGGTTCACGCACTTCTTCTCGGCGATGGCCGCCGAAATATCGCCAAACTTGAGCGAGAAAGCACCGCCAAAGCCACAACACTCCTCGGCAGCCGGCATTTCCTTGAGCGTCAGGCCGGGCACGCGCGCCAGCAGCGCGCGTGCTTGCGCGCGGATGCCGAGGCCACGCAGAGCGCTGCATGAATCATGGTAAGTGACGCTGCCGGCAAACTCGCCGGGCACGGCATCGACGTTCAGGACGCTGACCAGAAAATCGCTGAGTTCGTAGCAGCGTCCGGCCAGGCGTTCGGCGCGGCTGCGCCAGGGCGGGTCGTCGGCAAACAGCATCGGGTAAGCATTCCGGATCTGGTCGGCACAAGAACCGCTGGGAACGACCAGGTAGGCAAAGGCTTCGAACTCGGCAATCGTCTTCCTGGCCAGCGCGACCGCCGCCAGCTGGTCGCCGCTGCTGTACGCGGGCTGGCCGCAGCAGGTCTGGCTGGCCGGAACTTCGACCTCACAGCCGGCGGCCTCGAGCAGCCGGATGGTCGCGAAGCCG
Source organism: Candidatus Accumulibacter phosphatis (assembly GCF_012939955.1). Classification (GTDB taxonomy): domain Bacteria; phylum Pseudomonadota; class Gammaproteobacteria; order Burkholderiales; family Rhodocyclaceae; genus Accumulibacter; species Accumulibacter delftensis. The sequence goes on from NZ_SPMY01000027.1 coordinate 29,716, forward strand.
ACGCTCGGGCGCATCAGATCGACCAAACAGCTTACGAACAGGGCAACGCGCATGATGGTAAGATATTGCGCCGCACAAGGTAGGGTGGGCGAGTGGCAGAACGAGCAATAGTAGTCTCCCGCAGGCGAAAACAAAAGCTTGCAGAAACTTGCGACGCTTGCGGACGCTGCCGAAAGGATCGACAGGAAGGAAATGGCGGAACAGCAGGCAGAAAAGACTTCGATTCAGGTCATCGAGCGCATGATGTCGCTGCTCGATGTGCTGGCCGATCTCCCCGACCCGGTGAGTCTCAAGGTGCTGGCGAAGAACAGCGGCCTGCACCCGTCAACGACGCACCGGATTCTGGCGGCGATGACCAGCGCCGCGGTCGTCGAGCGCCACGAAAACGGCAGCTACACGCTCGGCATCCGGCTGCTCGAACTCGGCAACCTGGTCAAGTCGCGGATCAACATCCGCCAGGTCGCCCTGCCATACATGCAGCAACTGCATGAGAGCATTGGCGAAGCCGTCAATCTCGGCATTCGCCACGACGACGAGATCATCTACGTCGAACGGACTTCGAGCGGCCGCTCGCTGGTGCGTGTCGTCTATCTGGTGGGTGGTCGGGCACCCTTGCACCTGACTTCGGTGGGCAAGCTGTTTCTCGCTGCCGACAGCACCGCGGCTGTGCGCGCCTATGCCCGTCGTACCGGTCTGCCGGGCAAGACGCCACATTCGCTGACGCGCCTCGACGCGCTCGAAAAAGAACTCGACAAAATTCGCCGCCATGAAGTGGCTTTTGACAATGAAGAGGCGGAGATCGGCCTGCGCTGTATCGCCGCACCGATCCGCGACGACGAAGATCAGCTGGTCGCCGGCCTTTCCGTTTCGGCGCCCAGCGATCGGCACAACCCCGACTGGGCGAAGCCGATCAAGGCCATCGCCGAGGACATCGCGCGCGCCCTGGGCCATCAACAAACAGTGCGGCGCAGCTAAGACGCGCGCTGGCGATGATTGCGCCGCGTGCCGCCGCCGCTCAGACGCGACGCTTGCTAGACTCTTGCCCCTGTCACGGAGCCCATTGAATGTCCCTTCCGCCGTCGCTGCTGCCTTTTCTTTTCGTATTTCTGTGGAGCACAGGCTTCATTGGCGCCAAGTTCGGCCTGCCCTACGCCGAGCCCTTGACCTTCCTGCTCACTCGTTACCTGCTGGTGCTGACGCTGATGCTTCCCTTTGTGCTGCTGACGCGCGCGCCGTGGCCCGCCAATCCGCGTCAGTTTTTCCATATCGCCGTTTCCGGCGTGCTGGTGCACTGCGTCTATCTGGGCGGCGTGTTCATGGCCATCAAGCACGGTTTGCCGGCGGGGGTAACTGCACTGGTGGTCGGCATGCAGCCGCTGCTGACCGCCTGCGGAGCCGGCTTCCTGCTCGGCGAACGCGTCTCGCCGCGGCAATGGCTGGGCCTGGCACTGGGCTTCGCCGGGGTGAGCCTGGTCGTCGCCAACAAGCTTGGCGACGTAGCGTTGGCAGCAATGCTCGTTCCGGCCATTGCCGCGCTGCTCGGCATTACTCTCGGCACCCTGTATCAGAAGCGCTTCTGCCCGAGATTTGATCTGCGTACCGGATCGGTGATCCAGTTCCTGCCGACGGCGATCATCACCGCGCTGGTCGCCTCGGCGACCGAGAGCATGGCCATCGAGTGGACGCCGCAGTTTGTCTTCGCCCTCCTGTGGCTGGTTCTGGTGCTCTCGGTCGGGGCGATCAGCCTGCTCAATGTGCTGATCCGCAGCGGCAGCGCGGTCAATGTCGCCACTCTGTTCTACCTGACGCCGCCAAGCACGGCGCTCATCGCCTGGCTGCTCTTCGACGAAACGCTGAGCGGCCTGGCGGTCGCCGGCATGGTGCTGGCGGTCAGCGGCGTTTATCTGGCCCGCGCCACACCGCGATGAGGGACTGCGCTCAGGATGGCAGAGCACGCCCATTGCGCATTCTCGGAATCGACCCGGGCTTGCGCATCACCGGTTTCGGGCTGATCGAAAAAAAACGGCAACCGGCTGGCCTATCTGGCCAGCGGCTGCATCAAGACCGATGCCAGCACCCCTCTGCCCAGCCGCCTGGGGACGATACACGCCGAACTGCTGACGCTGGTCGCCCGCCACCAACCCGACCAGGCAGCCGTCGAAATTGTCTTCGTCAATATCAATCCACAATCGACGCTGCGCCTCGGCCAGGCGCGTGGCGCGGCGATCACCGCGCTGGTCGTCAGTGGCCTCGAAGTCGCCGAGTACACCGCCCTGCAGGTTAAACAGGCAGTGGTCGGCAACGGTCACGCCGACAAGGTGCAGGTGCAACACATGGTGCAGCGCCTGTTGTCCCTGTCGGCCGAACCGAGCCCGGATGCCGCCGATGCCCTGGCCTGCGCGATTGCGCATGCGCACGGTGGCCAGGGCATCGGGCAATTAGGCAGCCGCGGCCTGCACGTTCGCAATGGCCGCTGGCTGGTCGCCAAGGAGAGCAAACGATGATCAGCCGTATTAGTGGCATCCTGCTGGAAAAAAATCCGCCGCAGGTGGTGGTCGATGTGCATGGCGTCGGCTATGAACTCGATGTCCCGATGAGCACTTTCTACAACCTGCCCGACAACGGCGAGAAGCTCAGCCTGCTGACCCATTTCGTGGTCCGCGAGGATGGGCATTTTCTCTACGGCTTCGCCAGCGAAGGCGAGCGCTTCGCATTTCGTCAGCTGCTCAAGATCACCGGCGTCGGCGCACGCATGGCGCTGTCGGTGCTGTCAGGCCTGTCGGTCGGCGACCTGGCGCAGGTCGTTGCCCGTCAGGAAGTCGGCAGACTGACCAAGGTGCCGGGAATCGGCACCAAGACTGCCGAACGCCTGTTGCTCGAACTCAAGGGCAAGCTCGCCGAGGCGCTACCGACAAGCACCGTGGCCGTCGCCGACAGCCGCAGTGACATTCTCAATGCGCTGTTGGCGCTGGGTTACAATGAGCGCGAAGGAGGCGCCGCAATGAGGCAGTTGCCAGCCGAAATCACGACTTCCGACGGCATTCGGCAGGCGCTCAAGTTGCTGTCAAAAGTCTGAACCGCGCGTGAATCCATGAACCCTGGCCACCAGCAACTGATCCAGATCGCCGCTGTTGCGCTGCTGCTGATGCACGCTGGTCCTCGGTCGACTGCCGAGCTGGCGGTCGAAGCCGGGAAGCAGCCATGATCGAAAGCGACGATATCGGCACCGTGCCGATCGAACGGCTGATTTCGGGCGAGTCGAAATCGACGCAGGAAGAAGCCATTGAGCGCGCGCTGCGGCCGCGACGGCTGGCCGATTACGTCGGTCAGGCAAAGATTCGCGAGCAACTGGCAATCTTCATCGAGGCCGCCAAACGACGCCGCGACACGCTCGACCATGTTCTCCTCTTCGGCCCGCCGGGGCTGGGGAAAACGACACTGGCGCACATCATCGCGGCCGAGATGGGCGTCAACCTGCGCTCGACTTCGGGACCGGTACTCGAAAGGGCCGGCGATCTGGCGGCGATCCTGACCAATCTCGATGCCCACGACGTGCTGTTTATCGATGAGATCCATCGCCTGTCACCGGTCGTCGAAGAGATCCTCTATCCGGCACTGGAAGACTTCCAGATCGACATCATGATCGGCGAGGGTCCGGCAGCGCGCTCGGTCAAACTTGATCTGCCGCCGTTCACGCTGGTTGGCGCGACCACCCGCGCCGGTATGCTCACCAACCCGCTGCGCGACCGCTTCGGTATCGTCTCCAGGCTCGAGTTCTACACCCCCGAGGAGCTGACACAGATCGTCACCCGCTCGTCGCAGTTGCTCAAGGTGCCAACCGATGGCGGCGGCGCGCTGGAGATCGCACGCCGTTCGCGTGGCACGCCGCGGGTTGCCAACCGGCTGCTGCGACGGGTGCGCGACTTCGCCGAAGTCAAGGCCTCCGGCCGGATCACCAGCGAGGTCGCCGACGCGGCGCTGCTGATGCTCGACGTCGACCACGGCGGCCTCGACGTCATGGACCGCAAGCTTTTGTCAGCGATAATCGACAAGTTCGGCGGCGGCCCGGTCGGTGTCGACAACCTCGCTGCGGCCATTGGCGAGGCACGCGACACCATCGAGGATGTCCTCGAACCCTACCTGATTCAACAAGGCTTCCTGCAGCGCACGCCGCGCGGTCGCGTGGCGACGGCGGCCGTTTACCGGCACCTGGGCCTGGAAAACCTGCTCGGCGAGGCGCAGGTCGAGCTCTGGCGAAACACCTGAACGGCGAGCGCACAGGCGCGGTCACAAAAGCTTACTTTCTACACGAAGAAAGCTGCATTAGAATCTGATCCTACGATGAAATCTCCACTCAAGCTCAGCACTTTTTCGATTCCCGTTCGGATCTATTACGAAGACACCGACGCTGGCGGGGTCGTCTATTACGCCAACTATCTCAAGTTCCTCGAACGCTGCCGTAGCGAATGGCTGCGCGCAATCGGCCATCAGCAGGCCGAGCTGCTGCATGACCCGGGAATTGCCTTCGTCGTACGCAGTGTCCAGGTCGACTTTCTGAAGCCGGCACGCCTGGACGATCAGCTGCGGGTCGATCTCGAAGTCGAGAAAATCAGCCGCGCGCAGATCTTCTTTCGCCAGACCATCCGGCGCGCCGACGAGAGCCTGGCAGGCGGCTCGGGTGAACTGCTCAGCGCGACCGTGCACCTCGTTTGTGTAACCGCGGCACAGATGAAGCCAACTTCGATTCCCGCATTTCTGCGGTCCCAACTGGAAGCACTGCAATGAACGTCTCGCAAGACCTCTCGATCCTGCACTTGATCCTCAACGCCAGCGCCGTCGTGCAGGCGGTCATGCTGTTGCTGGCCGGTGTTTCGTTCATGTCCTGGTACTACATTTTCCGCAAGTGGTTCACGGTTAGAGCGGCACGATCGCAAAGCGAGCAGTTCGAGCGCGACTTCTGGAGCGGCGGCGATCTCAACAGCCTTTACCAGAGCGCCATCAACGACCGCCACAGCACCGGCAGCATGGAACGTATCTTCGAAGCCGGATTTCGCGAGTTCACCAAACTGCGCAGCCAGAAACACCTCGACGCCAAGGATGTCATCGACGGCTCGCGCCGTGCCATGCGCGCCACCTATCAGCGCGAGATGGACAGCATCGACTCGCATCTTGCCTTTCTCGCTTCGGTCGGCTCGGTGAGTCCCTACGTCGGCCTGTTCGGAACCGTCTGGGGAATCATGCATTCCTTCCGCGGCCTCGCCAACGTCGGCCAGGCGACGCTCTCGGCGGTTGCCCCGGGGATTGCCGAAGCGCTGGTGGCAACGGCCATCGGCCTCTTCGCGGCGATTCCGGCAGTGGTCGCCTACAACCGCTTCGCGCACGAGATCGACCGCCTGTCGTCGCGCTTCGAGTCGTTCATGGAGGAGTTCTCGAACATTCTGCAGCGGCAAGTGAGGTAAAACCATGCGTCCGCGCCGCCTGAAAAACGAGATCAACGTCGTCCCCTATATCGACGTCATGCTGGTGCTGCTGGTGATCTTCATGGTCACCGCACCGATGATGACCACCGCCAGCATCGACGTACCGTCGGTCGCCAAAGCGGCACAGCCCCCAGCCGACGCGCTGCAAGTGAATGTCCGCGCCGACGGGTCCCTGACCCTGTTGGCGCCGGGGGGCAGCGAAACTCCCGTGAAAAGCAGCCAACTGCCCGCGGAGATTCGCGCCGCACAGGCTAGCAACCCGGAACTGGCGGTGGTCATCGTTGGCGACCGCAGTGTCAAGTATGAAGCAGTGCTCAAGGTAATGGACGAGTTGCAGCGCAACGAGGTCAAACGCATCGGCCTGCTCGTCCAACTGTCCGGCAAGTGAGTTCGGGCCAGTGAACTCTGTCGACCTGCAAACGCCCCCGCTCGCCGCCGAACCGGCCAAATGGCCCTCGCTGGCGCTGGCTGCGCTCGTCCATTTGCTGCTCATCGGCGCCTTGTTCTTCGGCGTGCAATGGAAGAGCAAAGCCCCGAAGTCGGTCGAAGTCGAGGTCTGGCGCAGCGCGCCAGCGCCAGCTCAGCCGATCAAGGCCGCAGCAGCACCTGAAGCCAAAGCGGAGCCAAAGCCCGAGGTAAAGCCGACACCACTACCGCCTGCAAAGCCGAAACCGGCGCCGGAACCGAAGCCCGAGCCCAAGCCTGAACCGAAGCCCGAGCCCAAGCCGGCACCGAAGCCGGCACCGAAGCCAGAACCGAAGCCAGAGCCGAAGCCAGAGCCGAAGCCAGAGCCGAAGCCAGAGCCCAAGCTCAAGCCGGACATTGCGCTGAAAGACGAGAAGAAACCCAAGGAAGCGCCCAGAAAGGAAGAAGTCAAGGAGCCGCCGAAGAAAGAAGTGCCGAAGCCAAAGGAAGCGCCGAAGAAGGAAGAGCCGAAAGCGAAAGAAACAGCGAAGAAGGAAGAACCCAGGCCCAAGGAAACGCCCAAGAAGGAAGAGCCCAAGCCACAAGCGGAGCGCCGCCCAAGTTTTGAAGACGAGCTGGCACGCGAGAAAGTGCAGATAGAAAAGCAGAAAGCAGCGCAGGAAGCGAAGCAGAAGGCGGCCGAGAAAGCCGCTCAGGACCAGCGCGCCCGCGCCGACGCCCTGGATCGTCAGCGCAAGCAGTTACAAGCCGAGGAGGCAGCACGCGGCTTGGCCGAGTACATGGACAAGGTACGTGGCAAGATTCGCGGCAACATCGCACTACCGCCAGGCATCCAGGGAAATCCCGAAGCGGTGTTCGAGGTCACCCAACTGCCAAGCGGCGACATTCTCGACGTCAAGATCCGCCGCTCTAGCGGCAATGCGGCCCTCGACGCCGCCGTCGAGCGCGCGATCCGTAGATCGTCACCCTTGCCAAAGCCACCTAACCCGGAGCTTTTCGATCGCGAAATAAAGATCCCCTATCGTCCACGCGACGACAGCTAGCGACCGCCATCGGTCTCGCCGCAAAGGTCTCCGGGTGGTCGCTCAATGGCGCTGCCGAAACCGATAGCTGGCGGCTGTTCCCGCCACCTGGCAAGCGACACTCGACGCCATAATTTTTTGTTACAAATACCAGGAATGCAAAGGCGATATAATCGCGCATTCTGTATTGGATCATGCCATGTCAAGAATACTCTGCCAACTCCGTCGTATCGGCCTGCTTGCCATCTGTGCGCTTGCTCTGCTGCAGGCTTCGGCACATGCCCAATTGACCATCGAGATTACTGGCGCTGGCGCCAACCGCATTCCCGTGGCCATCGCGGAATTTGGCGGTGATCCGGCCGCTTCCCGGATTCTGACTTCGGTCATCCGTGGCGACCTGGAACGTAGCGGCCTGTTCAAGATGATCGACACCAGCGGCGAGGCTATCACGGAGACCACCCCGCCAAATTTCGCGGACTGGAAAAGTCGGGGTGCCGACGCGCTCGCCGCCGGCAGCATCGGCTTGAGTCCTGATGGGCGCCAGGAAGCACGCTTCCGGCTTTACGACGTCAGCCGGGAGACAGTCCTCGGCGGATCTGCTTTCGTGACCTCAAAAGCGATGCTGCGCGCTGCCGGACACCGCATCGCAGACGTGATCTACGAAAAGCTGACCGGCGAACCGGGCGTTTTCTCGACGCGAATTGCCTATGTGGTCCGGGTCAATGCCACGCGCTACGAGTTGCACATTGCCGACGCTGACGGACAAAACTCGCAAGTGGCGCTGATCTCGAAAGAACCGATTATTTCGCCCTCCTGGTCGCCGGATGGCGACCGCCTGGCTTACGTCTCCTTCGAAAACAAGAAACCGGTGGTGTATGCTCACTCGCTGGCTTCCGGCAAGCGCGTCGTGGTGGCCAATTTCAAGGGCTCGAACTCGGCGCCGGCATGGTCGCCAGACGGCCGCCGTGTAGCCGTGGTGCTCAGCAAGGAAGGTGGTTCGCAGATCTTTCTCGTCAATGCCGACGGCACCGGTGCACAACGCCTGACGAGTAGCAGCGCAATCAATACCGAACCCTACTTTTCCCCGGATGGACAATTCGTCTATTTCACCTCCGACCGTGGCGGCAGCCCTCAGATCTACCGGGTCGGGATCGGCGGTGGCGACGTGGAGAGGGTAAGCTTCGAAGGTAGTTACAATGTCAGCCCTCGCCTTTCGCCAGATGGCAAGTCGATGGCCTTCATCAGCCGGCGTGATGGAGGCTTTCGTTTGAGCGTGATGGACCTGGCAAGCAGGCAGGTGCAGGTTCTGACCGACTCATACAAAGATGAATCACCGACTTTTGCGCCGAACGGCCGGATGATTCTGATTGCCACCGAGTCTGGTGGTCGTGGAGTGCTGTCTGCAGTATCTACCGATGGCCGCATCAAACAGCGTCTCTCCATTTCGGCGGGCGATGTTCGTGAGCCGGCCTGGGGTCCATTCAACAAGTAATTTGCCGCTTTAATTGCCATTTTGTGCAGGAGATAGATTCATGAAACAACTCGTCATCCCGGCTGCTATAGCGCTTCTGCTGGCGGCCTGCAGCTCGACACCCGACGCCGACAAAGCCGGCGGCGGTGCGCCAGTTGAGTCGCGCGGACCGGGAGTGGCCACCGTCACCACAGGCGGTGTCGACAGCCAGCGCTTGCCCCCCCGAGCTCACCGACCCAAACAATATTCTTTCCAAGCGCAGCGTCTATTTCGATTACGACAACTTCGAAGTGAAAGCTGAATACCGGGATCTGGTCGCTTCGCACGCCAAGTTCCTCACCCAGAACCGGCAGTTCAGGATGCTCATCCAGGGCAACACCGACCAGCGCGGCAGCCGCGAATACAACCTGGCGCTCGGTCAGAAGCGCGCTGACGCGGTGAAGAGAATGCTGGCCTTGCTCGGCGCTCAGGAAGAGCAGCTCGAGGCGGTTAGCCTGGGCGAGGAGAAGCCAAAAAATGAAGGCCAGAACGATGCCGCTTGGGCGCAGAACCGCCGTGCCGACATGCTCTATAACGGTGAGTTCTAGGATGCCGGGACCCTGCAGCGGTCGCTTGCCGACCAGAACACGCGTCATTTCGATCGCCCTGTTGCTCGCCGCCCTCGGCGCGCAACAGGCGCACGCCGGTCTCTTTGACGACGATGAGGCGAGGCGCCAGGTCAGCGATCTGCAGCTCAAGTCGAACGAGCGCCTGGACACGGTTGCCAAAGGTCAAATGGAGCTGGCCAATCAAATTCAGGAGCTGCGCGACGAAAACGCCCGCCTGCGCGGCCAGGTCGAGACGCTCAACTACGAGCTCGATGCGGCCACGAAGCGGCAAAAAGACTTCTACATCGACCTCGACACTCGCCTGCGCAAACTCGAGACACCTTCGGCGTCAGCAGCGTCGGCGACTGCGGCCGGCGCGACCGTCAAACCGGCAGACGACAGCAATCCGGCAAGCGAAGCTCCTCGGAAATCCGCCAGCGACCCGGCCACCGAAACGCGCGAGTACGAGGCAGCGCTGAATCTGTTTCGCGCGAACAAGCTCAAAGAGGCGGCGGCGGCCTTCGAAACGTTCGCCAGGACGCATCCGGACAGCACGCTGACCCCGAACGCTTACTACTGGCTCGGCAACGCCCATTACGCCATGCGTGATTGCCGTCGGGCGCTCGAAGCACAGCGCCTCGTCGGCAGCAAATGGCCGGCGCACGCCAAGGCCCCCGATGCACTGCTCAACGTCGCCACCTGCCAGCAGGAGCTCGGCGACAGCAAGAGTGCCAAGAATACCCTGGACGCGCTGCTGGCCAAGTATCCGGACAGCTCGGCGGCGAAAGCCGCCAGGCAACGCCTGAAAAAATAGGCGCTTGGCCGCCACGCGCAAAGTGCTGACGCTCAAGATCAGCGAGATTTTCCTGTCCCTGCAGGGTGAAAGTTCGCGGGTTGGCTTGCCGACGGTCTTTGTCCGCCTGACCGGCTGCCCCCTGCGTTGTGTGTGGTGCGACACGGCCTACGCCTTTGCCGGCGGTCAGACGATGTCGCTGCCCGAGATTCTCGCCGCAGTCACCGTCGTCGCTCGCGACGTCGGCCGGGTCTGCGTGACCGGCGGCGAACCGCTCGCCCAGCCGGCTTGCTTGCCACTGCTCAGCGCTCTCTGTGACGCCGGCCACGCCGTTTCTCTGGAAACCTCGGGCGCCCTCGATATTGGCCAGGTCGACGCGCGCGTGGCACGCGTCGTCGACATCAAAGCCCCCGGCTCCGGCGAGAGCGATCGGAATCGTTGGCAGAACCTGGCCCTGCTGACCGCCAACGACGAGCTCAAATTCGTCCTCAAAGACCGCTCCGACTACGAATGGGCACGTCAAATGATCGAGGAACGGCAGCTTGCAGCCCTCTGTCCGCTGCTTTTTTCACCGGTGGACAACGAGTTGCCAGCGGCAACGCTGGCCGACTGGTTGGTCGCCGACCGCCTGCCAGTGCGCTTCCAGTTGCAGCTGCACAAGATTCTTTGGGGTAAGCTGCGAGGCAAGTAAACCCTTGCGAAAGAGCAGCCATGACCGAGCAACGGCGTCACTATGCGCGCATTGCCTTCGCTTCACCGGCCCAGTTACTGCTTCCTGAGCAGCGCTCCGAAGTCTTACTCTTGGTCCTCGACCTTTCCCTGCGCGGTGCACTGGTCCAACTGCCACAGCTGCCCGCGCACGCCGAGCTTGGGCCCGGAGTAGCCGCCGAACTCCGCATCACCCTCGACGACGGCGGCACGCAAATTTGCATGCAGACCACCGTCGTGCACCGCAAAGGCCACCGGATAGGGCTCGCCTGCCAGGGCATCGATGTCGATAGCGTCACCCACCTGCGGCGTCTGGTCGAACTGAACGCCGGCGACCCCAAGCTACTGGAGCGCGAGCTTTCGGCACTTCTCGCCACGTAGTCGGCACCACCAGACGAGCGCTTGAGCGACCATTCAAAAACAGGGAGAAGAAACCATGTCGGAGAAAAAGGTGAACACACACAGTTGGCGCGGCTTCCCGGCCACTGCCGGGCTGTGCGCTTGGGCGTTTTCCCTTTCACTAAGCGCAGCACCGGCGCTGGAAGAAGTGGCTGCCGGCGTCAAGCTCGATCCGGCGCAGATTTCCGTGTCCGGGATTTCCTCGGGCGGCTACATGGCGCACCAGTTCCACCTGGCGCACTCGCAGCACATCATGGGTGCCGGCATCGTCGCTGGCGGACCCTACTACTGCGCTCGTGGCAACATTGTCGACGCGCTCACGCGTTGCAGTCGGTTCGCGACGCTCGAATGCCTGGCCTCCAAACTGGACCCCAAACTGTGCGGCCAGACCGACCTGGCGCCAAAAAACAGAAGTGAGATCGAACGCGCGGCAGCTGCGTCTTTCGCCGAGGCGCGCAAGCAGGAGAACGCCGGCAAGATCAGTGCGCTCGCCAACCTGCGCGACGACAAGATCTATCTGTTCAGCGGCAGCTACGACGAGATCGTCCCGAACGAGGTGATGGCCACTGTTTTCCGCTTCTATGCCGATCCCGACAAGGGCGGCGTGCGGCAAGGCAACATCGACTTCAGCAGCACTTTCCCGGCTCGCCACACGATGGTCCGCGACAGCTTTGGCAAGCCCGCCGGCAGCGTAGTTGGCGACTGTGCCCTGCCGCCGGCGCCACCTCCTGCGGCGGAGCGCAACGCCTACATCGACGACTGCCAGGCGGTGGCCAAGCAGCACCTGGAAAAAAACCACTGCACTTGTCCGGACGCCCCCGCGGCCGGCGAGGAAGCCACTGCAGCGTGTCCGCCGCCCGACAAACTTGCGGTCTGCAAGGATCTGCAAGACGTCGATCTCGCCGGTGCCATTCTCGAACGCATCTACGGCGCGCAGGCGCTGAGCAAGGGACGTATGCAGGTGCAGGAGAGCGAGCTGCGCGCCTTCGACCAACGCAAGGTTTTCGGCAAGTTTTCGAACATTCCGTATACCGCGCTGCAGAATGCCTCGATGGCCAGAGAAGGCTATGTATTCATTCCCGAGGCCTGCAAAGATGGTCGCCAGTGCAAGCTGCACATTGCCTTCCACGGCTGCAAGCAAGGGGGTACAAGCGACTATCGGCCTGGCCATACGGGCAACCTGTTCGCCAAGTACGCCGGCTACAACGAATGGGCCAAAGCCAACGACATGCTTGTTCTCTATCCGCAGATTCAGGCGCGCAGCCTGGGCCCGGTCAATCCGCGCGGCTGCTGGGACTGGTGGGGGCAGAATTACACTCACGCCGGCTACCACACCCGGGATGGCAAACAGATCAAGGCCGTCGCGCAGATGATCAACAGTCTTGTCGGTGGGCAGCCCTTACTGGAAGTGCCGCCGGAGTGAAACGATGCGCTGCAGCGGGCGCCGCCAGAAAACAAAAGCCGTGCGGCTAGGCGCAGAATGAATCACGGCTACTCACAGGTAGAGGTAGTGGCTAACGATCATGTCAGTCGAGATACCCCGAATGATGAAAGTCATGCCCGTGCCCCCTCTTCCCCCGGCCCTTCTCCCGCAGGTGGAGAAGGGAGGTTCGTGAGTCGCATTCGCGACTTTCACATTAATCGCAGATCGAGCGGAGGACAGAAACATGGCAGACCTTTCTCAACAACTCAGCGACTGGAGCAAGGCAGTCGCCAGCATGGACGTGACCAAGAGCAGCGAACAATTGCTCAATATCATGGCCGGCCTGAAAGTGCCCGGCGTCAACATGGACGCCCTGGTAGCCAGCCAGCGCGACAACCTGGAAGCGCTCAACGCCGCCAATCAAGTCGCGCTGGAAGGCATGAAAGCGGTCGGCGCGTGGCAGGCAAAGCTGCTGCAGGAGACGATGCTCGAGTTGAGCGACGCGATCGGCAAACTCTCGCGGTCCGGCTCGCCGCAACAGCTGGTCGCCACCGAGAGCGAACTGGCGAATAAGGCATTCGCGACCGCAGTCAGGCAAATGCAGGAGCTCACACAAATCGTTGTTCAGGCCAATCAGCAGGCGAGTGCTGCGATTGCCAAACGCATTCCGGAAAGCCTCGGTGAAATCAAGGATGTGTTTAAACTGCCCGAAGGGCCAGCGAAATTGTGATCGTGAGCAGCACCGCGAGCCCTTCGCCAAGCAAAGCGATGCATTGCGAACTTCACCCTCCCCATGTTTCGCGCTGCCACGCGCGAAAGACACACCATCCACGCCGGAAAGCGGTATATTTTCGCCCCCATGCATACGCCACCTGACTCAAACGGCCAGCGTGCCGTCGTTCTTCTCTCCGGCGGGCTCGATTCGGCAACGACCTTGGCCATCGCCCGGGCTGCCGGTTTCGAATGCCACTGCCTGTCGGTCGACTACGGCCAGCGTCATCGTGCCGAACTGCACGCGGCGGCAGCAGTTGCGGCGGCACTCGGGGCCGCCGAACACCGCGTCGTCAGCCTGTCTCTGGATATCTTCGGCGGCTCGGCGCTGACCGACATGGCGATCGACATCCCGGTCGACGGCGTTCAGCCGGGGATACCGGTGACCTACGTCCCGGCGCGCAACACCATCATGCTCTCGCTGGCGCTGGCCTGGGCCGAGGTGCTCGAGAGCTCCGACATTTTCGTCGGCGTCAATGCCGTCGATTACTCGGGCTATCCTGATTGCCGCCCGGAATACATCGCAGCTTTCGAGAGCATGGCCCGGCTGGCAACCAAGGCTGCCGTCGAAGGCACTGGGCTGCACCTGCACGCGCCGCTGATCAACCTCGGCAAGGCGCAGATCATCCAGCTCGGCGCCGAACTCGGCGTCGACTACGCGCTCACCGTTTCCTGCTACCAGGCGGATTCGGCAGGTCGCGCCTGCGCGATCTGCGATTCGTGTCGGCTGCGGCAAGCCGGTTTTGCCGCCGCCGCGGTGCCTGATCCGACGCGCTACGCCGCCTGATCGCTGCCCACCAGGGAAGCCGGACAGGCTCCGGCCAACAACCCTTATTCGACGGGAATCGTGCGTGCAATCAACACCTTGTCGACTCGATTGTGATCCATGTCGACGACCTCGAAGCGCAGCTCGGCGAACTCGAAATGCTCGGCGGCCTCGGGAATGTGACCGAGGACGTACATGATGAAACCGCCGAGCGTGTGGAAGGCGTTCTCTTCCTCCCCCGGCAGTTCGCTGGCGATGTCGAGCACGCCGCGCAGTCGCTCGAGGGTGACAAGCCCGTCGACCAGCCACGAGCCGTCTTCGCGCACGACGATATCCTGCTCCTCGGGAGAGTCCAGGGCCGGCAGGTCGCCGACAATGGATGTCAGCACGTCGGTAAGAGTCACCAGACCCTGCAGTTCGCCGTATTCGTCGACCATCAGCGCGCACTGCTGCCGTGCCCGACGGAAGGTTTCCAGCAACTGCGTCGTGTTCACGCTCGCCGGCACGTACAGTGGCGGCCGAATGATGTCCTCGATGGCCAGTGGCGCACCGGAGAGCGCGCCTTTCAGCAAATCGCTGGTGCGCAGGACGCCGACGAGGTTATCGAGGCCGTCGCGACAGACAAGCACGCGTTTGAAGGGGCTGGCGGCGAGGCGGTCGCGGATTTCCACTTCGCCATCGTTCAGATCAATCAGATAGAGATCTTTGCGGTGGGTCATGATCTCGCCGACGCGCTGCTGGTCGAGGCGCAGGACATTGGCAACAATCTCCTGTTCGCTGGCGTGGAAGACGCCCGCCCGGGCACCCTGACCCATCAGGATCTTGATTTCATCGTCGCTGACCGAAGAGTCCAGCGACTGGCGCGCACCGAGCAGGCGCAAGAGCAGACTGGACGACGACGAAAGCAGCCACACCAGCGGGCGAGCCAACAGCGAAAGCAGATTCATCGGCGGCGCGATCAGTGACGCGATGCGCTCCGGCGCGAGCAGACCAAGACGCTTGGGGACCAGTTCGCCGACGACGACCGCAAAGTAGGTTACGCCGCAGACGACCAGCGTCAGCGAGATGGGCCGGGCGTAAGGCGCCAGCGACGGGATCGTCGTCAGCCAGTCGCCGAGCGGCGCCGCCAGGGTCGCATCGCCGATAGCGCCGCTGAGGATGCCGACCGTGGTAATGCCGACCTGAACGGTCGACAGAAAGATCGACGGCTCATGATTCAGCGCCAGTGCCGAGCGAGCGCCAGGCTGGCCGTCATCGGCGAGCTTTTGCAAGCGTGACTGACGTGAAGACACGACGGCAATTTCCGACATCGCCAGAATACCGTTGAGCAGAATCAGAAAGAAGAGTAGTGCGATATCCATTGATGTAGGCAGTAGAGCTTGGCAGTCGCTCTGGTTAACGGGAGTTGTCGGCATTATATCGACCCTCGAGCTTGTTGAACGCTGCTGAGGAGCGCCTGCAGCACCGCGGCGCCTCATGCTGCACCGCCGCAAAATCCGCACCCCGTTGTTTTTTTGCAACACTTTCGCACAGGGCCAGACGGCCAGAATCAATACCGCAATCGTCGCCCAGAGACAGCGGCGAATCGCCCTAGGTGCAAGGCTTTCGGGATAGCAGAGTTGGTCTTTCCGGGTGGCCGGCCCACTGCCTGTTGGCTGGCGGCCGGCGGCACTTGCCGCAGAGGCTCGGGCGCGGCGGCTTGACCACAGCCCCGAAACTCAATAGAGTCCGCCTCGAGTTGATTCGAAGCAGGCAAGTTACAGCCCACGGCTGTGACGTCACAGGGCACTTTCAGCGGCCCAGCCTGCTTTCCGCCCCTTTGCTGCAGCGCACCACCCTGCAGCGAGACCCGGCCTCAGGGTACCTGTTTCCCCCAAGTTCGAGGCTTTGCACCCATCTTTAGTTGTCACCGTCGGGTAGTAGTACTGGCGCGACGACTACAGTGAAGGAGAGAGCATGTCCGCCACTATTTCGCTCAAGAGCAAAAGGCCGCGTCGTAGCGACGCCACCTTGAGTTTCATTCAACACGGCCTGATCATCGTTGGTCTGATGCTGGCCCTGGGTAGCTTCAAAGCAGCTTTCGGCAGCAGCACCGGCAGCGATAATTTTCCTGCAGCGGTCCTTGAACCATCCTTGATGGCCCAGGAAGAGGCATCGCTTGTCGCCGCAGCAGAGGCATCAGCCGTCGTTGCAGCCGCTCCACCGCCAGAGTTGCAGGCGACAGCCGTCGAACCCGCTCCCGAAGAGCTGCGGCCGTCGCTGAAGCACGCCCTCGACTATGTTTCGCGCCGCTACCGTGTGGCCCCCGAGGCGCTGGTGCCGATCTTCGAGACCGCGCAAAGTATCGGCCGCGAGGTCCGCCTCGATCCGCTGCTTATCATCGCCATTATCGGTATCGAATCGCGCTTCAACCCCTTCGCCGAAAGCGCGGTTGGTGCCCAGGGCCTGATGCAGGTAATGCCTCAATTCCACAAGGACAAGCTGCCGGACGACGCGGGCGAGGAACCCTTCCTGGACCCGGTCACCAACATCCAGGTCGGCGTCCATGTCCTGGACGAGGCGATCCGCTGGCGTGGCAGCCTGACTGGCGGCCTGCAGCACTATGGTGGCGCACCGACGGACCCGGCAACCGGCTACGCAAAGAAAGTCTTTGCCGAAAAGAAGCGTCTCGAAAAAGCCGTGCGCACGGGCAGCTCGCAGGCCTGAGTCGGTTCTTGGCGAGGCCTCGCTCACGAGGCCACTGAGAGAGACTCGGCACCAGCTTCGGTAACGCCGGCGCCCGCCATGCGCCGGATCGTCTGGCTGGCCTCGGCCGAGAGCAGCAACTCGGCATCGGCCAGCGGCGTCATCAGACGGTGGTCAAAGTGCATGAAGCCACCCTCGTCCTCGCAGAGGAACTCGGCTTCGATCAACGCGGCGATGAATGCCGAGAAGCTGACCTTTTCCGCGAACTCTGGCGAATTGACCACGTAAAGCAGCGTTAGCCGCTGCCCCAGGCGATGGCAGCTCTCCTCCAGCGCCTGGCGCGTCAGCCGACCACTGCCCTGCTGCTCGAGCAAGGCCAGCGTCAGGAAATGCCGTTCCAGCATCGGCCGGATGCTTTCGCCGAGCAGGTGCAGTTCGGCAAATTCCTGACTGATGGGCTCCGGCGCCGCCAGGCTGCCCGATACTTCGCTGCGCAGCAGAAGACCGCGACCAATCAACACCCGTATCACGGCCTCGCTGGCCGCCGGCAATTCGGCGGGCGACCAGCGCAGGAAAAGCTCAGCGCGAAGCAGGGCGTAAATGCCACTCACCGCCTGTGCCACGCGCGCACCGTCGAGACGGCGGTTGTGGCTCAGCAGGCAGGCGATCACCGCCGGCAGAGCGAACAGATGCAGGACGTTGTTACGAAAGTAGGCAAGCAATGGCGCCTGCTTGTCAGACACCCGAATCAGATCTCCGAGGGGATCGGCAAAACGTTCGACGACCGCCAGTCGCTCGGCGTAGGCCACCACCTCGTTGGCGTCGAGCTTGCAGGCGATGCTGGTCGGGGCATAGCTGGCTTCGCTGAACAAAGCCTGGTAATGCGCGATCATCCGCTGCAGGGCCAGTTCATCGGCGCTGCGCCTGGGCGTCGCCAAGAGCGTCAGGGCGATCAAATTCACTGGATTGAGCACTGCCGCCGCGTTGATGCGCCTGGCAAGTTCGGCGGCCGCGTGGCGGCTGGCCGCGCGCGACCATGGCGAAGGGCAGTCGCCAGCCTGGTCGCGCCAGCCGGCGTGCTGCGCGTCGAGAAAGTTGGCCAGGGCCAGCGGTTCGCCCAGGCTGACATGGACCTTGCCAAATTCCCGCTTGATGGTGCGCATGCTTTTCAGAAGGCCCCATAGCGATTCACGCTGCTTGGCTTTGCCAGCCAGTTCACGAACATAGCTGTGCCCTTCGAGCAGTTTTTCGTAGCCGACATACACCGGCACGAAGAGCAGCGGCCGGCTGTGCTCACGAATGAAACTATGCACGCTCATGCCGAGAATGCCTGCCTTGGGCATCAACATCCGTCCACTCCGACTCCGCCCACCCTCGATGAAGTATTCCAGCGGGAAGCCACGGGCAAGCATCAGGTGCAGGTACTCATCGAACACAGCCGCATACAGTGGCTCACCCTTGAAACTACGGCGCAGGAAGAAGGCACCGCAGCGGCGCAGCAGGGAACCGACGATCGGCAGATTGAGGTTGGCACCAGCAGCGATATGCGGCGGCGTCAGGCCGTTGCGGCGGATCAGGTAGGACAGCAGCAGGTAGTCGATATGGCTGCGGTGACAGGGAACGTAGATGATTTCCTGCCCTGGTGCGATGCGCGTCAGGGCAGCGAAATTATGCGTCTCGATGCCGTCGTAGAGCCGCTTCCACAACCAGCTCAGAAACAGCTCGAGGGCCCGAATAGCGCCGTGCGAGTAGTCGGAGGCAATCTCGCGAGCGAAGCTGGCGGCACGCGCTCTCGCTTCCTCCGGCGAGAGCGCGTGCGTTGCGGCTTCGCGGGTGATCGCCGCACGCACGCGCTCGCCAGCGAGCACGGCATCCACCTGCGTGTTGCGATGCGACAGATCGGGTCCGATGGCCATCTCGCGCTGACGACGAAAATGGACACGCAAGACCCGTGACAGCTTGCGTCGCGCCTGCTCCTCATCGAGCCCGCCTTGCACCAGATCGCGCAGCGAGATCGGCGGGTTGTAGCGCACCAGAACCTGGCGACCGTGCAGCACGATTGCCAGCAGCTGTCGCCACGCGCCTGGCGGGCGCCAGGTCTCGGAGAAAAGAGCCTTGATGATCGAGTCCTGCTTGCCGGGAGAGCGCCCCCAGAGGATGACCACCGGCAGTAACTGCACGTCGAACTGCGGGTCGGCGATTGTCGTGCCTATCAAATTGGCGAGGAGCGCCGAGTGCCGGGGCGCGTCGCGCTCGCTGACGGCAAGACGGCGGTCACGATTGAGGAAAAAGAATGAGCGCGGCTGCCGCTGTCCGCCGCTGTCGAGCGACGCCTCGGCGCGTGGCAAGCCAGCGCGCCGAGACTCTTCGAAGAGCACCAGCAGGTTCGAAAAGTGGCGGTCCTGCAGGACGTAGCAGACCGGCTTCATCGGATCGAGCGGCAATTCCTGCATCTTCGCCGGGAAAACCGAGGTTCGTACCCAGAGATACAGCAGCCGGCGTGCCAGGCGGAGAAACCAGTCGGCGAGCTTGACCGCCTTCATCACGACGGCCTGGCTCCTCCTCGCTCGTCGCCGACCACTACTCCTCGTCGTCCACCTTGTGCTGCGCGACGAGTTCCTGCTGCGTGGCCGGCGGCACCTGCGCGTAATGCGAGAAGCTGATGCTGTACGAGCCTTGCCCGGCAGTCAGCGATTTCAGGCGCGACTGGTAAGCGTCCAGTTCGGCCAGCGGCACCTGCCCGGTGATGGCCATCACTCCCGGCCCACGCGGCTGCGTGCCGGTGAGGTGGCCGCGCTTGCTGGAAAGGTCGCCGGTGAGATCGCCGGTCATCGCCTCAGGTGCGAGAATTTCAATCTCGACCACCGGCTCGAGAACGATCGGCTTGGCGGCGCGAATCGCTTCGATCGTTGCTTTGCGACCGGCGGTCTGGAATGCGATGTCCTTGCCGTCGACCGGGTGCGACTTGCCGTCATGGACGGTGACCCGCAGGTCCTGCACCTCGAAACCGGCGACGACGCCGTCGGCCAGTGCCTGGCGGACGCCTTTCTCGACCGAAGCCATGAAGACACCCGGAATGACACCCCCCTTGACGACATCGACAAACTCGAAACCTGCGCCGCGCTCGAGGGGTTCGACGCGCAGCGCCACTTCGCCAAACTGACCGGCACCGCCACTCTGCTTCTTGTGCCGGCAGTGCCCTTCGGCGGCAGCGGTAATCGCTTCACGATAGGCGATCCGCGGCGGTGCGGTGTCGAGGTCCAGTTTGTACTGCTGCGCCAGCCGCGTCAGCTTGGCGCGCAAGTGCATTTCGCCGATGCCGCGAATCACCGTTTCGTTGGTCGTCGCCTGGCGTTCGATCTTGAAGCAGGGGTCTTCGATCTCGAGCTTGCGCAGGATCTCGAACAGGCGCTGCTCGTCGGCCTTGCGTACGGCGGTCACCGCCAGGCCCTGCATCGGCTGCGGGAACTCGAGCGGTTTGAGGTGGATATGGTCTTCGTCATGCGAATCATGCAGTACGCAGTCGAACTCGATTTCATCGACCTTGGCCACTACGCCGAGATCGCCAGGCAGCAGTGATTCGGCTTCGAGGTACTCCTTGCCCTGCAGGCGATAGATGTGTCCGACCTTGAACGGACGCTTGCCATCGCCGACAAAGAGCTGCGAATCCTTGCGAATGGTGCCCTGATGAACACGGAAAACGCCGACTTTGCCAATGAAAGGGTCGCTGACGATCTTGAAGACATGCGCCAGAACGTGCTTTTCCGGGTCCGGTTCGGCCTGGAAAGCTTCCGTCGGCCCGCCCAGCTCGCCGCGATAGAACGGTGGCGGATTGCCCTCGGCCGGACTGGGTGCCAGTTGCGCCAGAGCGTCGAGCAGCTGCGGGATGCCGGCGCCAGTTTTAGCCGAAACAAAGAGAATCGGAACCAGGTGGCCCGAACGCAGCGCTTTCTCGAAAGGCAGGTGCAATTCGTCGGGGCTCGGATCGATGCCTTCGTCCAGATAGCGGGCGAGCAGGTCCTCGTCTTCCTCAACGATTTGATCGATCAAGGCGCGATGCGCTGCAGCCACCGATTCGAAATCGCTCTCGCCGCTATCGTGGCCGAGCAATTCGACGACTTCTGCGCCCTGTTTGACCGGAAGGTCGAGCAACATGCACTCACGCCCGAAGCGCTCGCGAATCTCGCCAAGCAGCGCCGGCAGGTCGACATTGTCGGCGTCGATCTTGTTGATGACGATCATCCGGCAGACGCCACGAGCGGCTGCCAACTGCATCATCTTTTCAGTCGATAGCTCGATACCGTTTTGCGCATTGATCACCACCAACGCCGTGTCGACGGCGGCCAGGGCGCTGATCGCCTGCCCGGCAAAGTCCGGGAAGCCTGGCGTATCGATCAGATGCACATACACGTCCCGCCACGAAAAACCCGCCAGCGCCGCATTCAGCGAGTGGCCGAATTCCTTTTCCTGGGGGTCAAAATCACAAACGGTGTTGCCTTTCTCGACGCTGCCGCGGCTGCTGATCGCGCCAGCGGCAGCGAGCAGGCTTTCGGCTAACGTCGTCTTGCCGGCAGCGCCGTGGCCGACAAGAGCGACAGCACGCAGCATACTGGTGGTGGTTTGGCCCATTGATCATCTCCCATTCAAGTCGAACGCACGCCGCAGCTCCCCATCTAGCCACATGGCATGTCAGGCCGCACGTGCTGATATCATTTTACCCCCGCTGCGAGCCTAACGCGTGCTGCTTGCGGCCAGCTTCGGGAATGCCGTCGACAAATTGCCGTGCGCGCTCCCGCCGTCGCCAACTCGTCCTCTGCCCGGCGATCAGCTGCTGGCAGGCGGCGGCCCGAACAACTCGAACATAAGCGGAGGCAAAGCGTCCTTTTTGTGTAAACCGCGTCAGTCGGCTAAAGTGACGCGCTTCGTTTTTATGAACACCGCGTCAGGAGAAAAAATGGAAAATGATCTGCGCCAGGCCGACCTTCGCGAGGCCGCTCTCGAATATCACCGCGAGCCGACACCGGGAAAGATAGCTGTTCAGCCGACCAAAGGACTTAACAACCAGCTCGACCTGGCACTCGCCTATTCTCCTGGCGTCGCCTTCGCCTGCCAGGCCATCGTCGATGAACCCGGCTCGGCCAGCCTGTACACCTCGCGCGCCAACCTCGTCGGAGTGATCACCAACGGTACGGCCGTGCTTGGCCTGGGCAATATCGGCCCGCTGGCGGCGAAGCCGGTGATGGAAGGCAAGGGCTGCCTGTTCAAGAAATTCGCCGGCATCGATGTCTTCGACATCGAATTGGCGGAAAGAGATCCCGACAAGCTGATCGACATGATCGCCGCGATGGAGCCAACCCTGGGCGGCATCAACCTGGAGGATATCAAAGCCCCGGAGTGCTTCTATATCGAGGCCAAGCTCAAGGAGCGCATGTCGATCCCGGTCTTTCACGACGACCAGCATGGCACGGCGATCATTTCGTCGGCCGCGATCCTCAACGCGCTCAAGGTGACCGGCAAGAAAATCGCCGAAGTGACGGTCGTTTGCTCCGGAGCAGGGGCGGCGGCAATTTCCTGCCTCAACCTGTGGTGCGATCTTGGCGTGCGTCGCGAGAACATTCTCGTCTGTGATTCGAAAGGCGTGATCTACGCCGGCCGCGACGCCAACATGGAGCCCACCAAGGCGCGTTATGCGCGTGACACCAACTGCCGCACTCTCGGCGAAGCGCTTGCCGGGGCCGACGTTTTCCTCGGACTCTCGGCAGCGGGCATTCTCGAAGCCGAGATGCTCACCAACATGGCCAAGGATCCGATTGTCTTCGCGCTCGCCAATCCGACCCCGGAAATCATGCCCGAACTGGCGCGGAAAGTGCGCCCGGACGTGCTCATCGCCACCGGCCGCTCGGACTATGCGAACCAGGTCAACAACGTCCTCTGTTTTCCCTTCATTTTCCGTGGTGCGCTCGACGTCGGCGCAACGGGTATCAACGAGCAGATGAAGATGGCCTGCGTCAAAGCCCTGGCAGCGATGGCGCAGGAAGAGGTGAGCGACGAAGTGGCCATGGCCTACCCTGGCCAGGAGTTGGCTTTTGGCCGCGACTATCTGATCCCCAAGCCGTTCGATCCGCGTTTGATTACCATCATCGCCCCGGCGGTTGCCCAGGCGGCGATGAATTCGGGAGTGGCCACCCGACCGATCGCCGACATGGAGGCTTACCGCGAGAAGCTGCGTGAGTTCGTCTATCAAAGTGGTGTCGGCATGCGCGCGGTGTTCTCGGCCGCCAAGCGCAGCAGCGAAACGCGCATCGTCTATTGCGATGGCGAAGACGAACGCATGCTGCGCGCGGCCCAGACGATCATCAATGAAGGGCTGACGCGCCCGATCCTGATTGGTCGCCCGGAAGTCATCGCGGCGCGCTTGAAGCGGCTCTCCTCGAAGTTGCGCCCGGGCACCGATTTCGACGTCGTCGACCCGGCCAGCGACGAGCGCTACAAGGAGTGCTGGACCGCCTACCATCAGTTGCGCAAGCGTTACGGGGTGACCATCGATATCGCCAAGACGCGCTTGCGTACCAACAACACCATCATCGGCGCCATGCTGGTCAGCCTCGGCTATGCCGACGGCCTGATCTGCGGTCTCTCCGGCCGCTTCGCACACCACCTGCGGCAGATCGACGAGATCATCGGCAAGGAGCCCGGGTGCAACACCATGGCGGCAATGACCCATGTCCTGCTGCCTGGCCGCGCGCTCTTCCTCTGCGATACGCACGTCAACGAGGATCCCGACGCCGAGCAACTGGCCGAGATCACTTTGCTGGCGGCCGAAGCGGTTCGTCGCTTCGCGATCCGGCCGAAGGTGGCCATGCTCTCGCACTCGAACTTCGGCTCGTCACCCACCGCGGGTGCCCGCAAAGTCGCCAGGGCGGTGGAAATCGTCCGCGCCAAGGCGCCGGATCTGGAGATTGACGGCGAGATGCACGGCGAAAGCGCCCTCTCACAGAGCATCCGCGAACGCTCGGACCCGCAGTCGCCACTGAGCGGCGAGGCGAATCTGCTGGTGATGCCCAACCTCGATGCGGCCAACATTTCCTACAACCTGCTCAAGATGACGGGTGGCGACGGAATGTCGGTCGGCCCGATCCTGCTCGGCGCGGCGCGCCCGGTGCATGTACTGGCAGCGACGTCGACGGTTCGTCGAGTGGTGGACATGAGCGCCCTGATCGTCGTCGAGGCAGCAAGCGAGTAAGCGTCGCAGTTCATCCGGCGACGGCAATTGCCAACCGTCGCCCATTGAACGCTTGAATAGATGATTGATTGAATCATTGAATGCGCCGAATGGGCGCGCTCCAGCGCGTTCCGCGCAGTCGCTGCAGCGACACGCTCCGCGAGCGGCCCTGGGGCCGGAATGCTCGCCGAAAAGGAGCTCCTTTACAAACACGCCGAGTCAATGCATGATCGGGAAGGCTAATAACTCGGCATAGCCGGGACCTGATGGTTCAAAACGCATTACAAGGTCCTATCGCGAACAATGGCAGCCAATCCGCAAAACTCCCCGCTCAGCGGCCTCGCCCGGGCGCTGGTACAAGCTGGTCGGCTCACGGAAGCCGAGGCCGAGTCCTTGCTCGCACATTCGGCTGCCAGCCGCACCTCGCTGATCGAACAGATAGTCAACGCCAACAAGGCGACCTTCCTAGCCTGGATGTTGCATAAAGAGGGCGAGTAAGCACGTAAACATTTGATACAATTGGAGTTCTATAGAAACCAGTTCGTAAAAAATGCCTACCACTACTCGCCCAGCCTTGGATTTTACCCCGGAACAACTCCACCTCCCGCCCGCTGCGGGCTTCACGGTTCGCGCCGATTTCAGCGCCGGTGAGGTGTCCTCGGACCTGGGCGCCTTGGTGCTGAGCGCCGTCGATCGTCGCATCGGCCTGATCGATCGCCTGACCGGGGCGATTGCCGATTCCCGCGATCCTCGTTACATCACCCACCCGCTGCGCGATTTGCTGACGCAGCGCGTCTTTCAGATTGCCTGCGGCTATGAGGACGGCAACGACGCCAACGCCCTGCGTCATGACCCGCTGTTCAAGCTGGCAGCCGGGCGGGCAGC
>NZ_SPMY01000028.1 GCF_012939955.1 Candidatus Accumulibacter phosphatis
ACTTTCATGATTTGGGGTGTCTCCACGTGTCATGACCGTTAATGTGAAAGTCGCGTATGCGACTCACGAAACTCCCTTCTCCTTGCGGGAGAAGGGCCGGGGGTGAGACGGGGAATTCCGGGCGCATGCGCCCAGCCCGTCGAACGATTCCGGCGTGCAAGCCGGAATGCGCACTGCAAGTGAGAGGGGGGGGCGGTCCTGACTTTCATGATCAGGGGTGTCTCGACATGCCATGACCGTTAGCTACCCGCCCCGCGCATCGTCGCTGCGCGGGGTAATTCTAGAGCGTTGTGTGAACGTCCCGGGCAGCAAGGGACAGTTGATCAAGGCGTTCCTCGACGCAAACGCATTGATTCAATGTCTGCAGCCACAAGGGGAGGCTGGGGCTTACGCTCTTCCAGTAGAGCGGGATCAGCAGACCGAAGCCTGCGCGTTTGTTGCGGAGCCTGGCGATGTTCAGTTCTTCCTGGCACTCAGGCGAGGCAAAATATGCCGGGCTGAGGATGGACACGACCTTTCGGCAGCTCTCGATGGCTCGATCGATGTCGTCCTGGTAGGACTTGCCTTTCTGGATCGAGTGGCGAAAATCGAACACCGTCGCCGCTTGGTCGATTGCCGCGAGTTCGCGCTTGAACGCGTCGGCGGCGTTTGCATTGTGGCTGCTGAAGCTCAGAAACACATCGTAGTATTGGGCAACTGGCGGCGGGGTGCTGAGGGATGAGCCGGGTGTCCGTAAGCCATGGCCGCCCTGGCCGACCTTTTCCATTAATGCCACCAATGCTGGCATGCGACCTTGATCGTGTTCGAAGATCATCAGCTCGGAGATGGGCAGGCCACGGCGCATCCATTGAATCGATGCATCCAGGAGCGAGCCCATCATCACCAGCGGTGACCAGCGTTGATCGCCCGAACTGAGAATGGGCATCGCTACGCGTCTATCCTCTCGATCGGACAGGAAGGGGAAAAGGCCGCGAAACAGCGCTCCCACCGCCTCGGGAGGGCTGCCGAGCTCGCGGGGCTCGAAGACAGCGAGACGCCGCGCGCCGCGCCATGCAGAGTGATCGGCGAGTTCGTGAGAGAGCCAGAAGCCGGATGTGTGGCGCAGATCGACGGCTTTGTGTCGCGCCAGTTCCGCCACCGACACACCACTTCTTTGTAGTGCGCCGATCAGCGATGTGGGAGTCGGGACATAATCGTCGGGAAAGGCGGAGGCGACGAGAAGATCGACCGCATCCTTGAATCCTAGCTCGGTGAGGTCGCCGTGAACGAGTGATATCACCCGCTCGGTTTGACCGTCAAACACCTTGATCGCATGTACTGTTTCCATCGCAGCCTCCGGGTTTCCTGTTGATCTGAATCGGCTCTGAATCAGATCTTTCACTAATCGACCACGGTGCCGTTGTCGCTGGCCGTTCCCGTTTCAGCTTTTTACGATACCGCAGACCCCTTGCTCAGCGCACTTATACGCGCGCCTCGTCGTGAGCGATCCTGATAACACTTATCGACTGACGGACTGCGGCTGAGTTCGCCGCACCGCCCTCGCCTGCGTAGGCGGCGACCATCAAGTGACATGGGTCCAGTGCGGGTGGATCGACGAGCTGGAGGTGAAAAGAGCGGCGCATGTCGGCAGCAAGAAGTGCTTGGGCGAGGGAGCGGGTGCTTGGGGTTTTCCCCTCTCCCGCAAGGGGCGAGGGGCTTTTTGTGTGGCGGGCGGGCGGGTGGTGCTGACGTGGCTTGCTCAGGCGGGCGCGACTTGGATCAGGAGTTTGCCGAAGTTGCGCCCTTCGAGGAGGCCGATGAAGGCTTGCGGAGCATTTTCCAGGCCATCGACGAGGTCTTCGCGGAACTTGATTTGGCCGGCTTTCAGCCAGGCGCTCATGGCGGTGAAGAACTCGCCGTAGCGATCGCCGTAGTCGTCAAAAATGATGAAGCCCTGCATCTTGATGCGTTTGACCAGGAGGGTGCGGGTGAGCTGGCCGAGGCGGTTCGGGCCGGTAGGCAGTGCCTGGTCGTTATAGTGGGCGATCAAGCCGCACAGGGGGGATGCGTGCGCGCACGTTGAGCAGTGGCAGCACGGCATCGAAAACCGCGCCGCCGACATTTTCGAAATAGATGTCGATGCCTTGCGGGCAGGCTTCGGCAAGCGCTTGTGGCAAGTTCTCGCCGTGGTGATCGATACAGGCGTCGAAGCCGAGTTCGTCGATCACGTAGCGACATTTCTCGCTGCCGCCAGCGATGCCAACGACACGGCAGCCCTTGAGTTTGGCAATCTGACCGACCACTGCGCCGACGGCACCACTCGCCGCAGCAACGACGACGGTCTCGCCCGGTTGCGGGCGGCCGATGTCGAGCAGGCCCATGTAGGCGGTGAAGCCGGGCATGCCAAGCACTCCCAGGGCCAGCGACGGTCGTGGCATGGCCGGATCGAGCCTGACCAGCCCGCGGCCATCGGAAAGTGCGTAGTCCTGCCAGCCGGAGTAGGCGAGAACCAGGTCGCCCGCGCGAAAGTCGGGATGCTGCGACGCTTCGACGTGTGCCACGGTGCCCCCCGGCATGGCTTCACCGATACCGACCGGCGCGGCGTAGGACGGTGCGTCGCTCATGCGGCCGCGCATGTAGGGATCGAGCGACAGGTAGAGCGTGCGCAGCAGCAGCTGGCCGTCGGCAGGCTGTGGGACTGGCGCTTCGTCGAGGCGGAAATTGTCGCTGCGCGGCGCGCCGACGGGGCGCGATTCGAGGACGATGCGCCGATTGCGGGCGCCGTTCTGGCCAACTGGCGTGTTCATTCACAGGGCTCCTTCGAGAATTTTCCGGCTCACCGCCAGGTCGATGTTGTGCTGCTCGCCGATGGCGGTCATGCCGTGCGCTTCGAGCTGGGCGAGCAGGGGAGGGATCGCTTCGCGCCCCAGGCCGTAAGCGGCGAGACGGGTGTTGACGCCGAGCGACTCGAAAAACTGCGCCGTACGCTCGATTGCTTCGTCGATGCGCTGCTTCTCGTCGCCTTCCGTGATCTGCCAGACGCGGGCCGCGTATTGCAGCAACTTGGCGCGCTTGTGCTCGCGCTGCACATTGAGCAGCGAAGGCAGGACGATGGCCAGCGTACGCGCGTGGTCGATGCCGTGCGCGACGGTCAACTCGTGGCCGATCATGTGCGTAGCCCAATCCTGCGGCACGCCGGCACCGATCAGCCCGTTCAGCGCCAGCGTGGCGACCCACATCAGGTTGGCCCGCACATCCGCATCTTCTGGCGTGGCCAGTGCCTGTGGTCCGATCTCGATCAGCGTCTGCAGCAGCCCCTCGGCGAAACGGTCCTGGGCCATGCCGCCAACCGGGTAGGTCAGATATTGCTCGACAATATGCACAAAAGGGTCGACGACGCCGTTGGCAATTTGCCGCGGCGGCAAGGTATAGGTTTTTGTCGGATCGAGAATCGAGAATTGCGGGAAGACGTGCGGGCTCATGAACGCCAGCTTGGCCTGCGTTTCGCGGCGCGTGATCACCGAGCCGCTGTTCATTTCCGAACCGGTCGCCGGCAAGGTCAGGACGCTGCCGAAGGGCAGGGCGCTGTCGACGTTCTGGCCGTGGCCGAGCAGGATTTCCCAGGGATCGGCAGGAAAGTTCACGGCCGCGGCGACGAACTTGGTCCCGTCGATCACCGAGCCGCCACCGACGGCGAGCAGGAAATCCAGTTTTTCACGCCGGATCTGCGCGACGGCGCGCATCAGGGTTTCATAGCTCGGATTCGGCTCGATGCCGCCGAACTCCTGCACCCGCCGCTCGCCGAGCGCTGCCCGGACCTCGTCGAGAGTACCGTTCTTCTCGGCGCTGCTCCCCCCATAAAGAATCAGCACGCGCGCGTCGCCGGGAACGAGGTCGGCCAGGCGGGGAATGCTTTCGCTGCCAAAGACAATTCTTGTCGGGTTGTGAAAGTCGAAATTGAGCAATTGTTTCTCCTGAATTAGACCGCTCGTCCAGTGGCCGCGGCGATGCCATCAGGCCAGGTTGAAAGGCGTGTGCCGCTACCGAGCCTGGCCTGAATTGGACCGTGTCGGCAGGCCAGCTTGTGTCCAGGCTTCCATGCCGCCGCGGTACCACAACACATTCCGGTAGCCCAGGTTGATAGCGCGCAAAGCCGCGTTGTAAGACATCCAGCAGTTCACGCCTTCGCAGTAGAGCACCAGTGGACGCGACTTGTCGCCATTGGCAATCGTCTGCAGATACTCACCAAACTCGCGCTGCGTATGGTCATTGAACGTGCCGCCTTGTGCTGCGGGCACCACGGAAATCGCATCCGGCAGCGCGGACTGAGCACCATAGACATCGAGTAGCAGTACACCGGACTGTTTGTCTTGCAGCAGTTTCCGCAACGCCTGCGTGGCAATGACCGACCCGCCGGCGATTTCCCTGGGCGTCGGACCGTGCAACTGATGACTGGGCTTGAGCTCTTTTGTTGGCGGGATTCCGAAGTCCTGAGTCTCATCGATCCCCGCGCGCGGCAAGTTGCCGGAGGAGGCCGTGGCGTCGCCAGGTCCACGGCCGGTTTCTGAACGAGTGGGCGCGACTGGCGCCGGCGCTTGCTCGCGCGGTGGTATGGGTGGACTATCGAAAGTGTTCTGGGCAGACGAGACAGCCGCATGCAGCGTCGTAACAGTGAACAGCAACATCCGCCAGGCAGAATACGTCTTGCTCGGTTTCATGGCAGGCGCTCCAGTTGAACACCGTTCGTCGGTGCGTAATTTGGGTTGTCGGTGGAAATATAGCGGCCGTCACCAACACGCCAAACGTAATCGTTATGGATGGTGGCACGCACCGGCGTGTTGCTGGCCGGGTCCTTGTAGGTGTTGTATTCGCCAATACCTTCCAGGGTGCGCCGCTGAATACGATCATCGGTTTCCTGAGTGCTTTTCCAGGTGTTGGAGTAGATCTGCGAGACCTCACTCAGTGTCTGTTGGCGAATCTGCGAGCGATCATTCGCACCCTTGAGATTGATTTGTGCCATTCGATCGTTATGCCATCTGGTGATGCCCATGGATTGCTCCCTGGCGATGCGATCGGAAGCCTCACGAGTCGCTTGCCCCCACCTATCAACCCATTGTTTTTTTGCTCGCATCGAGTTGCGCAGACGTTCGCCGAGAGCGAAATCCAACTGCCCGTCAGGCGCGTGCTGGGCGTAGATATTGGTGGTACCGGCGACGATGTTGCCCTGCATTTCCGAGAAACTGATGGTGGTGATCAAGGATTCGCGAAATTCTCGCCCATCCTGAGAATAGCCAATCAGCATTTGCCCGGCCTCATAGTGCACCCGGGCATCGCCCGGGCCTGGCGGGTTCTTCGGCATCGCCTCCACAAGGTCGGGACGATCACGGTACTGGAGAATCCTGGCGCGGCCAGCATGGCGCTGATTGACCACCATACCGAGATAGGCGCGCACCGAGTTGATAGGCATGGGTGCACAGGGGTTGAACTGGATTTCTGTGCCCTGCACCTGCCAGTTATATCCTGGCCGGATTTCGAATCCCTGCAGACCATCGCGCGAGGATGCCTGCCAACTCATGCGCATCATGTTGCCTACACACTGGCTGTTGCGGTCCCACGTAACGCCGCCACGCGTTACCCAGTCTTCCGGGATGCGCACGGTACCAACCTCCATCGGTTGATTGAATCCCTGGTTATCCATGATCGTGACCTCCTGCCATCCCTTGCCGACGGATTCTCGCTTCGCGCCTTGCGGGTCCACCGGACTGGCAACGCCGAAAGCAGCGCTGCTTTCGGCGCCGGCTTGCGTGGACACTGCGGCAAAAACCAGCGCTGTCGCGAGAAAAATAGAGCGTATGCGGTAGATGTTCATCAACATGCCTCCAGTAGCTGACAGCGAATAGTAAGTTGTATGCAATATCGTGAGGGGCTCGGGAGGTCGATCACTTGCCGGCAGGTCTTCTCGAACATCGCGACGCCCTTGCCATCGCCGGGCTTCTCCTCAGCAGTCTTGTGTGATTGTTACCCTTCAATATTCGCCTGCTCGCCGCTGATGCCGAAGACCTGTTGACGAAGCCGGAATAGTTCGTCGCGGGCAGCGGCGGCTTTCTCGAATTCGAGGTTCCTGGCGTATTCGAGCATCTCTTTCTCGATTCGCTTGAGTTCGCGCGCCAGTTGCTTCTCGCTCATGGCTTCGTAGTTGGCCTGTTGTTGCGCCGCCTTGAGTTCGCGGCGTGCGTCGTCGAGGTCGTAGACGCCGTCGATGATGTCGGTGATGCGCTTGCTGATGCCTTTCGGGACGATGCCGTGCTCTTCGTTGAAGGCGATCTGCTTGAGCCGCCGCCGTTCGGTTTCGGCGATGGCGCGGCTCATCGAGCCGGTAACCCGGTCGGCGTAGAGAATGGCGGTGCCGTTGATGTGCCGGGCGGCGCGGCCGATGGTCTGGATCAGTGAGCGTTCGGAGCGCAGGAAGCCCTCCTTGTCGGCGTCGAGAATGGCCACCAGCGAAACTTCCGGGATATCGAGACCTTCGCGCAGCAGGTTGATGCCGACCAGGACGTCGAACTTGCCGAGGCGCAGGTCGCGAATGATCTCGACGCGTTCGACGGTGTCGATGTCCGAATGCAGATAGCGGACGCGCACCTCGTGTTCGCTCAGGTACTCGGTGAGATCCTCCGACATGCGCTTGGTCAGCGTGGTCACCAGCACCCGCTCGCCGCGCCCGACGCGCAGGCGGATCTCGGAGAGCAGGTCGTCGATCTGGCTCGACGCCGGGCGAACGATGAGCACCGGGTCGATCAGGCCGGTCGGGCGCACGACCTGTTCGACGACCTGACCCTGATGTGTCTGTTCGTAGTCGGCCGGGGTCGCCGAAACGAAGATCGTCTGCCGTAGCAGGGCTTCGTACTCCTCGAACTTGAGCGGCCGGTTGTCGAGCGCCGAGGGCAGGCGAAAACCGTAGTTGACCAGGTTCTCCTTGCGCGAGCGGTCGCCCTTGAACATGCCGCCGACCTGGGGGGATGGCGACGTGCGATTCGTCGATGAACATCAGCGCGTCGGCTGCCAGGTAGTCGATCAGCGTCGGCGGCGGCTCGCCGGGCTGGCGCCCCGAGAGGTGCCGCGAGTAGTTCTCGATGCCCTTGCAGAAGCCGAGCTGGTCGAGCATTTCGAGATCGAAACGGGTGCGCTGCTCGATGCGCTGCGCCTCGACCAAGCGACCTTCGGCATGGAAGGAGGCAGTGCGCTCGGTGAGTTCGCGCTTGATCGCCTCGATGGCACGCAACACCGTGGCCCGCGGTGTCACATAGTGCGATGAGGGGAAGACCGTGAAACGCTTCAGCTTTCCCTGCAGATGGCCGGTCAGCGGGTCGAAGAGCTGCAGACCGTCGATTTCGTCGTCGAAGAGCGAAATGCGGATCGCCTGCTCGGCGTGCTCGGCGGGAAAAACGTCGATGACGTCGCCGCGAACACGAAAAATGCCACGGTGGAAGTCGGTCTCGTTGCGCTCGTACTGCATCTCGACCAGGCGCTTGATCACTTCGCGTTGATCGATGCGGTCGCCGACACGCATGGTGAGGATCATCTTGTGATATTCGTCACGGTCGCCGATGCCGTAGATGCACGACACAGTGGCGACGATCACGCAGTCGCGACGTTCGAGCAGGCTCTTGGTTGCCGACAGACGCATCTGCTCGATGTGCTCGTTGATCGACGAATCCTTCTCGATGAACAGGTCGCGCGCCGGAACGTAGGCCTCCGGCTGGTAGTAGTCGTAGTAGGAAACAAAGTACTCGACGGCGTTGTCGGGAAAAAACTCGCGAAACTCGGCGTAAAGCTGCGCGGCGAGCGTCTTGTTCGGCGCCAGAACCAGCGCCGGGCGGCCGCTGCGGGCAATGACGTTGGCCATGGTGTAGGTCTTGCCCGAGCCGGTGACGCCGAGCAGGGTCTGGAACGAGAGTCCGTCTGCCAGTCCGGCGAGCAATTGCTCGATCGCAGCGGGCTGGTCGCCGGCTGGCAGGAAGGGCTGATGGAGGAGGAAGGGACTGCCCGCGAAGCTGACCACGGGGTGCTTCTTTTCGGGCGAATGAAGGGCAGCTGACATGCTAGAATTTTACGTTGTTTCGGGACTGGCCAGCGTTGCGCGCGCCGCTTGGCCGAGTTGTCCGGAAACAAGTTTCTTTTTACGACGTTTCGTTTCTCCCTGAAGTCTGACGTCTCTTGACGCCTGCTGCGCGGGCTCGACCAAGAGAGGCGCAGCTCAGCAACCGGCCAACTTAGGAAACATCCATGACCGCCTCGCTTTTCGCCGCCGTTGAAATGGCTCCCCGCGACCCGATTCTCGGCCTCACCGAATCATTCAACGCCGACACCCGGTCGACCAAGGTCAACCTTGGCGTTGGTGTGTATTTCGACGACAACGGCAAAATCCCGCTGCTGGCGGCTGTCAAAGCGGCCGAGAAAGCACGCCTGGAAGCCATGCCCCCGCGCGGCTACCAGCCGATCGACGGTCTTGCGGCTTATAACCAGATTGTCCAGAAACTGCTCTTCGGCGCCGATTCGGCCCTGCTCGAAGCGGGCAAGGTAGCGACCATCGAAGCGCTCGGCGGCACCGGCGCCCTGAAGGTTGGTGCCGATTACCTGCGCCGACTGCTGCCCGCGGCCAGGGTTTACATCAGCGATCCGAGCTGGGAGAACCACCGCGCGATTTTCGAGTACGCCGGTTTCGAGGTCGACGCGTATCCCTACTATGACGAGGTGAGCCGTGGCGTCGATTTCGCCGCCATGAAGAGCGGCCTGAACAGCCTGCCGGCGGGTTCGATTGTCGTCCTGCACGCCTGCTGCCATAACCCGACCGGCGCCGACCTCAATCAGGCGCAGTGGCGCGAAGTGATCGACACGCTGAGCGCTCGCGGCCTGGTCGCCTTCCTCGACATGGCCTACCAGGGCTTCGCCGACGGCATCCGGGAAGACGCGCAGGTGCTGCAATTGTTTGCCGCATCGGGACTGCAATTCCTTGTTGCCAGCTCGTTTTCCAAGTCCTTCTCGCTCTACGGCGAACGGGTCGGCGCCTTGTCGGTGGTCACCGCCAGCCGCGATGAAACGGCGCGCGTCCTGTCGCAGGTCAAGCGGGTGGTTCGCGCCAACTACTCGAATCCGCCGACCCACGGCGGCGCCATTGTCGCGGCGGTGCTGGCCAGCGCCGAACTGCGCCAGATGTGGGAGGCCGAACTGGCCGAGATGCGCCAGCGCATCCTGGCCATGCGCGTCAGCCTGGTCGACAAGCTACAGGGCAGGGGCGTGAGCACCGACTTCTCCTTCGTCACCCGCCAGCGCGGCATGTTCTCCTACACCGGGCTCGATGTCGCGCAGGTTGACCGCATGCGCGACGAGTTCGGTATCTACGCGGTAGGCACCGGTCGCATCTGTCTGGCAGCGCTGAACACCCGCAATATCGACTACGTCGCCGACGCCATCGCCGCGGTTCTCTGACGCTTGCTCTGCGGCACGTGCAACGCCGGCGATGCCGGCGTTTTTTTTTAAGCGGCGCACGCGCATCACTCCTGCGTGTTCTCCAGCGCCTCGTTGCACGCCGTAGGGAAGCTATAGATTCCGGCTGGCGCGTGGGTTTTCGCGCTGCTCGCAGAATGGGGAATGCGGCAGCACACCAGCCCGCCCGTCATTGCGAGGAGGCGCAGCCAACGCGGCAATCCAGTTCCATCCTCTCACTATTTTTCCCGCCGCATTGACATCCTGACAACGCGAAAAGCCAAACCTCTGGATTGCCGCGTCGGCTTCGCCTCCTCGCAATGACCGAGGGTGGGAGATGCTTGCCGAAAGTCTCATCAAGAAGACAACACCACGCTAGTTGCTTTCCAGCAGCGGCGTCTTCAGCGAACCGCTGATCAAGATCGGAATGGTTGGATCGGCACGTCCCCGCATCTGCACGGCCATGCGGCCGCGCAATTGCAGATCGTTGTTCACCTCGATCTGACCGGTAGACTGCATCGTTCCTGCGTGCAGGAGCAGACGCGAGAATCGATAGCGCTCGGGGGTCAGGCTGATCGCACCGGTGAGTTGTTCGAAGCGGGTGGCGCCACCAAGCGTCGCCGGGTTGTCGGAAAAGCGGCGCACCGCCTCGGGAAGGTCGATACCTCCCAGGCTTCCCCTGTTTACCGTGAAGCTCCCCTGGGCGTAAATAGAGCGCGCGATGGTGGACCAGGTTTCGGAATTTGCCGAGAAGCGCAGATCGCCGGCAAGGTCACCGTCGAACTGTTCGCCGACTCCCAAAGCCGCGCCAAAACGCTTGGCGCTGATCCGTTCGAAGGCGATTTCGCCAGTAATTGCAGGCGGCCCGTCCCCGTGCAGAATGACTGTACCGCTGATGCGGCCGGAGAATATGCGTAAATCCATGTCCTTGATGACGAACCGTGGACCGTCAACATCTCCCGTGAAGCTGAAGGAGTCGAAGCGATACGGCGAATTCGGCGAGGGCCGCCAGGCACGCCCCTCCGCGGTGAGCGTCAACTGGGCGGCGGCTGGCTTGGCCTCGATCTGCAGGCTGCGGTCAGCAGACTTCAGCGACACTGACTCCAGCAGCCCATCCGCAGACAAGGCCAGCTCACCGCTCAAGTCGTCAAAGCCCAGCCCGGCGAAGCTGATGTTGGCATCGCTGATGGTTACGCGCTGCGCGCCAAATTTGGCAGACTCGCGAGCAGTGGCCGCGAACATTCGCGACAGGCCGGTCAGTGCTTTCGCCGACAGGTCGAGGTTGCGCAATTCCATTTCCGTGAAAGCGATTCTTGGTGAAAATAGCGTGCCGAGATCTGGCCGGAGGCGCAGTTCGGCGATTTGAATCAGCTCCTCGCCAGCGGCGTTTCCGACGCGCACGTTGGCGAGCAGCAAGCCAGGCCGTGGATAGATCGTGACCCGCATTTCTTCGATACTAATTTTCTGGCCGGTAGTCTCCGCGAGCGCGCTTTCCACCGTCGGGAGATATCGCGAATAGGGAAAAAAGAAGGCCGTCAAGACCAGCAAAGCGCTCAACAAAGCGCTGCCGAGCATTGTTGCCATCGGCCAGGTCATGGCTAAGCGACGGCCCTGGAGCGACTTCAGATCGGGTCCTTCACCCTCCCTGGCATCGTCCGTCCCGCCGCCCAGCAGCGCCTTTACGCGCGCGACAAAAGACGACGGCGCCTGCTCAACAATGTTCTCCGGCGGCGCTGTTGGCGCCGCCGAGACTTCCTCTTCCTTGTTGAAGAAGACAGTGCGCGACTCGGGACCGGGTACGGAATTTCTCGGCGGTAAGCTGGGTGCGAGCGGTGGCGATGAGGTTGCCGCGAGTGAAAACCGCTTGGGGCTTTCTTCCGGCGCAGGAATCAGCCGGGTTACTTCCGCATCCGGTAAAGAGTGACGACGGGGGGACCGTTCCGTTCTCTTGCCGAAGGTCGAAAATTCGGACAAGGGCTGGGCAGTCCTGGCCTTGATCTGTTGTGCCAGCCGGCGGCCACGCGTCCATACCGAGTCCTCCTCGACCCGCCGCTCGATGAAGCCATCGTTCTCGAGCTCAAGGAGCGCGCTCAGGGTGAGTTGTTGGTTGCCGGTCTTGTCGCACAGCTCGGCGACGGTCGCATTGCCGTCGACCAGAATCAGCACCATGCGAAGATTTCTCTGGACGACCCTCGTCCGCTGCAACATGGCCTCTTCGCCGGAGGTTGTCTTGGCGTAAATCAGCTCGTAGTCGATCTGGTCGGGGTCCATTTTCGCACTGGCGTCGTGCTCGGCAAGGAGCAACGGGGTTTTTCGGGTTTTTCGCACAATCGGCATTGTGCACTTAGTTGCGGTGCGCGGAAAGCCGGACATGCTTCTATGCTGCTTCCCGTGCCGCAATCGAGGCTTCGTCGCCCACGCTGGCCGTAGCGGGCGGCGGCCGACCGGCGGTCACGCGAAATACAGCAGCTAGGCCGCCAAGGCGAGATCCGAGCTGCATTCGGCAGCTTCACGGCCAATCACCACTTTGCCGCTCGCGAGAGTTGACGAGCCGCATTCCAATGGCTAGAATGCGCCCTCTCGTGTTCCTCGATAGCTCAGTTGGTAGAGCGTCGGACTGTTAATCCGTAGGTCCCTGGTTCGAGCCCAGGTCGGGGAGCCAGAAAATTCAAGCACTTAGCCAATCCTCCGGGGTTGGCTTTTTGCTTTCTGGCCTTCTGGTAAGCGTGTGGTAAGCGGATTCGAGCAATCCGAATCAGTCCCGCACGAGAAGCCAGTGAGTGCGCTACTCGCTCGGCTTCTTGCCTGTCGGTGTCGGAGAGGGTTTGCTGTTCGAGTCCGAATTCTTCTGGTGCCGTTGTATCGCTCTCGATAAAAGGGTCTGCGCCACTAGGCTCTTGATTTCCTCGTCCGTCGCCGTCTTCGAGCCAAGCTGGTTCTTTGCTTGCGGCTTCTCCATAAAGTCCCTCCTGCTCCTTGTCGTATCCTGCTCGTACGTTGTCGCGTTGCGCGAGACTTCTCGCCTCGCAGGGGCCGTATCTTCGGTTTTGCGAAGATAGGAGGGCCATCTTATCCTGTAGCAACGAGATGCCCGCGACTTACAAACTCCCAAGACGGGCTACACGCTTCGGCCGCTGCCTATTCCGTCGCCGGCTCAGCGATTCGTGCAGCGTTGGCACTGACCAGCGACACAACCACGGACAGTCCTTGCACAGCCTTGCCTGCAACGCGCTGTAGAATGGCGTCGGCGATGCTGACTTCGCCCGGGCCGACCGGCCGATCCTTCCACATCCCAAGATGCCGCCCTTGCAGTTCCAGAGCCCGCAGCGCCGCCGCATGACTGGCCATCAAGACGTTGCCGCCTTTGTCTGCCGTCATGCTCATGGTGCTCTGTTTGACGGCTTCGAGGTCGGCCAGCACCTTGTCTTGTGTGATGCCTGTACGTTGCGCGCGGGCGTTCATCCGTTCGGTGATTGCTTTCTGAACTGTAGTTTTCTGCAGTAGCTGATAGCCGATCTCTGACGCTCGCCGGGGACTGTACCCTGCGCGAATCGCTGCTTTGGTCGCGACCAAGTCACAGAGATACTCGTCAACGAAACGACTTTGCCTTGGCGTCATTGCATCTCCCTTCTCACGGTCGCAACACTACCGTCGCTCGCTCGGTCTTGCGCCACCAGCCAATCGCGGTAGGCCCACAAACTACCAAACTCGGCCATCACCGCCGCACGAGTCGTTCCTGCCCTTTCAAACGCCCGGTCGAGTTCCCAGCCAACGTCATTGCTTTGCCGATATTGCTCCAACTTCGTCAAACGACGTTGCAACAGGCTCATAGCTTGATGTCCTGTTCGGACAGAAGAATCACGCGGCTTGGTCGTCGGTGAGTGCCGGCCAAGGCCTCGACCCTTGATCTTGCCATGAAGTCGTCTTCGGATTCGTCGGCTTGCCGGTCCACAACTTTGTCGCCGATGATCGCTCGGACAACCTCGCCGGAGTCTGCCCGCACGATTCGCCTGAAGATGAGCGTGACGCCGTTTGCCTCGGGATGTGCCGCCGCTTCCAACTTGGTTATGCGACGTGCCAGACTGGCGCTCATTATGCCGCTTCCCGTTCAGCGATGTGTGCTTCCACCGCCTTGCCGTCCGCGTCGATTTCCACGACACCACCGCCAGAAATCAGCCGAACGCGAGACGCTACCCGCATGGTGCCCGGCTCGATCATGTGAATGACGAAGTCGAGATCTTCGTAAGTACAAATCGAACGTTCCAGCCTCCTGACCCGTTTCTGCAATGCGTTCATTTGGCTGCTTCAAGTGCGGTGAGACGTGCTTCAAACTCTTGAGTCTCAAGCGCCTTGCGGCGCGCCTCGACGATACCGACCAAGGTCGCTGCCTCGCCGGGCAGGATGTCGCCGGCCGCCACCGCCTGCAAGATGGCCGCCTGAGCTTGAGCGACGCCATCAGCAGAACCTGTATCCGGTAGGCTCAGGAAGATCGGGCGCTCCTTTGCGGGTGGCACCAGCCGTTCGAGTACCAGTCTGGCCGCGCTCATGTCTCCCTGCTTGGCCATTTCGACGATCTTCTTTGCGATGGCGTCGGCGCCTTCCTCCATGGCTGCCAATGCAACTAGCGTCATGCGGTTCCTGCTGCCTGCTGGTCTGCCCTTGGGATTCCCCGATTGACCGGGTTTCCAGCCAGGGCGTAGATTTTCAGTTTTCGTCTTGTCGCTCATTCGTTGTACCCCGACGGTGTTTTTTCAGTGCGCTGCTTGTCTTTTGTGACACTCACGAAACCATATCGCCGGCCAATCTCGGCCCAAGCTCGTTGTGCAGAAAGGCGCGCTGGTTCCGACTTTTCAAGACGTGTCAGGATCGCCAGCAGCGCCCGTAGGGAAGCATTCTGCTCATCGCCAATGGCGTCGATGGCGGCCCGCCTGTCGCGCGTCCGCTGAGCGCGTTTGCGCTCGCTGTCACTCATCGGCCGTTCACCCTTGGGTGGTCTGCCACGTTTCGTGACTGTCACAAAGTTGTCAGACATCGCTTCCTCTTTTGTTGCGTGACTGTCACAATAATATCAGATCGACGCCGGTTCGGCACGGCTACCGCGAAGAGCGCGTCACCGTTGACGATCACCAGTCTTCCCTATCACGACCGAGTGAAGCCGTTTGTCAATCAATCCACATACGGTTGCCCGTTCGTTCACTCTCACAGAGTCCTGTCCCGAAAAATGCCTTACGATTGCAACTTCCCCGCATTACTTCGCGACGGTTGCGACCCGCGCAGGGAAACCGTCCGCATGTGTCTGCCCTGAGCGCAGTGAGCAATAGTTAGCCGTATTGAGGTAGATTTTGCCCAAGAAGACGAGCCTGACCGGGAGTGAGCTGTTCATTGTCGACAACAGCGACGATGACTGGAAAGCCGCCCGCTACCTTCACGACTGGTGCCAGCTTTCCAAATCGATCGACATCGCCACGGCCTATTTCGAGATCGGCGCACTGCTCGCGTTGGATGGCGAGTGGCAAAAGGTCGACGGGATCCGTATTCTGATGGGCGACGAGGTCAGCCGAAGAACCAAGAGGGCCTTTGACGAGGGGCTAGCCCAAGTATCGAGACGTCTGGACGACAGCATCGAGGTTGAGAAGCGAAAGAACGATTTCCTCGACGGTGTGGCTGCCGTGGCGGATGCACTTCGATCCGGAAAGATCCGCTGCCGCGTCTATCGCAAAGACAAGTTCCACGCCAAAGCCTACATCACCCATGCCCGCCTGGATGTGGTTGGCTCCACGGCCTTGGTCGGCTCGTCCAACTTCACATTCCCAGGACTAACCCAGAACGTGGAGTTGAACGTGCAAATCACGGGAACTTCTGTTGGAGTCTTGCAGGAGTGGTTCGAAGCCCACTGGGATAGCGCAGAGGACGTGACGCCCGATCTGTTGAAGGCAATCGAGCGGCATATCCACGATTACACGCCCTTTGACGTCTACACCAAATCGCTGCACGAGTTCTTCAAGGGCCATGAACTAACGGCGACGGAATGGGAGCGAAACCATTCTGTGGTTTACAAGATCCTCGCGCCTTACCAAAGAGAGGGCTATCACGCGCTGCTGAAGCGAGCAGACCGCTACCGCGGTGCCTTCCTTTGTGACGGCGTGGGCCTCGGCAAGACCTATGTCGGCCTGATGCTCATCGAGCGCCTGATCGTCCATGACCGCCTGAAGGTGGCGCTCCTCGTACCCAAGTCCGGGCGCAAAGCCGTCTGGGAGTGTGCACTCCGACAGCGCTTGCCCCACCTTTTCGGCAAGTACAGCCAGCTCGAAATCTTCAACCACACCGATTTGCTGCGTGGCGGGCAAGTTGCGGAGGACCTGGAAAGCGTCCGTGCGCGTGCCGACGTGATCATCGTCGACGAGGCACATCACTTCCGCAATACCGGGATCAAGGGCGACACCGACGACCCGCAATCGAGGTACTGGAAGCTGTACCAACTGGCCGATGGCAAGACCATGTTCCTGCTCACGGCGACCCCGGTGAACAACCGTCTCACCGACCTGCAGCACATGATCGAGCTGTTTTCGCGCGGGCAGGCCGATTACTTCCGGGACGCGCCGCTGGGCATCCATTCCCTGCCCGGGCACTTCCGCAAAATGGAAAAGGATCTGGAGGGGTATCTGAATCGCGCCGCCGACAACGGCGAGGGAGTGCAGACCGACCTCTTCGAGGCGGACTTCGTGCTCGGCGCCGATGCGCTCTTCCATGCACTGGTGGTCCAGCGCAGTCGCGCGTACGTGCGGTGCAGCCTGGAAGCTGCGGGCGACGGCGACATCCTCTTCCCCAGGCCGCGCGAACCCAAGGTCCAGCCGTATTCGGTCAAGCAGACCTACGGCAAGCTGCTGCAGATGGTGGAAGACGCGTTCAACAAGCAGAAGCCGTTGTTCTCGTTGGCGATTTATTTCCCCTATGCGTACTACACTGGCCCCGAGACTGATATCGACGCGCTGACCCTCGGGCGGCAGAAGCAAGTGGTCTCGTTGATCCGCACGCAGTTCCTCAAGCGCTTCGAAAGCTCCGTTCACTCATTTCGTGCGTCATGCTGGAGCCTGCTGATCAAGTTGCTGGCCTGGGTCGAAGTCCATGCCGAAAGCGCCCATGAAAAGCGCCTGCTCGAACGCTGGAAGAACCAGCACGCCACCTTGATCAACTACGCGCAGACGCACCAACTCGAATTGTTTGGTGAGCCCGACGATCGCGATGCGGACGAAGACGTCATCCCGGCGGAGATGCTGGAGGCCGTGGAGAAGCTGCCGCGCGACAAATTCAAGGTCGACGAGATCATCGACGAGACATTGCTGGACCTCGACCAGATCGCGTCCTTCCTCAAGGAACTGGACAAGTTCAAGCCGTCCCAGGACAAGAAGCTCCAGGCCTTGCTCGGTCTGTTGAAGAAGGATGCGGTACTGAGCAAACACAAGTTGCTGATCTTCAGCGAGTTCATGACCACGGCGCGCTACCTCAGGCAGCAGCTCATCGAAGCCGGCATCGAAGGTGTCGAAGAGATCGACAGCGCCAGCAAGGCCGACCGTGGCGACGTCATCACGCGCTTTTCGCCGTACTACAACGGTTCTTCCAGCGTCGAACTCGCCGCCGCAGGCAAGACGGAAATCCGCGTGCTCATCGCCACCGACGTGTTGTCGGAGGGGCTGAACCTGCAGGACGCCACGCGTATCATCAATTACGACCTGCACTGGAACCCCGTGCGACTGATGCAGCGCATCGGCCGCGTGGACCGGCGCATGGACCCGGCCATCGAAGCGCGCATCGTCGCCGACCACCCCGACCAGACGAAGCTGCGTGGCGAAACGGCATACTGGAACTTCCTGCCACCTGAGGAGCTGGACGAACTGTTGCGCCTCTTCCGCACGGTATCGAAGAAGACACTGCGTATCTCCAAGACCTTCGGCATCGAGGGCCGCAAGCTGCTGACACCCGAAGACGACTACCAGGCGTTGAAGGAATTCACCGACGCCTACGAGGGCACGCTGTCACCGGTGGAGGCGATGCACCTGGAACTGCAGGCGCTGTTGCGCGAACACCCGGACCTGGAAGCGCGCCTGAGGTCACTGCCCGGCAAGGTCTTCAGCGGCAAGCAGCATTCGCAGCAAGGCTCGCGTGCTGTGTTTTTCTGCTACGCGCTGCCGGCTCGACCCGTCAGCGAAGCCTCGCCCGACGACCAAGCGGCGTGGACCCTGGAAGCCGGCTACGTGCAGTGGTACCTGATGGACTTGGGCGACAGCTCGATCCGTGAAGAGGTACCGCCGATTGCCGACGTTATTCGCTCGACGCCAGACACACCGCGCCGCTGCGAGATCGCACCGGCCACGCTCAAGCAGGCGCGCGAGACCCTGGAGAAGCACATCAAGAATACCTACCTCAAAAAGGTGCAGGCGCCACTGGGCGTGGTCCCCGTGTTGCGCGCCTGGATGGAAGTCAACTGACAGGGAGTGTCATGACCGAAGAACAACGCCGGCGGCTGCGAGCCGTCAAGACGTTTGCACAACTCATCGATTTCTTGCGCGACGAACTCGATTGGCCCATCGACCAGGGGCACGACGAAGACGACCTCACCTTCGACTGGTCCGACGACCTCGGCCTGAAGGACGAGGAGCGCGTCGGTATCAAAGAGATCAAGCAACTGCGCCCATTGGAGACCGGACAGCCCTGGGGCATCTTTTTCGTCAACTTCGAGAAGAAGAGCCTGCCCATCGTCATTTTGCGCCGCATCCTCAACGCCCTGGTATTGAAGAAGCGTGCCAGCGCCAACCGGGCGAAACAGGCGGCATGGCAGCAGCGCGACCTGCTCTTCATCTCCGCTTACGGGCAGGAGAGCGAGCGGCAACTCACCTTCGCTCACTTCAGCGAACCGACCAACGACTTCGACCCCAGCAAGGCCACGCTGCGTGTGCTGGGCTGGGACGACGACGACACCAGCCTGAAGCTGGACTACGTAGCCGACACACTCAAGGCGAAGCTCACCTGGCCCACGGACACGGCGGACTTGAAGGACTGGCGTCAGCGCTGGAGTGAGGCCTTCGAGCTGCGGCACCGCGAAGTGATCGACACGGCCCAAGACCTGGCGCTACGCCTCGCCGAACTGGCGAAGCGCATCCGCAATCGCATGCTGCAGGTGCTGCCGCGCGAAAGCGAGAGCGGCGAGCTGCGCAAGCTGCTGAAGGGCTTTCAGGCCGCGCTGATCCACGACCTAGATGAGGCCCGGTTCGCCGACATGTACGCGCAAACCATCACCTACGGCCTGTTCTCGGCCGCTGTCTCGCGCACCGTGCCCGGCGCAGGAACAGCGGTGCACCAGGACAACGTCGTCGACATGGTGCCGGTGACCAACCCCTTCCTGCGCGAAATGCTGTCGAGCTTCCTCAAGGCCGGCGGGCGGCGCGGCAAGCTGGACTTCGACGAACTCGGCATCCAGGAGGTCGTCGACCTGCTGAACGATCCGAAGACGCACATGGAGGCCGTGCTGCGCGACTTCGGCAACCGCACGCGCGGCGAAGACCCGGTGATCCACTTCTACGAGGAGTTCCTCAAGGCCTACGATAAGAAGCTCAAGGTGCAGCGCGGGGTGTTCTACACGCCGCAACCCGTGGTGTCGTACATTGTGCGCAGCGTGCACGAACTGCTGCAGGCC
Source organism: Candidatus Accumulibacter phosphatis (assembly GCF_012939955.1). GTDB lineage: Bacteria > Pseudomonadota > Gammaproteobacteria > Burkholderiales > Rhodocyclaceae > Accumulibacter > Accumulibacter delftensis. The sequence continues at coordinate 19,154 of NZ_SPMY01000028.1, forward strand.
GAATTCGGTTTGGTGGACGGTCTGGCTGACACCACGACCTGGGGTCAGATGCTGAAGAAGCACCCCGGGCTGAAACTCCCGCCGCTCACCGACGCGCCGGGCGAAAAGCGCACCATCTCGCCGGACGAACCCTTCGTCCAGATCCTCGATCCCGCCACTGGCACCGCCACCTTTCTCGTCGAAGTCATCGAGGTCATCCACCGCACCCTCGCGGCGAAATGGAAGGAACAGCGACTCACCGACGACCAGCAGCGTGCGGCATGGAACGACTACGTGCCGAAGCACCTGCTACCGCGGCTGCACGCGTACGAATTGATGATGGCGCCCTACGCCATCGCCCACATGAAGATCGGACTCAAGCTCTCGGAGACGGGGTACCGCTTTGGCACCGACGAGCGCGCTCGCATCTACCTGACCAACGCGCTTGAACCGTCGCTGAAACAACTCCCGCTCGTTGGCTTTGACGCCCTCGCCCACGAAGCCGCCGCCGTTAATGAAATCAAACGGCACAGGCGCTTCACCGTCGTCATTGGCAACCCGCCGTATGCTGGGCATTCGAGAAACAACGAAATTCACTGGATCGTCGACCTCGTCAAAGACTTCACCCGTGATGAACCGAGCCTTCAAGGTCCTGGCCAAGGGAAATGGCTTCAGGACGACTACGTTAAATTTCTGCGGATAAGCCAACACCTCTTGGCTTCAACACAAGCGGGAGTCTTGGCGATGATTACCAATCATCGCTATCTCACTAACAGAACCTTCAAGGGAATGCGGCGCCTTTGGAGAAGCCAATTTCCGCTTACGCGAATTCTGGACCTTCATGGCAATCGGGTTGTCCGCGAAGTTTCACCAGTTGGGCATGATGAAAATGTGTTCGACATCGAGCAGGGTGTGGCCATTGGAATTTTCGCGAAGGGATGCGTTGCACCCTCGCGCGTCGGATTTCATGAACTCTGGGGCTCACGAACGACTAAAGACACTATAGGGAAGTACGACGTTCTCGCAGGCACGTCGTTGAGAACAACGGAATGGCAATGGCTAAATCCCGGTCCACCCGATTGGCTTTTCTCACCACGCGAGGAGGTGGCCGAAGACATTCGGTCCGAGTTCGATAGCGCAATCAAGATGCTGGAGCTGATGCCAGGCGTCCTTGGCCCCAACGGTAAGCCTCAAAGCGGCCTATTGACGATGCACGATGGTTTTGCGCTCAGCTTCACTGCTAGTGAGGTTGAGGAAAAGATGCGCCATTTCTTGAGGACGACCAGCCGTGAGGAGGCCAAAGGAGTCTTTGGAACGCTTTGCAATCCGCAGCAATGGGATTACGCGACAGCAAAGAGAACATTGGCGTCTCCGGCGTGGCGAAAAAAGGTCTTGCGCATCTCTGTTTCCCCTTTCGATGCCCGCTACACGGTGTACGACAAATCTGTAGCAGTGCATCTTCGCCGGCGCCTGTCAGACCACTTTTTCAATCATAAGAACCTCGGTCTGGTCATCGGTGAGGCCGGACAGGAAATCAGCGGAGACGATTGGGATGCGGTGTCGTGTGTCGACTCTATCCTCCAATTGAACTATTTTCGACGGAACGGCTCGCCTACTTTACCGCTTTATATCTATGACGAGGACATCCTAGCGGGCGGAGCAGACGCACGTCGCGCAAATTTGTCGCCGCAGCACCTTGCAGAAATTGCAGGCCGATTGCGCCTGAAAGTTGGAAGAGACGGTCTGCCCGTCGGCCTGACGCCAGAAGATATCTTCCACTACGCATACGCGTTGTTTCACAGTCCCGGCTACCGAAGCCGCTACGCAGAGTTTCTGAAGATCGACTTCCCTCGCCTACCTCTGACCGGAAACCTAGATCTGTTCCGCGCGCTGGCCGGGCTCGGTGGCGACCTTGTCGCTCTGCATCTGCTGGAATCGCCCAAGCTCGCCCAGCCCATCACCGAGTTCATCGGCGGCGGTAATCCCGTAGTCGAAAAGGTCTCATGGTCGCGCGAAACCGTTTGGGTAGATAAGGCGCAGCGCATCGGCTTCCGAGGCGTGCGCGAGGACGTGTGGAACTTTCACATCGGCGGCTACCAGGTCTGCGCGAAGTGGTTCAAGGACCGCAAGGGCCACACGCTGAGCGAGGACGACCGCACCCACTACCAGAAGATAGTCATCGCGCTGTCGGAAACCATCCGCCTGATGGCCGAGATCGACCGCGTGATCGACGCGCATGGCGGTTGGCCCGCAGCCTTCCAGACCACCGCCACGGCATGAACCCGCCGGACCCGCCCAGCACGCTGCACTTCTTCGTCGACGAAGCGGGCGACCCGACGCTCTTCGACGCCAAGGGCCGCATCCTGGTCGGGCAGGAGGGCTGCTCGAAGACCTTCATCCTCGGCAAGCTGGATGTCGAGGACCCGGCTTCCTTGCACGGGGCGCTCGAACAATTGCGCGCCGATCTGCTGGCCGACCCGTATTTCAAGCGCGTGCCGTCGATGCAGCCGGAGCGCGCCAAGACCGCGCGCGCCTTCCATGCCAAGGACGATGTGGCCGAAGTTCGGCGCGAGGTATTCAGGGTCCTGATGGGCTTCGACCTGCGCTTCTACGGCGTGGTGCGGCACAAGACCGCGCTGCTCGACTACGTGCGCCAGCGCAACGAACGCGAGGCCGGGTACCGATACCGCGGCGACGAGTTGTACGATACGCTGGTGGAGGAACTGTTTCGCCGCTACCACCCGCTGGCCGACCAGCTGGAGATCTGCTTTGCCACACGCGGCAACAAGTCGCGCACCCATGCCTTCCGCTCCGCCATCGAGAAGGCCGAAGCGCGGTTCGAAGGGCAGTACGGCATTCGCCGCTCAGCCGAGGTGGCCATCGTCGCCAGCACGCCACCCGAGATGGCTGGCCTGCAGGCGGTCGACTACTGTCTATGGGCCTTGCAGCGCCACTATGAGAGGAACGATTCCCGCTACATCGAGCTGATCTGGGGCAAGGTCGTCGAGATCGAGGACATGGACCGCATCGAAGGTGGTCGCAAGGGCGTCGTCTACAACAAGAAACGCCCCCTGATTGTGGACCAGAGGGCGTCGCAATAAAGGGTGGGAGGTATAGGACCCGTCGGCCGAGGCCGGCGGCTCACACGGCATGAAGCCGAATTTTGCCCCCGCACGAGATCAATTCTAGCAGCTTTCTGCAGCAGAAGGTGGCGACAAGTCGCCGGTATAGCGTTATCCCATTTTGTAATAATGGTTTAAGCTGTCGGATGCCAGAAGGGGCGAGAAGCGATGAGCAAAGGGAAGATGCGGAAGGTACCCGCCGACTTCAAGGCGAAGTGGGTCTGGCAGCCTCGCGAGCGCTGGCGACGATCACAAGGCCGGGAACGCGGCGTTCATGCGGTCCATGGAGCAGTTGAAAAAGGGCGATCCAGAACCAGGCCAAGACCTTGTTTACAGGCAAGCGCGGTCCTAAACCGTGAGCATGGGTTCGTGCCTTTGCGGTTGGCAAAGCGAAACTATACCCCGCCATAATCAGGATTCACCCGGTAACGCGCATGAGTACGAATCTGAAACCCGGCGCTCTGGGCAGAGTGCAGCTACCAACCGCCATCCAGCAGTTCGCCCAGCGCCTGTCAACGATCTCGCGGTCATCGAGCAGGCTCCATTGCTTACGGCAGACGTCGTGCTGTGAACCCGTCCGGCGCGCGCGGCGGCTTGCAGACTGCCAGGGTGCGCCATCCTGGTATCGTCGGTCGTGCTCGACATCCGGGACCGCGTCACGCAGCTTCCTGGTCAGCACGTCGACTGTGATCGCCCTCGTCAGCCGCCGCTGCGTTTGCCGGCCAGATGTAGCGGTAACGGCTCGCAACTTTTCCAGCTCCACGCCTGACCAGTTCGAGCACGCCATCTGCCACGAGGGCGTACAGTATCTTTGAGGCGTCAGTGAAATGAGCGTCAATCAACTCGCCGGCTTGTCTGGCGGCCAGGAAGAAGGGCTTATCGCCGGCATGTCGCTGGAGTAGCTCGCAGATGCAGATTAGCCTGTAGGCCTTCTCCTGATAACCAAGCGCGGCGATGTTTGCGGGGATTTCGTCTGCCATCTCAATTTTCTTCAATATCGAATTCAATACCGATCCATGCGGGGTGTGTACCGACTCCCATGATCGCAGGAAGTCACCCCATGACTCCGAAAAATCAGCGGTGCCAATTACCGGTAGCGCGAGCTTATGCCACTGCTGTACTATCTCGCGCAGCTCCTTCCTAGTTGCATCCGGCGCTACACCGCGAAGGTAGCGCGCTAAGGCGAACAGGCATCTGTTGCGCTGTCCGACCGATTCCGGCTGATAGTGAATAATCTCCTCACCTACAGAAGAGACAGAAGAGACAGAAGAGACAGAAGAGACAGAAGGGACTGAAGATGACTTCTGATTCCTCTGTGCTCTTCTGTAGGTTGCGGTCAATCCAAAATCATCAAGACTGTATTCGCCTAGCGAAGTGTCAATAATGCGCACTGGAAACGGGCCACCTTTCCGATGCAAAAAGCCAGGCAGGCGCAAGACGCGGCTACGGTCACAGCAAGACTTGTCGCCGTCGAATCGCTGGATCAGTTCCTTTAGCGCAGGCTCGCAGGCGTCCACTGAGCAGTCACTGACGCGCCAATAGGCATGGTATCTGCCAGGACTACTTTCAACGACGATATGGGGTGGCGGCCGGGAGTTACGTACCGGCTCGATTGGTGCGCCATCCAAGTCGACGAACAGCGCATTGACGCGCGTTATGTTGGATTTTTTCCGGCCGCGCCCGTCCGTTTTATTTACGGTGACGAAGACGCCTGCCCCCTGATCGTTGAGCTTTTCGAGGGTGGCACCGTGGTTATCTAGACTGCCGTGCAGGAGTCGGATGAGTTCCTGTCGGCCGCTACCGTCGTCGGCAAAGGTCTGGAAGCTCCAGGAGTCCGAGCCCGCGTCAAGGGCGGTCAAAAACGCTTGTGCTGCGATCAGATCGGGACGCATCAGACACCCCCTATGGCATCTAAGACGACCCGCCTGTGCGCTTCGATGTTGGCCGCGTCCTCTGCCTCAAGGGCTGTCTGTGCATTGAACTCGTCAATGTCAATCACCGACTCGATAGCTTCACGCAGCTTCGATTGCAACAGTTCGACCGGGGCGGCATCTAGTTCGACTACCTTTACACCATGATTGGCGACGAATTTCTCATAGTTCGGGCTTGACTGTTTCGCGTCCATGTCACTCGGCAAGTCATGATTTCTCACATCCTCCGCAGTTAATGCCACCTTGACGGCGTGAATGCTCGTCAGTCCGAAGTCGTCGCGTAGAGAGCGCGCAAAGGACGCCGCGATTTCCTCACCATCAGGGTCAAAGTCAGTCATCATCAGCAAGACGAGTTTCGACTTGCCTGATTGCCTGAACCGTCGGTAAAGGTCATAGCGTGGTGACAGTGACGAGAATCCGCGGCCAGTGGTGACAGGAATGCAGTACTCCCGTGCAACTGATTCGATGACTGTTCGCAACGCATTTTTTTTCCAGCATGATTTCGAGGTGTTGCGTCTGGCCTTGCATTAGATTTCTGCTGTATCCGGTCAGAAATCGCTCTGTTTGCTGCAGGACGAAATCCTCAAAAGTGGAAAACCCACCGCCAAGTTGGATTGGTCTGGTTGAGTCCTCGATTGCCTGCCAAGGAATGCCGCCAGTTAGCCGTGCCCGTAGCAGCAGGCTGGTCAGCGCTTTGTACGAACCTTTATCATTAAGATATTTGGAACCTGGCTTCTTATCGTGTCTTAGCGGTGGGTTATTTAAGAGCAGATAGTGGACTCGCCTGTCCGTCAGTGGCCAATATGGCTTGTTCTCTTGGATGATGTGTTTCACAGAATCGAGAAATTGCATGGTTGTTATCCGTGCGCGCTTTTTTGGAGTTTCCAAGCTTCACATTGGACTCGACCGCGCCCGCCATCGCATGGTCTTCTATTCTTCGGCGCAATAGGGCGATATGTGCTTTCTTGGGGTCGATTGCGAGCAGCTTTTCCCTGATGCGCTCGCTGGGCGACTTCTCCCTTTGTTGGTTGTATCTCCTCAAAGTCGCAAGTCGCTCAGTACCTGTCAAACTGTTGAATAGAGCATCCACGACTCGAACTGGGACCGTCCGCAAGCCGAGGTACTTAGCAGCGGCGAGCCGTCGGTGGCCACTTAGAAGCACGCAATCGGCCGATAGCGTCAAAGGTTCCTGTATTCCGTTCTCGTGAATAGAGAGCGTTAGCTCTCGATCGTCAAGGTTCGCGATCCCGAATCGGTCATACAGAAGGTCGTTCTCTTTTGCTACCTGAACGTCTTTGACAAGAAAATTGCTCTTGTCCACTTTTTTTTGGTTCGATGTCTTTGGCGATATTGGAAGCGGCGTTCATTAGGCCACCTCGCTAGAGGTCACTGCCTGAACTGTGGCCGTGGGAACTCTCAAGCGTTTGGCTGCGACTTTTCGGGCAATGTGCTCGGGAAGTCTTGCAGGGTTCGCGGCCTTACGGGCGAGGTGCTCCTTGATGGCGGCCGGGTTAGCCTGGACGGCTTCTCCGGTAAGCAGCGCCTCGACTTCCGCAGCATCCCAGAGAAGGCGACCACTCGGAAGTTTGGCAGGAACCATCCCGAGATAATGCCCGTCTCGGCAATATGCGGCGCGCGCGGTCTGCGGCCGATTCCTCAGACGATTTGCCAGTTCTTCAGTGCTGAGTTTTTCAGTCAAGCGATTGCTCGACACGGATTGAGTCTTAGTCATTGAGTTACTCCAGTTTCCCGCTTGTGCGGTATGGAATAACTTTCAATGCGGGAAAACGTGAATGGAAACGCTCAAGCAGATAGCGGCAAAGCTTCTAAAGCCTTGCTGTTACTGGGTTTTTGGGGTTTCAGATCAATGAGAAAACGGGAAAACGCGGGATTCCCGTTTTTCCCGTTTTTCCCGTTTTCCACGGAGCGTTACTTTTTCTTGTACTTCCACCACTTGTCACCTTGAAGGGCATCACGCTGAACCGTTCTCTTGTTGTCGATGAGGCCACGTGGACCATGAATTTTCCGGAGCTGCAATTCGTCCATGACTCGCGCTGAGTATCCATCTAGACTATCGCGACATTTGTTTTCCGTGTCGTGATCAAAAAACTCGTCAGCGACGGCACGGGCAGCTTCCCTCCAATCTGCTGCTTCCGCCTTACGGGATATCGCGCTATTTCTTACCGCGTGTCGAAACGCCACCGGCACGTCGAATCCAGCAAGTTCATGAGGAGCGGTATCGACAAAGTCGATAAGCTTTACCGGAGTACATGGAAATAACAAAGGGTCAGTCAAGTTATGATCTTCCATCTCGTCTCGCTCGTCATCAGGCCACTCCGACATGTCTTCATGAGTCCATTTTCTGAAAAAGACTCCCTCGCTTTTTATGAGATACGCTACGGCCCATCCGCGCCCAAAGCCAGTTAAAGCGCGCCAATCTCGTATGGTCAGCGCTCCCTTTTGTGCAAGCTCGATACACTGCTCGTCTGATAAGTTGACTTCCTCGAATCTGGATTGGGGGTGATCTTCCACAGGGTTTCCTCCTGCAAATTGATGAAAAGCGTCGCGCATGGTGCGCTGGGAAAGTGGGCTTGACGCCAAGCTTTCCTGCTCGCGGTGTGCTTGCTGGAATCGCAAGGCGATGGTTTCCTGCGCCTTCCTGTCGGCCTCAATAGCGCAAACGCGTCGCTCCACAGCGGATAGTTCAGGCCATTTTGGGATGTAAGTATCAGCGTAGGGTCGCTGCTTTACCGGAAGAACGGATAGCGGCTTGTCGAACCACTTTTCAAACATTTGCACTAGATCTCCGCCGTCCTCTGCGTGCATCATCTGCGTTCTTGCACTCGACGGTTTCGCCCTGAAGATTTCCGCGAAACCGTCGACCACTGTGGCTATTTCGTCTTGGTCGATCACCGGGGCGTAACTTACATCGGCCGGGGTTTCGTCAGCGTTTGGAGAAGAGCTGCTGGGCACATAGATGAAAAAATTCTCGGGATTAAACGGTTCCTCCGCGGCTCTTTCGTCAATGCTCTTCTGCAATTCCTCTCGCCAGTCTTCCGGCATCCCATTGGCAGCCATTAGCTCAGCAGTTTCGCCATCGTCCGGGGACGAAATCAATTCCTTCATCCGTTCAACCCAGTTGGCTCGATTCTCAAATAGCTCTTCGTTGGATAAGCGACGGTAACGCCTCAAGTGTTCCGCTGCGAAGTCGTCTTTCCACAGAAACACACCAGCCGGCAAGGTTTTCGCTGATTCCCGTTTCCACTTGGCAGTCGCTTCGGCAGATGTCAGTTCGCCGTTACGCTGCCGCCTTTCCAGCCCGTCATGCAACGCCTGCAACTTGATTGCGAAGGGGCGCCACTCCAGATGTTCCATCTTGCGGCCAGCGCCATAGGCGAGCAGTTCATAGGCGGAAAGCCCGTATAGGGGGTGTATTGGGTCGAAGCGCAATAGTCCGCGAACGAGAACGTCAGCAGATACGGTTGTTTCTGCCATGTAGGGAATGGCACGGACCGGGATAGCCTCGCGGCCGTTGATACGGAATACGACGTTCATGCTCGGCGCTCCTTCTTTGCGCTCCTTCAAGTAGGGGTGCCGCGCCAGCCGGGAAGAAGCCCGGTTTTCTCCCCGTCGGGATAGGCGCGGCAAATTCGATCAGGCTGGGTGTTCTTCGCGTCGAGCCACGGCCAGACGCAGACCCGCCGCGGACAGGACGGCCAGCAGCGTTTCAAGTGTCGGATTCCCCTTGGGAGACAGCGCGCGGTAAAGGCTTTCACGGCGCAGGCCGGCGCGTTCTGCTACCTCCTCCATGCCTTGCGCTTGGGCGACATGGCGCAGGGCGCGGAGCAGGCATTGGCGCCCGCCGGGTTCATCGGCCTCTTCCAGCGCAGCAGCCAGGTATTCATCGGCAAAAGCCGGATCTTCGCGGAGCAGTTCCACCATTGCGTCATCGTGGGGGCGGGCGGCTTTCATTGTGCGTTCCTCATTTTCCAGTCTTGCCAGTAGCGGACAGCGGTTGCGATGTCGGCTTGCTGCCGGCGCTTGTCGCCACCGATCAGCAGTAACAGCACTCGGCGGCCTGCCTGAGCGTAATACACCCGGTAGCCGGGGCCGTGGTCTATCTTCAGTTCCCATACTCCATCGCTCAGCGGCTTGTGGTCGCCGAAGTTGCCAGCGGCCATGCGCTGCACCCGGACGGCCACCCTTGCGCGTGCCTGCCTGTCTGCTAGGTCTGCGAGCCATTCTTTGAACGGGTCGCGGCCGTCTGCCATCTGGTAGTCGAGAAGGTCGAACATAAGTGTGTAACGTATATGTTACACAAGTTTCGCAGGCGTCACAAACCCCGTCAAGCCGCGATTCGTGCCACCGGCGCGCGTTCCTTGGCGCGCTCGCCAGCGGTCCACAAGTCGCGTTGCGCCTGCAGCCGTAGCCAGTAGCCGGGCGAGGTGCCCAATGCTTCGTGCAAGCGCAGGTCCATGTCGGCGGTGATGGCGGCGTGCCCGTGCAGGATGCGAGAAAGCATGACGCGGCTTATGCCCACGTGTGCAGCGAACGCAGTCACGTTCATGTCGAGGTCGTCCAGCCAGCCGGCGAGCAGGTCGCCGGGGGGGCGCGGGGTTGTGCATGTCCATGTGTCGGGCCTCAGTGATAGTCGATGTAGTCGAGCAGGTCCACGTCCGTTCCGTCGAACCGTAAAACCAGCCGCCAATTCGCCTGAACCGTCATCGCATGAAAGCCGGCGAGCTTGCCGGACAGGCCATGCAGACACCAGGAAGGGCGGGCAAGGTCGTCAGGCGCGGCGGCGGCGTGCAGGGCGGCCAGCATTTCCCGTAGGCGCTTGGCGTGAATCGGCTGTATTCCAGCTTGCGTGCCAGAGCGGAAGAACGCTTCCAGCCCTTTGTGGCGGAACGAAGTAATCCTAGTCTGTATATCGCCGCTTTACAATTGATTCTGCACGACACGCAAACCCGCGTCGGATTCGCCGGGCTGCTCGATACCCGCTTCAGTCAGAATCCAGGCCTCGATCTTCGTGTGCCACATGCGCAGCAGGTCGAGCGGGCGAACGCGGTAATGCTTCTCGGCAGTCGCGCTCGGCGCGTGTCCCATGATTTGCGCTGAGACTCCGGCGGGGCATTCTACCCATTCCGCCAGCGTACCGAACGAGCGGCGCAGGCCGTGAATGGTGACGTTTGGGAGGCCCGCGGCAATCAGTGCCTTGTTGTGCTGGATGCGCGGCTCTTGCAGCCTGCCAGACGCGGCGGCAGGGCTTGAGAATACCCATTCATTGCGGCGGGGCAGGGCGGCGAGCAGCGAAGCGACAAAGGGCGTCATCGGAATAGTGCGATTGCCTTGCACCTTGTCGCCGATGGTCAGGGATTTCCACTGGAAATCGACATCCTTCCACCGGATGCCCGCCACTTCCTCCCGGCGCGCTCCCGTCAGCAACGCCGTTTGCAGATAGGCGGCAATGACAGGATTCTGTATCCGGCGCACCGTGGCGAACCACGACGGCAACTGCTCGCGCTGCAAGCAATCATCCTTGGCAATCTTCTTCGGCAGCTCGTTTTTCGCCATACGACTGCCGCAGGCGTCCACATGTGCCTGATCGCGGTACTCGGGGCGATCGCTGCACCAGTTCAGGAAGGCACGCAGCAGACGGAAAGCAAGCGCTGCTTGTGTCGGTCGTTTGGCTGCCTCGTCTTTCAGCCAGGCGCGCACGCAGTCGGCGGTTATCTGTTCCAGGGGGCGATCCAGCAAGGCCAGAAGTGCGCCGGGCATCGTCGTGTCGCCCTCGCCGGGCCGGCGGCCTCGGGTCTTGGGTTTCCCGCCGGGATCAACAAGGCGCTGATGATCAAGCAAGGTGCGCTCACCCCACTTCGGCGCACGTGCCACGAGGTATGCTTGCCAGGCTTCAAAGGCAGGTGCCTCGATTCGCTGCGCCTCGACTCGTTTGGCTTCGTCCTCGGCGCGCTTGGCGTCAGCGGCCGCGATTCGGTCGGCCTTCTCTTGGCGCGGGTCTATTCCCTGGTCGATCAGCGTTTGCAGTCGGCGGGCTTCGTCGCGGGCGGCGGCTAGCGTCCACGTCCTCGGGTCGCCAATCGTCAGCCGGACGGTGGCACCAGACTCAAGCCGGCTTTGCAGAACGTAGCGTTTTGAACCTCCGGCGGACGCCTTCAGGCCAAGTCCGCTTGCGCTGGCGTCCCACAGAAACGCGGCCGGCTTACTTTCCTCGCAGCGGAAAGCCGCGACTCTGCCAGCAGTGAAGTTCACCTTGTTGTCGTTCATGTCTGCCCCCGTTGTCAGCCTGCCAGTTGATTCTGGTAAGCGCACAGTAAGCAGATTATAGACATGTGCTTCAACGTCGTGCAACGTCTAATTTCGCCAACATGTTGAAAAAACGCGGATTTAGCAGTGTTCGCGAACTCGGTTCAACGTAGAAAAACGCTGTTTTTTGCGAACTGTTAATCCGTAGGTCCCTGGTTCGAGCCCAGGTCGGGGAGCCACAGAAAATTCCTAGTAGTACAAGCGCTTAGCCCAGCCCCCGCGGTTGGGCTTTTTGCGTTTGGGGCGGGCGTCCGGGCCTATACCGAGCTGGGGGTGGGTCGGGGGGCTGGCGGGGTCACAGGCTTCTGGTGGCGGCGCGGTGAGTGCAGCCGATCTGTGCTACGGATTAAGGGGTGCCCGGTAACGTTTGAGGGCTGCTATGATTGGCGCCTGCTAAGAAAAACACACGACCTCAGGGGGGAATATGCCCAGATCGCCGGATCAGTACGTTCGTCCTTTCAGCCTTCCCCTTGCGATTGGTGCGAGTGCCATTTTGGCAGCATGCGCGACGCAATACAGTGAAGCGCCAATTCCAAGCAACTTCGCCACCACCAAGCAGGTCAAGTTGCAGGCCGGCGCACACTGGAACGCCATTGCCGCGCACAGCGCCAAAACCCTAATCGACCCGCTAAGACTAGGCCGGGGTTGTATCGCGCCACAACCGGACTGCGGCTTCGTTTATGTGCAGCTTCCCAAGGAAGCCTCAGCATTCGCACAGGCATTCCGTACCCAGTTGATCACGTCGCTTGTCAATGAAGGCGTCAACGTCGCCAAGCAGCCGGCCGGAGCGAAGGAAGTGGACTTCGACATCCAAATCGTCAAGTTTTCACCGCGGCGTCTTGACGGTACGTTCACCAGCGCGACCGCCATCTATGCCGGCTTATGGGCCCTGGGTGGTCTGTGGGTAGGCACCTCGCCGGGTGCTGCCGGTGCCCTGGCCGCCGTGGCCTTCGACGCCACCCGCTGGTCAACCTCTGAACTCGCTTCCGGACCAACACCACAATACGAAGTGATCATCACCATCTCGGCTAGCGATGCCACGCAGTACCTTGGTCGTGCAACCAACGTCTACTACATTGCAGACTCTGACGAGATGCTTTACAAGGCGGCCACCGCGCCGGTCCTGCATACCATCACGGTCAGGGGAGGGCAATGATGCCCAAGGTGCTCCTGATTGGCGGCTTGGCGACCATCGCCTTGCTAACGGGCTGTGCGTACAACGACAACGTCAATCGTGCGCCCGAACCTAGCTATGCGTCTGTCGACAAGAGCGAATTCATCGCCGCCAACTACCGCGCCGCCGATGCGTTGATGGAACAGTTCAAGAGTCAAGCCTATGGCGGCCCGCTCATCGTTGCCACCGTTGTGAATATTGATCTGCTCGAACAGTCGTCCACGCTCGGCCGGCTGATCTCGGAGCAGGTGTCGGCCCGTTTTTCCCAGCGAGGTTTCAGCGTTGTCGAGATGAAGTTCCGGAGCAACGTCTATATGAAGAAGAGCGCTGGCGAACTCCTTCTTACCCGAGAAATCAACGAAATCGCTCGCTCGCACGACGCGCAGGCCGTGATCGTGGGGACGTATGGAACGAGTGGCGAAGCCGTCTTCATCAACATGAAAATCGTGCAGCCGGGTAACAACATCATTGTGGCAGCCTATGACTATGTTCTTCCGTACAACAGTGAAACACGCGTCATGCTAGGTCGTGCCAAGTGAGGAAGCTGATGCAGAATCTGGGATTGGCTCAGTTTCGATGCTCCGTTTCTCACGGGTAATCGGAATCCTCAGCCTTGGCGAGTTGGCGCCCGGGCTGAGGGCAAATGTTAATCCGTAGGTCCCTGGTTCGAGCCCAGGTCGGGGAGCCACAGAAAATTCCTAGTAGTACAAGCGCTTCGCCCAGCCCTCGCGGCTGGGCTTTTTGCGTTTGGGGCGGGTGACCGGGCCTATACCGAGCTGGGGGGTGGGTTGGGGCTGGTGCGGGCAGCGGTGCGTTCATGTGCGTGTGCTGCTGGATCCCGTAGAGACACCTCGGCTTGGCAGGCTTCTGGTGGCTTGTCGAACGTCGATCTACTGCTGGCTTCATGGAAAATGATCGACCTCGTGCAGTCCAAGCTTACAATCCCGGGAGGAACCGTCATCGCGGCTGTCCCGTAAAGCAGGTCGATCCGCTGTGAACTACCGACGGTTGAGCGTAGCGTTTCTATGGCGACGGAGAAGCGCTATTCGTTGGACCTCACGCGTACGTTCAAGCAGTCCATCCAACGCGCGGCGCTGGATCGCATCCCGGTTGAGTGAACAATATGGCAGACGTCTTCATCAGTTACTCATCAAAAGATCGAGAGAGTGCCCAAACACTGGCGACCGCACTACGCGCCGTCGGCCGATCTGTTTGGTGGGATCGCGAGATACTTACCGGTCAAGCGTTCGACCACGCAATCGAGAAAGAACTGGATGCTGCAAGGAGCGTTGTAGTACTTTGGTCGCGAGAATCCATCGGTTCCGAGTGGGTGAAGAACGAAGCTGCCTCGGCCTCGGAGCGCGGCATCCTGCTGCCAGCAAACATAGATGGCACAAGACTCCCTCTCGAGTTTCGCAGAAGGCACACTGCCGACTTGTCAGGTTGGACTGGCGATCCCTCTCACGATGGTTTCCGGGCGGTCTGCCGAGGTGTTGACAGCATCGTCGGCGGAGACACAGTGTCGCCCACGCGGACCTCTGCCGAAGCGGCGAAAGGACGCGGCCGGCACCTCACCCTCCTTGCGGTCGCCGTGGTCGTCATACTTGTCGCGAGCGTGTACGCCGTCTTGCCTGACAACACCGATTCATCCAAGCAAGCCGTACAGCCTCGACAGCAAGCTTCGTCTGAACTATCGACCGCGACACAAGCCCCAGCCAAGGTGCTCGTGGAACTTGCGGATGCAGTCGTCGGTGATTATTGGGGCGAAGTAATATCGGACTCAAGAGGCAGTTCACGCACACACATAGGGGTGACCGTTCGCAAGTTGGGACCCAATAGAGTTCGCGCGACCTCTTCATACGATAGGATAGGTACAGTCGATGTCGAGTTGACTCAAATCGATAAGCAGATTCTCAGCACTGGCGGCGACACTCCGTTTATGGTGGACCTCGGTGCCGCACCTCCAACGCTCCTTTTGAATCCGCATAACGAACTGGCATATCGCGGAACGCTAAGACAGTGAAGGAAAGTCGACAACGCCGAACGAGTAGAGTGAGATCGCGTGCAATCACAATCGCAAGCGGCACCGTTTGCTGGGCGAACCTGCCCCATGAGCATCGCTGGCCGCCCAGGAAATATGCGTTGGGCAAGTATTGCGGTGTGCAGGGTCAGCGCGACTGCGTCGGCTGGAGGGGCCGGTTGCCGTCATGGTATGAAACCCGCTTTGGGTGTTGGTGGGCCATGAGCGCTAGGATCAGACGCTGTTCAGACCTGCCGACCACCCTCCGCATCGAATGACAGACATGTAGAATGCGACTCATGACACGCTCTGAGCTAATCGCAGCCATCGCCTCACACTTTCCAACTTTGACAGCGAAGGACGCGGAAATAGCGGTCAAGGAAATTCTTGGCGCAATCGAGCACTCGCTGTCACAGGGTCATCGCGTCGAAATCCGTGGCTTCGGAAGCTTCGCGTTGAGCCACCGTCCAGGACGCACCGGGCGCAACCCAAAAAGTGGAGAAGCGGTCGCGGTCCCAGCGAAATATGTGCCTGACTTCACCGCCGGTAAAGAGATGCGCGAGCGCGTCGAGAGGGCGACGGAGTAGATGCCTGCGGGGAGGCCATGTGCGTGTGCGGCGGGGCGGGGTCCTGTATTGGCATCTGGGCTGGTCGGCGTTCTGGCGGCACCATTGCCCCGGTTGGCGAGCATTCCGGTAAGCCAGCGAAACGCCTTCTCGTCGGGCCAAAGCTGCTGGTCACCCCTCGTGTAGCGACGTCGCCGAAAGCCGTCCCTGATAGCCCTACCGTTGTGGTGGCTTGAGAGACCGCCGTCAGCGTCACCCTGCAGTCCCGAGGGGTAGAATTGGATTCAGATGCCAAGGGGACGAGGCCAGAACCGGCTGTTGCAGTCCCCAAAAACCGAACCGTCTAAACAGCAGCCAACTCGTCAGAAACCTCCTGCCGTCTGTCAAAATAATCCGGAGCCATTCGAATGGACATGCTCACAGTCCCTTTCGGACTTCGAGGAGACGAACTTGTTTCTCCGTGTGACGTTAAACGTGGTCTAAGTTGCAATTGCACCTGCCCGGGTTGCGGAGCTAGGCTCGTCGCAAATCATCCTAAGAGTCCCGAGCGCCGGAAATACTTCTCACATCTGGCAAATACCGGTTGCTCCACCGGCTACGAATCTGCTCTCCATCTCGCCGCGAAGCAGGTACTCCAAAAAAACCAAGAGGGTTCTCGTCCCATCGATATCTGCCACGATCACTCTGTACGACAAAGAGACTCAAGCCGAGGCTGCGGTGTCCAAATACATCGGAGAGAAGGAAGTTGCGCTTGAGAGCGTCGCACAGGAAGTCAGGGAGTTTTCAGGTGTCGTGCCTGACATCGTCGCTTCCGCGGGCGGAAGGCTGCTTCTGATAGAAATCGCGGTGACCCATTTTGTTGATGATGAAAAACTGGCTAAATTGAAACAGCTGGGGCATCCAGTCATGGAAATTTACCTCGACCCAGAAAATGCAATTCCAAGCATGGATGAAATAGAAAAGCTGGTCACGTCTTCTAGCCACAACCGCTCGTGGTTGATCAACTCGAAGTGCGAGCGCTTATACGATGCAGCACGAGCGGAAGCCGAAGAAGAATTGGGAAAGGCAAAAGAGCGATTATTTCTAATCCGCGAGAAAACCAAGGAGAATCATGAGAGCTATCTGAGGCTAACCGACAGCCAAAAACTAGCAACCGAGCTGGACTTGTTGAATTCTTCCCTCGACGAATTAGTTTCCCTAGAAGATGTGAAAACTGTAATCGGCCGCCGCGTAACTGGTGACAACAGCTTCGGTGTCTCCAGCAGAGTCTGGCAATTATTCGTCTATCGAGAATTCGTTCACAATAACCAGGGGAATGATTTCCATGCCGACGATGTCCTTGATGCCATCTCCGGGAGATTCAGGGTCGAATCGGTGTTCAACGAAGCCCCGCAGATAGCGATCCACTACTACTTGAAGTTCCTCAGTGAGAAGGGAATGCTTGAACGATCGTATGCAAAAAGCTACTCGGTAGTAAAAGACATTACCGGGAATGAATTGCCTTTTTGATCTGCGAGTATCCGGAGTATCCGGGGGCGCTCCCCGTCCGCTCCCAGCACCAGGGCCTCGACACTCGGATAGCATAGTTCCCTTCGTCATACTCGGCAATTGAAAAATCGTTAACTTTCATGGGCTTATGACAAGAGCTTGTAAACCCCTCTGAAATCAGGTCTACTCTCGTCTTTTGGGCAACCGAAATGAGTGTGACGAATGGAGCCAGCCTGATGTGCTGCTTGAGGGGGCGTTGGTGCACTATTAGTAACTGCTAATATACTATATGACTAATCCCGCCATTTTGGGCGCGAACTCCCCCTATCCCCGTCCTACTTCATGCGGCAGGCGCAATTTGCCCCACCCCGACGGAT